>CALUEX010000010.1 GCA_944319815.1 uncultured Prevotella sp. | reverse complement strand
CTGCAAGGGAGTTACAAAAGGCCATGTTTCACAGCGTGAAACATGGCCTTTTATCGTGCAATAAGCGGCAAAACGCAAAACGATATACCACAAACCTGTACCACACCAGCTAAACCAGTAGGGGCGCGTGGCCTGCACACCTTGGTAATGTCGTATTCATATAATACGTCAATCTGACGCAAGCATATATATTAGGGTATAATTTATATCACAAACAAAAATCTCCGAACAGGCTCACTGATTAAATTGCATATCTTCAACTTTATGCGTATATTTGCAAAATGGATACCTGCACGCCAGCCATGAAATGAAGCCACTTCCGGCAGGAGACATTAAAAACACAAAAAAAGCACTATGAACGAATCTGCAAAAAAGCGAGACATCTTTCTCGATGACATCCGAAAAATTATAGATGCTGCACGTAATCAGGCCGTGCGTAGCGTTGACTTCTGCAGGGTACAAATGTACTGGCACATGGGAAAACGTATATTTGAAGGAGAACAACAAGGGAAAGACCGTGCCGACTACGGAACATACCTTATAAAGAACCTTGCCAAACAGTTACAACCTGAATATGGCAGCGGTTTTTCTGTACGCCAATTAGAATTTTGCCGTCAATTTTATCGCCTTTATCCGATTGCGAACGCACTGCGTTCGCAATTAAACTGGACTCAATACCGATTGCTTATACAAATTGACAACCCTGACAAGCGCGAGTATTATGAGCTTGAATCCGTCAACAATAATTGGACGGCAAGGGAAACGGAACGACAAATAAATTCGCAACTTTACGAGCGTTTGTTGCTGAGCAACGACAAGGAGGCCGTCCTCGCTGTCGCCCGCAAGGAGCGCATTCCGCAATCTCCGTTGGAAATAATCAAAGACCCCATGTATTTAGAGTTCTTGGGATTGGAACGAAAACCTACATATTACGAAAAGGATTTGGAGACGGCCATCATTACCCATCTACAACATTTCCTGCTTGAATTGGGGCAAGGTTTCACGTTTGTAGCACGGCAAAAGCGCATCTTGCTTGAAGATGACGAGTTTTTTGCCGCCTCGTGTTTTACAACCGTCTGCTAAAATGTTTTGTGGTGATAGAGTTGAAAACCGGGAAATTAACACATCAGGATTTGGGGCAGTTGCAGATGTACGTAAATTATTACGACCGTGTGGAAAAGACTGCCGAAGAAAACCCAACCATCGGCATACTGCTCTGCACTGACAAAAACGACACAGCCGTGCGCATGGCTCTTCCCGAAGACAATAAAACCATATTGGCAAGCGAATATAAACTTTATTTGCCAACGCAATCACAATTAATCGCCGAAGTAAACAGCGTGCGTAAAATGGTGGAAGAACAACACGAAACGGGTAGTGTAAACGGAAAAGAAGATAATCTACGGACAAGATAGGGCAAATGTTGCATGGCAAGGCATAAAAAAACATCACTCCGATGTAACAAAAAGGTTGTTGTTTACGTCTACACAATAAAGGAACGAAAACATTAGCTATAAACAACAACGACAATGAAGAAAATCATGACACTGCTCGTGGCGGCGATGTTCTGCCTGACGGGCACAGCCAAGACGGCCGACGAAGTAATCAGCGAATTAGAAAAGGCAACCAGCGCACAGGTTATCCGCTTCGACAAGACGATGTTCGCCTCGTATCTCGGTAAGGCAGACAGCAAGAAGATGGAAAAGCTGAAGAATATCGACTACGGCTGCGTGCTAATCATAGAAGACGCGGACAAGGCCAAGGTTGAAAAGTTCAACAAGATAACCGACGAGCTTGACGACAAGGCATACGAGCCGCTCGTAACGGTGTTCGACGGCGACGACAGGGTGAAAGTGCTCGGGCACGTTGAAGGCGAAACGGTAAAGGAGGTTTTCATAACGGTAGCAGACGGGGAAGACTGCGTGATGGTACACCTGAACTGCAACATACCGAAAAGCGAGATTGACTCGATGATTAACAAAGACACGTTCAGCTTCAACTAACCCGGATAAGCGTCCGCATTTTTACCAAAATCCCTACAGTGGCAATTTGCGGACATACATTAAACGAAAAACACGGGGCAAGCTGCTGGCGGACGAAAGTGTCAAAGCTCACTGCAGCCGACGGCTTGTCCCACCTGACGAACCGACGATGACCTGCGAGGAGTTCAAGCGGCGCTTCCTGCCGCTAAGCCGCACAATCTACAGCGTGGCCCTAAGCCTTACGTGCAACGCACAGGAGGCCGAGGACGCCGTGCAGGACACCTTCATGAGGCTATGGACGAAGCGCGACAGTCTGCCGCAGGTAGACAACGCCGAGGCCTACTGCGTGACGCTGGCCAAGCACGTATGCTACGACAGGCTGCGCAGCAGGCACATAGCCACCTGCGACAGTCGTCCCGAGCACAGCCAAATCCCCGACGGCGGCGACGCAGCGGCCGACCTGGAGCGCAGGGAACGCTCTGCCGCAATAATGCGGTGCATCGAGAGACTGCCCGAAAAGCAGCGGCTCGTCATCATGATGCGCGACGTGAACGAGATGGGGTTCGACGAAATCAGCCGTGCCACGGGCCTGAACGAGACGAACATCAGGGTCACGCTAAGCAGGGCGAGAAAGGCAATAAGGGAGAAATTCAACACATCAAGCAGCTATGGGGACAAGAGAGATTGAGCCATTATTGAAGAAGTATTACGACGGAACGAGCACGGAAGAAGAGGAGCGGTTACTGGAAAGTTTCTTTGCGGGCAACGACGTTCCTGCCGGCCAGAGTGACGACCAAGACTATTTCATGTCGTTAAACGCCCTGAAGACCGTGGCAGGTAAGCCTGACAGGCTTGAGCAAAGGCTGGAGGCCATGCTTGACGCCGCCGGTTCACGTGCCGGTACGGCAACGCCGCCGGTAGCCGTCATGGGTAAGGCACCGGCAAGGCGTGCACGGATAGCGTCAATGGTGCGCACGGCGGCGGGCATGGCCGCCAGCATAGCAATCGTGGCCTCGCTGGGCATATACCTCCACACCCGGCACGCCGGCACGGCCGTGGCCGAACAAGCCACATACGCACAGGCGCAAGCCGCAATCGTAAAGTTCTCGTCAACCCTCAACAAGGGTTTCGCCCAGATGGAAATGGCACATGAAAAAGCCAAGGACGTGAGCCGGCAAATAAACCAATGTATCGAAATTAACTGACAACCATACTGACATGAAACAGCTAATCCTTTCACTCGCAATGGCACTCTGTGCAGTATGCGCATCCGCACAAGTGTCTTTCATCGACAAATTAGGCAAGGCCAACGGCATAAGCTCCGTCTATGTGTCGAAGGCATTGCTGGGGATGATGCGCGGCATGAAGAGCAACGGCATGAACTTCAGCCCCATAGCGGGCAAGCTCGACAACATACAAATCCTCTCGTCGGAAACAAGGTCGGGAGCGAAGGCCTTGAAAAACGGCTGCCGTAAAATCATTGCCGACGGCCGCTACGAATACCTCATGAACGTGAACGACAGCGGCGAACAGTCTGGCATATACATGAAGAACTTTCCCGGAGGCACGGCACAATACGTATTGCTGACGGTGGAGAAAGACGAAACCAACGTTATCGTGCTGACCGGTAAGCTGACCTTGCAAGACATAAAGAACGTGGTGGGCGGCAAGTAGTTTCGTGGCATAGGCTAAGGTGTGAAAATGCGTTGTTTTTGTGCTGTTAATATATTGTAACTGTATTAAATAAGCTAAATATCATGGCGCAGCGTGGTAATGTTTTCATTGTTTTTTGTTAAAAATGGAAGAAACAACTAAATTTGTACATAATTTTATTAAAACAAACCACTAACATTTAGTATTAGTCCATGAAAACATTTACCAGAATGTTGCTGCTTGCCGCAGTGATGACATTATTTTCCTGTGAGAAATTCACCAGTGACGAAGTAATTGAAAACGCGGAAGCCAACAGCACCTTGGTGATACGCACCCGGGCTGCGATGTCGCAGGTTACGGAAGACGCAAAGGTCAGTTATCCCGTAAATGTGTACATCTTCAACGAGAGTGACGCTTGTGTCGATGTTGAGACGATAGCGTCAGAGGAAGACGAACTGCAACTCAGTCTGCCTGAGGGCCAGTATGACGTTTATGCCATAGGCGGCGCCGACGCCTCGGCTTATGAGCTGCCTACGAAAGAGAGCGCCACGAAGGAGACCGTGATAAGGCTGAAGGACGGGCAGGCACATGGCGACCTTATGGCGGCCAATAATTCAGTGACGTTGGCATACGGCGAGGAGAACACTTTGATGTTGTCGCTGCAGCGTAAGGTCATGATGCTCGAGTCAGTGACAATCAACAATGTGCCTGGTAGCGTCACGGCCGTGTCTGTGTCGGTAAGTCCCCTGCATGAGAACATCCTGCTTGACGGCAGCTATTCAGGCGAAAGCGTGAGCCATACGGTTGCCTTGACACGTGAGGGCGTTGGCAACACGTGGAAAAGCAGCGGCAGCGTCTACCTGCTCGAGGCCGTGTCTTCGGCTACGGTGAAGGTTTCGTTTACAGTTGGCGATAAAATCAAGAGTTATTCATACCTGTGCCCTGAGGAGTTGAAGGCGAATTACAAAATCAACATCAGCGGAACATACAGTGGTGACGGCGTTGAGTTGTCGGGACAGATACAGGGTGAGACCTGGGAAGGCACAACCAACGTAGTCTTTGATTTTAACGAAGATGGAAGTTCGGAAACCACGGAACCTGGGGAGGAAGACCCGAACGGGGGCGTGTCAAGCAGTGCGCCGGAAATAGGAACAGTCTATGAAGGATGTTATGTCCTGAAAAGGGATATACAAGAAAACGAGACGGTTGTGACATTGATGTCCCTGAAGAAGCTCCAAAATCTGGAGTTCACCGATGACGACGTGGAAACAGTATTAAGTGAAAACATAAAATCACTTATCGAAGGTGTGGAATTAGAGGCGGAATGGAGATTGCCGAATAAGGAAGAGATTGATTATATTTTGGCACATAAGGCTGACATTAATGGCTATTTCTCGAATATAATAGACACAAACAAAGACGTAGCTTGTGATAATTTCGTTCCTAATGTTTCGCTTTTTTATAAAGATGTTGATAGTAGTATAAAGGTAATGTATTTAGTTTCTGGCGATTCAGATGAACCAAAAAGTGGTAATGCAACCAACCTCCGCGCCGTTGCAACCATAACATTCCCTAATAATTAAGTGGAGTGCACGTTATGAACTGATAAGGAAAACAGGCGATTGTTACAATGTACCTGCTGATTGGATAAGTACAGGGTTGTAACGAACGCCTGTTTTTGTTGGCTTTTACTGCAATGGCCGCAATGTGTCTAAATTCAAAATAAAAGTCCGTTTCACACATTTTTATTTTGATTTTTGCCCAAGTTGCACTATCTTTGCAGTTTGAATAATTCTGCAACATTAATGGAACACAACGTAAAGCCCCTGTTGGGGTTGTCGCTCGCCGAGCTGAAAGGCGTGGCCGTGGAGCTTGGACTGCCGACGTTTGCCGGTGGGCAGATGGCCAAGTGGCTCTACGCCAAGCACGTGGCTGGGATAGACGGAATGACGGACATATCGAAAGCCAACCGTGAAAGGCTGAAGGCTTGCTACACAATAGGGTGTATGCCTCCGGCTGACAGGATGCAGTCGGGCGACGGTACGGTGAAATACTTGTTCCCGACGGCTTCTGGCAAGTTTGTTGAAACGGTGTATATACCTGAAGGAGACCGCGCCACGCTGTGTGTGTCGTCACAAGTTGGTTGCAAGATGAACTGCCTCTTCTGCCAGACAGGGAAGCAGGGCTTTGAGGGCAACCTGACCGTAGCAGACATACTTAACCAAGTGTATTCTCTGCCTGAACGCGATACGCTTACTAACATCGTGTTCATGGGGCAGGGTGAACCCATGGATAACCTTGATAACGTGTTGAAGGCCACGGAAGTGCTGACGGCTGATTATGGTTACGCATGGAGCCCAAGGCGCATCACCGTCAGCAGCGTTGGCGTGAAGAACAAGTTACGTAGGTTTATCGAGGAGAGCGAGTGTCATCTGGCAATCAGTCTGCATTCGCCCCTGCATGAGCAACGTGCCATGTTGATGCCGGCGGAGCGTGCCATGCCTATAGCTGACATTGTCGAAATGTTGCGTGGCTATGATTTCAGCCACCAACGCCGCCTGTCGTTTGAGTATATAGTGTTTGGTGGGTTGAATGATTCGCCTACTTACGCTCGCGAGATAGTGAAACTGCTTAAAGGTTTAGACTGTCGTGTCAACTTGATACGCTTTCACCGTATACCGGGCGTGAACCTGCAAGGTGCAGATGAAGCACGTATGGAGGCTTTTCGTGACTATCTTACCGGGCATGGCATATTCACGACCATACGGGCAAGCCGT
Source organism: uncultured Prevotella sp. (assembly GCA_944319815.1). GTDB lineage: Bacteria > Bacteroidota > Bacteroidia > Bacteroidales > Bacteroidaceae > Prevotella. The sequence continues at coordinate 57,822 of CALUEX010000010.1, read as the reverse complement.
GGGCAGGATATTTACGCAGCGTGCGGGCTGTTAAGTACGGCCAGGAGGGAGGCCTCTGGCGAGGCATGAAGCTGTTTACAGTGTGTCTCGCTTGCCTTGTTTTAGTGTTTTGCTCATGCAACGGGCAAGGCTCAATCCTGCCAAAGAGCGGCGGACGTCCTTATGAGGTACTGCTTGTGGCCAGTGGTGGCGGTAGTGTAGCCCATGGCTTAGAGGCTGAATTGATGAAGGACGTTCCAGGATTGCCACAGCGTGAGCCGATGTTTGACGTGTCATTGACAGACAGTGCTCATTTTGTTGCAGGGTTGTGGTTAGCGCGCAACATCGTCATCGTAAGCGTTGACCCTGGATTGTTTACTTCCGTTCGCGTGAGGTATGAAAGGAATGTGTGGGCGAGGCCGCAGGTGGTGGTGTATGTAAATGCTCCATCGGTGGATGAGCTTAATGGTGCAATGCCAACTGTAGGACGGCAGGTGGCGGACTTGCTGGCCGGTAGTGAGTTGAAAGTCGAAATAGCGAGGCTCAACGCCGGATGCAACGAAAAGGCTTCAGAGGCAGTAAGGAAAGGTTTTGGTTATGACATAAGGATACCTGTTGACATGAAGTCGAGCAAGCATGGCGAGCGTTTCGTGTGGTTTTCAGACAACGCGGCCAGCGGGATGCAGAACATTTGTGTGTATTCCTATCCTGGCTTGGAGCTTGACCCTGTACGAGCCTTGGCAATGCGTGACAGCGTGATGCGTGTAAATATCCCGGGAGAACGCCGTGGAATGTATATGCGGACAGCAGCGCGCACCGTGATGTCGGGTATGTCTGAACAGGGAGGGTGTTCGGTTATGGTAAGCCGTGGCTTGTGGGAGATGCAAGGCGATGCCATGGGCGGCCCGTTCGTGTCTCGTTCAGTTATCGATACGGTAAACCGAAGAGTGGTTGTGGCCGAAGCGTTCGTTTATGCTCCAGGCATGAAGAAGCGTAACCTCATGAGACAAGTTGAGGCTGTGTTGCACACTTTCAGGAAAGTGACCAAGTGAGATTTACTAATATATATACAACGATGGAAAATAAGAAAATACGTGTGGCGATAACCCACGGCGATACTAACGGCATAGGTTACGAGTTGATATTCAAGACATTCTCTGACCCGGCAATGCTTGAATTGTGTACGCCTATAATATACGGGTCGCCTAAGGTGGCGGCTTATCACCGCAATGCCCTTGGCATACAGGCTAATTTTACGATTATAAACTCGGCGGAAGATGCCCAGAATGGCCGGTTGAACCTGCTTACTACGTTTGAGGAAGAGGTCAAGGTAGAACTTGGAAGTCCGTCGAAAGAGGCTGGTGTAGCGTCATTGAAAGCCTTGGACAAGGCTATGGAGGACTACAGTAACGGATTATTTGACGTTCTCGTGACCGCCCCGATTAACAAGAATAACATACAAGGGGATGACTTCCATTTTTGTGGCCATACCGAATATCTTGAGGAAAGGGCAGGGGATGGCCGGCACTCATTGATGATATTGCTTAACGACGTGATGCGTGTAGCCCTTGTCACGACACACCTGCCGATAAAGGACGTAGCCCAGGCTATTACGAAGGAACGGATAATGGAGAAAGCTAAGATATTTAACGAGTCGCTGAAGCGTGACTTCCGCATATCCAATCCGCGTATAGCCGTGTTGGCACTTAATCCTCACGCGGGTGATGGAGGTTTGCTCGGCGTTGAGGAGAACGAAATTATTGCGCCAGCCATAAAGGAACTGTCTGATGGCGGTGTCTGCGTTTTCGGGCCGTTTGCGGCTGACGGCTTTTTCGCTCGTGGCAGTTATGATGCATTCGATGGTGTGCTTGCCATGTACCATGACCAAGGACTCGCCCCGTTCAAGGCCCTTGACCGCGGCGACGGCGTGAATTTCACCGCAGGACTGCCTATCGTTCGCACTTCGCCCGACCACGGTACTGCATACGAGATAGCCGGTAAGAACGTTGCCGATGAGGCCTCTTTCCGCCACGCAGTTTACCTCGCGCTTGACGTGTATCGCCACCGCGCCGAGTATGACGAGCCGCTTGCAAACCCGCTGCCTAAACTTTACCACGAGAAGCGCGACGAAAGCGACAAGACAAGGTTCAACATCCCGAAGGCGAAAAATAAAGATAATTAAGGATTAAGAGTTAAGAATTAAGAAAGCCACCTGAACTTGATAAGGTTATTTTCTTAATTCTTAACTCTTAATTTTTAATCCTACAAACATCTTCCCCGTCATGAAGAAGAAATACCAGAATATGTTTTTCCTGTTCGGCGTTGTCATTCTTGCGATAATGCTGACCCAGCTTGACTACCGCGAGGTATGGAGCGGGCTGAAAAGCGCAGGATACTGGTTCTTTGCTGTCTTGGCCCTTTGGGCCTTGCTCTATGTTTTCAACACGGCGACGTGGTACATAATAATCAAGAGCGGAGCAAAAGGCAAGACGGGCGTCAACTTCTTTTGGCTTTACAAGATTACGGTCTCGGGGTTTGCCCTGAACTATACCACGCCGTGCGGACTGATGGGCGGCGAGCCTTACCGCATCATGGCGTTGTCGCCTAAAATAGGTACAGAGCGAGCCTCGTCGTCGGTCATCCTTTATGCAATGACCCACATCTTCAGCCATTTCATCTTCTGGCTGTTGTCTATCCTGATTTATCTTGCCACGGAACGTCTAAATTTCTTCATGGGCACGGTGCTTGCGGCGGCAGGGGCATTCTGCGTCCTTGGCGTATGGTTTTTCATCAAGGGCTACCGCAAGGGCATGGCTGTAAGGCTGATGCGCTTCATGCGCCACATCCCGGGCGTGAAGCGTTGGGCAGGGAGTTTCATCGAGAAACACAGGGAACAGCTTGACACCATCGACCGCCAGATTGCCGCACTGCACAACCAGAACCCCAAGACGTTCGCCTCGGCCGTGCTGCTTGAGCTGGCTTGCCGCTTCTGTTCGGCATTCGAAATCATGTTCATCCTGCTTGTGCTTACGCCCGACGTTACGTTTGCGCAGAGCGTGCTCATCCTTGCGTTCACAAGTCTCTTTGCCAACCTGCTGTTCTTCATGCCCCTACAGCTCGGCGGGCGTGAGGGTGGTTTCATAATGTCAACGGCCGGACTTGCACTGTCGGCCCACGCAGGCATATTTGTAGCCCTCATCGTGCGCATAAGGGAGCTTGTCTGGACAGCCATCGGCCTGTTGCTTATCAACATGGAGAAGAAACGCAGCGGCAAGCCATCGACTGACTAAGACAAAAGCAAATAGTAAAAAACAAAGAAGCCAACCGCAGGTCAGTCCTGGCGGTTGGCTTCTTTTATGTCCCATAGCGATACGTGCTTGTTCCTGTAACGTGCGTTGGGGTTCTTTTCGCCCATTGCGAGCAACAGATGGCCGTCCTTGTTGAACACGATTGCCTTTTGCGGGCAGTTCTGTATGCAAGCGAAGCAGAACTCGCAGTCGCCCTCGGTCTTGACACCCTGCGACGTAAGCTCGTGTCTTTAACTCCTTAGCGAGTGAAAAGCAGCCCCCTCCCACCTCCCCGAGGGGAGGAGAATGGATGAAAAAGGCTAATGTCTTAACCCCTTTACTCCATTACTCCTTAACTCCTAAAGAAAAAAGGCCATTGTCTTTAACTCCTTAGCGAGTGAAACGAGCGATAACTACTTTAACTCCTTTAACTACTGGAGGGAACTCCTTTAACTACTAATGAATGGGAGCGTAGCGGACATTCATATTTATTTTGTTGCAAAGATACGCTTTTTGCCGTAGCCGCGCAATACCATTATTACATATTGCCACACCATTTTTACTGCCGAAGGGCATAAGATAGAAGCAAAGTTCTGCCAAATTATTTCATCATCTGCCGCATTTTGGCACACAGCAAATATATCTTTGCATCAAAATAAGTTGCAAACGGCTATTGGGCAATGGTTTTTCACCGCGCCCAGCAGCGCGGTTTTTCACCACGAACAACGATGAAAGGAGAAAGAAGATGAGAACACTTGAAATGAAGACGAAGACGGGAAGCGAGACGAAAGAGACGAAGAAGACGGGCCGGCTGACGTTGCTGGCCGCCATCGAGCAGATTGTTGAGCTGTCGGAAGGTTCTAACCTTAGCGACGAGTTTTACCGAAAGGCGGGCAGGTACATCAACTACGTATGCCGCAAGCTGTCGGTCAGCAAGGTGCAGGCCGTTATGTTGGCACTGTTTGTTGACAACAGTAACGACTACCGCATACAGCTTAAGCAGCTTGCGTCGCACCTGAAGTGCCGCAACGTCAGCATAATGAAATACGGTAAAGACATTGAAGACCTGGCTAAGCGCAAGCTAATCTGCTGCCGGCGCGACCGCGACTCGATTACTTACCGCATTCCGCTGGAGGTTATCGAGGCCTTTAGCCGCAACGAGGCCTACGTGCCGGCCGAGCCAAAGAACCTTACGTGCGACGAGCTGTTCGGCGAAATAGAGACCCTGTTAGACAGCCGCAACAGCGATGAGCTGTCATACGACGGCCTCGTTCACGAACTGTCAACGCTGTTCGGCAACAACGGCAACCTTGAGTTCGTACAGGAGCTGCGCAAATACGAGCTGTTCGGCGACGGCGGCATAAGCCCCGTGGGGGTGCTGTTCATCTATATGGCCAGCCAGTTAGTCAACGACGATGACGACAAAATTGTGCCCCACCAGTTTGAAGACCTGTTCAATACGAAGAGCACTGCACGCCGCCTGAAGTCGGAACTGGCCCACAACGTGAGCGAACTGCAAGAGGCAGGCCTCGTGGAGTTTGCCAACTACGACGGCTTTGCCGACCGCAACGCCTACCGCCTGACCGACAAGGCCAAGCGCGAGATGCTGGCCGAACTCGACATCAACACCACAAGGAAGGTAAGCCCGAAGGAGCTGGTGCGCCACGGGGACATAGCCGAGAAACAACTGTTCTACAACGACACCGAGCGGCGGCAGGTAAGCCAGCTGGCCATGCTGCTGGGCAATGAGCGTTACGCCGAGGTGCGCGGCCGACTGAAGGCCGCCGGTATGCGCACGGGCTTCGCCTGCCTGTTCTACGGGGCACCGGGCACGGGCAAGACCGAGACCGCCCTGCAGCTGGCACGCCTCACGGGGCGAGACATCATGCAGGTGAACTTCGCCGAAATAAAGAGCTGCTGGGTGGGCGAGAGCGAGAAAAACGTGAAAGAACTCTTTGACCGCTACCGCGCCATAGCCGACAAAGCCGACATCGCGCCCATCCTGCTGTTCAACGAGGCCGACGCCCTCATAGGCAAAAGGCAGGAGGGAGCCGAGCGCGCCGTTGACAAAATGGAAAACACCATACAGAACATCATCCTGCAAGAGATGGAGAAGCTCGACGGCATACTGATAGCAACGACCAACCTGACGCAGAACATGGACAAGGCCTTCGAGCGCCGCTTCCTCTACAAAATCAGGTTCGACAAGCCCTGCACCGACGCCAAGCGCGCCATCTGGCAAGCCATGCTGCCCGGCCTTAACGAAGCCGACGCCGTCACGCTGGCCGAGAGTTACGACTTCAGCGGCGGCCAAATAGAGAACATAGCGCGCAAGCACACCATCAGCAACATACTCTACGGCGGGGCTGACGGCGGCCTTGCAGCCATCACGGAACTGTGCGACGAGGAACTGATAGTGAAGGGCGGCACGAAGCGTAAAATCGGTTTCTAAGCCGGCGCGCACCGCGCCACGTAGCCAGTCATGGCCCGGCGCGCCGCGAAAGGACATCTTTTACCGTCAGGAAGGGCATCTTTTGCAATGCAAGAGATGCCCTTTTATGTCGCAAGAGATGCCCTTTCAGCAATGCGCCAATCTCCAAGTGAAATGACAACGTTGGCGAAACGCTAACCGGCACGTTATTGTCGGTATAAGCAACCAACCTTTGCCGTGCCTTGGTTTTTGCCCTGCGGTATAAGGCTTACACCGACCTCGCGGTAAAAAGAGCGACTCCCATTTATTTAACCGATGCCATCCACGTAGGGACGCTCGGTCTGGGCGTCCGGGTAACAATGAAAACAGACAACGGCTACCATGCGAAACGCCACTGGCGATAATACGTAATTCGCAAAATTGCGCGCCCTTGACACAAGGTTGAGAGCCTTAACCGTGCTTATAAGGTTCGATATGCCGACAACGGCAAAGTGCCTCCTTGAAGTAACGGGGATACTCGCGCACTGTATCCAAGAAGTCGCCGCCCGCGTCAGCCCCGCTCACCATCCCATCGCGCACAAGCCTGAGAGCCTCATCCATCGACACGCCAAAGCCCTTTGACAACGAGTTGACGGAACGCAGCACCTCGTTAAAATCCTTGCCGAAGTATTCGGCCACGGCCTGCACGCCGTTGCGCAGCTTCTGCATTTCCCCGCCGGTCTTGCCCGTGAGCGTCGTTACGTCGCGGCTCTGCTGCGCCGTGGCCTTCAGTCTGTCCGATAAGAACGAAAAAGCATCCGAAAGATTACGTACAACCTCTATGCCTTGGTTGAAATGAATGAAAGCATCAGTAAGTCGTTGAGTCGGCGTCCTTGTCGATTCGATAGCCTCGCGCAATTCCCGGACATCCACGGTTGCAGTCTGTAACTGTTCTTTACCGTCAACAGTCAAACGAACGTTGAATTTTATCTCTTTTGACATATTTCCTGCTTTTTATTTGGCTGTATGCAATATTTCCACATATTTTTGTGGAACACTAATTTAATAGCTTTATGCAAAACGATGAAAACAAACAAGAAACTTTCAGCGGATGGGGACTTTTATTCATCCTGTCAAACGTCTTGCTGTTCTGCGGCCTTTGTGTGATGTACAACGTTATTGTAACCCTTATCGGCCTCGCTTTGTTTATTGTTTCAGGCGTCGTCTTACTATGCCGCATTGTCAATTTCGACGTTGACAAGGGCAGCCACTTCCCTTGGTGGTGGGGCGGTCTTTAGCCTTTTTTCATTTTCTTCATCAGCATTTCCAGCCGTGCCTTGTCTTCGTGCAATGGCACGGCTTCGTGTTTCGGCTTCTTTTCCCACGGCAGGGGCAGCAGGGCTTCGGGCGTGAGCCGCTTGCGGACGTGGGGCTGCACGGTGATTGTGGCCAACATACGCATCCGTGCCCAGCCGTCTTGGTAAAGGGCCTCGCAGACGTGGCGGAACTCGTCGGGCGAAAGGCGGCAGAAGTACATAAGACGGCAAGAAGCAATAATAAACCTACGTGAGTTCGGTATAAGAAAACACCCTCTGTAGGGACATAATTTATTATGTCCGCACGCCGCGGAGAGGCGTATAAGTAGGCTATGTCAATAAAAACGTTCTTCCAGAATTCAGGACACGATTGCGTCTTAATGGAGCAATCTTCAAAATTATGTCCCTACAGTGGGGTAATTTCCCATATCAATGTGGTATTAACTTTATACCGAACTGGCGTTAAAACTATAGAAATTAAAACATTGCGGTCTAATGACCGATTGGGGTTAACCAGCCGGTGGTCCCGGCCCTCGTCGTAAAATGTCGCCGAAGATGCAAAAAAAAATCCACAGCGACATATTTTGTCGCTGTGTATTGATATTTTTGCAGAAAAACAACAACAGGCCATGAGTAAACAAGTAGAAGGGATGAGGCGTATGCTCCTCATATTGAGCAAGGTAAGGCGCAGGGGACGGTTCGTGCCGAAGGACGAACTGCTTGAGTATGTCAACACGTGCATGACCGAACGTTACGGCTACGGTGAAATAAGCTCCCGCACGCTGGAGCGCGACATAGCTGACATAGCCGAGCTTTTCGGTGTAGGCATATCGTTCAGCAGGGCACGGCAGGGCTATTTCGTCAGCGAGGACTACAGCGAGTATGACGAGCGCGTGTGCGAGTTGATGATGAACTTCGACCTGCTGAACGCCCTTGACAGCGACGCCAACCTGTCGTCTTTCGTCCTCGCCGAGCACCACCGCCCGCTATACAGCGAATGGCTGATGCCGCTCGTGAAGGCTATCCGCGACCTGCACCCCGTAGAGTTCAGCTATGTAAACTATCGCGACGGCGGCAGCGAGAAGCATTTTGCCGTGTTGCCGCATTACCTTAAGGAGTCGAACCGCCGCTGGTACCTGCTGGCTTACGACGGCGCGGTGATGAAGACCTTTGGCATTGACCGCATACGCAACCTTGAAGTGATTGCGGACAAGACCTTCAAGCGCAACACCGACATCGACGTAAGCGAGCTGTTCCGCGACTGCTACGGGTTGTGGAACGACCCCTCGATGCCCGTCGAGGACATCGAGCTGCGCTACGACGCCCTCGACGGCCGCTTCGTAAAGTCGGACCCCATACACCATTCGCAGCGCATCATTGCCGACACGCCCGACGAGCTGCGCATATCCCTGCGCCTGCGCATCACCAACGACTTCGTCATGGAGCTGCTTTCGCGCAGCCGTTCGCTCGAGGTCATCAAGCCGCAGCATCTCCGTGAGCGCGTCCGCCGCGTCTATGAAGAGGCCCTGAAGCGCAACTCGTGACCACGACACGCCACCGCCCTTGACCCGCACGGCCGACGGAGAAATCCACCGCGCCGGCCTACGGCTTATACCCGGGCCTCCATGGCTTATTGTCCCGCAAAAGGGTAGCTGTGGCAAGCCGGAAAGCCACGAACGGGCAAGCCCCTGGCCGTCTGCAGTTTGGCAACCAACAACAAAACCTCAATATAAATGAGTATCCGCAATTATCCTAATATAGCAAATACGTATGAACCGACGAGGCAAATCCTCCATCAGGTATTGATGGAGCAGGATTTACGAACAAGTAATATTTGGATGCAGTAGTTTATGTTCCCAAAAGTTCATTAACCGCATATCAAGCCGCAGATAGTTGGAAAAACTTTTGGAACATTTACGAAATGGATACATCAACGGGCGTAGACAACATTCAAACACCAGACAACGTTGTTGAAGTAGCCCGTTGCTCAATCGACGGCAAGCCTTTGTCCGCTCCACAAAAAGGAATAAACATCGTTGAAATGAGCGACGGCAGCAGACAAAAAGTATTGGTAAAATAATTATTCATTAACCCTAAAATATTGATATTTATGACATGGAATGAATTAAAAAAGAAAGTCGTTGAAGAATACAACAGACGGCAACTAAAATCTGATGTTCGGTATCGTGCTTTAGATAAAATCGGAGACTTCCTAAAGAAAAAGTATCCTGACGTAATCGAAAATGCAACATCTTTATTGAACATAAATAGAGATGACATAAAAGAGGACTATAGAAAAAGTAAACCTACAGGAAAAATCAGTGGGGCGGAAAGTAGCGCATTCAATGAAATCTATAACCAGCTAAACATCGCTTTACAGCAAAAATAAAAAGACTATGGACGAAAAAGAATTAGAGCAACTGGAATTCAAGATGTTCGACCCAAGCAAGAATGCGGAGAACGACCTGCCAGACTGCCCCGGCAATTACATCGTAGTGATGCGCAAGGGGGCTAAGTTGCCCGACGTCGGGATTGAGCCAGCGATGAAAACCCGTGAATATGAAGGCAAGGCTTACGACGTAATCTACACGGGCATCAGCAAGGATAGCCTTAGAAAGAGAGACTACCGCCAGCACTTTACAGGCAACAATGCCGGAAGGTCTACCTTGCGTAAGTCGTTGGGAAGCATGATGGGAATGAAGAAAATCCCCAGGGATGCCAATAAGCCCGACAATGGAAAGACTAAGTTTGAAGCAGCAGACGAGGAAATACTGTCAGATTGGATGCGCGACAACTTGCTGTTGCTTTACTGTGCGGCAAATGCTGATGAAGTAGGGGTATTAGAGCAGCAGTTGATTGACTATTACAATCCACCGTTGAACATCCAGAACAACAGGAATGTTGCAAACATGGATTTCCGTAACAAGCTAAGAGAACTTAGAAATAAGTGACAGAACAGCATCCAAGTGGTGAACCTTGAATTTACGCTTGGATGCTTTTATTTTACCGTTTGCCTTTATTTTTTATTTCATATATCACAAAAGTATAGAAACGTTTTTGTTGCCGTACTAAACCTGCATTTCTTTTAACAAAATACAATTTTCATGCGGCAAGTGGCAGAATTTAAAATAAAATGCGTAATTTTGTCAGCTAAATGAATACTACTGAACTGCAGAAAGTAAAACAGCGGTACAACATCGTGGGCAACTGCGACGGACTGAACCGCGCCCTCGACGTGGCCTTGCAGGTTGCGCCGACAGACTTGTCCGTGCTCATCATTGGCGAGAGCGGCGTAGGCAAGGAGATTATCCCGCGTATAATCCATGACAACTCGCCACGCCGCAGGGAAAAGTATTTTGCAATCAACTGCGGTTCAATACCCGAAGGCACGATTGACAGCGAGCTGTTCGGCCATGAGAAAGGCTCGTTTACGGGAGCAATCGGCGAAAGCGAGGGTTACTTCGGCGTGGCCAACAAGGGTACGATTTTCCTTGATGAGGTGGGGGAGCTGCCGCTCGCCACGCAAGCCAGGCTGCTGCGCGTGCTTGAGACGGGAGAGTACATCCGCGTGGGCGGCCAGAAAATCATGAAGACCGACGTGCGCATAGTGGCGGCGACGAACGTCAATATGCGCAAGGCCATCAGCGAGGGACGCTTCCGCGAAGATTTATATTACAGGCTTAACACAATCCCCATACAGATGCCGCCGCTGCGCGACCGCGGCGAGGACATAGTGTTGTTGTTCCGCCTGTTCGCAATGCAGATGGCGGAGAAGTACCACTTGCCCAAAATCACGCTGACCGACGAGGCCAGGGCAATAATGCTGAAATATAAGTGGCCTGGCAACGTGCGCCAGCTGAAGAATATCACCGAGCAAATGTCGGTGTTGAGCGAGAACCGCGTGATTGACGGAGCGGCTATACATAAGTTTATTCCAGAAGATGCCGAGAGCACGCAGCTTGCCACCATCCAGACGGGCGGCAGCCATTCGTTCGAGAGCGAGCGCGAGATGCTATATAAAATATTGTATGAATTGCGCACCAACGTTGGCGACCTGCGCCGCGAGATGAACAGCCTGAGGAAACAGATTGACTCGACTCGCGGGCAGTCTGTAAGCCAAACCGATGGCGACTTGCCGCGGATTATATCAGGTCAGGTGGCAACAATAAGCAGCGGGCAACGCCAGGCTCCGACAGTACAGGATGCCGTTGCCGAGGAAATATCAGAGCCCGAAAGCCTGAACCTCGAAGACCTTGGCCGGCAGATGGTGGAGAAGGCTCTCGAACGCAACGGTGGCAACAGGAAGAAAGCCGCCAAGGAGCTGGGTATATCAGACCGCACCCTCTACAGAAGGATAAAGCAATATGGACTTGACAAATAACAGGAAATCCCGCGTGAAAAGGATTGTAGCGATGGCTTTGGCCGCCGTGGCCTTGGTGTCGTGCAGTGTGTCGTATAAGTTTAATGGCGCAAGTATCGACTATTCAAAGACTAAGACTATACAGATAGCTGACTTCCCAATACGCTCAAGCTATGTGTGGGCACCGATGGGGAGTATATTCAACAACGAGCTGAAGGATATTTTCGCCAACAATACTCGCCTGATACAAGTCCGCAATAACGGCGACCTGAAGATTGAGGGAGAAATAACGCAGTATTCACAGCGTAACAAGGCCGTGACGGCAGAGGGCACATCAGCCCAGGCCGAGTTGTCGATGACGGTGAACGTAAGGTTCACGAACAACGCTAATCATAATGAGGACTTCGAACGGCAGTTTACGGCTACGACGTCGTTCGAGACTACGCAGTCGTTCACGGCTGTGCAGGAAGAACTCGTGACACAGATGATTGAAGACATAACCGACCAGATATTCAACGCTACCGTGGCAAATTGGTAAAGACATGAACGTTACAGACCTGGAGCAACTGATAAAGCACCCTGAGCTTATGGACAAGGAGACGCTGTACGACCTGCGTTCGTTCCTTGCCATGTACCCGTATTTCCAGACGGTCAGGCTGTTGATGCTCCAAAACCTGTACTTGTTGCACGACCCTACGTTTGACGAGGAGCTTAGGCGTTCGGCCGTATATGTCACCGACCGTGAGGTGGTGTTCAACCTTGTTGAGGCTGCTCACTATAAGCTGCGCGCCCCGGAACGGAAGACAGAGAAGGCGGAGGTTCCTGCAGGAGACGAAGATGGCGGAAGCCGTACCATATCGCTTATAGACCAATTCCTTGATTCGATACCGGCGGAAGCTACGGGTAAAGACAGCACTGGCGGAAAGAAGAAACGCAAGCCTACGCCTGCAGATGCAGCCATAGATTACGTGGCTTACTTATTAGAGACGGAAAGTGACGATGACAAGCCGCAAGATGGCAGCTCGGCAATGAAGGGACAGGACCTGATAGACAACTTCATAAACAATGACGGTGGCAAGATAGAGTTGAAGGACGAGCCCGAATATCTACCTGAAATAGCAAGCAACGATAAAAAAGAAGGGGACGAGAAGTATTTTACCGAAACGTTAGCGCAGATTTACATCCGTCAGGGGAGATATTCAAAGGCTTTGGAAATAATTAAGCGTTTAAATTTGAATTATCCAAAAAAAAATGCTTACTTTGCAGACCAAATCCGTTTTTTGGAAAAGTTGATAATAAATAATAAATATAAATAAAAACAATGTACACATTATTTGTAATCTTAATCGTACTGGCGGCACTGCTCATGATAGGAATTGTGCTGATACAGGAATCGAAAGGCGGCGGACTCGCCTCCAATTTTTCATCGTCCAACCAAATCATGGGCGTGCGCAAGACAACCGACGTAATCGAGAAGACTACATGGGGACTTGCCGTAGCGATGGTATTATTGAGCATCGTCTGCGCATACGTGGCTCCTAAAGCCGTTACGTCAGAGAGCGTAATAGAGCGTAACGCTACTGAACAGCAGCAGACTAATCCTAATAACCTGCCAGGTTTCGGTGCAAGCCAGACAAAGCAGGCTGCTCCAGCCAAGGCAACAGGTGGGGCGGAAAAAACGGCTCCTGCAGCTCCGAAAGCTCCACAGACACCGGCAAATTAACATGAAACAGAAAAAAATACGGGATTTATTTGGCCGTTTCAAATAAATCCCGTACCTTTGCACTCGCTTTGACACGATAAACGTCATGGCAGACATGGTGGATGTAGTTCAGTTGGTTAGAGCGTCAGATTGTGGTTCTGAATGTCGTGGGTTCGAGCCCCACCCTCCACCCTTATAAAGATAATCGCTAAGTCTTTGTTCATCACGAGGATTTAGCGATTTTCTTTTTATGTTTTCCATTGTGTATTAACTCGCCATACGTATTTTGATTAGGGCAAGTTGCTGTGATTTTTTGACGAATTTAAGGATGGGTGGGTACTAAGTGTTGGTGGCTTGTATGGTCACACTACTTTATTCTTGATGGTAAAGTTTGTATTTTGCGCCTTTTGCATTAAAGGTATGAATGTCCGCATTTTGTCAATACATTGTCAGTTTGTTGCCGTTGCAATGTTTTTTAATGTCAAATGCTTGGCAAAATGCGGGCATTCATTGATTAAGGAGGGATGCCATGGCGGATTTTACAGCCTGATTATTTGTTTTATGCCTTTTATGTTGCGCAGTTTCTTTATGAGCTGTTCCAGGCGCGAGGTGTCTTCGACATTTACTACCAGGTTGCCGCTGAATAGGCCGTCGTGACTGTCGATGTTGATGCTGCGCATCATGATTTTCTCCTCTTTTGATATAATACTCGTTATGTTGTTCACGATGCCGATGTCGTCGTTGCCGATGATTTTCAGCGTTATGGAGTATTGAGAGTTGCCCTTGCCGCTCCATTTTGCCTTTACGACGCGGTAGCCGAAGCGTTTGCGCAGCTCCGGTGCGTTAGGACAGTCGGTACGGTGGATTTTTATGCCGCCGTTTACTGTCACGAAACCGAAGACGTCGTCACCATAGATGGGGTGGCAGCATTTGGCAAGGCTGTAGTCAACGCCCTTAAGGTTACGGTCAATCACGAGCACGTCGTCACTTCCGCCGGCGATGGTTTCGTTCGGGTTCTCGTAGTTGAATGTTTCCGCGCTGCGTGCGGGCTGTTGCGGCTGGGCGTTGTTGTCGTGGCGTTGCTGTTCCTGGTACTTCTCTATTACGTCGTTTACGTCAAGTGCACCGTCAGCGATGTGCCTGTAGAAGTCGTTTGCCTCCTTGAAGCCGAGTTTCTTTATGAGGTGCGACACGGTGCTTTCGTCCAGTTCGATTTTCCTGTTCTTGAGCCTTCGCTCGAACATCTCCTTTGCGTAAGCCCCGTCTTTCACCATAAGTTCTTTCAGTGCCATGCGGATTTTGGCCTTGGCACGGCTCGTCTTCACGATGTTCAGCCATTCCTGCTTGGGCTTCTGTGCGCCAGACGTCGTTATTTCCACCTGGTCGCCGTTTTTCAGGACATAGCGGAAGGTGACGGCCTTGTTGTTGATTTTAGCCCCGATACAATGGTTGCCGATGTTCGAGTGTATGCGGTAGGCAAAGTCGAGCACAGTGGCGCCCTTGGGGAACTTCATCAGGTCGCCTTTCGGCGTGAACACGAACACCTCGTCTTCGTACAAGTCCATCTTGAACTGGTCGATAACCTGCAGGTCGTCCTTGTTTTCGAGTGCCGTGCGTATGCTGTTGAGCCATTCGTCAAGGCCGCTTTCCCCTTTCACTCCCTTGTAGCGCCAATGGGCAGCCAGGCCGCGTTCGGCAACCTCGTCCATGCGTTCCGTGCGTATTTGCACTTCCACCCATTTGCTTTCCGGGCCGAGAACCGTGATGTGGAGGCTCTCGTAACCGTTAGACTTAGGCACGCTCAGCCAGTCGCGCATACGCTTGGGGTTGGGCTGGTACATATCGGTTATGATGGCAAATACCTGCCAGCACTGCATCTTCTCCTTGTCAACGGGCGCGTCGAGGATGATGCGTATGGCGAACAAGTCATACACACCCTCGAACCCGCACTGTTGTTTCTTCATCTTCTGCCAGATGCTGTGTATGCTCTTCGTGCGCCCTTTCATGTGGAACTTGAAGCCGGCGTCGCGCAGCTTCTTGTCTATCGGGGCGATAAACCTTTCTATATATGCGTCGCGGCTTTTCTTCGTTGCGTTGAGCTTGTCCTTTATCATGTAGTAGGCATCGTGCTCAAGGTATTTCAGGCTGAGGTCCTCAAGCTCGCTTTTCAGCTTGTAAAGGCCGAGCTTGTGGGCCAGTGGGGCGTACAGGTAGCTTGCCTCCTCGCTCACTTCGGTCTTTGCCTCCGCGTTCTCTGCGTCCCTTATTTGGCGCATCAGGTTGACGCGGTCGGCTATCATGATGAGGATTACGCGCATATCCTCGGCGAAAGAGAGCAGCAGGTTGCGGAAGTTCTCGCTCTCGATGACGGGGTTCTTCTTGTACAGTTCCTGTATCTTGCAGATGCCGTGGATAATGCGTGCCACGCTGTCGCCGAACTCTTGCCTGATGTTCTCAAGCCCCGCGTCGTCGGTCTCGGCCACGGCATAGAGCAGGATGGCCAGTACGCCGTCGCGCTTCAGGCCGATTTCGTCGACGGCGATTTGTGCCGTCTGCAACGCCATTAGTATGGGGTTAAGGCCGAAGACGTCACGGCCTACGGCGCCGTTTCGCAATGATTTCTTTATGTGTGCGAATACTTTTTCCTCGTCTTTTTCCTTTATCAGCCGGCTGATGCTTGTCTTCAGCCGGCGTGCGACGGCGAGTGCCTCGCTCCGTTCGTTGGGTGTGAATATGAGTCTGTCCATTGATGCAAACTTAGTTATTTTTTCCGAGAAACACAGGTTTTGGCTGTTATAAAATGAAAATTGTAAGTTTTATTGCACAAAGTAATAACTTTTTAATGCCTCAAAGCGTGTTTTTTAAATGAAAATCGTTATTTTTGTCACTGGTTTAAGTAATATCATGCTACTAATACATTAACCTAAATAAAAACAATACTTATGCTATCACAAGAAGACTTAAGGCAGATTGCCGGCAAAGGCATCACCGAGGCGCAGGTTGAGGCGCAGCTTGAAGAATTCAAAAACGGTTTCCCCTTCCTCCGCATTGACGCCGCTGCCGGCATAGGCAATGGCATCGTGGCTCCGGCCGATGACGAGCGCTCTAAGTATATCGACGCATGGAACGCCTATAAGGCCGAGGGCAGGAGGGTCGTCAAGTTCGTCCCGGCCAGCGGAGCGGCCAGCCGTATGTTCAAGGATATGTTCGCCTTCCTCGACGGCGACCACGACGAGCCGCAGACCGACTTCGAAAAGAAATACTTTGACAACATCACGAAGTTCGCATTTTACGATGAATTAGACGAAGCCTGCAAGCGCAACGAAGGCAAGAACATCACCGCCCTTCTGGCTGAAGGCGACTATAAGGCCGTTGTGCGCAATATGCTCGACGCCAAGGGGCTGAACTACGGTCAGTTGCCCAAAGGCCTGTTACTGTTCCATAAATACGCCGAAGGCCCGCGCACCCCGCTCGAGGAGCACCTCGTGGAGGGCGCGCTCTACGCCGCATCGAACGGCGAGGCCCACATACACTTCACCGTAAGCCACGAGCACAAGGAGCTGTTCGAGAAGAAATTGGCAGAGAAGTGCGCACAGTACGCCGCCAAGTACGGCATAAAGTACGACGTTACGTTCTCCGAGCAGAAGCCGAGCACCGACACCGTGGCAGCCAATCCCGACAACACTCCGTTCCGCAACGCCGACGGTTCGCTCCTGTTCCGTCCCGGAGGGCACGGCGCGCTCATCCAGAACCTTAACGACATTGACGCTGACGTGGTGTTCATAAAGAACATCGACAACGTAGTGCCCGACCGCCTGAAAGGCGACACCGTCACCTACAAGCAGCTCCTGGCCGGAATGCTGGTAACGCTGCAGGCAAAGGCCTTCGGCTACCTGCGCCTGTTGGACACCGGCACATACACCCACGAGCAGCTGGAGGAGATTATCCGCTTCGTCCAGCGCGACCTGTGCTGCCGCAAGAACGACATCAAGCAGCTTGAGGACGCCGAACTGGTAATCTACCTGCACAAGAAGCTCAACCGTCCGATGCGCGTCTGCGGAGTGGTGAAGAACGTCGGAGAGCCTGGCGGCGGCCCGTTCCTTACGTACAACCAGGACGGCACGGTGAGCCTGCAAATACTTGAAAGCAGCCAGATTGACAAGAGCAACGACGAGTACATGAAGATGTTTACGGAAGGAACCCACTTCAATCCCGTTGACCTTGTTTGCGCCGTAAAGGACTACAAGGGCCAGCCCTTCAACCTGCCTGACTATGTAGACAAGACCACCGGCTTCATCAGCAGCAAGAGCAAGAACGGCCGCGAGCTGAAGGCGCTCGAGCTGCCGGGCCTCTGGAACGGTGCGATGAGCGACTGGAACACCGTCTTCGTTGAAGTTCCGCTCTCTACGTTCAACCCCGTAAAGACCGTGAACGACCTCCTGCGCGAGCAACACCAGTAATCTGTTGAAATACAACGACTTACAAGTCGTTTCCTAAAAGGCGGCATTTTGCATTGCAAAATGCCGCCTTTTGTTATGTCGTTTGGCACGTTTTACGATGTAATTCGATGCCTTTTGTTGTTTGGATGGATGCTGGCAAACGTGGGTTCTGTGTGATATTACTGCCTAACCCATGTTAAATAAATAATCCAAGGTTATGCAAACATCGGCTCTTTCGGATTTTTGCCATATTTGTTTTCAGACGGTTCGCTGTCGGTACAGAACATTACCAGCAGCCAGATGCTGCCGATTAAGGGTATGAAATTAACAAAATAATACCATCCGCTCTTGCCTATGTCGTGGAGACGGCGCACTGACACGGCTAATTGCGGAACAATGCTGGCTATGGCAAGCAAAAAGCATATGACCATTCCGACGGTCATCATAAAGGCGTCATCTTTGAAAGCCAACATAAAAAAGCCGTACACGGCTAAATAGATGATATACCAAAACAGCATGAAGCCCCAGAACTCCCGCCGGCGGGCACGCCCTTCAAAGTTGGCATACTCTTTGTAACATTTCACGAAATAGTCGAACAAGCTAAGCTTTTTCATGGCAGTTAAGTTTTAGTTTGACATAATTAAAAGATGTAAAAGTTTCATTTTATGAGACAAAGATACTGAAAAATATCCAATTCACAAGCAATAAGCAACATAAAAATAGAAACTTCCGCCATACGAAATGCAAGCCCTGGCATAGCTGTTGTTGCCGACTTTAACAACTTTAACTAATAAAATATTAAAATGTACGTAATAAAGATGTAACTTTGCACCCAATTATTTAATAGGTAAGGGAAACAAGCAAAAAACAACAATGGGAAAAGAATCAGCCTCAAGGATACAGACTTCATTGCTCAACGCCGCCGAGAAGAAGGTGCTCGTATGGCTCGCCGAGCGTATGCCGCGGTGGGTGACGTCTGATATGCTGACGTTCGTCGGAGTCGCCGGTGCGGTAATCTGCGCCGTTGGCTTCTTCATGGCAAACTATAATGTCTACTGGCTGTGGCTGTCGTCGCTGGGCCTTGTGGTCAACTGGTTTGGTGACAGCCTTGACGGCACGCTCGCCCGTGTACGCAATACGCAGAGACCGATCTACGGTTTCTTCATCGACCATACGCTCGACGCCGTCACACAGTGCGTAATGTTCATCGGCGCCGGCCTGTCGCCGATGTTCCGCTTCGACGTGGCCATGCTCGTGCTGGCCGGCTACCTGGTTTTGTCAATCTACACTTACATAGGCGCTATCCTGAAAGGCGAGTTCCGCCTGACTTACAGCAGCTTCGGCCCTACGGAGTTCCGCATAATCGTCATACTGATTAACACGCTGTATATGTACACGTCGTGGGCCGACGACCGTTACAGTCTGTTCGGAGGCGTCAGCTTCGGCGTGTTCGACGTCGTCGGCTTCGTCATCGCCGTACTTCTGTTCGTCATCTACTTCGTGCAGTTTGCCAAGGACAAACGGGTGCTGGCCAAGCAAGACCCACTGAAAGTTAACGACTGACAAACCGGCAAAACCATGCGCAACGAATTAAAAAGATATGCAGAGTTCGTAGTGAGCCGCCTCTTCGGCACGGGCGTCGACACGTTTGTGCTGTGGCTGTGTTCCACGTTCGTATTCCACTCTTACTGGGGGCAGTATATCGTTTCGCCGGTCATCTCGTTCGAGTTCGCCGTGCTCAGCAATTTCCTCTGTTCGTATTGCTGGATATGGAAAAGCCGCATCGACAACCGTTGCGCGGGCGACTTTTGCAGGCGTTTCGTTGTCTTCAACCTGTCGTCGGCCCTCGGCTTCCTTGTCAAGATGTTGTTCCTTCTCCTTTTCGAGAGGCTGTTTGGTTGGGGTGTCGTCTGGTGCAACCTTGCCGCCCTGCTCATATCCGGGCTGTTCAATTATTTCATGGCCGAGGTCATAGTGTTCGGCAGGCACGCGATATTTAAAAGTGAAAAGGCAAGAAAGTAGAACGGTAAAACGATAGAACGGTAAAAAGGTAAAAGGGTAAAAAGGTAAAAGGGTAAAACGTGTGTGATAAATTCATGCCATCCGTTTTTTTACCCTTTTACCTTTTTACTTCTTTACATCCTTTAACTCCTAATGGATGGGAGCGTCGCTGACATTCATATTACTTTCTCACCTTATTATTTTGTTCGCTTAAAAATTTTGATTTGTCTTAGGTTTGCATTACCTTTGCAAGTCGAAGTAACGTGTCTTTCCTTTGCCTTGGAAAGTCCCTAAATTATGACAAATAAGATAATGAAAGGTACGATAGATTGTTTCTTGCCGTGCAGCGACTTTGCGTCAATAGCCAACACGTTGAGGCAGTTGCGCGGCAGCCGCATGATACGCCATATCAATTTGCTTGTTACGAGGCAGTTCGCCATGACGACGGCGGTGCCTGACGACTGCTCGTTCATCGTGGTTGACGGCTTGCATTCGTCAGCGTCAATGAGGAGCATAGCCGACAGCGTGACGGCTGATTACGCCTTGATGTTCCTGAAGGACGTCGCGGTGAGCCTTGGCCAGTATTCAATACAACGCATGATGCGTGTAGCCATGGAGACCGATGCAGCCCTTGTTTATGCCGACAGGCTGTCGGCTAAGGGCGGTACGGTGGAGCGCCATCCCGTGATTGACTGGCAGGAAGGCAGCCTTCGCGACGATTTCGATTTCGGCTCGGTGGTCATGGCCAGGGCTTCGCTGCTGCACTCATTTGCCGAAACGGCAGACGACACCGATTATAAATATGCCGGCTGGTACGAGCTTTGGCTGTACCTTAGTCGCCACGGGCGGATGTTCCATATCGACGAGCCACTCTACACGGAGGAAGAACGCGACACGAGGGCGAGCGGTGAACGGCAGTTTGACTACGTAAACCCGTCAAACCGTGAAGTGCAGGTTGAGATGGAGCGCGTCGTCACGGCCCACCTCAAGGCCGTAGGTGCGCTTGTTGACACGTCGTATTACTCCGAACCGGATTTCAACGAACAGGATTTTGCCTTCGAGGCAACGGTCGTTATACCTGTGCGCAACCGTGAGAAAACCATCCGCGATGCTGTAGACAGCGCGCTGTCGCAGCGCACTTCGTTCCCGTTTAACGTCATAGTGGTAGACAATCATTCTACCGACAACACTACGGCGTTGCTTGACGCTTACACTGACGAGCGCTTGGTGCACATCATTCCGCAACGCA
This sequence comes from uncultured Prevotella sp., assembly GCA_944319815.1. Taxonomy (GTDB): domain Bacteria; phylum Bacteroidota; class Bacteroidia; order Bacteroidales; family Bacteroidaceae; genus Prevotella. The sequence goes on along the minus strand of CALUEX010000010.1, from coordinate 37,079 downwards.
CTGACCTTGGCATAGGGGGATGCTGGAATGTTGCCGTTGACGACGCCCGGTGCGGACGCTTCGCTGTCCAGCTTGACAGTGACGACCTTTATTCGTCAGCCGACACGTTGCAGACCATCGTCGATGCGTTTTACAAGCAGCGTGCCGCCATGGTCGTGGGCAGTTACAGGATGTGCGACTTCGACTTGAACACCCTGCCTCCGGGACTTATCGACCACGCCGAGTGGACGGAACGCAACGGATGCAACAATGCCTTGCGCATCAATGGCCTCGGTGCACCGCGTGCTTTCTTTACGCCTTTGTTGCGCCAGGTACGTTTCCCGAACACCAGTTACGGTGAGGATTATGCGCTCGGGCTGGCTTTCAGCCGTCGTTATAAGATAGGAAGAATTTATACGGAACTGTATCTTTGCCGCCGTTGGGGCGGTAATAGCGACTCGGCGTTAAGCGTTGAAAAGGTGAATGCCAACAATCTTTACAAGGACCGTCTGCGCACGATGGAGCTTATGGCGAGGAAGAAGATGAACGCTGGCACCGATGTGTCGCTTGAGGATAATTCCCTGTTGAGGTTTTTCAACAGACAGATGGATAAATGGGAGCTTGCACGCTGTAATTACCGCAATCTGCAGGACGTGCGGACAAGGAGCGTAACCGTGCCGACAGGCGGGCGTGAGAAACTTACGTTGCAGCATAATCCTGCGCGGATAGTGTCTACCGGCGCATCAATAAGCAAAGAGTCGATAAGCGGGAGACCGTGCTTCCTGTGCAGGGAGAACCGCCCCGAAGCGCAATCCTCAAAGCGTTTCGGCGACAGGTTCGAGATACTTGTCAATCCGTATCCCATCCTCCCTGTGCATTTCACTATTCCTGCTCTTTCCCACCAGCCGCAACGCATATTGGAAAACTATGCCGAGATGTATCGCTTCCTTGCTATGTATCCGGACATGATGGTGTTTTACAACGGCCCGCAATGTGGAGCTTCGGCCCCGGACCATCTCCATTTCCAGGCTGGCACGTGTGGCATCTTGCCTTTGCAGGCGTCTTGGCCGAGGTTGCAGCGTGGCATGGAGAGGCTTTATTCGCTTGATGACGACAATGACATATCGTTCGTCCCGGGGTGGGTTAGCCCTGTATTCTTGGTGAGGAGCAAGGACTTGGAGTCTGGCGTGGCTTTGTTCAGGAGGCTGTATGATGCCTTGCCGTTGCATGACGGACAGCCAGAGCCGATGATGAACATCGTAAGCTGGATGGATGCAGGTCGTTGTTTGTCTGTCGTATTCCCTCGTGCCAAGCACCGGCCTGACTGCTATTATGCTGAGGGTGACGGTAAGTTGCTTGTCAGTCCGGGGGCTTTGGATATGTGCGGCCTTGTCATTATGCCTCGGGATGATGACTTTAATAAAGCTACCCCTGAAAGTATTGTTGCCATATTGAATGAAGTTTCGCTTCATGGTGAAGACTTAAGGATTGTCATTGACAGGATAAAGACGGCCAAGCCGTTGTCCAGTGCCCTTGAAGACGGGTACAGCGTGAAGTCGGAACCTTGCGTCCAGGTTGGTATTGTCTGCGCCGAAAGCATACGTTTTACGCTCAACGGTGAATATATGGCCAAGGGCGAAATTATAAGAGGCCGCCAGGAAGTCACTTTCTCGGAAGGGGGAATATCGTGGAACGGCAGTCTTTACCGTGAGCTTACTTTCACTCCGTATGGTGACGGTGTATCTTTTTCGCTTGAAAGTGTTACTATCGGGGTTGACTTCCATTGGGAGCGACAGGAGACGCAGACGTTTAAAGGCACATTGAAACTCGTGGTGGAGGCTGACAAAGTATGTGCGATTAATTGTCTGCCGGTCGAAGATTACCTCGTAAGTGTAATTTCAAGCGAGATGAAAGCGACGTCGTCCATTGAGTTCCTGAAGGCCCATGCCGTAATTTCGCGCAGTTGGTTGTTGGCCCAGATGGAGCGCCGCCGCCGTCAGGATACAGGTGGCAACGGCTTCTTCTCGTTTGTAAAGAAGGACGACGAACTGATACGTTGGTACGACCGGGATGACCATACAATCTTTGACGTGTGCGCTGATGACCACTGCCAGCGTTACCAAGGCATCACAAAGGCAACGAACGTGCACGTGGAGCAGGCCGTGAGGGAAACGCGCGGCCAAATACTGACATACGGAGGGGAAATCTGCGATGCGCGTTTCAGCAAGTGTTGCGGTGGAATTACTGAAGAATTCCAGTACTGTTGGGAAGACAGGCCGCAACCGTATCTTGTTGCCTTGCGTGACAGTGGCGACGGTATGGCCACATTGCCTGACTTAACAGACGAAGCCGAGGCTGACAGATGGATTCGTTCCTGCCCGGAGTCATATTGTAATACGGAGGATAGACGCATACTTTCGCAGGTGCTTAACGATTATGACCAGGAAACGTCAGACTTTTACCGTTGGCGTGTTGAGTACACCCAGGAGCAGCTTTCAGCCTTGATAAACGACAAGTTAAAGATGGACTTCGGCAAAATCAAGGACCTTGTGCCCGTGGAGCGTGGCCGTAGTGGCCGTATATGCAAGTTGAGAATAGTAGGCTCAAGGCGTTCGTTCACCATCGGCAAGGAGCTTGAAATACGCCGTGCACTCAGCAAGACGCATCTTTACAGCAGTGCGTTCGTGGTTGACAAGCTCGACGTTGTAGACGGGGTGCCGTCGCGTTTCGCCATAATTGGTGCCGGCTGGGGGCACGGTGTTGGGCTTTGCCAGATTGGAGCAGCCGTGATGGGAGAGCGCGGATGTGAGTACGACGAAATTCTTTTGCACTATTACCGTGGTGCTGAAATCAGGAAAATATATGGGTAATTCATAATGCACAATGCATAATGCAAAATCGGGCTGCGCATAGTTTTAACTATACAAAGCGTACCTTGATACGCAGCCAATAATGGATTATGCATTGTGCATTATGCGTTGAAAGAATTGTTGATTATGAATAGCAAATTAAGAAAAAGCCCTTGGAGTTGGGTGCCGTCGCTATATTTTGCCGAAGGCCTGCCTTACGTGGCCGTAATGACCATCTCGCTTGTGCTTTACAAGCAGTTGGGACTTACCAATGCAGAAATCACTTTTTACACTTCATGGCTTTACCTGCCGTGGGTCATAAAGCCGTTATGGAGTCCGTTTGTTGACATCATCAAGACAAAACGCTGGTGGATTATCACCATGCAGCTGCTTGTGGGAGCGGCGTTTGGCGGCGTTGCCTTCACCATCCCTACCGACTTTTGGTTACAGGGCACGCTATGCTTTTTCTGGTTGATGGCTTTCAGCAGCGCAACCCATGACATTGCGGCTGACGGTTTCTATATGCTCGGCCTTGATGAGCACAAGCAGGCGTGGTTTGTCGGTATCCGCAGCACGTTCTATCGTCTGGCCACCATCTTCGGGCAGGGCTTCCTTGTCATGGTTGCAGGTAACCTGCAGGTTATATTCCGCGGCAGCATTCGCTATTCGTGGAGCCTGATGTTCTACGGTGTTACAGGACTTTTCATCGCCCTTTGGCTGTGGCACAGTTACGTGTTGCCATGCCCGTTGTCCGACCGTAAGCGGCGAAACGCCGGCGCGGCAGAGATTTGGGGCGAACTATGGCATTCCATCAAGACGTTCTTCACGAAGTTCCCGTTGAAGGAAACCATTTGGGCTTTCCTGTTCATGTTGCTTTACCGTATGCCAGAAGGCTTGCTGGCCAAGGTGTCGTCGCTGTTCCTGATTGACGGCGCAAGCAACGGCGGCCTGGGCCTTTCGCCGCAGGAGTACGGTCTCGTGCAGGGCACCGTGGGCATCGTCGGTCTCACCCTCGGGGGCATCCTCGGCGGAATGGCAGCCGGAAGGGACGGTCTCAAGCGTTGGCTTTGGCCAATGGTGTGCGCCATAACGCTGCCCGACCTTGTGTATGTCTACCTTAGTTACGCCATGCCGTCAAGCCTCGCCATAGTCAATGCGTGCGTTTTCGTCGAGCAGTTTGGTTACGGTTTCGGCTTTACGGCATATATGCTGTATCTCATCTATTACAGCCAAGGCGAGTACAAGACCTCACATTACGCTCTCTGCACGGCCCTTATGGCGCTATCGATGATGTTGCCCGGCCTTGTGGCGGGCTGGCTTCAGGAGCTTGTGGGCTATCTTTGGTTCTTCATCATCGTCGTGTTGTTATGTGCCATGACGTTCGTCGTGGCCGCGTTCGTCAAGATTGACCCTGAGTTTGGGAAGAAGTGATAAAGCCACCCAGCCTCCATAATGGAGAGTGTTGGGTCTGTTTTTGGGTATAAAATGTCTTGTTTTTCGGCAAAACAATCCTGTTATGGACAATAAAAAAGCAAATATAGGCAATCAAGTATCCTCCCACAGGGAGGGCAGGGGTGGGGCTGACGTAATGGACGACCGCTCACGTGAACGCAGTATCTACCGTGTTACGGTGCTTGGCAGCATAATCAACGTGCTGCTCGTTGCCCTTAAGTTCGCTTTCGGCGTGCTTGGACGTTCGTCGGCGATGATTGCCGATGCCGTGCATTCGCTCTCCGACCTTATTACCGACGTTGTTGTCATAGTATTCGTGAAGCTCAGCAACAAGCCACAGGACAGCGACCACGACTACGGTCACGGCAAGTACGAGACGTTGGCCACGGCCTTTATCGGTCTCGCCCTGTTTGCCGTAGGTGTCATGATACTCTATGGCGGGGCTGAAAAGATAGCCGCCGCACTGCGCGGTGAGGTGCTTCCGCAGCCCGGCGTAATAGCCCTGTGGGCTGCGCTTATAAGCATAGTGTCGAAGGAATGGTGCTATCGGTTCACCGTAAGGGTAGGGCGCGCCACCGAGTCGCAAGCCGTAGTGGCCAACGCCTGGCACCATCGCAGCGACGCATTCTCGTCAATAGGCACAGCCCTTGGTATCGGCGGCGCAATCTTCCTCGGCGAGCGTTGGACCGTGCTCGACCCAATCGCCGCCGTCGTTGTCAGCATATTCATCATAAAGACGGCTCTCGCGCTGATGAAGCAAGCGTCAGACGAACTTCTTGAAAAGAGCCTTCCCGACGACGTAGAGCGCAAAATCAAGGAAATAGCCGAGGCCGAGGCTGGCGTAAGCGGTATACACAACCTGCGTACGCGCCGCATAGGCAACCGCATATCCATAGAGATGCACCTGCGTATGCCCGGCGACCTGACCCTCTACGAGGCCCACCGCCGCGCCACGGACATAGAGCAAGAGTTGCGTTGCCACTTCGGCGACGGTACGTATATCAACCTCCACATAGAGCCCTTGAAGGTAAACGGGCGGTATGTGGAGCCGAAGGAAGTTAAGAATTAAGAGTGAAGGGTTAAGAAAATATGCCCGTTTAGCGAACAGCGGACTTGCCGGCGTTGTCATTGCAACATTGACAAGTCAGCTGTTTACGGTATAAGCGTATCGTTTTTTGCGTTCAAGATACATCGCCCTAATCCCTCATTTAACATTTGTTTGTCTTTTTTCCAAGGCAAAAACGGGTGTTTTATTCCGTTTTTCCAAGGCAAAATGGACGTATTTTTGCCGTTTTTCCAAGATTTAACCCAAATCGGTCATTAGACCGCAATGTCTTAATTTCTATAGTTATATTATTGCTTCTTGCCGTCTTATGTCCTTCTGCTGCCGTCTTTTCTTCCGTTCCGTCTCGACGTGGCCCGCTACGCCTTCGACAAAACGGAAGAAAAAACGTCTGCCATAAGTACATAATCCGTCTAAGCTCCAATGACCGATTTGGGTTTAAGGCATCCTGTCAAGGTGACATTTAGCCAGCGGTTATATCGTAATCTGTAATCAGCTGATAATCAATAAGATAGCGGCGTCGTTGCAAAAGGCCATGTTTTACATCGTAAAACATGGCCTTTTGTAATGACGTTCGATACCTTTTGCAAGGCAAAACGGGATAATGCTGATTTAACACTGGCGTTATTTAAATGAATATCCGCAAACAGCATTGTTGTTGTTAGCTGGTTGTAAACTGACAAGGCATTTGTCTTTAACTCTTGAGCGAGTGAAAGCCAGCACCCTCCCGACCTCCCCGAGGGGAGAAGGGTTGATGAAAGCCAGCCCCTCCCAACCTCCTCAAGGGGAGGAGAATGAATGAAAAAGCTATTGTCTTAACTCCTTTACTCCATTACTCCTTAACTCCTAAAAAGCAACTCCTTAACTCCTAAAAGAAAAGGCTATTGTCTTTAACTTCTTAGCGAGTGAAACGAGCGATAACTACTGTAACTACTTTAACTACTGGAGAAAACTCCTTTAACTACTAAATGAATGGACGCTTTGCGGACATTCATATTATTTAATTTTTTTCTTCTTCCAAAGTGACGCTATGCTGGCCGCGATGTTGACTACGGCGACGGCTGTCAGCAGGGGTACGAACCATGGCTTGAAGCTGTTAAGGCTGGCCAGTATGGCAGCTATTATGGCGAAAGATACGGCGTAGGCCAGCAATACCATGTCGGCGATGCGCCTTAGCAGGTCGCCCTTTTGCCGCAGGATGGCGGCCAGGAGGAGGATTATGCCGAATGTCAACGCCCACGCCTGTGTGTCGTTTTGCGCGCATACGTTCCAGATGAAAATGGCCGTGAAGGCTATGCCCTGCACAAACCACCATGTTGTAATTATCGTCTTGATGTTTGATAGCTTGTTCATGTCTTGCAGTCTTGTTGTTCGTTCATTACCCGAGCACTACGTCGAGCACCATCATCAGCGTGAAGCCGACGGCAAAGCCGATGGTGCCTATGTTGCTGTGCTCGCCCTCCGACATCTCCGGGATTAGCTCCTCTACCACCACGTAGAGCATAGCTCCGGCGGCGAAGGCCAGCAAGTAGGGCAGGGCGGGCGTCATTACTGATGCCAGCAGGACAACGAGCAGTCCGCCGATTGGTTCTACTATACCGCTCAACGCGCCCATCGTGAACGAGCGCAGGCGGCTGTTCCCCTCGGCACGCATGGGCATCGAGATGATGGCTCCTTCTGGTATGTTCTGTATGGCAATGCCCAAGGCCATGGCCATTGCCGCCGCCGTGGTTATTTGCGTGCCTTCCTGCATGGCTCCGGCGATTACAACGCCAACGCCCATACCCTCGGGCAGGTTGTGTATTGTTACCGCAAGAGAAAGCATCGCCGTGCGCGACAGGCGGCTGCGAGGCCCTTCGGGCTTGGCGTTGCCTATGTGCAGGTGAGGCGTAAGGCGGTCGATGAGCAGCAGGAATGCCATTCCGGCAAGGAAGCCTACGGCCGCCGGGACGACTGACAGCTTGCCCATGTCGGCGGCTAAGTCCATGCCCGGTATCAGCAGCGACCACACCGAGGCGGCCACCATCACGCCCGAGGCGAAGCCGAGCAGCGCCTTTTGCACTTTCACGGGCATCCTCTCTTTCATGAAAAACACGAAAGCCGAGCCGATGACGGTGCCGAGAAATGGGATAAGAAGGGTGAGGAACATTTGTGTAGGGTTATAAGGTCGTGCGGTTTTACGGTTTTACGGGATTATGAAATACGGTTGTGTGATGTGACTTTACGGTTTTACAGGATTATGAAATACGGTTGTGTGATGTGCCCGTATAACCTTATGACCGTAAGACCGTATAACCGTCAATGGTTTCTTAATCAATAAATCTCTTGGTTATTTCCCCGTACTCGTCAATCCTGCGGTCACGTAGGAAGGGCCACCAGCGGCGCACTTGCTCGCCGCGTTGCAGGTCGATGTCAACCAAGGTGCGTTCTTCGTCGGTGGCGGAAGCGCGGTAGAGCATCTCGCCTTGTGGCCCGGCAACGAACGAGCTGCCCCAGAACTGTATGCCGTTGGTCTGTCCCGACGGGTCAGGCTCGTGCCCTACGCGGTTCACGGCGACAACGGGCAGTCCGTTGGCTACGGCGTGCCCACGTTGCACCGTCGTCCATGCCTCGCGCTGCCGTTGCTGTTCGGCCTCCGTGTCAGAGCTCTCATAGCCTATGGCAGTAGGGTAGATTAGCATCTCGGCGCCGCGAAGTGCCATGAGGCGGGCGGCTTCCGGATACCACTGGTCCCAGCAAACGAGCACTCCGAGGCGGCCAACCGACGTGTCTATTGGCATGAAACCGATGTCGCCGGGCGTAAAGTAGAACTTCTCGTAATATGCAGGGTCGTCGGGGATGTGCATCTTCCGGTACTTGCCGGCGATTGTCCCGTCGCACTCTATGACAACAGCCGTGTTGTGGTAAAGCCCAGCAGCACGGCGCTCGAACAGTGAAGTAACGATTACTACGCCGAGTTCCTTGGCCAAGGAGCCGAAGAAACTTGTAGACGGGCCAGGTATAGGTTCGGCCAAGTCGAAGTTGTCAACGCTTTCAACCTGGCAGAAATACAGCGAATTGTGCAACTCCTGCAAGACTATAAGCTCTGCGCCTTCGGCAGCCAAAGCCCTTATGCTGTCGGCCAGTCGACGGATGTTGTCGTCTCGGTCGGCCGTGTTGTGTTGTTGGATAATGCCTGTTTTCATACTTATGTTACTTGAAACCAACCCCAACCCTCCCGAAGGGAGGGAGTTGTAAATGCTTTTGTTGTAGCTGGAACTTTTACTATTGGTAATTAAACTCCCTCCCTTTGGGAGGGCTGGGGTGGGTATTTATTGTTTATTCTTTAGGAAATTGCATCGTGCAACAGTGCAGCGAGCCGTGTTGTCGGATGACCGTGCGGCTGTCGATGCCGATGAGTTCGCGTCCGGGGAACGCCTCGCCTATGACTCTTGCGGCCTCGGCGTCGTTGTCGGGCTGGGCGTAAGTAGGGTAGATTACGGCCCCGTTGATGATTACGAAATTAGCGTATGTGGCCGGCAGGCGGTCGTCTCCGTCGTATATAGGCCGTGGCATAGGCAGCGGCAAGAGGCGGTAAGGCTGTCCGTCGATGGTGCGTAACGTGGCGAGTTGTTCCTCCATCTGTTTCAGGTCGGCGTAATGGCTGTCGCTTTCGTCCGTACATTGTACGTATAATAAGGTGTCGTCGGGAGCCGTGCGCACAAGGGTGTCTATGTGTCCGTCGGTGTCGTCACCCTCAAGGTGTCCGTGGTCGAGCCACAGTATGCGCTCTACGCCAAGGTCGTTTTTAAGCCTTTGCTCTATTTCCAGCCGCGACATGGGCTGGTTGCGGTGCGGTGCGAGCAGGCATTGGCTTGTTGTCAGCACCGTGCCGTGCCCGTCGCTCTCGATTGAGCCGCCCTCAAGCACGAAGTCGTTAAGGTCAACATATTCGCCCTCTACCACCTTATTAATATATAAGCTGTGGTTAATGGCGTTGTCAAGGTCGGCCTCGAACTTACAGCCCCAGCCGTTGAAACGGAAGTCGAGCAGCCTCGCGTGCTCGCCGTCGGTCAGCGTTATGAAGCCGTGGTCGCGCGCCCAAGTGTCGTTAGTTGGGCAACGGTGCAGCGTTACGTTATCCATCTGGCTGGCCGTCAGCTTTTTTTCGAGCTGCGCCTTCACGCCGTCAGGCTCTGACGTCACCACGAGCAGCCGTTCGTGGCGCGTTATGGCGTCGGCCATTTCCACGTAAACGGCACAGATGTCGTCAAGGTATTCACGCCAGTCAGTGCCGCCGTGCGGCCATGTCAGCTGCATTGCGCTTTGCCTGCTCCACTCGGGCGGCAGGGTGTATTTGCTCTTTTGCATTGTCGAGAGTTGTCAGTAATACAAGTTGATTTGCTTTACAAAGGTAATGCAAGTAAGGTTAATAAGCAAATAAATGTGCCTTTTTTTCGTCATGGCGGTATGGAGCTGACATCTTGTCTGTCGATGGCGTTGATGTATGTCAATCGGTTTGATACAGGTCAAAATACGTTGGCTTAATGTGATTTTCCGGCGGCTAAACGTTACACGGTGATGCAAATGGTATTAACTTTGCACCAGCAATGAGAGAAAGGATAACAGGATGTGAAGGCGCATCCCACATTAGTAACTAAAAAGAGAAAGGTAAAAAGATTATGAAAAAGATTGTTAACAGGATTTTAGACAGCAAGAAGTTCAACAGGTATTGTGTAAACGTATTGAAGATGTACAACATCGGGCGCGTTAACATTCCTGTATGACGTCTTGCAATGGTCAGGAACCCGTGGCGGGCGGCTGCGTGACGCAGTGTAGGCAAGGCTCTCCCGGGTTTCATGGGATTGAGACGGACAGATAACTCAGGTCGGGCTGATTTTACGGTGAAAACCGCAAAATCAGCCCGATTTCTTGTTTTTAACCGATAAATTAGCTATTTTAGCCCTCGATATGAGTAAGGTTAAGATTTATGTCCTGGCATTGTGCTCGGTTGTCGTGCTTACGTCGTGCGACTTCTTGGAGCGCAACAAACCGCTTGTCAACGAGGTTGGCAAGGCGTTGGTTAACGAGATTGAGAATGCGCGGCAGTCTGCCGAAGGCTCCCACGAGGCCGCCGCGCCGGTTGACGGGGGCGACGAACTGTTAAGACAGGCCTCGCCCGACGGCCTACCCGAGCAGATGCTCGTGAGGACGGGCTACGTCACGTCCTACAACAAGACGACGATGCTGCCCAACTGGGTGGCCTGGCACCTGACGGCCGACCGCACCGAAGGCCCTGCAAAGCGTTCGGGCGTTGACTTCCAGGCCGACATGGACGTGCCCGCGCCGCGCGCCGAGGACTCCGACTATTACGGTTCGGGCTACGACCGCGGGCATATGTGCCCGGCTGCCGACAACAAGTATAGCGAGAGGGCCATGGAGGAGTCGTTCCTGTTTACCAATATGTGCCCGCAGAACGGCAACCTCAACCGTGGCGACTGGAACGAGATGGAGCAGGCTTGCCGCCGCTGGGCCAAGAGTTACGGCGGCGTCTACATAGTGTGCGGCCCAATCCTGTATAAGGGCAAGCACAAGACTATCGGCAAGAACAAGGTCGTTGTGCCCGAGGCCTTCTTCAAGGTGGTGCTTCGCACGGGCGACAATCCCAAGGCCATAGGCTTCATCTACAAGAACGCCGAGGGCAACCGTCCCAAGGGCGACTACGTGAACACGGTTGACGAGGTGGAGCGCATCACGGGCATCGACTTCTTCCCGTCGCTCCCCGACGACGTTGAGACCAAGGTTGAGGCCACGGCTGACATAGCCGATTGGTGACACCGTTTAACCGATTGATAATCAACGGTTTACCAATATGCGGCAAATTGCGTTGCGATTTGCCGTCTTTTAGCCTTTAAAAGGGCACGTTTTGCCGCGCAAGACGTGCCCTTTTGTTTTTCATTCACGGCTTGGGGATGTAACATTTGGCATGAACATAATTTTAAGTACCCACGTGTAGAGACGTTATCAACTCCATTTTGAAACGCCACGGATGCGTTTTGTTGCCATGCGTATTTCATGCAGTAGCGTAAGCAAGCGACGTTTTTATTGCATTTTATCATGGATAAATAATGGGCGTGTCGATAATTTTGCTTATCTTTGTTGCATGAAGATATGATGCGGCTCGGCAAATGGAATCCAAAAACTTTGTTCTTTTATTCCGCTTTGCTCTCGCCTTTCACTATCTTTGTTGCGGCGCGTAACGACTTTGGCTTACGGCCCGGCGGTGGGTGCTGGCTAATTGCGGACATTCATATAAACGTAAACATAATTTCAGGAGTATGGAAAAGATTGTTAGGAAAATCGGGCTTGTGGCGCATGACGCCATGAAGAAGGACATGATTGAGTGGGTGCTATGGAACTCTGAGCGCCTGATGGGGCATAAGTTCTATTGTACGGGCACTACCGGCACGCTAATCAAAAAGGCGTTGGAGGAGAAACACCCCGATATAGAGTGGGATATAACCATATTGAAGTCGGGTCCGTTGGGCGGCGACCAGCAGATAGGGTCACGCATTGTGGAAGGTGAGATTGACTATCTGTTCTTCTTCACCGACCCGATGACCCTACAGCCGCACGACACGGACGTGAAGGCGTTGACACGTTTGGCCGGTGTGGAGAACATCGTGTTCTGCTGCAACCGCTCCACGGCTGACCACATAATAACAAGTCCGCTATTCACGGACGGGTCTTACGAGCGCAACCATCCGGACTACACCAACTACTCAAGGCGTTTCGAGAACAAGAACATCGTGTCGGACGCCTTGGAGAAGGTGATGAAGGAAACGGGCGCGGCAGACCAAAGCGAGGCAACGGGCGCGGCGGAGGCCGACGCCTCTGCGTAAACGGCGCGAGGCACGGTGGCGATAGGCCGTGATTACTCTTTATGTGTGCTATGGAGACACGGCATACATAAAGGATTTTGTCAGGAATAAAGACATATATATTATGCTCAAGGATTTTATAGCTACGTATCGCGAGGCCTTCGGCGAGAGCGTGCCGATGCCCATAGCCTTCGGCTACAGCCGCGAGGCAGTGGGAGAAGTGGGGCGGGTGCCGCGTTGCATAATCGGCGCCATACGCAAGGTTTGTGACGGTGAACCGCTTACTTTGTGCGCCGACAACGTGCTGTGTGGCGGTGGCGGCTTGTACACGGCGTTCAAACCGATGCTGGAGCGTGTGCCCGTGTTCGTGTCGGAAGTGGAACACTATAAGCAGACAAAGGAGCAAGTGGCGGAGTATATTGGCCGTCTCGGTATCCGCCTTACTGACAAGCCCTACCTTAACTTTGTGCGCCTTGACCGCCTGGAGAGCCTCGACGGCATGGAGGGCATAGTCTTTTTCGCAACGCCAGATGTGCTTTCGGGGCTTTGTTCGTGGGCGTTCTACGACAATAATGCCGACGATGCCGTGTGCACGCGCTTTGCCTCAGGCTGTTGCAGCATAGTGACCTTTGCCGCACAGGAGAACAGCCGCGGCGGACGTAGCTGTTTTATCGGTATGCTCGACCCCTCGGCGCGTCCGTTAGTGCCGCGTGACGAGCTGACGTTCACCGTCCCCATGTGCAGGTTTAGGGAGATGGTGCAGACAATGAAGCAGTCGGCCTTGTTCCAGAAAGCCTTTTCCGTGGTGAGGAAACGCATCAACGGGGAGATACAGAAGTAGGGACTGGTCGTTAAAGGAGTTTTTATCAGTAGTAGAAGGAGTAAAGAAGAGAGTTAAGACAATAGCTTTTTCATTCATTCTCCTCCCCTCGGGGAGGTTGGGAAGGGGCTGGAGTATGTGCCTTATGGTTAAATATTGTAAATAAGGACGGCGTGGCTTGGCCTTGCCGTGATAAATCATTATCTTTGCACTTTGTAACATAAAATGCTGAAAAGCGTGAAAATAAGAGAAGTGGTTGATGCCCTTGAACGTTTCGCGCCCCTGCCCCTGCAAGAGAGCTTTGACAATGCCGGCTTGCAGGTAGGATTGACAGAGGCGGAAGTATCAGGGGCTTTATTGTGCCTTGACGTTACGGAGGCAGTGGTAGACGAGGCCGTGGCCTTGGGCTGCAACCTCATCGTGAGCCACCATCCGTTGATTTTCCATGCCCTGAAACATATCACCGATGGGGATTATGTACAGCGTACCGTGGTGAAGGCATTGAAAAACGACATCACGATAGTGTCGATGCACACCAACATCGACAATGCGCCGGGCGGCGTAAACTTCAAAATAGCGGAGAAAATGGGGCTTGAAGACTGCCGTTTTTTCGCCGGCAAGACGGTTGACGGCATCGAGTGTGGCAGCGGAGTGGTAGGTAATTTGGCCGAACCGCTGGCTGCCGACGACTTCATCGTGATGCTCAAGCGCACGTTCGACGTTGAGTGCGTAGAGTGCAACCAGCTGTTGCGCCGGTCAATCAAGACGGTAGCCGTGTGCGGCGGTGCCGGTTCGTTCCTTCTTGGCGATGCCATTGCTGAGGGAGCCGACGCATTCGTTACGGGCGAGATGCACTATCACGAGTATTTCGGGCACGAGCAGGAAATTCAAATCGCCGTAATCGGGCATTACCAAAGTGAGCAATTCACGAACGAAATATTCAAGGAGATAATCGAAAGGGAGTGTAAGGGCGTGAAGGCTTATCTCACGAAGACCAACACGAACCCTATTCTTTATTTGTAGCAGACGAGCGGATAAGTTACAAGGGACGAGCAGACGAGTTACGAGCCGATGATGAGTCTTGCTTGTAACGACGTGGCTTTGCGCTTTGACGGGATTATTGAAATATACATTAAGATAACTAACGAGCCGTAGACGGATTGGCTGCAAGGCATATTGCCTTGTCTCTTGTCTGCTTGTGGCTTGTCAACTAAAAAAGGAAATATGGCAAAAAAAGACCCTACAGACTTGTCAGTAGAGGAGAGACTGAAGACTCTCTACCAGTTGCAAACAACGCTTTCGGCCATCGACGAGGAGCGCGCGCTGCGCGGCGAGTTGCCGCTTGAGGTGCAAGACCTTGAAGACGAAATCGCCGGACTTACCACCCGTGTGGAGAACATCAAGAGCGACATCAAGGAATTCGAGGATGCCGTTAAGCAGAAGAAAGCCGAAATAAACGAGGCACAGGCCAGTGTGGAGCGTTACAAGGCGCAGCTTAACGACGTGAAGAACAACCGCGAGTATGACACGTTGAGCAAGGAAATAGAGTTCCAGTCGCTCGAGATAGAGCTCTGCAACAAGAAGATACGCGAGGCCAACGCCAAGGTTGAGGAAAAGAACGCCGATATGCAGCGCACCGAGGAACTGATAGCCGACCGCCGTCAGGCTCTTGAGGAGAAGCGCACCGAACTTGACGAAATAATGGACGAGACCCGTGCCGAAGAGGAAAGGCTGAAAGCCAAGGCCAAGGACTTGGAAGTCAAGATTGAGCCGCGCCTCCTCGCCAGCTTCAAGCGCATACGAAAGAACGCACGCAACGGCCTCGGCATCGTCTACGTACAGCGCGACGCTTGCGGCGGATGTTTCAATAAAATACCGCCACAGCGCCAGCTCGACATCAAGATGCACAAGAAAATCATCGTCTGCGAATACTGCGGACGCATACTCATCGACCCGGAACTGGCCGGCATCAAGGCCGACAAACCCGTCGAGGAGAAGCCTAAGCGCAAGCGCGCCATACGCAAACGCACGGTGAAGAAGGACGAGGGCGACGACTTCGTGCCCGAGGAGAAACTGTCGTAAGACGACTTTATAAATACATAAGACCATGAATACAACAAGTAAACAAAGCGGACGGTTCATTGCAATCATAGCGATGATGTTCATCTACGCGATGATTTCGTTCGTCACCAACCTGGCTGCGCCGATTGGCGTCATTTGGAAGAACCAGCCGGAGTTGATGGGCAGTAACACGTTGGGCATGATGGGTAACATGATGAACTTTCTTGCTTACCTGTTCATGGGCATCCCGGCCGGTAAGATGCTTATCAAAATCGGTTACAAGAAGACGGCCCTGGCGGCCATAGCCGTAGGCTTCGTAGGTGTGCTCGTGCAGTATCTGTCAGGCTTCCCTGTGGGTCTTACGGGCTTTTGGGTTTACCTCTTGGGTGCGTTTATCTGCGGTTTTTCCGTATGTATGCTTAACACTGTGGTCAACCCGATGCTCAACCTGCTTGGCGGTGGCGGCAACCGTGGCAACCAGCTCAACCTCATCGGTGGCACGCTCAACTCGCTTGCCGGTACGCTGACGCCTATGTTGGTGGGCGCGCTCGTCGGAACAGTCACCAAGGACACGGCCATCAGCGACGTCAACCTCGTGCTTTACATCGCCATGACGGTGTTTGCCGGTGCGTTTATCGTGCTTTCGTTCATCCCCATCGCCGACCCGGAGATGGGCAAGGCCACCAAGGACACGGTGTTCGAGCACAGCCCCTGGGCCTTCCGTCACTGCACTCTCGGCGTAATCGGCATCTTTGTTTACGTTGGTGTGGAAATCGGTATACCGGGCACGCTTAACTTCTACATCTCCGACACGTCGGCCAGTGGCGCGGGTGTGCTGGGCGATGCCGCCGCCATCGGTGGTTTCGTGGCCGGCACTTACTGGCTGCTGATGCTTGTGGGACGTTTCGTTGCGGGCTTCATTGCCGACAAGGTGTCGAGCCGCGTGATGATGATAACCGTATCTACGGTGGCCATGGTGCTTATACTTGTGGCCATAATGTTGTCAAAGGAGACCACGACGTCCATGCCGGTGTTCACCGGTTCGTCGTTCGCCATGGTCACGGTGCCCGTCAGTGCGCTGCTCCTGGTGCTCTGCGGACTGTGCACCTCGGTGATGTGGGCCAGCATATTCAACCTTGCCACCGAAGGGCTTGGCAAGTACACGGCCGCCGCTTCAGGCATATTCATGATGATGGTGGTAGGCGGCGGAGTGCTCCCGCTCATACAGAACTTCATCGCCGACAAGGCCGGCTATATGGTGTCTTACTTCGTTCCGTTCGCAGCCTTGGCATACTTGCTTTACTATGCCGTGTGGGGATGCAAGAACGTGAACAAGGATATACCCGTAGACTGACAATGGTAGAGGTGTGTGGCGTGTTTTGCGCCGCGCCTTTTGCCTATGTATATTTACCCCTTGGGCCTTTGTCCTCTTGGCAGGCAGGTCCAAGGGGTTTTCTGTTTTCATGCCATGGTGTTTTCTCCAGCTTTATCCCAAATCGGTCATTAGAGCTTGGACGGATTATGTACTTATGGCAGACGGTTTTTCTTCCGTTTTGTCGAAGGCGTAGCGGGCTACGTCGAGACGGAACGGAAGAAAAGACGGCGGCAGAAGTCATAAGACGGTAAGAAGCAATAATAAAACTATAGAAATTGAAACATTGCGGTCTAATGGCCGATTTGGGTTTATGATATGCCGTGTTTTGTATTGTAAAATGCGGCCTTTTGTCGTGTAAGATATGACCTTTTGGAGCGCAAAAGGTAGCCTCTTGTAATTTATCCGTCTACAGACCTAATGACGGCCGTTGCCTTCCGCATTATTGTCTTGGTATTGTCCGTTTGCCGTTATATGCCGCGCAATGGTTAATATTTCTTGTAAATGTTTAATTTTTTTTACCCCCCCCCTATCGGGAAAATGCTTATTTTTGCATATACAAATGTAACGTTTAACGATAAAATAAGCCTGGTATGAAAACTTATCTTGTCCCCTTGGTGCTGGCAATCGCCGTCGTTGTAGCAAGCTGCAGTGTTGATGATGGTGAACAGGGCGACGTTGTGAAGGTCATTTCAATGTCTGTCTCGGAAAAGACAGGCATAACTTACGACCTTTTCGACACCAATGCAGAGTTTCCCATCGAGTGTATGCTGGTGAAGGAAGAGGGCGGGGACGGGCAGTGTAAAAGCCTGGTGTTCGGCGCAATCGAGGGCTTTACGTATGAAAAGGGACACGCTTATGAGCTGAAAGTAAGGAAAACCATCCTCGCCAATCCGCCTGCCGACGGCTCGAATTGCAGGTATAAGTTGATAGAGATACTTGAAGACCGCACAGTAACGGAGCCGGAAACGCCAGGAGAACCCATTGTGAACAGCGAGGAGGACATAGAGTATTATGACCTGTGTCCGTATGGGAAGTATGCCATTGAGCCTGAAATAAAGGTGAACAGTGACGGCGGTGTGCTCACGTCTGGCGGACTTACGGCATATCTGCAGTATGAACACAAGCGCATCTATCTTGAGACTGTCCTTCCGAAGGACGACCCAGACTGGATAAAGTTCAACAAAGTGCCGTACATGGCGTATTATGCCTACGTAATATCGCCGCTTACCGGCACGATAAGGCTTGTGTCCGCTTCAGGCGGCGGCCCTATGCTGAAAGACGTCATACCGCAAGACGAGTTCGCCCGGGTAAGGGAACTCCTGGCCGAAGGCGAGGAGCTGAAGTATTCGTTGATACTTGCTAACATTTATAAATACGGTTTACAGAAATTGGAATTTACCGTTTGCCGTGGCAGTGGTTTTTAATGCCCGCGCAAATAAAAAACGCAGAAAAGTTTTGCCGTTACATATTAAAGCACTAACTTTGCGGACGTACTCAAAAGGTGGTGCCCGGCGGAGTTGTGTCCGTCAGTGGCTGAGATGATACACATTGCACCAGTACGGATAATGCCGACGCTGGGAGTTTTGATGACATTCATTCTTTCAAACCGCATAGGGGCAGCACGTCCGTGCATTCCGCCTTTCACAGTACAGATTTTTACGGTTATAAGGTTTTACGGTTTGTCCGCAGCCTTGGCATACTTGCTTTATTATGCCGTGTGGGGATGCAAGAACGTGGACAAGGACATACCCGTAGACAGACGGTGTTGGCTACTTACATTTAGCATAAAACATTCCCCCTTGCATCTTTTGGGTAAATCATCCAAAGATGCAAGGGGAATTTATATTTTCAGGAGTTTTTTAACAACGAGTCAATCCAACGCCTAAACTTACTTGGCTTTTTTCTTTCGGTACTTTTCATATTGTCCCCGAGCACGGCCTTAATAATGTCGTCCGTATTGCGTTTTTCCATTCCCTTAGGGGCGTTGTAATATTGAGTGTTGTCTATTTCGCGTTCGTTTGTAACTATGCCATTGTCTATTTTCAAGAACAGTTCCTTTTCGTAAAGTGAGGCGTAGCCTTGGTGGACGTATTTCATTAAATTGCCGTAAGTTATGCGTAGCTCGCCGGAGAACCAGTCGGCAAATACTTTCTCATGTCTTGGAAACAGGTATTCCAGCCCTACTTTCTTTCCGTTGTCGTCGGTGTCAAGGCCGATTAGGTACAGCCTGTTACCCTCTATGCTCCAAGTACCGACGTAGCCACGCCAACAGCAAGAGAGTACGCAGCTTGTGTTAAACTTTATGTTGTTTTTCCTTATGTAAGGCTCTAATGGCTCTGTCGCCATACCGTATTTCTTGCCTTTGTAAATAAGTATTTCCGTTGTTTGTGCGGTCATGGCTCTATTCCTCCCATTCTACTAAGTTTCTTGATATTCTTATGCCTTTGGGTTCGCCGCGCTTGCCTGTGACGAAATAGTTTTCGGCCAGTCCCTCTTGGAAATTCAGCAGGAAAGCCTCCCTGATGCGTGCGCATTTCTCGTTGATTGAATTGTTCAGCGGGTCGGTGGCGTTGACGATGCTTTTGTCATAGCTTCTTATGCCGAACAGGTTTCTTGACACCCTCGCCCCTTTTATCCGTCCGTATATCTCGGCCAGTTCTTGCCTGTATTCGGGCAACTCCTTGAACAAGATGCCTTCAGGATGTTTCAGGAAAAGCAGGAAAACGGACTTGACCAATGGTTCCATCTTAATCTCCATCCCGCCATAGTCGGGCAGTATTATCCTGAAATCTTTTGTCACCACAAGTTTGCTTAACTTCATTTCCGGCTTCACCAAATTGTCAAGGACGACTTGGCTTATTCCCTTGCGGCGCAAAAGGTCTATGCGATATTCAACCTCCTTCAGCAGATATTTCGTTTCCTCGTCAAAGGCTTCGTCGGCATCTTGGGGCTTTTTGTAGCTTGTACAAAAAACTCCACCCCATTGCTTGAACGACAATAATTGTTCGGCCATACATTCAAAATAGCCTTGTAAGTCATTATTGGCAACGTTTGGGTCGAAAATGTATAGGTCGAAAATCTTTAACCCTGGTGTGTTGTCATTATATCTGGCAAAACATGGCCTCCCTACTTTGTATCGATTTTCAGGGCGTGCCATGAAGTCAAGCAGGTAATTGCTTTTTAGTGAAGGAATATCAATGTCGCATTTTACGTCTTTAAACGGCGTTTGGTATTTCCAAATCTTTTCGTCTTTTAGTTCTTTTCCGAGCCACGGCAGGTATATAAATCTGAGATTCTTTTTTGCAAAGCATTGTTTTATCAATTCATAATTCTCACGGATGCAACAGTTTGCGGCCTCGTTGTAGTCGTCCTCCATATAGATGACTTCATTCCTTACGCCAAGAAACTCCATACATTGCAGTTCCACACCGGTATGTTCAATTTCATATTTTGGTTTAGGCGTTTCAAGTTCTTCTTTCCATGTTTTATCACAAGGCTTGTTTAATGGAATATATATTTTCTTTCGTCTGAAAAGGCTCACAGTATAAATGTTTTTTAGGTTATATGATGTTTATGGTTGCAAATGTAATGATTGTTTTTCAGAAATATTGTGGTTTTATTCTTTGCAAGCCTTGCAGTATCAGTAGTATTCTTTCCTGCCTCCGCCAAAAACAGTACCGATGCAAGACATTATTGTTGTAATCCACCACAACACATTGTAAGCGTCAGTGTAATAATTCGCCTTGTATAGGGCGTCGCCAAACCAGCTTCTTATCAGGTTAGGAATAAAGAAAAGGCCGTGCCAAATTCCATGATACCATGAATATGTCTTTTCGGGGCTGATGTCGCAAAACAACCAGCCAACAAGGCACATTACGGCAATATAAATGCATAATCTTGTCAAACATCCCATAATCTTAATTTTGTTTCTTTTTGTTTTCAGAGAAAAATAGTATTATTAGCAAAGTAGCGGCGATTACGTCAACAACGTTCCAAATGGTTCGTCCAAGTGCAATTTTTATGAACGGCTGGAACAGTAAAGCCAATGCCCCGAAAGTTATCGCCAGTCCTTCTTTCTTGACTTGGTAATACTTATATGCCATTACGCCAAACACAACCATTGATACGAACCGAACGAGCGTGTAATAGCCGTATGGCATTGGGGCGAGGCATAATAGCAGTATAGCTGCGAGGATAAATATTATATATTTTGTCATTTATTTCGTTATATTATAATTCGATAAGGAAATTTCTTATTGAATTTTGTATGTTTCTTAGATTATTTTCACCTATATTGCAAATATTATCTAATTTATTAAGAGCTAATGAGGTAAATTCATTCATGAACCTTTTAACGTCATAGATATTTGGTTGAAATGGTAAATCTTTTATTTTAAATTTTTCCGCCTTTAAATCATAAAAATTGTTTAAGCAGAAAAACATTATTGTATATTTATAGAATTTAGTCCCATCTATGTTATATTTATCGTGCCCACGGTCATTTGTTGGTGCATAATAAAATGTGTCTCTCAAAGTTCTATTTATAGTGTCTTCTAAATGTTCAGAGCATTTATTAAGCAATGAGAATATTGCAGGTAAAACGATACAATTATTTGTTTCTATATAGTTCGTTGTCAAGCAGAATAAAGCGTTTTCAGCGGCAATGTCATTAATATTGGAGTTCCCATTGTTAAATAAAAATGTAAACCAAGTATATCCAAGGCCAATTGTACCTGCTTGTTTAGGATTTATTTGTAATAAGAGTTTTGATTTTTTTCCTTCAGTTGCCTTGTATAGGGTAATCATGTTGTTTTCAGCAATTTGTTTATCACCCAGATTACAAGAAATAATTAAACTTTCAGCAATTTCATAAAGGTTATTTGAAAATGAGTTTGTTCCCATATTGTATTGTTTTTTAGTTGTAGAAATGTTGTTATGATTAATAGCGTCGTTTTGATTAGAATTGATTTCTTTTTGTTTTCTTATATGTTTTATTTTTAGATTTATAATTATTAGTGAAATAAATAAAATAATAACTGTTGTGATTGAAATGAAATAAAATATTTCCATAATTTTAAATTTTTGCCATCCATTACTTCCTAAAGGACAAATTATAAACTGTTGGTATGTTGTATATATAAATAAGGCGTGGAAGTTCTTACTGTCGTCTGCCCGTTCCACGCTTCGAGGCCTTCGCATTGCCCGGTATAGTTGAACGAGCAACGCAGAGACCCCACGCCGGATATGTTTATGCCATAAATGTCGAATGCCTGTGAGGGCATACGGACGTAATGATGGCATTGATGAAACATACCACGTAGAGCATCTACTGTTGCCTTGTTCTTGACTATACCGGAAAGTTGCGAAGTTTTCGAAGCGTCAAGACAAAGCGTTAAGTAAACGCCTTTTCCATATATAGCCACCGTGCAGTGCAGCCTTTTGGGGAGGATACATCCTTACGGCGACATGGCAAATATACTGACTTTTGCCAATATCCGCAAGTTTATTGGCGAAAACTTGCGGATAAGCCAGCCATTTGCCGATTATGAAACAGGCAACAGTAGATTTTTATCTCGAATTTTATGTGTTGGCATTTGATTTTTCTTCAATGATTGAACTTATTATGTTAATCCATTCATTATATAATATCTTGCCATCTTCAAGTTTGTTTGCCTTTTCATCAAATTGGCATTGCAGATATTCCCTGACGATGAGGTGGTTTCCGAAACCTAAATATTTGCTGAACCATCCTGGCGGCGTCTTTTCTGCAAATAATAAGATTTCACACTCAAACAAAATTGGGCAAATTAGGTCTAAGACGTCATTAATATCTTTGTCTCGAATATAGTTCAAGTGGAACAGTTCATTTTTGGTAGACATTATAATGATGCCGCCTCTTTCACCCATGGCACCAGGCTCTGCAAGCGATATTGCGGCAATGTCTATGGGAATGTACTTTTTATAATTTGCCTTTGACAGTTCAATTACGTTCTTCATCTTGCATATAATTTTTTGCAAAAATATTGTCTTTATTCCATGATTGCAAAAATTTTGTTTCCGCAAGCCTTGTGAAAGTGTGAAAATGCAGTTGGTATGTTCTTGCCTTGAGGTTATGTGGCGTTTATGTATTTATTTGAATAAAAACGCAGAAAAGTTTTGCCGTTACATATTAAAGCACTATCTTTGCGGACGTACTCAAAAGGTGGTGCCCGGCGGAGTTGTGTCCGTCAGTGGCTGAGATGATACACATTGCACCAGTACGGATAATGCCGACGCTGGGAGTTTTGATGACATTCATTCTTTCAAACCGCATAGGGGCAGCACGTCCGTGCATTCCGCCTTTCACAGTACAGATTTTTACGGTTATAAGGTTATGGGGTTATAAGGTTTTACGGTTTGTCCGCAGAGCTTTAGACCTTGCAAAGACCTTGAAGCTGTATGACCAGATGACCGTATAGCCTCAAAACCGTACAACCTGATAACCGTACAACCGCATAATCCGATAACCGTACAACCTAAAAGGCGCATTGACTGATGAAAAGATACGTTACGGCTTTGACTATTGCAGGTTCCGACCCGTCGGGCGGAGCCGGTCTACAGGCTGACCTGAAGACCTTTTCGGCCTTGGGCGTGTATGGTGCTACGGCAATAACCGCCGTCACCGTGCAGAACACTGTGGGCGTAAAATATGTACATTCATTGCCACCGCAGGTGGTTTATGACCAGATAACAACGGTGATGGAAGACCTCGACGTTGACGCGGCGAAAATAGGAATGGTGAACGATGCAGCCACGCTTGACGCCATAGTGCGCGCCTTGACGGCGTACAGGCCGAAGTTTCTGGTGGTTGACCCCGTGATGGTTTCAACGAGCGGATGCCCGCTTATGCAGCCTGACGCACTGGCGATAATGAAGGAACGGCTGCTGCCTATGGCCGATTTGGTTACTCCAAACCTGCCGGAGGCTTGGGTGTTGGCAGGTGACGACTGTTCTGTAGACGCTGCCGCGCAGGCTGTATTAAGGCTTGGCGTGAAGGCACTGCTCGTAAAGGGCGGTCATGCCGAGGGCAAGGTGAAAACCGATTTCCTATATATAAATAAAGGTGGAAGCGTCAAGCGTGTGGAGTTTTCAGCGGAGACGGTTGGAACGGCGAACACACACGGCACGGGATGCACCCTGTCTGCCGCCATAGCGGCTTACTGTGCGTGTGGCTACGGCATGGAAGAAGCCGTTAGGGAGGCTAAGGCATACCTTACGAAAGCCCTTGTGGCTGGTGCCGATGTCATGACAGGCCACGGCCACGGGCCGGTTAACCATTTGTATGACCCATGCAAAATCATAGTCAAAGATGAAGTATAGATTGCAGTTCATAACGCATTTTACGGAGCGTTATACCTATTTAGACTCGGCCATGATGGCTCTTGAGGGCGGTTGCCGTTGGATTCAGCTACGCATGAAGGATGCCGTGGAGGCCGAGATAGAGCGCGTTGCGTTGCAAATCTTGCCTGAATGCCGGCGGCGTGGGGCGGTGTTCGTGATTGATGACCACGTGGAGCTTGCCCTCCGTGTGGGTGCCGACGGTGTGCATCTCGGCAAGAACGATATGCCTGTAGACGAGGCGCGGCGCTTGGCTGGTGGCAACTTCATCATCGGGGGCACGGCGAATACGTTTGAAGACGTGCAGAGGCTTGCCGCGCAGGGTGCCGATTATATCGGCTGTGGCCCGTTCCGTTTTACCACGACGAAGAAGAACCTTGCCCCGATGCTCGGCATCGAGGGCTACAAGGACATCCTTTCACGGATGAAAGAGCATGGCATAACGCTCCCCCTTGTGGCCATCGGCGGTATAACACGTGACGACATACCCCGGCTTATGGCTGTAGGCGTGTCGGGCATAGCCATCAGCGGCAGCGTGTTACGTGCCGAAAATCCTGTTGAGGAAATGAAAAACGTTATTGAGATGTTGGAAGCAAAAAACATAAAATATGGAGAATAACATAAAAATAACTTATCCTGGGTCGGAAAAGGTCTATATGACAGGCCGCCTTTATCCCGACATCCGTGTCGGAATGCGTGTGGTTCACCAGATGCCAACCGTGACTATTGAGAACGGAAAGAGGGTAGAACACCCCAATCCCGACGTCTATGTTTACGACACTTCAGGGCCTTACAGCGACCCGTCAGTGGAAATCGACGTAAAGAAAGGCCTTCCGCGGCTACGCGAACCGTGGATTTTGAAGCGTGGGGGAGTCGAGCGTTTGCCTGAAATCTCGTCTGAATATGGGCGCATGAGGCGCGACGACCGCTCGCTCGACCACCTGCGTTTCGAGCATATCACATTGCCTTTGAGGGCGAAGAAAGGCAGCCAAGTCAGCCAGATGTATTACGCCAAGCAGGGCATCGTGACGCCGGAGATGGAGTATGTGGCCATCCGTGAGAACATGAACTGCGCCGAACTGGGCATCGAAACGCACATAACGCCCGAGTTTGTACGCGACGAAGTGGCGGCGGGACGTGCCGTAATACCCGCAAACATCAACCATCCGGAAGCCGAACCGATGATAATCGGCCGTAATTTCCTTGTGAAAATAAATACCAATATCGGTAATTCCGCCACAACGTCAGGTATCGATGAGGAGGTGGAGAAGGCCGTCTGGAGCTGCAAGTGGGGCGGAGACACGCTCATGGACTTGTCAACGGGCGACAATATCCACGAAACTCGCGAGTGGATTATCCGTAACTGTCCCGTTCCTGTGGGCACAGTGCCGATGTACCAAGCCATGGAGAAAGTCAAGGGAAAGGCCGAAGACCTGACTTGGGAGCTGTTCCGCGACACGCTCATAGAGCAATGCGAGCAGGGCGTTGACTACTTCACAATCCACTGCGGCATACGTCTTCAGAACATACACCTGGCCGACAACCGCATGACGGGAATGGTCAGCCGCGGCGGAAGTATAATATCCAAGTGGTGCCAGATGCACCAGAAGGAGAGCTTCCTTTACGAACACTTCGACGACATCTGCGACATCTGCGCCCAATATGACGTAGCCCTGTCGCTCGGCGACGGTCTCCGTCCCGGCAGTGTGTACGATGCCAACGACCGTGCGCAGTTCGCCGAGCTTGACACAATGGGCGAACTCGTTGAGCGTGCGTGGGCCAAGAACGTGCAGGCGTTTATCGAAGGGCCCGGCCATGTGCCCATGCACAAGATTCCGGAGAATATGCAAAGGCAAATAGAGAAGTGCCACAACGCGCCGTTCTACACTCTCGGCCCGCTCGTTACCGATATTGCGCCGGGTTACGACCACATCACCAGTGCCATCGGCGCAGCCCAAATAGGTTGGCTCGGCACGGCTATGCTGTGTTACGTTACGCCGAAGGAGCACCTCGCATTGCCCGACCGCGACGACGTCCGCGTAGGAGTAGTGACATATAAGTTGGCCGCCCACGCCGCCGACCTTGCCAAGCAGCATCCCGGAGCGATGGTTCGTGACAACGCGTTGAGCAAGGCCCGCTATGAGTTCCGTTGGAAAGACCAGTTCAACTTGAGCCTTGACCCGGAGCGTGCGCTTGAGTATTACAAGACGGCCAACCACGTCGGGGGCAAGTATTGCACCATGTGCGGCCCCAACTTCTGCGCCATGAGGATTAGCCAGACAATCAAGGAGGGGGAGTGTGATGTTTAGGAGTTAAGGAGTTATGTAGTTAAGGAGTTAAGACAAATGTTTTGCTGATAGCTGATAAGACAACAAAGCTATTGTCTTAACTCCTTAACTACATAACTCCTTAACTCCTTCCAGAAATTACAATGAGATTGTTTACCATTAAATAATAAGTAAAAATGATTGAAAAGAAAGTTTCACAGGGTATCATCAGTACCTATTTCGAGAAGTTGGAACGTAACCTCGACATCGACGTTGCCATTGTTGGCGGCGGCCCGTCGGGCATTGTCGCTGCTTATTACCTGGCCAAGGCGGGCTTGAAGGTGGCCCAGTTTGACCGCAAGCTGTCTCCCGGCGGCGGAATGTGGGGCGGCGCAATGATGTTCAACCAGATTGTTGTTCAGGAAGAGGCTCTTGATATTGTAAAGGATTTCGACATCAACTATAAACCTTACGGTGACGGCCTGTACGTCATGGACTCTGTTGAGAGCACTTCGGCACTGCTCTACAAGGCCGTTCACGAGGGCGCGACAATCTTCAACTGCTACTCGGTTGAGGACGTGGTGTTCAAGAACAACATCGTAAGCGGTGTCGTAGTAAACTGGACTCCCGTGCTGCGCGAGGGACTGCACGTTGACCCGCTGAACATCATGGCTAAGTGCGTGATTGACGGAACGGGCCACGACAGCGAGATGTGCAAGACCGTTGCCCGCAAGAACGGCATCCGCCTTGCCACCGACACGGGTGACGTTATCGGCGAACGCTCGCTCGACGTAGTGGCCGGAGAACAGGAAGTGGTTAACGGAACGAAGGAAATCTATCCCGGACTCTACGTTTGCGGTATGGCGGCTTCAGCCGTTAGCGGCACTCCACGCATGGGGCCAATCTTCGGCGGAATGCTTATGTCAGGCAAGAAGGTGGCCGAACTCATCATTGAAAGACTTAAGTAATACATTAAACACCCACCCCCGCCCTCCCGAAGGGAGGGAGTTTGAGATGCCTTGAAGGTGATAATTATTAAAGGTAATTAAGCTCCCTCCCTTCGGGAAGGCGGGGGTGGGTATTTGTTTTATGCTTTGGCTTGTAATAACTTCTCCAACATTCTTTGACGGCGAAGCACAGTTTCTTCACCGTTTGTTCGCCCACGGCGTTGATATTGTACACTTGCGAAAGCCCGGGGCGACTGCAGACGACTGCGCAAGGCTGCTCGACGGCTTGTCGGCAGACGACCGCCGTCGCATCGTAATACATGACTTTTTCGAGCTTGCACAGCCTTACGGCCTGCGCGGCATACACCTCAACGCACGCCGCAGCACCGTTCCTGGCGGTTGGCAGGGGCACGTCAGCCGCTCGTGTCACTCCTTGGAGGAAGTCAGGCAGTATAAAGACGCCTGCCGTTACGTGTTCCTAAGCCCAATATTCGACAGTGTTTCAAAGCAAGGTTACGCCTCCGCCTTTACGGACAATGTTTTGAAACAAGCCTCAAAAGACGGCATTATTGACAATAAAGTTGTGGCTCTCGGCGGTGTAACTCCCGACAAAATCAATTACTTACGGCAGTTGAACTTCGGCGGAGCGGCCATGCTCGGCTGCGTTAACCGCCTTGCCGCGTTGTCAGTAAGCGGACAAATCAATGCTTTGGAGGCTTTTAGGCGGAAGATAATAGGTTGATGACTTCACTTTGTTTTTACGGAAAAGTGATGTTATCTCATCAACAGCGTTATTAGGGGTAAGTATTGGCAACGAATCTTTAGGTATTTCCAAGTATGCTCTGGTGTCCTGATATTTCATTGTGTCGATAATACTGAAGCTAATGACAACCGTGTCTTTGTCACCATTGTCAAACCAAGTTGAATATCGTTTTATTTTGTTTTTGCCATTTTCAGATGATGAAACCGTGTTTTCGTAATTGCTTGCCAACTCTACTTTCCATCCATTTTCGGGCAAGACACATTCAAAATAATAATTTTTGAAGCTGCTTGTGCGCTTGAATTTGTCGGTTATCACCGCCTTGGTTTGCCGTATATTGCGTCTGTATTTTGTGGTGTCAGTTATTATGATGGTGCAGACTTCACCGTTTTTTTGTTCATTGGTTGTCGTGAAAATCAATGCACCCGTGTTTCCGTTTTCTGTCAATGAGTAACAAGCGTTGTCGTAGAATTCGGGGTCAAAAACACTATTTGAGGCCGTTGTGAACGGACGTTCCATAATCCAGTAGGTTTTTCTTATCTTGAAATAAGGATAGCTTGAGCTAAGCAATCCTTTTTCAATACACACCGTGTAATGTCCGCTTGTAGCGTAATATGTCTTGTAAAAAACATGGCAAAGAATATTATCGGCAGAAAAAGTATTGCAAAAGCCAAGAATATGCGCAGATATAATTTTACACTCCGGGTTTTTTCTGTGCGTATTCCGACAAAGAATGCCACTATGCCCGTCAGCTCTGCCAGCAACATAGAGTTGCGCCCGATGTTCCACCGAAGTTGAAAGTCGGTGCTCCATTCAATTATTATGGAGACGATTGCCAACACTAAGACGGCCAGATTAACTTTTGTCAGCCACAGGCATACGTCAGAGCGTAGTGTCATGTTTTGCCGTCGATTGTAGCGCACGCCGCAGATTACCGCTGCGACAATGAGCAATAACATTATGAGAAAGTCCATGTTGTCCTCCCTTCCATTCTTTCTTTTATTTCTCCCCGTTGTCTATTTTCTTTATTACCCTGCACGGATTGCCCACGGCCACGCAGTTGTCGGGCACCGAATGGGTGACCACGCTGCCTGCGCCGATGACGCTGTTGCGTCCGATTGTCACTCCGGGCAGCACTACTACGCCGCCTCCGAGCCATGCTCCGTCGCATATTTTCACGGGCTTTGCGTATGTCAGGCAAAACTCACAGTCGTCCGAACCGTCGTCGGGAATGATGCGTTCGGCGTATTTCGTTGAGTGCGTAGCGGTGTAAATCTGCACGTTAGAGGCTATGAGCACATCGTTGCCAATCTCGATGATGTTGTTGTCAACGAATGTGCAGTTCATGTTTATGATTACGCGGTCGCCTATGAAGATGTTGCGGCCGTATTCGCAGTGGAAGTCTATGTCCAAATGCACGCGCCGTCCCACACTTCCGAACAGCCGTTGCATGATGTCGCGCTTTTTGTCAGTGTCCGTATAGTCGGTGTCGTTAAGTTCGCGCGTCAGCCGTTTTGCCCGTGCCGCCATGTCGGCCAATTCCCTGTCGCCACCATAGAAAGGCTCTCCGGCGAGGCATTTCTCAAGTTCCGTCTTCATGTGTCCATATATTTAGGTATGGTGCAAATATACGAATTTCTCGGGCAAATACCATTGTTGGAACTGATTTTGTGCGGTCTTGATGGCAGGTCGTTGTTTGCCGTGTAACTTGTTGATAATCAACGATATTGTAAAAGGGCATCTTTCACGGCCTGAAAGATGCCCTTTTGTCGTGCGTTTTGTGCCCTTTTGTTGTATAAAATGTCCTTTTGGGCTCATCCGCAAAATCTGTTGTATGGTATGATTAATCTATAAATTGGGCCATATAAAAGCACGCTGCCTTTGTAGGGACATAATTTATTATGTCCGCACGCTCTGTAAGAGCGTTTTAACCACTTGTATAACAGCGAAATACGTTTCTCTCGAAACGTGCGGACATAATAAATTATGTCCCTACGAGGGCGGCGTTCATGGGTTTACTGTAATGTATTTAAAATAAATATCATACTTTACCTTGCGGTAAGCGACGGCCTTGCGCTTAGAACTTATGAACCAATCCGGCTGCCTGTCGGCATCCGTCGGTCTTGTCGATGTCGCCTTCCATCAGTACGCCTGGCACGAGCACTTCACCCACGACGTCCCATTTGAGCAGCGCGGCCGACCGTTCTATTGGCATCCTGATGCCGTCCATCACCGTCATGTCGTTCTCCTCGCAACAAGCTATCAGGCCGCATTTTTTCCCGGCGATGTCCTTTCCGCCCACCACGAATGAGAACAAGCGGTCAATCACGCCCTTGATTTGCGCGGGAATAGAGTACCAGTAAGTCGGCATCGTGAACACCACGGCGTCAGCTTCCATGATGCTCGGGGCTATGGTGTTGAAGTCGTCGTCGAACGAACACGCCTTGCCCGTCTTGAAACAAGTCTCGCACGCATGGCATCCGTCTATTTTCATCATTGCCGCGTCGTAGCGTTCTACTGTATGGCCGAGCTTCTTGGCCTCGTCGATGAACGCCTCCGTCATGGCGAAACTGTTGCCTTTACGGCGTGGACTGCCCGTAATAACTGTAATTTTCATGTCGATTTCCTCTTTTTTTACTTCTTTATAGTGTCAGAGTTCTGGTTATATGCCTTCGCCACGCACCGCCATTCGCCGTCCATCTTCATCATCAGCAGGTAGTCGGTGAAGTCTATGCGGCCTCCCCACTTCTCCTCAAGCACGCGCACTACGGCAAGCGACTCCTCAACGTCTATCACGTCGATGCGAGCCTTGAAGTCGTCGCCCGCGCCAACGGTGTCAACGTTGCGGTAAAATTGCTCTATGCTGCCGTGCTCTAACTGTCCGTCAAGGTAGCCGAACAGCACCGCCTCGTCGATAAACAGTTCACGGGCATACTTGCTGTTGCCTTCGGCCACGCTTTTAACGAACTTTGTTGCCGCTTCCTCCACGGCCTTGTACTCTTCAATCTTCGCTCTCATAATGTAATGTTGTTTAAATGGTTAGTCTGTTAACGGCTACAAAGATACGTGGTATTCTATGCCCATGCAAGTACCGAAAAATTATTCATATACCGAAAATTTATTCGGTATATCGCCGTTTTGGCATATTATTGCTATCTTTGCAGAGGATATTTCAACAACCGGACGATATGTACGAACGCAAAATACCAATCGACTTTGACTGCCCCTTGCGGTTGACGATGAGTCTAATAGGCTCTAAATGGAAGTCGTGCATACTCGATGAACTGCGCCACGGCACGCTTCGCCCCAGTGAGTTGCACAAGATTTTCCCCGAAGCCACGCCCCGCGTACTCGACCTCCAGTTAAAGGAGCTTGTTGAAGACGGTCTTGTGTCGAAGACCATCTTCCCCGAGCTGCCGCCGCGTTCGGAGTATTCCATCACGCCGTTGGGACAGACGCTGCTCCCGATTATCGACTCGATGATTGACTGGGGCAACCGTAACGAGGCACTGTTCAGGAAGAAATACTGCAAGCAAGGGTAGGGTGCGCCCTGCTGTAAGCGCAATTTTGTGGAATAACCGCCCAAGCCGAAGATTGTCGTCCGTGGCAACGTTACAAACGGCAGCTTGCTGTGTCATCATTAAGGCGGATGAATATCCGCAAGCATCCAGCTGTAGGGACATGATTTATTATGTCCGAACGCCGCGTAGAGGCGTGTTTGTCAGGCAGTGCCAATGGAAAAACGTTCTTTCAGAACGTGCGGACATAATAAATTCTATGTCCCTACAATGTGTGGTGGCAAAATGCCTATATTAATATTAAGATGAATGTCATTGAATGTAGTTTTTAGTTAGAACAATAACATAATTAAGACAAACGTTTATGTATAGAATGATTTTGAACGAGACATCCTATTTCGGAACAGGATGCCGCAAGAACATTGCCGTCGAGGCGGCGCGCCGTGGTTACAAGAAAGCCTTTTTCGTAACCGACAAGGACTTGATACGTTTCCACGTTGCCGACAAGGTTACGGAGGTGTTCGAGCAGAACAATATTCCATACGAAGTGTATAGTGACGTGAAGGCAAACCCCACCATTGCCAACGTGCAGAACGGCGTTGCGGCCTTCAAGGCCTCAGGGGCTGACTTCATAGTTGCCCTCGGTGGCGGCTCGGCCATCGACACCGCGAAGGGCATTGGCATCGTGGCCAACAACCCGGAGTTTGCTGACGTCAAGTCGTTGGAGGGCGTTGCCGACACGCACAACAAGGCCGTGCCCACCTTCGCCCTGCCCACCACGGCCGGAACGGGTGCCGAAGTTACCATCAACTACGTCATCATAGACGAGGAAGCGCAGAAGAAGATGGTTTGCGTTGACCCTAACGACATACCCGCCGTTGCCATAGTTGACCCCGAACTGATGCTGTCGATGCCCAAGGGCCTCACCGCCGCAACGGGCATGGATGCCCTAACGCACGCCATAGAGAGCTTTATCACGCCGGGGGCGTGGGTAATGTCTGATATGTTCGAGGTGAAGGCGATGGAGCTGATAGCGCAAAACCTGAAGGCAGCCGTTGACAACGGCAACGACCTTGCTGCCCGCGAGGCCATGTCGCAGGCGCAATATATCGCCGGGATGGGCTTCAGCAACGTCGGCCTTGGCATCGTTCACTCAATGGCCCACCCCCTGGGAGCGCATTACGACACGCCCCACGGCGTTGCCAACGCCCTGCTCCTGCCTTACGTGATGGAGTATAACGCCGAGTCGCCAGCCGCGCCTAAATACATCAAGATAGCCGAGGCCATGGGCGTAGACACCACGGGCATGACCGAGGCCGAGGGCGTAAAGGCCGCCATCGAGGCCGTGCGCAAGCTGTCGTTGAGCATCGGCATACCGCAGAAACTCAACGAAATCGGCGTGCGCGAGGAAGACTTGCACCAGCTGGCCATCGACGCTTACAACGACGTTTGCACCGGCGGCAACCCCCGTCCGACGTCGATTGAGGACATCGAAGCCCTGTATCACAAGGCGTTCTGACGCATATTTACCTATAGGAGACATCAAGCGGCAAATGCGGATTTACGTTTCTGCATTTGCCGCTTTGCCGTTTTTGTGGGCATAATGTCTTGTAAAGTGTTGATTTGTGTTAATTTTTCGGGGGGGGGTAAAACGTGTTTTGGTGTTTTCAGTAACCTGTTAATCATGTTTTTGTTGTACTTTTGCGTGGTGGTATGCGGCAATCCTGACACCCACCCCAGCCCTCCCGAAGGGAGGGAGCTTGGTTAGCATTGATGCAATGGCGGCAAATCAGGCTCACT
This sequence comes from uncultured Prevotella sp., assembly GCA_944319815.1. Taxonomy (GTDB): domain Bacteria; phylum Bacteroidota; class Bacteroidia; order Bacteroidales; family Bacteroidaceae; genus Prevotella. Next base: position 3,951 of record CALUEX010000010.1, on the reverse strand, counting down.
TTGCTTATCAGTCCTATCGGGGTTATTGGGCTTATTTGGTCCATTCGGCAAACATCGCTGACGTGCCAAGTCAATAGGCAAGGCATTCTAAGCTCCCTCCCTTCGGGAGGGCTGGGGTAGGTGTCAGGGTTGGTTAGGGTGGCATCATAAAAAACAGCTCCTTTTGTGTAACAAATCCGCTGCAAACTGCGTCTAAGAAGAAAACGAACAACCATAAAATATACATGATGAAGACATTTACCAGACTTTCCGCCCTGTGCTGCTCCTTGCTTTTCGTGCAGACGATGGCGGCGCAAAAGGTAACGGGGCGCGTGGTTGACGCCGACGGCCAGCCGCTGCCTTATACCAACGTCGTGGCAATGTCGCTGCCCGACTCGGCCTTTGTTTCGGGCGTGATGACGGGCGACGACGGCACGTTCACCCTCGATGCCAAGGACGAAGGCCGCCTGCTGCGCTTTTCGTCGCTTGGCTACAAGACCGTTTTTGCCGACGTGAAGGCAAATGTCGGCACGGTAAGGCTCGACGCACTGACGCAAGTGCTGGGCGAAGTGGTAGTAAAGAGCGACCTGCCCAAGACGCGCCTGAAGGGCGAGGGCATGGTGACGAGCGTTGGCGGCACCATACTTGAGCACGCCGGGACTATCGAGCGGTTGCTCGACCGAATACCCAACGTGTCGGCCAAAAACGGCAAGATAGAGGTGTTCGGGCGTGGTACGCCCGAGTTGTACATCAACGGCCGCAAGGTGAGGGACAACTCCGAGCTTGACCGTTTGAGCGCGGACAATATAAAGGATGTGGAGGTTATCACCAATCCCGGCGCTCGTTATGACGCCAGCGTGACCTCCGTTATCCGTATAACGACGAAGAAAGCCGTGGGCGAGGGCTTCGGCCTTGACAACCGTTTGTTCGGAGAGCTTAACGATTACGGCTACCTCGTCGGCGAGGATAACCTCAACATGAACTACCGCACGGGCGGACTTGACATCGGGGCGACGCTACGTGCGTCGAAATGGGCCAGTCCCGACCCCAAGACCATTGAGCAAATCACCCACTTGGAGGACACTTGGCGGCAACGCAGCGAAATCGACCAAGTGTATAAAAGCGAAAACCTGTACGCACGGTTGGCCATTAGCTATATGTTCAACGAAAACCATTCCGTAGGCGTAAGTGCCAGCTACCGCCGCCAGCCGTGGAGCAAGGCCGGCGGTTATATGGAGTCAACCCTGACGCAGAACGGTACTCTGACCGAGCAGCTCCGCAGCGACTACACCTCGTCTGTGCAGGGCACCACGCTTCAGGGCAACGCATATTACACGGGCAAAATAGGCAAGTGGGGCATCGACTTCAATACAGACTGGATGTACACGAAAAGCAATTCGACGATGAACACCGTCGAGGACTATACCGAAGTGGGGCAGGAGACCGAGCATAACGACGTGACGACAAACAACGTTCCGCGCAGCAACCTCGTTGCTTCGAAGCTCGTTGTCACCGCTCCGCTCCTCGGCGGAGAGTTTTCTTTTGGCGGCGAATACTCTTACTCAACGCGGAAGTCTGTTTATTCCGTTGTGCCCAAGGGCATAATCGACGACGACCGCAGCCGCACGGAGGAGGGCTTGGCCACGGCATTCGTGGAGTATGCGCGGCAGTTCGGCCCGCTCAATGCGCAGGTTGGGCTGCGTTATGAGCACGTGGACTTCGACTATTACGAGGACGACGCATACGTGGCGGAACAGAGCCGCACGTATGGCGACCTGTTCCCGTCTGTCGCCCTTTCGGCGATGTTAGGCAAGTTAGGCCTCCAGTTGGGCTATTCCGCCGACATAAGCCGCCCAAGCTACGACCAGCTTCGCAGCAACATAAACTACGACAACCGCTATACATACGAGGGCGGAAACCCCTTTTTAGTGCCCACGAAGAGCCATAACGTAAACTTCGCGGCCTCGTATAAGTGGCTAACTTTCAGCGCGGGATACTCCCGTATCATTGACCCCATAATACCACACAGCGAGACTTACAACGACGACCCTGCCGTAGCGTTGTTCAGTCAAGTAAACGGCGAGGCTTACGACAAGGTGTTTGCATCGCTCAACCTGCGCCCAACAGTGGGCTTCTGGCATCCGGCCGTCATGCTCGGAGTGCAGAAACAGTGGTTCAACATGGCCGTCCACGGGCATAATCCGCTTGACAATCCGCTGGCAACGTTCCGCTTCAACAATACGTTTGACGTAAAACTGTTTGAAGTATCGCTCAACATGGAATGCACGACTACCGGCGCTGACGAGAACAACTACCTGCGCAAGCCGTCGTTCCGTGCCGACTTGTCGCTCTATAAGTCGTTCATGAACGACAAACTGTCAGTCTCGTTCTATGTCGCCGACCTGTTCAAGACCAACAAGAACAGCGTTGTTACGTGTTACGGAACGCTGCGCGAGTCTATCTACGAGCCGAAAGCACTGCGCAACATCAACCTTACCGTTCGCTACAAGTTCAACGTCTCACGTAGCAAATACAAGGGCACGGGTGCCGGAGAAGGCCAGAAGAACAGGCTTTAAGGAATTAAGAGTTAAGGGTTAAGAGTTAAGAAAATATGCAGTTGCAGGTGATTTTCTTAACTCTTAACCCTTAACTCTTAATTCTTTTTCGTATTTTTGCGTAATGGAAAAACATAAAAGAGACATTGACGGGCAAAGTTTGGAGAAGGCAAAGGCCCTGTTCGAGACCGGCGATATTGACAAAATTGAGGTCGGGACGGCAAAAGGCTTGTGCCAGATACATGAACGCCTGTTTGGCGGTTTGTATGATTTTGCGGCCTGAAAGGCATTTGTCTTTAACTCCTTTTACTACTTATAACTCCTTTAACTCCTAAAAACAATCCATGAAAATACAGGCAAAAACGGGTAACGAGACGCTTATGCAGCGCGAGAAAACGGCTTTCGTGTGCTCAAGGAAGACGCCCGACGGGCTTGAATATCTCGTCGGCAAGTGGTTGTTGGGGCTGTCAGACGGGTGCGACTGCATAATGTGTGGCAACCAGTCGCCCATGGAACGCGCCGTGTTCACTACGCTGTTGCAGCGCAAAATACCTACAATCCTCGTACTGGCGGAGGCCATGCCGAGCCGCTGGGGCGACGATGTGCGTGAGGCTTTGGCTGCTGGCAGACTGTTGGTCATTACCCATTGCGACGCGAGCGTACACAGCGTGACGGCCCGTTCGGCGTTCGACAGGAACGTGTTGATGCTCTCGCTGGCGCAGAAAATAGTCGTAGGGTGCTGCACTAAGGGTGGAAAGTTGGAGCGTGCGCTAGCCGGTTTCGACAACGTTGAGTATCTTGCCAACGGTCAGCCGTGGCTCGACCACATGGAACTAATCAACGGTCAGCCCAAGGAGGAGAAGCGCGAGCCGTCGCGCTTGAGCCAATGGAGCAGGGCGTTGAGGCTAAAGCGTGGCACAATATACCTTGATTTTAATGACAGTGGGGTAGAGACTTACTTCAAAATCACCCGCAGCGTAGGGGTACCAGGCGGCGGAAATGACAGGCAAAAGCTGTTTTTCGACCGTAAGGAGCTTGCCGAGTTCCTCTCGGCAATACGCCTTTTGGACGGCAAACTGCGTGCCGGCGAGGGTGTTCCGGCAGGACTTATGGTGGCATCGCTAAGCGGCGACATTACGTTCGGTCTGTCGCAGGGCAGCGACGGGCCTGTATTAGCCATCACGCAGAGGAAAGAACTTGTTGACGGCAAGCTGCGCGTGAACGTTGTTTCGCTGGCCGTAAGCGAGTTTCCCATGTTCGTCAAGGGCGTTGAGGAAGCCATGGAGGCGTGGCGATAGTGGGTAATGTGCATCTCGAATACCAACCATAACCTTCCTAACACCCACCCTTAATCATCTTGAAACCCACCCTAACCCTCCCGAAGGGAGGGAACTTGATATGCTTTGTATGGCTTATT
>CALUEX010000009.1 GCA_944319815.1 uncultured Prevotella sp. | reverse complement strand
TTCGGCAGCGACGAGAACTTCGACGTCATCGTGAACCCCGACAAGGGCGACTTCGAAATCTACCGCAACCGCACCGTCGTGGCCGACGGCGAGGTGAAGGACGAGAACAAGGAAATATCCCTCACTGACGCATTGAAAATAGAACCCGACTACGAGATAGGCGAGGAGGTCAGCGAGAAGGTGGACTTCAGCAAGTTCGGCCGCCGCGCCATACTTAACCTGCGCCAGACGCTGGCGTCGAAAATCCTCGAGCTCGAGCACGACAGCCTGTACAACAAGTACAAGGACCGCGTGGGCCAGGTCATCAGCGCCGAGGTCTACCAGGTGTGGAAGCGCGAGGTGCTGCTCGTTGACGACGAGAACAACGAGCTCATCCTGCCCAAGGGCGAGCAAATCCCCCACGACGTCTACCGCAAGGGCGAGACCGTGCGCGCCGTCATCAAGGAGGTGACCAACGAGAACAACAACCCCAAAATCATCCTCTCGCGCACGAGCAATATGTTCCTCGAGCGCCTGCTTGAGGCCGAGGTGCCCGAGATAGCCGACGGCCTCATCACCATCAAGCGCATAGCCCGTATGCCGGGAGAGCGCGCCAAAATAGCCGTCGAGAGCTACGACGACCGCATCGACCCCGTAGGCGCGTGCGTCGGCGTGAAGGGAAGCCGCGTCCACGGCATAGTGCGCGAGCTTGGCAACGAGAACATCGACGTGGTAAACTACACCGCCAACATCAAGCTCTTCATACAGCGCGCACTCAGCCCGGCCAAGATTTCGAGCATCAACGTAGACGAGGAGAACCGCAAGGCCGAGGTCTACCTGCGCCCCGAGGAGGTGTCGCTCGCCATAGGCCGAGGAGGCCTCAACATCAAGCTGGCCAGTATGCTCACCGAGTACACCATCGACGTGTTCCGCGAGCTTGACGAGAGCGAGGTGGACGAGGACATATACCTCGACGAGTTCTCCGACGAAATTGACCAGTGGATTATCGACGCCATCAAGGGCATCGGCCTCGACACGGCCAAGGCCGTGCTCAACGCGCCGCGTGATATGCTCGTCGAGAAGGCAGACCTCGAGGAAGAGACCGTTGACAACGTGCTGAAAGTGCTTAGGGCAGAGTTCGAGTAATTCATTTTCTAATTCATAATTCATAATTCATAATTCATAATCGAGCAGACGCCGCCATAAGGCTGACGAAGTGCAAACCCGGATAAAGGAGTGATTATGAGCAGAGTTGTGAATGATGCCGATGCGCAGCCGATTATGGATTATGAATTATGGATTATGAATTTGAAAAAAGTGGATTATGAATTGAAAAGAGTATGAGCATCAGATTAAATAAAGCAATCAGAGAATTGAATATAGGACTTCAAACGGCAGTTGAATTCCTGAAAAAGAGAAGTGACTTGGGAGAAGTCCGGGACGACGTCAGTTTCAAGCTGAATGACGACCAGTACCACGCACTCGTGGAAGAGTTCAAGTCGGACAAGGAGGTGAGGAGCCAGGCTGAAAAGCTCTTCCCCAAGCACCAGAAAGAGAAGAAGCGCACGTCTGAGCGGAAGGAGCAGAAGCCCGGCAGCCCAGTGAGGGAGGCCACGACACAGAAATACACCGTGTTGGGCAAGATAGACCTTGACAGCCTTAACCGCAAACCGTCGCAAAAGCCGTCGCAAAAGCCCAGGCAGGAGCAGTCGGCAGGCAGTGCCCAGGATGCTCCCGCGTCGTCGTCTGCGGCAAGCCACGCACCGTCTGCGGCAGCCCCGAAGCAGCCCGCGGCTGCCGAGCCGAAACCTGTGCAGAAGGCCGTAGCTAAGCCGGAGGCCGCCCGCCACGAGGCGGAGCCGCAGCAGCCCAAGCAGGAACAGCCCGCACAGCAGCAGCCGGCACAGCCGTCGGCACCGTCAGCCCCGCAGCAGCCGGCCAAGGAGGAAACGCCGGCGGCTCCACAGGCAAACGCCGAAGAATCCAAGATATTCACGCTGAAAAGCGAGAAGAAACTTGCTCCCAAGGTGAATGTCCTGGGAAAAATAGACCTTGACGCCATCAACCAGAGCACCCGCCCGAAGAAGAAATCGAAGGAGGAGCGCCGCAAGGAGCGCGAGGAAAAGAACGGCCAGGCGCGCGGCGACGGCAAGAAGAAGCGTTCGCGCATAACGAAGGAGCGCGTCAACATCGACCAGGCCGTTAAGCAGAACGGACAGGGCGGAGGCCAGCAGGCGCAAGGCAGCTCGAAGAAAAAGAAGAACAAGCGTGGCCACAAGCCGCTCGAGGTGAGCGAGGAGGACGTTGCACGCCAGGTAAAGGAGACGCTTGCACGCCTCACCAGCAAGGGACAGAACAAGAAGGGAGCCAAATACCGCAAGGAGAAGCGCGAGGCCGTGCAGGAGCACTTGAAGGAACAGCGCGCCGAGGCGAAGGCCGAGAGCAAGATACTGAAGCTGACCGAGTTCGTGACGGTAAGCGAGCTGGCCAGCATGATGAACGTATCCGTGAACCAAGTCATCGGCACGTGCATGAGCGTAGGCATCATGGTGTCAATCAACCAGCGCCTTGACGCCGAGACCATCAACCTCGTTGCCGAGGAGTTCGGCTTCCAGACCGAATACGTCAGCGCGGAAGTCTCCGAGGCCGTGACCGAGGAACCCGACGACGAGAACGACCTCGTGCCGCGCGCTCCCATCGTTACCGTCATGGGACACGTTGACCACGGTAAGACGTCGTTGCTCGACTACATACGCAAGTCGAACGTCATCGCCGGCGAGGCCGGCGGCATCACCCAGCACATCGGCGCATACAACGTGACGCTGGGCGACGGAAGGCACATCACCTTCCTTGACACGCCGGGCCACGAGGCCTTCACCGCCATGCGTGCACGTGGTGCGCAGGTGACCGACATCGCCATAATCATCATCGCCGCCGACGACAGCGTGATGCCGACCACGCGCGAGGCGATAGCCCACGCACAGGCGGCCAACGTGCCGATGGTGTTCGCCATCAACAAGATAGACAAGCCCGGGGCAAACGCGGACAAAATCCGCGAGGACCTGGCAAACATGAACCTCCTCGTCGAGGAGTGGGGCGGAAAGTACCAGTGCCAGGAAATCAGCGCGAAGAAAGGCCTCGGCGTTGACGAGCTGCTCGAGAAAGTGCTGCTCGAGGCCGAGATGCTCGACCTCAAGGCCAACCCCAACCGCAAGGCTACGGGCAGCATCATAGAGTCGTCGCTCGACAAGGGTAGGGGATACGTCTCCACCGTGCTCGTGAGCAACGGCACGCTCCACGTGGGCGACATCGTGATAGCGGGCACCAACTACGGCCGCATCAAGGCCATGTTCAACGAGCGCAACCAGCGCATAACCGAGGCCAAGCCGGCCGAGCCGGCCATCATCCTCGGCTTGAACGGTGCGCCCACGGCGGGCGACTCGTTCCATGTGCTCGAGACGGAGCAGGAGGCCCGCGAAATAGCCAACAAGCGTCTGCAGCTGCAGCGCGAGCAAGGCTTGCGCACGCAGAAGCGCCTGACGCTGAGCGACATCAGCCACCGCATAGCCCTCGGCTCGTTCAAGGAGCTGAACATCGTCGTGAAGGGCGACACCGACGGAAGTATCGAGGCCCTTGGCGACTCGTTCATCAAGCTCTCCACGGAGAAAATCAAGGTCAACGTCATATACAAGGCCGTGGGCCAAATATCCGAGAGCGACGTGTCGCTGGCCGACGCTTCCGACGCGCTCATCTGCGGTTTCCAGGTGCGCCCGTCAGCGGCGGCGCGCAAGCTGGCCGAGCAGGAAGGCGTTGAAATCAACACCTACTCCGTAATCTACGACGCCATCGAGGACGTGAAGTCGGCCATGGAGGGAATGCTCGACAAGGTGAAGAAGGAAGTGGTGACAGGACAGGTAGAGGTGCGCGAGGTCTACCACATATCGAAAGTGGGCACCGTGGCCGGAGCCTACGTCACGGAGGGCAAGGTGCACCGTGTGGACAAGGCCCGCGTGGTTCGCGACGGAATAGTCGTACACACAGGCGAAATCAACGCCCTCAAGCGCTTCAAGGACGACGTCAAGGAGGTAGGCGTGAACTTCGAGTGCGGTATCAGCCTCGTCAACTTCAACGACATCCAGGTAGGCGACATCATCGAGACGTTCACCGAAATAGAGGTGAAGCAGAAGCTGTAAGCCACGGGCTTAACGCCTTGACATACAATAACTTACAAAAGGGCATCTTCCACTTCATGAAAGATGCCCTTTTATCGTGCCGTTAGCGGCCTTTCATCGTGCGAAAGGCCGCTAACGGCATTTTTTATTGCCGCGGCTTTTGTGGAATGCAAGAAGCCTTTGACTGAATATTGGCAATATCGGTCGGAGCGTCCGGGTAACCATGAAAACAGCCAACGGCTGCCATGCGAAACGCCACCGGCTATATGTTTACGACATTACCCGGACGCTCAGACCGAGCGTCCCTATAAGTGGATGGCAACATGGCGGAGGGCGAATGCCATTTTTTCGTATTTCTACGGGATGGAACAATGAATGTAATGCAGCGGGTTATGCTGAGTCCACGTGTTTTTAAGAAACCTTTACACTGTAAATGGCAATAGTATCACGGCAAGGGGTTATCTTTGCACATGAACACATAAAAGATAAAATCATGCGGAAACTTTTGTCATTGTTCGTCGTCTGCCTTGTGTCGGCGTTGGCCGTGGCGCAGGAGGCGCGCCCCTTCGACGTCGAAATAAAGAACGACGAGCATAAAATTTACATTAAGATGAACCTTTACGACAAGGACGTAACCGTGGCGGGGCAGGACGTGCTCGGCCAGATGGACGGCTATATCGGCTCGACGCAGAGCACGGGCAAATGGTTCATCGTGGCCTCGCGCGTCGTGAAAGAGGACGAGGCCGAGGTGGAGGTGGTCAACGACTACGGCAGCGAGGAGTTCACCGCCACCATAAAGGCAAACGCCGACGGCACGTACACTTACAACAAGAAAGGCGGCAGCACGCTGAAGTTTGCCGTCAAGGGCAAGTGGCAGAAAATACCCGGCAAGGTGGAGATGGTGAAGAAGAAGTGATGGGGGAAGGCTGGGAGGGCTGGGAGAACCGAGACCGCATACTGCACTCAGTATTCCCGGTCCTCTCTGCTCTCCCAGTCCTCCCAGAACCTCCCGGCCGTCTCACTTTCCGAGATACTGGTAAAGCCCCTGCCTTACCGAGCGCAGGCCGAACTGCTCTGTGTGTATGTCTTCCGGGGCTACCCAGAAGCATTCGGCTGCGTCGTCGCCGGCCTTCAGCACGGAGCAGTCCTCCACCTTGCAGGCGAAGAACATATCGAGGGTCTGCACGTCGAGGCCCGAGAAGCGGTAGACGTTTGGTAGGCTGAACAGGTAGCGGGCCTCCGTTACCTTCAGTCCGGTCTCCTCCTCAACCTCGCGCGCCACGCTTTCCTCCGCCGTCTCGAGCACGTCGGCGAAGCCTCCCGGCAGGTCGAGCGTGCCCTTTGCCGGTTCGCACTTGCGCCGCTCAACGAGCAGTTCGCCACGGTCGTTGGTGATTATCGCCACCACGGCGGAAGCCGGGTTCATGAAGTATTCAAAGCCGCAGTTGCTGCATTTCTTGCTCTTTGCCGAGTTCTTGGCAAAGTGCGAACTGCCGCACACGGGGCAGTAGCCGAATTTTTCCAGTAGGTCCATAATGTTCTTTTTTTATCGGGTGAGTGTTTACTTTGCGCCATTCCATCGGCGCGCGGCCACCGAAACATTAAAAATGGTTTATCCCGCACGCCGTAGTTTTATAGTTTGTTATAATAATGTCGCGCCCTGCAATATTACGAAAAATTTTGTTTACATTTGCAAGACAAGCCCATTTAATTGGCATAAAACATCAATTTACATATTCCAAGCACTAACCAAACACCATCACGAGATGAAAATGAAAGCAATGAAGACCCTGTTGGCTGCGGCCATGGCCGCGGTGTTAATGCCCGTTTGCGCCCAGAAGGGTGTTGAAGTCAACCTCTGGCCGCACGGCCCCGCCGTCGAGGGCGGCGACAAGGCCGACACGGCAAAGGTATGGGTCTACCTGCCGCCCAAGGCGGAGGCCACGGGGCGCGCCGTCGTAATCTGCCCCGGGGGCGGATACTCGCATCTCGCCATGGAGCACGAGGGGCACGACTGGGCTGCCTTCTTCAACAACATGGGCATAGCCGCCGTCGTGCTGAAGTACCGTTTGCCGCACGGCGACCACGAGGTGCCCGTCTCTGACGCCGAGGAAGCCGTAAGGCTGGTGCGCCGCAACGCCCAGAACTGGAACATCGACGCGCACGATGTCGGCATAATGGGCTCGTCGGCGGGCGGCCACCTGGCATCCGTCGTGGCCACCCTGGCCAAGGGCGACGCCCTGCCCGACTTCCAAATCCTGTTCTATCCCGTCATAACGATGATGCCCGACATCACCCACAAGGGCTCGCACGACAACTTCCTGGGCGTGAAGGCCAGGAAGCGCGCCGAGCAGGACTACAGCAGCGACCTGCAGGTGACGCGCGTGACGCCGCGCGCATTCATAGCCCTGAGCGACGACGACCACACGGTGCTGCCAGCCAACGGCGTCAACTACTACGTGCAGCTCTACCGCCACGACGTGCCGGCCACGCTCCACGTCTATCCCTCTGGCGGCCACGGATGGGGCAACCGCGACAGCTTCAAGTACCACAACGAGATGCAGCTTGACCTGAAGGCATGGCTGCGCAGCTTTTAGGAGAGTGGTTGGGATAGTTGGGAGAACTGGGATGACTGGGAATAATGGGAGGAACATCTTGGTTGGATAATTTCCCGGCCTTCCCAATTCTCCCAGCTCTCCCAGTCCTCCCAGTTCTCCCATCCACCCTCCTAAAAATTCCTAACTAAAACAATAATCGACTTTTTCCTGCGTTATTTATACAGCGAATGGATTAATTCGCTATATTTGTAACCGTTTTGATTAAAAAACCTTGTCTCATGAAGCACCTCGGCATTGTTCTTCTATCCGCATTGCTGCTGTTGTCGGTGCCTGCGCTTGCCGGCAAGAGGCAGGCACGTGTGCCGCAGCCGCAACCGGTCATGTCCGACTATTTCATGCGTTGCGTCAGCGGCAAGGGCTGGCAATACGTGGAGTCGCACGAAATCAAGGCCAACGGCGACATCGAGAAACGCGACTACTGGGACGGGCACGCCGTGGAAGCTCCCGTGCAGTATTATTTTACAAGGGACTCCATTACCACATATATGGACTTCGATGCCTACCCTATCATGGGTTACCGCAGGCAACGGTTCGCCTTCGACGGCGTTAACAACAGCCTTACGGCCGGCGGCACCGAGGTGTTCAAGGTTATGGCGGTAAGCCCCGATACGCTTAGGTTCGTAAAATACCAGGCCATGAGAGGCGACGGCACGCCCATCTACGTATATGCCACCTACCGCGCCATGAAGCCCGACGAGGCCGAGGCGTGCCGCGCGAACTACCGTTACGACCTCGACACCTTTAACGAGCGGTATCCCGTGGTGCCGGCGCAGGAACGTCTGACGGCGGAAGACTTCATGCGCCATGCCGTAGGCTTCGGCTGGAAATGCACGGAGATGCACAAGATGGAGGTGGCCTGGCGCTACGACGCAGAGGACTGCCGGGGCGGCTGGGCGCAACCGGCCGCCGAAGACTACTTCATATCCGCCGACTCGCTGACCGTCTACCAGCCGTGCGGACATGGCGTCTTGGGTATGGCAGGGAAAGTGAAGTACACCTACCGTGCCAACGGCTATTACGTTGCGACGGACATTGACGCTGGTTTCCGCGTGCTGTCGCTTAACGACAGCGAGATGCGCATAGTGAAGCGTATGCCCTCGGCCGACGGAACCAAGCCCGTCAGCCTGTATTGCGTTTACCGCAAGATGACGGGTGACGAGCTGCGGCGGATTAACGGCACCGTAGCCACCGCTCATGATGGCATGGAGCTTAGTATGTCCACCGGTCTCCGCGAGGCATATTAGCCTTATTATGCCGCCGGGCTGCCTGTCGGGCGGTTTTTTATTCCCATTTCTTTCGGTTGTCCTTTATTTTCATTATCTTTGCAATCAGATTTAAATCTATTTCTAAAATGAAGATAGCTATCATAGGTTACGGCAAGATGGGCAAGATGATAGAGCAAATAGCCATCAGCCGTGGCCACGAAATCGTGAGCATTATCGATGCAGACAACCAGCAAGACTACGACACGCCGGAGTTCGCCTCGGCCGACGTCGCCATAGAGTTCACCACGCCGACGGCTGCTTACGGCAACTACCTGAAGGCCTTTGCCAAGGGCGTCAAGGTGGTGTCAGGCTCTACGGGCTGGATGAAGGAGCATGGCGACGACGTGCGCCGTATGTGTTCGGAGGAGGGCAAGACGCTCTTTTGGGCCTCCAACTTCAGCGTTGGCGTGGCAATATTCTCGGCCGTCAACCGTTACCTGGCCAAAATCATGAACGGTTTTCCGCAGTACGAAGTGAGCATGGAGGAGACGCACCACGTGCACAAGCTCGACGCCCCGAGCGGTACGGCCATAACCTTGGCCGAGGAAATAGTAGACGGTCTCGACCGCAAGAGCGGTTGGGCGAAGGGCACGCTGACCGCCCCTGACGGCACGGTGACGGGCAGCGGCAGCGTGGCCGGCGACATGGTGGCCGTCAGCAGCGTGCGCCGTGGCGAGGTGCCGGGCATACACTCCATAAAGTATGACTCCGAGGCCGACAGCATCACCATAACCCATGACGCCCATTCGCGCAAGGGCTTCGCCCTCGGCGCAGTGCTCGCCGCCGAATATACCAAGGAGCACAGCGGCCTGTTGACTATCGGCGATATGTTCAAGTTCTGATTGGCATCCGCCTAACCCTTCTTTCGGGAGGGTTAGGCGGTTGCTTGAATTTATTATAATAAATGGAAAAGAAACAGCTAAACATGAAGAAACAATGGACTAAGTTTGCCATTGTCATCGTGCTATACCTCCTGTTCCTGCTCTGGGTGAAGAGTTGGCTGGGGCTGATTGTCGTGCCGTTCATCTTCGACGTGTACATCACGAAGAAAATAAAGTGGCAGTGGTGGAAGAATTCCGAGCCGCCCGTGCGCTTCATCATGTCGTGGGTTGACGCCATAGTGTTCGCCCTTGTGGCCGTGTATTTCATCAACCTGTTCTTCTTCCAGAACTACGTCATACCCTCAAGCTCCCTGGAGAAGTCGCTCCTTACGGGCGACTACCTGTTCGTGAGCAAGGTCAGCTACGGCCCGCGCATACCGGAGACACCGCTGACGATGCCGCTTACGCAGCACACCTTGCCGGTGTTCGGGTGCAAGTCGTACATCGAGTGGCCCCACTGGGACTACCGCCGCGTGAAAGGCCTCGGCAAGGTGAAGCAGAACGACATAGTAGTGTTCAACTATCCAGCCGGCGACACACTCGTGAGCAACGAGCGTTTCCAGGCTGCCGACTTCTACCAGATGTGCTATTCGTTCGGCAGCCAGCTGCTCAACTACCAGCCAGACTTTTCCGCTATGTCGCCGCAAGAGCAGTACGACTGGTATGCCGCAGTGTATGCCACGGGGCGGAAGTACATTGCCGATAACCCCGTCGATTACGGGAAAATCATCACCAGGCCGACAGACCGCCGCGAGAACTACGTGAAGCGGTGCGTGGGCCTGCCGGGGCAGACGCTCCAAATCAAGAACCGCATAGTCTACACCGACGGCAAGCCGAACAAGGAACCGGACAACGTGCAGTACACTTACTACGTGAAGTTGCGCCAGCCCATACCGGATGACCTGATGGAAGAACTCGGCATCAGCATGGAAGACCTCGGCAGCCTTAACCAGAGCGGGTGTATGCCGCTGACAAACAGGGCCGTCAACGCCCTGAAGAAGCGCAAGGACATAGTGGAGAGCATACGCCTGAACACTGACACCATAACCGGGGACATATACCCGCTGAACGCCAACACCGGATGGACGCGCGACAACTATGGCCCCGTATGGATACCGAAGAAGGGCGGCACGGTGCGCCTGACGATGCAGAACATCGCCGTTTACGAACGCCCCATCCGCGCTTACGAGGGCAACGACCTGAAGGTGAAGGACGGGAAAATATACATCAACGGCAAGCAGACCGACCACTATACGTTCAAGATGGACTACTACTGGATGATGGGCGACAACCGCCACAACTCGGCCGACTCGCGCTACTGGGGTTTCGTGCCTGAAGACCACATCGTGGGCAAGCCCATCTTCATCTGGTGGAGCAGCGACCCTGACCGCCATGGCTTCTCTGGCATACGCTGGAACAGGCTGTTCAGGATGGTGGACAACATAAAATGATTTTAGGTTATGCGGTTATGGGGTTATACGGTTATGGGGTGTACGGGTAAAGTGTTACGGTTCAAACCTCATGGCCGCATAATTATGAGATAATGGGCATTATCTCAAACCGTATAACCATAAAACCTTGCAACCATAAAACCTTGCAACCCTAAAACCGTAAACCCTCATAACCTTATAACCCTAAAACCGCAAAACCCCATAACCCCATAACCGCAAAACCGTAGATGAAGATTGCGCTCAAGTTTGTGATGGCGCTGACGGTCACAATCTTGTTGATGTTGGCTTTCCGCGCTTTGGTGTTCACCGTGTATACGGTAAGGGGCACGGCCTTGGAGCCTTGCCTCGTAGAAGGCGACCGTGTCTTGGTGAACCGGTGGAGCTATGGCTTGCGCACGGGCGGCGGAATGTTCGATTATGCACGGTGGGCGGCAAGCCCGGTGGAGCGCGGCGACCTTGTGGTCTTCAACAGTCCGGCCGACACGGCGGCGCAGACGGCCATGCGAAAGGTGCTGGCCTATTTCTGCACGGGCGTGCCCGGCGACACTGTAATGGCCTTCGGCGCGCGGATTGTCGTGCCCGGCAAGAGCGTGCCGTGCCGCGTCACGGAGGCCAACATGAAGCTGCTCTGTATGCTGTACAACAGGTTTGAGGGCAAAAAGGCCGAAGTCATCGGCGGAAAACTTTTCGTGGACGGGAAGCCGGAGCGCTGCGCAATGTTCAACAACGATTATTATTGGTTCAGCTCAGGGCGGAGCGACGACGTTTCAGACTCGCGCAGTTTCGGCTTCGTGCCCGAGACCCATGTTATAGGGAAGGTGCAGATGCTGCTTTACTCAACCGACAGCCGTAAACCCGTCTACGACTGCTTGCGCCACGACCGCTGGATGCTCATGATAGAGAAATGAGCCGAACGTGCCTTCTTCCTTATCATATTTCCCCGTTTTTCCGGTAATACACTAACTCCCGTCAATAAAGAAAAATGCAAAAAGCCCTGCTTTCATCGACTTATTTCGGCCCCGTGCAGTGGTACCAAAAGCTCTACCGCTACGGCAAGCTATATGTTGAGGCTTACGACAGCTTCACGAAACAGACTTACCGCAACCGCTGCGTAATCGCCACAACCAGTGGCACGCAGGCCCTGACCGTGCCTGTGGAGCGTCCTGTTACCACCGTTTGTAGCGATGAAACCGCCACTTTTGGCAAGTGCCTGATGAAGGACGTGCGCATAAGCGACCACGGCAACTGGCGCCACTTACACTGGAACGCCCTGGCGAGTGCCTACGGCGAGTCGCCTTTTTTCGAGTTCTACTCCGATGACATACGCCCGTTTTTTGAGGGGAGATGGACTTTCCTTTATGACTTCAATATGGAAATCTGTGCAAAAATCTGCGATTTAATCGGTATTGAACCTGACGTCGAGCCTACTTCGGGGTACATTCCGGCAGACAGTGACGCCTTGGCCGGCGTGGCAGACTTCCGCGACGTTATCCGCCCGAAGCACCCGTTGCCCGACGCGGAGTTCGCGCCCCGAAGGTATTACCAAGTGTATGAGCGCAAGCACGGTTTTATTCCCAACCTTAGCATACTCGACCTGCTTTTCAACATGGGCAACGAATCCTTGCTGTATCTTTGACGTCCCGCCGCGCGCGCCGTTGCGGCCGTGCTGCGTGACGTACCGTTTCGCGCTGCGAAAGGTGCCCTTTCGTGCGCCAAGACGTGCCATTTTGCCAAGCAAGATGGCACGTCTTGCTATTTCCCTGGCTGTCAACGGGTTGCCGAGCTGCACTTGATGCAGCCCTTGCCGGCGCGCCATCGCCCCTCCGCCGCGGGGGCATGGCATTGCGGAATGCGCTAAAATTTCTTAAAAAACGGAAATTTCGCCTATTAGATAAGGTGTATGCAAAAGTTTTGTTTACTTTTGCGCCCTATATCGAAAAGGTAAACAACGTGATGCAGAAGAATTTGGTAATCGTCGAGAGTCCGGCAAAGGCCAAGACCATCGAGAAATTCCTGGGCAAGGACTATAAGGTGATGTCCAGTTACGGGCACATACGCGACCTGAAGAAGAAGGAGCTGAGCATAGACACAGAAACTTTCACGCCCGATTATGAGATTCCTGAGGAGAAGAAGAAGCTCGTGACCGAGCTGAAGAACAACGCCAAGAATTCCGAGAAGGTCTGGCTGGCATCCGATGAGGACCGCGAGGGTGAAGCCATATCATGGCACCTTTGCGAGGTGCTGGGGCTTGACGAGGAGAAGACCAACCGCATCGTGTTCCACGAAATAACGAAACCTGCCATACTTGATGCCATACAGCATCCGCGCCACCTGGACATGAACCTCGTGAACGCCCAGCAGGCCCGCCGCGTGCTCGACAGGCTCGTGGGCTTCAAGCTCTCGCCCGTCTTGTGGCGCAAGGTGAAGCCGGCCCTCTCGGCCGGAAGGGTGCAGAGCGTGGCCGTAAGGCTCATCGTTGAGCGCGAACGCGAAATCCAGGCGTTCAAGAGCGAGCCGTATTACCGCGTAAACGCCGTTTTCACCGTGCCCGTAGGCGATGGGCAGACGGCGGAGGTGAAGGCCGAACTTGACAAGAGGTTTACCAACCACGACGACGTCATGGCGTTCCTCGACAAGTGCAAAAATGCCGATTTCACCGTGGCTGACATCGTGAAAAAGCCGATGAAGCGCACCCCCGCGCCGCCGTTCACTACCTCCACGCTGCAACAGGAAGCCGCAAGAAAGCTCGGTTTCACCGTGTCGCAGACAATGATGGTGGCCCAGCACCTTTACGAGAACGGACGCATCACCTATATGCGTACTGACTCGGTCAACCTCTCTTCGCTCTGCATCAACTCGGCCAAGGACGAAATAACCAGGCTCTGGGGCGAGGAGTACAGCAAGCCGCGGCAGTTCCACACCCACTCTAAGGGTGCGCAGGAGGCCCACGAGGCCATACGCCCTACGTATATGGCCGACGCCACCATCGACGGGACGCAACAGGAAAAGCGCCTGTACGACCTTATCTGGAAGCGCACGGCTGCCAGCCAGATGGCCGACGCGCAGATAGAGAAGACCACCGTGACCATCAGCGTCAGCGGAGCTACTGAGCAGTTCGTCGCAAACGGCGAGGTCGTCAAGTTCGACGGCTTCCTGAAAGTATACCGCGAGTCGTCCGACGACGAGGCCGACGGCCAGGACGACTCGTCGCACACGCTGCCCCCGATGTCGGAGGGCGAGCCCTTGCGGCGCGAGGAAATCACGGCCACCCAGCGTTTCAGCCAAGGCCCGGTGAGGTACACCGAGGCGAGCCTCGTGCGCAAGCTCGAGGAGCTCGGCATCGGCCGCCCGTCAACATACGCCCCGACCATCAGCACCATACAGCAGCGCGAGTATGTGCAAAAGGGCGACAAGAAGGGCGAGGAACGTTTTTACACGGTTGACATCCTTGCCGGTGACTTCATAACGAACAAGACGAAGTCGGAGATGGCCGGCAGCGAGAAAGGCAAGCTGCTGCCCACCGACATAGGCATGGTGGTCAATGACTTCCTCATGAAGTATTTTCCGGCAATCATGGACTATAACTTCACGGCCAAGGTGGAGCAACAGTTTGACACCATCGCCGAGGGCAAGGCGCAGTGGACGGCCATGATTGAGAACTTCTACAAGAAATTCGAGCCTACCGTCGAGAAGACCATGAACGCCCGCGAGGAGCACAAGGCCGGCGAGCGCGAGCTTGGCAAGGAGCCCAAGACGGGCAAGCCCGTGTTCGTTAAAATCGGTAGGTTCGGCCCCGTGGTGCAAATAGGAAAGGCCGAGGACAAGGAGAAGCCACGCTTCGCCCAGCTGCCTGCCGACAAGAGCATCGAGACCATCACGCTCGACGAGGCCTTGGACTTGTTCCGCCTGCCGCGCACTGTAGGCGAGTTTGAAGACTCGCCCGTCGTCATTGGCTCGGGACGCTTCGGCCCTTACGTGATGCACAAGAAGAAATACGTGTCGCTACCGAAGACAGACAACCCGCTCACGGTGACCCTCGACGCGGCCATAGCGCTCATCCTGAAGAAGCGCCTGCAAGAGACGCAACGCCACATAAAGGCCTTTGACGAGGAGCCGAAGCTCGAGGTGATGAACGGGCGCTACGGCCCCTACCTCGCGTATGACGGCAAGAACTACCGCCTGCCCAAGAACCTGCACGACAAGGCGGCCGAGCTGACGCTTGAGGAGTGTATGAACGTCATCAACAACTCGAAGAAGAAGTAGGCGATGAGGCGGATAATCATCGTCGGGTATATGGGCGCCGGCAAGACCACCGTAGGCAAGGCTCTCGCCAAGGAAACCGGTTTGCAGTTCTATGACCTCGACTGGTATATCGAGGGCAGGATGCGCAAGACTGTGCCGCAAATCTTCGCCGAGCGTGGCGAAGACGGCTTCAGGCTCGTTGAGCGCAACCTACTTCACGAGGCTGCCGAGTTCGAGGACGTCGTGCTAAGCTGCGGAGGGGGCACCCCGTGCTTTTTCGACAACATTGACTACATGAACTCCCAGGGCGACACGGTGTACCTGAAAGCCGACCCTGACGTGCTTTACGCTCACTTGAGGATGGGCAAGGTAAGGCGCCCGTTGCTTGAGAACAAGACGCCCGACGAGATGAAAGCCTTTATAAGGGAGCAGCTTGCCCGGCGCGAGGAATATTACCTAAAGGCAAAGCACGTGCTCGACGTCAACCTGCTCGACAACTACGAGAAGATAAAAATATCGGTGGAGAAAATGCGCGAATTACTTTCATTATAGCGAATGCCTGCCGATAAATTGGATTTTATTACTACCTTTGTGGTGCAAAACGCCTGAAAGCCATAAAGGCTATGATGGTTATCGCTCATTACCCTTACGTTTATACAAATTCAAAGATTAATCCAAAAAACAAGCAAGGCCCAGATGAAGAAATGGACTATCGAAGACTCTAACGAGCTTTACAACATCAGCGGGTGGGGAACATCCTACTTCGGCATCAACGAGCGCGGCGATATGTATGTCACCCCGTGCAAGGACAACGTGCAAATAGACCTTCACGACGTGATGGACGAACTTTCGCTCAGGGACGTTACCCCGCCGGTGTTGCTCCGCTTCCCCGACATCCTCGACAACAGGATTGAGAAAACGTGGAGCTGTTTCAAGAAAGCGTCTGACGAATACGGTTTCAAGGGGGAGAACTTCATCATCTATCCCATCAAGGTTAACCAGATGCAACCCGTCGTCGAGGAGATTATCGGCCACGGGCGCAAGTTCAACCTCGGCCTCGAGGCCGGCTCGAAGCCCGAGCTGCACGCCGTCATCGCGGTGCAGTGCCAGAGCGACTCGCTCATAATCTGTAACGGCTACAAGGACCAGAGTTACATCGAGCTGGCCCTGCTGGCGCAGAAGATGGGCAAGAGAATATTCATCGTGGTGGAGAAGCTGAACGAGCTTGACATCATAAGCCGCGCCGCCAAGAAGCTGAACGTTAAGCCCAACCTCGGCATAAGGATTAAGCTGGCATCGTCGGGCAGCGGCAAGTGGGAGGAGAGCGGCGGCGACGCGAGCAAGTTCGGGCTTACGAGCTCGGAGCTGCTGGCCGCACTCGAAATCCTCGATAAGAAGGGAATGAAAGACTGCCTGCGCCTCATCCACTTCCACATAGGCAGCCAAATCACGAAGATACGCCGCATACAGACGGCCCTGAAGGAGGCTTCGCAGTTCTACATACAGCTCCACAAGATGGGCTACAACGTCGATTTCGTTGACTGCGGAGGCGGTCTCGGCGTTGATTATGACGGCACGCGCTCGCCCAACAGCGAGAGTTCGGTCAATTATTCAATCCAGGAATACGTCAACGACTGCATCTACACCTTCGTCGAGGCAGCCGACCATTACGGCGTGCCGCACCCCAACCTCATCACGGAGAGCGGCCGTTCGCTCTCTGCCCACCACTCGGTGCTCGTCATCGACGTGCTCGAGACCGCGTCATTGCCCGAGATGGACGAGGAGTATGAGCCTACGGAAAGCTCCCACAAGTTAGTGAAGGACCTCTACGACATCTGGGATAACCTCAACCCACGCACCATGCTCGAGGACTGGCACGACGCGGAGCAAATACGCGAGGACGCCCTCGACCTCTTCGAGCACGGCATGGTTGACCTCAAGACGCGCGCCGAGATAGAGCGTATGTACTGGAGCGTGTGCCGCGAAATAAACTCGATAGCCAAGCGCCTGAAGCATATCCCGGAGGAACTGAAGGGACTCGACAAGCTGTTGGCTGACAAATACTTCTGCAACTTCTCGCTTTTCCAGTCGTTGCCCGACGCCTGGGCAATAGACCAGATTTTCCCCATCGTGCCGTTGCAGCGGCTCAACGAGAGGCCCACGCGCAGCGCGACGCTGCAAGACATCACCTGCGACAGCGACGGGAAAATAGCCAACTTCGTGACCAGCCGTAACATATCGAACATCCTGCCGGTGCACACGCTGCGCAAGAACGAGCCTTACTACCTCGGCGTGTTCCTCGTAGGGGCTTACCAGGAAATACTCGGCGATATGCACAACCTCTTCGGCGACACCAACGCGGCGCACATAACCGTGAAGGACGGCAAGTACCACATCGACCAGATATTCGACGGCGAGACCGTCGAGGAGGTTCTCGAGTACGTGCAGTATAACCCGAAGAAGCTCGTGCGCCAGCTCGAGGTGTGGGTGGCAAAGAGCGTGAAGCAGGGCAAGATTTCGCTCGAGGAGGGCAAGGAGTTCCTCTCCAACTACCGCTCCGGGCTTTACGGATATACTTATTTGGAGTAAAAAACATTTCAACTGTACCTAAAAAACAACCCAACCAGACCTAAAACCCACCCCAACCCTCCCGAAGGGAGGGAGTTTAATATGCTTTAATTGGTGAGTATTATTAACAAGAAGAATGTTTAGTATTGCTTGCAAAGCATACCAAGCTCCCTCCCTTCGGGAGGGTTGGGGTGGGTGTTTAGGTCTGGTTGGGATTGGTGCTTAATAACGATAGCGACATGAAACATCCCCTTACTATAGTTAAAGTGGGCGGGGCCGTCGTCGAGGACGAGGCCCGGCTCGCCCGGTTGCTTGCCGACTTCGGCTCTATCGAGGGGCGCAAGGTGCTCGTCCACGGCGGCGGACGCCGCGCCACGGCCATAGCCTCGCGCCTCGGCATAGAGAGCAAGATGGTTGGCGGCCGGCGCGTAACCGACGAGGCCATGCTCGAGGTGGTGACGATGGTCTACGGCGGACTGGTAAACAAGAACGTCGTGGCGCGCCTGCAGGCTGCCGGCGTTGACGCCCTCGGCCTGACCGGGGCCGACATCGACGTAATACGCTCGCACAAGCGCCCCGTTAAGGACGTTGACTACGGCTACGTGGGCGACGTTGAGCGTGCCGACGGCGACAAGCTGGCGCGCCTCATAGAGGCCGGCATCACGCCCGTAATGGCCCCCCTGACGCACGACGGGCAGGGCCATTTGCTCAACACCAACGCCGACACCATAGCCGCCGAGACGGCCAAGGCCCTTGCCGCGCATTACGACGTGACGCTAATCTTCTGCTTCGAGAAGAAAGGCGTGCTGGCCAACCCCGACGACGATGACAGCGTAATACCCGTAATGACGCGCGCCGACTTCGCCCGCTACGTGGCCGACGGCACCGTGGCCGGAGGTATGCTGCCCAAGCTCGAGAACGCCTTTGGCGCAATAGACGCCGGCGTAAGCCGCGTCAACATAACCCTGTCAACGGCCATCGACGGCCGCCACGGCACCATCATCGTGCCCTGACGCTGCGCCGAAGGGCACGTTTTACGCCACAAGAGGCCACCTTTTGCGCGCCAATATGCCGCCTTTCGGGTGGCGACAAGCGGCATATTGGCAACCGTCTGGCCGTCAGGCAGTTATCAAAAGCCAATACCCAGCCCTATGTCTCGCCGCTTCCCGGCCTTCCCCTTCTTCCCAGCTCTCCCATACCTCCCATAATCTTAAACACTGTTAAAAAACAAGATAATTGCCCCGGGGCTGTAACTTTTGCCCCGCCCAATCGTCATTCAAATAGAGAGCGATGAAAAATATCAGTTTTCGCAACGACGTGTTGCCGCTAAAAAACATTCTCTACCGTTTGGCGCTGAGAATAACCCTCAGCCGCGAGGAGGCCGAGGACGTTGTGCAAGACACGCTAATAAAGGTCTGGAACAGGCGCGACGACTGGCAGGACATCGACTCAATCGAGGCGTTCAGCCTCACCGTGTGCCGCAACCTCTCGCTCGACAAGGTGAAGAAGGCCGGCGCCGACAACCAGCCCATAGGCGACAGCGAGGCAGCCTCGGCCGACACGGCCTCAGACCCATACGAACGCATGGTGCAGAGGGACAGGGTAGAGCAGGTGAGGCGCATCGTTGACGAGCTGCCCGAGAGGCTAAAGAGCTGTATGCAGCTGCGCGACTTCGAGGGCAAGAGCTACAAGGAAATAGCCGCCGTGCTGGGCATCACCGAGGAACAGGTGAAGGTCAACATCTTCAGGGCCAGGCAGACGGTGAAACAAAGGTATAACGAAATCGACAAGTATGGACTATAAGTACATAGAACAGCTATTGGAACGTTACTGGAACTGCGAGACCTCGCTCGAGGAGGAGCAAATCCTCAAGGCGTTTTTCAGCCAGAGGGACGTGCCGGTAAGCCTCCTGAAATACAAGGACTTGTTCTGTTACGAACAGGCGGAGACGGCCAGCGACACCCTCGGCAGCGACTTCGACGCCCGCGTGATGGCCGCCGTCAACGAGCCGGAGCCCGTGAAGGCGCGCACAATCAGCCTGGCGCAAAGGTTCATGCCGCTGTTCAAGGCCGCCGCGGTGGTGGCGATATTCCTCACCCTCGGCAACGCCGCGCAGGTGGCATTCAAGGGCGACGACAGGCCCGCGACCAACGTAGCCGCAGGCCAGGACACGCAGGAAGGCCCGTCGGTGGCCATGGGCGACACGGCAAAGGTGGACACCCTGCAGCAGGCACCGGCAACGGCCGTGATATTAAAGTAAGACAATTTTCTATGCTTTCTCTATAAAACAGTGTTTAATAAAACAAAACACGAAGCTGTGAAGCTTCATTTCTCTCAAATTTTTCATAACATACTAACGTGAAGAAAGAGAGCCGCCGTCAGTCGTGACGGCGGCTCTTGCTTTGTGTGTGCCGCGCACCGCACGGCACGCGGCATCGTTCAGTCCTTTTGTTCATCTAAGTTGGCGGCTTCTCCCAGAATGCCGATGACCCGCCTTGCCGCAATGTCGTCAAGCCCGTTGTAGGGATTTACTGTTACCAAGCGTGGCTGTTGGTGCTCGTTGAAATTATGTGCGTCAAGGTCGTCAATGATTGCATATTCGCACGCGGCCTTGCATTCCCTGAGCCATACGTCAATCTCGTCGCCCCTGTGTCTGCTTATGTTGGGCGTGGCGTCGATAATGCGGCCAGGCATTCCTCTGGTTTTCCACATCCTTAAAAGTTCTTCGTAGGTCATCAAGTATTTCCATGAAGACGTCACCACAATGTCGGCCTTGGTGGCGTTGATTATTGCTTCCAAGTTTGTAACGCACGTGGGGTCGAAAATTGGGCCGTATTCGTCAGTCTCTTGTAATCCTTTGCTTGTCAGCACCAAGTCGTAGTAAGCGGTGTCCAGCACGCCGTCGAAGTCAAGGAATATTATTTTCATTGGCATATTGTTATAATGATGTCGGTAATGTATAGTTGTATTCACTCCCTTATCTTCTCAAATGTTGACAATTTCACGCTGTAGCCAAGCTCCGGCCACAGCGCGTACAGGCAGCCGTCGGCCTCGTGCCGCGCTACGGTCACGTTCTGCGACGGGTTTATTTCGGCAAGGAAGCCGTGTCCGTCAACGGGCAAGCGGTATTCGTGTGTGCCGCCATCGTGCTCTACCGCCAGCGTAAGGGCGGTCTTGCTTATGCTGACGTCAATTATGGTGTACGTCCCTGCCATGTCCTTGAAGCCAGAGAATGCCTCCTTGGCCTTCATGAAGAAGGTGCGGCCTTGCTCACTGTCCCAGCGCGCCAGGATGTACGCCCATTCATTCCCGTACACGCCTTTGGAGTTGTCAAGACTGACCATGCGCAGCGTTGCGGGCAGTCCGGGCACGTTTTCTACGTCGGCAAACGGCTCGAAGTACAGCTCGCGCGCCTCACTGTCGTAGCCGTAGGCGTACATGAAGCTCTCGTATGCGCCGCCGTTCCTGCGCCTGACGAGGGCCATGGGCGTGTCGTCGCCGTTGCTTACGGCGTAAAACTCAAGGGCGAGCACGTCCTCAAGCGTGAACGTCAGCGTGTCGCCGCCCGCTCTCAGGCGCAGCACGAAATAGTAACCGTTAGTCATGCGGCCGAGGCTTTGCTCCGTCAGCAGCCACACGTCGCGCCCCGGCTTGTAGTCGCAGTCAGGCTCGAGCCAGTAGCTGCGCTTGCCGCAGCCGAGCAACAGCAGTTCCTTGGAGGCCTCGCTCTTGTAGTTGCTCTCGGCGTAATGCCTGAACAGGGCCGTGCAGTAGAAGAGGAGCCCACAGAGGTTGCGGGGCGCAGGCCAGTCCAGCAGATTGTCGGCAGCCTCGCGCGCGGCGGCTTTTTCAGGGTAAAGGCCGGCAAGCAGGCTGTTAAGTTCGGTTATTATTCGGCGCGACGCGCCCTCGCCGTAAATGTCGGTATTGGTTGCATGGAGGTAGGTCAATGTCACCATTCCCCAGTAAATGTCAGGCTCGTCGGTCTTCAGGTCAACCAGCTCTGGCATGGTCTTGGCCTTGAACGTATCCGGGAAGTCACCGTAAGCATCGGTCACGAGCGGCACGATGAGGCTCTCGACCCACGTCTCGCTGTCCTTGTCCACTGCGCTTTCCAACTTCCCGTAATAATGCTTCGCGCAGCTGAATGTGCTTGCCAGGCGGTACATATCGTTGTCGTCGAGGTGGAACTTTTGCTTCGCCAGCTCCCACACCTTGTCTACGGGGCCTTTCGGTTCCTTCTCGTCGGCCAGCCGGTAGATTACCATCTTGCCCTTATAGCCCAGCTCCTTGGCCAGTGCGGCGTGCGAAGGGGCGAACACCTTGCCGTCGATGAGCAGTCGCAGCGCCTCCAGCCTGTTTCCTCTCTCGTTTTCGTCCATGGCGGTATCAGTTAACGTCGGTTTTGGTACTATTCACAAATCGATGCCCAAATGTAAGGTTTTCTTTCGGTTTTAACGGAATAATGTTCGTATTTTTGTGGGAAATAGCGGCAACCAATGCAAATATCAGCATAAAAAGAGCGTCATGTTCAACTAAAATGCTTATCTTTGCGATGTCCGGCGGGAGAAATCGCCGGCTTCAGTAGGAAAGCGTTTCAGCTTTCGTCCCAAGGAACGAAATCGCCAAAATCACGACCGGAGGGATGGAAGGACATGACGCTCATCCGTTTTTGCGTATGCACTTACGGCTTACACCGCAGTATCCGCATATCAAGACGGCGTGGGAGCATTGTTTCCGTTCATTATCCGGTAAGGCGTTTGGCGATGCCTGTTTCTTGGTGAGCGGGGCGGTGAAGTCCTCACGCCTTTTCCTGTATTTACTAACCAGCCGACTTCGGGGACTTATAGGCATAAAGAACTATAAGGAAGAATACGTGTTGCCGCTTTTGTTCTTATGAAACGAGTGATAGCAAATGATATGGTTAAAAAATGAATACTCGGACAGTTTTTGTCCGTCATGAACTTTACTTTTGAACCTGAAAAACGAATGCACCATGGGTAAACTCGAAAAATGCCTGTATATAGTAGAACTGTTGTCGCGCAGCAAGCCGATGTCGCTCCGCGAGATAAATGGGCACTGGGAATATTCTTCGCTATACGACGGCGAGATACTTCCCAAATCCTTCGGGCGTTATAGAGAGTATGTGTCGGCGGTCTTCGCCATCGACATAGAGTGCGATAAGCGCACAAACAAATACTATATTGCCAACCCTGATTATATAGAAAACAACGCACTTTACAAATACCTGCTGTCGGCATTCCACGTAGAGGCTCTGGTGGAGCTGGCCATGAAGCACAAAGACTGCGTAGTGCTTGAAGAGGCTCCCAGCGGAGTGGAATATCTCCAGCTTATCCTTAAAGCTATCGACCAAGGTGTAATCATTGAGTTTGACTACCATTCATTCAACAAACAGACTGTAACCAGGCAAAGGCTGATACCCTGTTTCGTAAAAGCGTGGGAGAACCGCTGGTATTTGATAGCCGAACCGTTAAGCCGTAAGACGCCAACGGTATATGCGTTGGAGCGCATCAGTAATCTGTATATGACAGAAGAACGTGCCGCTCCATCTTCAGAAATCAAACCGCAAACTTACTTTGACGGATGCTTCGGTGTCAATCATGAGGACCGCCCTCCGCAGCTGATTAAACTGAAAGTGTACGGCAGTCAGGTGGATTACATCAAAGCACGCCCCCTGCACGAGTCGCAACAAGAGATAAAGACGGGCGATGGCTGGAGCATTTTCAGCTATTGGCTAAGGCCGAGCTATAACTTCTACCAAGCGCTGCTTTGGCACAGGGAGAAGGCGGAAGTGCTTGAACCTGCGGAAGTGAGGAATGAAGTGAAAGACATTGTAGAGAAAATGAGAAATATGTATATTTAACGAAGGACAACAAAATTAATATGTAATGGAACAAGAATTTATGAATAATGTAATCAAATCTGATATAGAGATAGAATTGGAAGACCTGTCTCTTGAGTCTTTTGACAAGCTACTTTCTGAACAGGACGAAGCTTTGGTTGCTCAAATAGATGAACTTCAGAAACAAATTGATGGTGGTCATAATCTGATGCACGATTTAATGGAGGCTGTGAAAAAAGGAGCAATAGATTATGTGGATTCGATGACAGATACAGGTGAGACTTTTAATGATGCCAAGAATCCTCAAGCAGTTAAGTCATTAAATAATTATGAAATAGACAAACGCAGCAAGCCTGCAGATGCACAGGCTAATGAAAATTGGCGCACTAGAAATATGAGAGATGCCAAGGTAAATCCTTTTGATTTAAATGTTTCAAAGAATACCATTGGAATGTCAGAAGCGGGAACAGCCAAATTCAAAAGATACGAAGAGGCATATAAACAGCGTTTAAAGACCAACACTGTTATTTCTAATGCGGAGAAGTCTATTAAAACTAGTGACCCTGTACAAAATCTTGAGTCGTTAGCAGGCTTAAGAAACTATCGCATTGGCCCGGTAGTTCCAATGCCTGATATAGAAAAGATAAAAAGAGAATATAAAACCGCTGTATCAGAGGGTAAATCTTATAGTGCAGCAGGCTTTATCAGAAAGAAAAATTTTGATGAATTTGATGGCGCATTAATGAAAAAATTCGGTTTTTCGACACCAGCGGAAGCTAAAAGATGGCGAGAGAGTAATCATTTAACTATTCACGAAACAGGTGATGGTATGTTTTTAGTTCCTACCGATGTTCACGATTCTTCCTCACATAGCGGCTATTGTTCTAAGTTATCTGATATTCTGAAAGGTAAAGAAGGAGCAGATGAGGCTATGAAACAATTTATACGTGATGAAAAAATTGCGTATGTAAAACATGAAGCCAAAATCCGAGGAGAAAGAGCACTTGTAGGTGTTGGTATGTCAGCGATAAAGGACTTGTTAAAACATATTATAGCAAATTTGATTACTTCATTTTGTGAAAAATATAAACTGATAAGGGAAAAAGGCCTCCTTGAATATGTCAAGGAAGTCTTAACTGACTGTTGGAAAAAGATAAAATCGAAAGTTCTGAATATACTTAAAAATATTGGTGCGAATATTGTCGGCGCGTTAGGTACAGAATTGCTTAATGCAGTCAATGATTTCTTATTAGGAACATTTAAGCGAATTTTTAGTGTCATTCGTCAAATGTTCGGTTCTATTAAGAATGCTTTTAAAATTTTGTGCAACAAGGAATATCCTTGGCAAGAAAAAGTGTTTGAAGCAGCAAAAATATTATCTGCGGGTGCTGTAGCCGTCTTAGGATTTTCTTTGAATGAAATCCTTGAAAAGGGGTTAACATTTATACATATGCCATATGCGTCATTTGTTGCTGAATGTCTAGCAGGTTTATTCGCAGGTATATTCTCGAATGTTGTTCTTATGCTTTTCGATCATACAAAGGGGGCATTAAAGGTAAGGGATGCACAGTTGCAGCTTTCCCTTCTTCAATCTCAATCAATCTTTATTAATGAATTGAGGATTGATGTAACAGTTTTAAAGTCAAATAGAGATGTATATGATACATACAAATTCTTTGGAAATGCCATTTATGAAATCAAAGAGACTCGCAATGAAATTGAAGCCATAGAGGATAGAATGAAGAAAGCAAATGACGAAACAAAGAAAATATTAGAAGAAACCAACAAGCGTTTTAGTAATTTAAAAAATAGAATAGGAAATGACAGCGACTTCTAACAACCTTATCAAAGCTACACCTTTAGGAGCTGAAAGAAGAATTTTAGAAAACAAAATAAAATTCTTGAATGAAAACAAATTCATTGAACTCAATGATAAGATAAAGAGTGGTTATAAAGACATTCAAAACAAATATAAGGAACTTAAAAATGTTGCTTCACCAGTAGTGGAGAATGAATATTTATGGGGATTAATCAAATCCACAGATGTAGAAAAATCACTAGAAGGTCTTTTGGGTACTATTAAAGGTTTGGCAAGCTGTACATTGGGAGCATTTCAGGCAAACGGTGAAAACTTAAAAGCTATTCTTGAATTAATGAAGATTTCGGTTTCTATTGAAAACGATTTGTATAAACAGTTGGAGGATAGTGATTGCTCAAAAGAAAACATTGCAAATTTATTGCATGATTTCTGTGTTCAATACGATATTGACAGTAGTGCTATTGAAGGCCTTTTCGAGCAATCGTTTAGTAGGACGGTTACACTAAGAGCAAGAATTAACGATTTACGGGAAGAAATTCTTGAACGTATTTCGAAATACGAAGAAAGATTTGAACATCTTGATGAAACCATACAACAAAAAGAGGAAGAATTTACGTATAAATTTGAAACAAAAGCTGAAGAATACAAAGAGCAACTTGAGGCTCGTGTTAACGGGTATTTAAAAGTTGTAAATAGTTACAATGACGAACTTGGTATTGTTAGAAGCTCATATAAACAAGAGATAGAGTTAGAGAAGAAATTTCTAATGGATTCAATTGAGCAATATAACATTGAGTTGTCGAAACGTCATGATGTGAAATTTGAACAGTATGAAAGAGAAAATGCAGAATTAAAAACTTACATAAAATTGTTAAATGAAAGTGTCTCAAAACTTCAAAATCGTTTAACATGGAGTTTTATCATTTCTGCGATAATAGTTCTAACTGTTGTTGTTAATTTTATTGTTTGAACAACTAAAGATCAGCTAAAGTATGGGGAAAATATATGCCGGAATAAATCCAATCGGACCGGATGAATGAAAATAGGAAATAATACAATAACTTATGAGCAAACTAACTGACGCTATGCTAAACACCCTGTTTTCCCGATGGAGGGATAAGAGATACTAGAAAGAGCGTGGTGACGAAATCGCCACCTCTTTCTTGATTAAGAACGCTCTAAAGGACGGAACATATTTGTCCGAAGAGTATGAATACCAAAGTCAAGAGGAGCATATACAGTTTCGGGCAAGCAAAGACCATGCCGTGGTATTGGGCACGATGCTTAACCGGATATTTGACATCAGGAAAGAAGACCTGCGCATGATGTACGTCATTTATAAACGGAAGGAAGTACAGACCGGAGAGGAAATTACCAATCAGGATGCCATTTGGGACTTTGACTTGTGCAAGGCCATGACGGACGGGGAGCATTCAGGGATGTTTTATAATCAAGTGACCTTGTGCGTTTCTTATGTACACGACGGGAATACGGACAAAACCGTGCTTATCCACCTAAAAGAAAACGGTGGCGATGAACATACAAGGTTTATCCGTGCTTCCATAATGAATACTTTCTCAACGAAAGAAGGCGATGTTTCTTTTCCGACTACAGAGAACCAGCCGGATGTTTATTCCGTTTTGTTCGCATACGATGATTGTGAGCCACAGAAACGGATTGACGAATTTGAGGGTAAAGTGAAAAATGTTGTCGACAAATACACGAAAGGGAGAAAGTTGGATGATACCGAAACGGCTTTGATTGCCAAGCTCATGCCGGAAGCCGGATGGCATTATTCCTGGGGGCACAAGGCTTTCGACGAAAAACGGTATTGGGATGCGTTATTGCACCTTGAAACGGCTTTTCATTTGTTGAAAGAACAATGGTATAAGGATAAGCTATCAATAGAAGGTTCACAGGTCTTTTATCATTGCTGTTACCTGATTGGCTTTTGCTATGCGGAAATGAGGTTGTATGAGAAGGCTTATTTTTACCTTGACATTGTCTGGCCGTTGAAAGACATTACATATTGTGCCGAATACATCAACTGCTTGGCCAATAGCAAGGATGTCCGTGCCATGAATATGATAGACGAGGAACTGGAACGGTTGGATGACTTGAAAGAAGAAGAATTTACAGAGGAAATTTCCAAATACTATTGTTTCCTGCTCCGTCGGCGTGCGTATGTTCTCACAAATATGCATCATTTGGATGAAGCGGAGGAGTTGCTGAAAAAGTTGTTAGAGGTAGATGGCCGTACCGAATATATCCAAAATGAATTGGATTACATCAGGAAATTACGCAGAGAGCAGTAAGGAAAACATAAAACCTTTGTCACTCGGACGCTTTTTGTCCCAGTCTGCGTTTTCCTTTGTAGCTCAAATAAAACCAATGATTATGCCGAGAAAGGGAATTAAAGTAAAGTATTTAAGGACTGAAAGGTTCAGGAACAAGAAGTCGGTCATAAATATTGATTTCTATGAACACGGGATGGCCGAAGTCCATGTGGAATGCAAGGCTTGTTGGGGTTGTTGGAAAGGCCGTTGGCGTAACCACGACAACTTTTCATACATACCGTTTGACGAGTGCAAGCTGGAGAGTATGTTTGACTATCTCAAGGCATTGAAAGTGCTCGACCGCGACAAGGTCGGTCGCAGGTGGTTCGTCAGGAAGATGCGCCATTGCACGGGAAGGTTCTTGAAGCCCGACGGGAGGTTTGACTATGAGGAAACAAAAAGGATAGAGAGCGGCATCCTTCATTATTCGGAAATATACGTGCCGGCATTGTCTGAAAGCCAGCTTGCGCTGCTGACGACGAAATATCCGCGCACGGCTTACCGTGACAAGCTGCGTTGGGTGTATTTCCTTGAAGAAGAACCGGAGGTGAGATACCCAAGGTCGTTCGACCCGAGGATGACGTATACCGTGTTGAGCTTTGAGGAAAAGTTGGAGTTGGTGAAAGAGTTGCTGCCTGATTTCCATCGGCAAATCATGAAGGAGAGAGCGATAGATGACTGCACGTTGTCGATAGACTTGCGATGGGACGGGCCAACGGAGGCCAACCTTCGCGTGTTTGTCTCGGACAACACTTACGAGTTTTACACATTGCCGGTTTGACAGCAGGGGTGCGCTCTGTTATATTATGAAAACGTAGAATTAACATTAGTCCCATTAAAACCAACGATTATGCCAGAAAGAGAAGAAAAAGCAAAGTTGTTAGGAATTAAGAAGTTCAGCAACAAGGAGTATTCGATAAAGATAGAGTTCTATGACCATCAAATGGCATACGCCGACATTGACGACAAGCTGCGATGGCGGCGCAGGCAAAAGAAGAACAGGCCGTGGATGACGTTCCTGATTTTTGACGGTTGCACAAGCGAGAGTATGTACGACTATTTCGACTGCCTTGACACATTGCAGTATGACAAGGTGGCGCGGAGGTGGTTCATGCGTCAGCTGCGCTATTGCACTGACGGACTGTTGCTCCCTAACGGCTACCAGGATTACGAAAATGTGTACGAGCGTATGTACCAAAATGAGCACAGGACGGCGAACAGGTATAACTTTTGCTTTAAGGACAGCAAGAAAGCATTGCCGCCGGAGCGGCTGAAGACGTTGCTCGATATGCTGCCCGAGGCCGCTTACGACGAGAATGTCAGCGTTACGTTCCTCGGCGAGGGTGACGAAACAAGGCTGACCATGCAGAAAAGCGGCAAATATGTCAGGGACATAGGCAAGCCGGAGAGCTTCAGGCTTGAGCTTATACAAAAGGTGTTGCCCGATTTCTACGAAAAGGTGAAGCGCGAAAGGACGCTTGACAACTGCACGATAAAAACAACGATTACGTGGCTTGCGCCGACGGACTGCGACCTGACCGTGGAAGTGCAGGACAACGACTACGTTTACTATGTAATGGACAGGTAATCACGGTGCGAGCTTCAGGCCCGCAATGCCGGTATGTGGAAGAATAAAGTTGATGTATGAAGAAGGAAAGAGTAAAATCCTTGGGTAGCAAGGCGTTCAGCAACAGGATGTACACCATAAAGATTGACTTCTATGACCACAACATGGCGGATGCTACGATAGACCTCAAGCCTTGGAGAAGCGGCAGGTGGCATAATCACCAACACTTCTGCTACATCCCTTTTGACGAGTGCATTACGGAAAGTATGTATGACTATGAGGAATGCTTGCAGATGCTCGACCTCGACAAGGTTGCGCGCCGTTGGTTCATACGCCAGATGAGACATTGCACGGAAGGGTTGTTGCGGCAAGACGGCAGGCCTGACATGGACGCGGCGGAGAGGAAACACGACAGGCTTTACCACTGGACAAGGCTTGAGACTACGGTTTTGGACGAACGGCAGAAGTCAGGCTTGCTTGAGATATGTCCCGAAGCCGGATACAACGGACAGGTCAACCACGTACATCTCAGGGAGAGTTTCCCGATGCAAGCCAAGGCCGCGCGTGCAAGATATTCTGTCAATATACGGGCCGTGGCAATGCCGACGGAGGTTATGCTGGAAATATTGGAAAAGCTCTTCCCGCAGTTTTACGTGACCGTGCAGCGCGACAGGGACATACGCAACTGCAACGTAAGCCTGCGCATAAGCTGGGAGGACAAGGCAAAAGCGACAATGAGTGCTTGCGTGCAGGACAACGACTTCATCCTGTATTCAAAGCACGCATAGAAAAACAATTAATAAAAACAAGCGATTATGGAGAACCTGAAAGAACAAGTTGCAAAACTGCTGGACGAAATGGAGTTCAGCTACGACATTAACGAGGGAAAGCACCTTTTCTATTTTGACGTTGCCACAAAGAGAGCAGACGTGTCAGTCAACATCTGTTATGACGAAGAGAGCCAGTGTTTGTACAATCTCAGTTGCCTGACGTTCAACCTGCCTGAGGAATGCAAGGCGGCGTTGCTGTGCAAAATCAATGAGATACACAATTCGTCGTTAAGTGCCGCCCACCTTTATCTTGACAACGATGGCAACCGCCTGTCGGCACAAGCCGTGATAGACGTTCCGAAGGGTGGGGTGGACAAGGATGTGTTCGGCTACTTCCTCTGTGCGCCCGGCAATATGCTCGACGAGTATTTTGACGAAATCATGAAGGTCGCTTTCGGCCATGGCGAAGCCGACATACAGGCTGCCAAAGCCGATGGAGCTGTGGCTGACGCCGACGCCACGGGCTGCAACGACGGTGAACGGCCTTCGTAACGGCCTACGTCTTCAGTCAACGCCGTCACGGCATTGGCTAACCTCTTACAACAAAAAGCCCGAAGGACAACCTTCGGGCTTTTGCGCTTCAAGATGGGCTTGAACCAACGACCCCCTGATTAACAGTCAGGTGCTCTAACCAACTGAGCTATTGAAGCAGTGAAGCATTATGTTTCAAATGCGATGCAAAGGTAGTGAGTTTTGTTGAAACCTCCAAACTTTTTCGCAAAAAAATTGAATTTTAGGGTAAAATACGATAATTTTATGCCGAAAGGCGGTGTTTTACGCTTATAAAACTTTATCTTTGCACTATATATAGCGCTATATATCGCGTAACACGCAATCAACAAACGTTAAGATGAGGACAAGGATTTTGCAGCTTGCCGCTTTGTTCGCGCTGTGCTTCACGACGGCCGCGGCGCAGGAGGGCAAGGACCATACGTTCACCGTAGGCAAGAATATGCAGGTGTTCAACGAGATTTACGGCTACCTGGACTTGATGTACGTCGATACGCTCGATGCCGACGAGGTGGTCGGCACGGCCATCAACTCGATGCTGCGCTCGCTCGACCCTTACACGGTATATTACCCCGAGGACAAGGTGAACGACCTGCGCACGATGATAACGGGCCGCTACGTGGGCATAGGTTCCGTCATACGGTATAACCAGCAGCTCAAGCGCGTGGTCATCGACGAGCCTTACGCCGGCAACCCTGCCGCGGAGGTGGGGCTGAAGAAGGGCGACATCATACTGAGCATCGACGACTCCACGATGACCGACAAGACCGTCAGCGAGGTCAGCTCGCGGCTGCGCGGTGACGCCGGCACGACGTTCGTGCTGAAGGTGAAGCGCCCCTCGACGGGCAAGACGATGGAGTTCCGCATAACGCGCCGCTCGGTCGATATGCCCGCCGTGCCCTATTATGGGCTCACGAAGGACAAAATAGGCTACCTTAGCCTGACGAGCTTCACAGAGGATTGCTCGAAGGACGTGCGCCGGGCGTTCGTCGAGATGAAGCACAAGGGTATGCGCGGCTTCGTGCTCGACCTGCGCAACAACGGCGGCGGCTCGCTTTCCGAGGCGGTGAACATCGTCAACCTGTTCGTGCCCAAGGGCCTGACGCTCGTCAAGACGCGCGGGAAGCTGAAGCGCGCCAACAACGACTACGTGACTACAGTTGACCCGGTTGACTCCGTCATGCCCGTAGTCGTCATAGTGAACGGCGAGAGCGCGAGCGCGAGCGAAATCACCTGCGGCAGCCTGCAGGACCTCGACCGCGCCGTAGTCATCGGCACGCGCACCTACGGCAAGGGCCTCGTGCAGGTGCCGGTCGACATATCCTACAACGGGCAGCTGAAGCTCACCACGGGCAAATACTACATACCCAGCGGCCGGTGCATACAGGCCATCAACTACCGCCACGCCCGCGGCGGATACACCGAGCACATCCCCGACAGCCTGACGCACGTGTTCCACACGGCGGGGGGCCGCGAGGTGCGCGACGGCGGCGGCATAAAGCCCGACCTGGAGGTGCGCCCCGACTCGCTGCCAAACATCGCCTACTACCTGACGGTCAGCGGCTTGGACTCCACCGAGGTGCTGCTCAACTACGAGGTTGACTACATCGCCTCCCATCCCACCATCGCCGCGCCGGGCGAGTTCGAGATTTCCGACGCCGACTACGAGGACTTCAAGCGCCGCGTCATAGCCAGCGGCTTCACCTACGACCCCGAGAGCGAGCGTGCCCTGAAGCAGCTGAAGGAGATAGTGAAGTTCGAGGGCTATTATGACGACGCCAAGGGCGAGTTCGACGCGCTCGAGAAGAAGCTCAAGCACAACATCGCGCGCGACCTCGATATGCACCGCGACGTGCTCAAGGACATAATCTCCAACGACATCGTGACGGCCTACTACTTCCAGGCCGGCGGCGTGGAGAACAGCCTGAAGCACGACAAGCAGGTGCAGGAGGCCTTCCGCCTCGTCAACGACCGGGCCAAGTATGACGGCATACTCGACGGCTCCTACAAGCCGGAGACCGAAACCGCGGAATGACGGCAGCCCCCTCCAGAGGCCTCCCCGCTGGGGAGGGGACGCGCCAAGCATGGCAATATTGCACATTATTCAATAAAGGTGGCCTGCCGAAACTCCCCCTTATGGGGAGCATGAGGGGGCTTCCCAAAAGAAAGGAACAAGATTATGACAAACCGTAAGGAAGTTTACCGCTGCACAGTGTGCGGCAACATCGTAGAAGTATTGCACGCCGGTGCCGGCGAGTTGGTATGCTGCGGCCAGCCCATGAAGCTGCTGGCCGAGAACAGCGTTGACGCCGCAACGGAGAAGCACGTGCCCGTAATCGAGAAAATCGACGGAGGTTACCGCGTCAAGGTGGGCGAGGTTGACCATCCGATGCTCGACAACCACTACATCGAGTGGATTGAGCTGGTAGAGGGCGACAAGACGCAGCGCCGTTACCTCAAGCCCGGCGACAAGCCCGAAGCAGTATTCATGACCGACGCCGAGGACGTTTACGCCCGCGAATACTGCAACCTCCACGGCCAGTGGAAGTCTAAGTAAGGCGCAGCGGCGGCCCGGCGCGTAATGCGCTGGCGCACAACCGTTTACCGAGAGGCCACCTTTTGCCCTGCAAAAGGTGGCCTCTTGCGTTGCCATTTGCCGCAAGTTGCGCGCCGAAAGGCCACGTATTGCGGCCCGTCCGCAATCCGGGTGAGTGACAAGATGCCGTGAACCGATAGTTTTGCACATCGGAGGCGGTTCGCAAATTCTCCCGGCCGGTTGCGCAGGTTCGCTAATCCTGCGCAACACACGTTTGTCGTTAAATGGTTGTCATGAGTAAAATTTTTTAACGAAAAACACGCAGTATTCATCAAAAAATTTGGAAGAGAGCGCATTTTGGCTTAACTTTGCACCCAATTTCACCTATTATATATGAATATGAAGACCTACAACCTGATGCTCGTTGCGGCCTTGTGCGGCTCGCTCACGTCTTGTTTCAAGGACGAGCCGCTCAACGCCGAGTGCGACATAGAACAGGCTTACGTGCATATCGACAATCCTACCGAGATATTCTTCTCTGCCAGCGACACACTTGTCAACGTGCTTTCTGACGCCACCGAGATAACGTTCGAGATGAAGGAGGGCGCCGACGTTTCGGCCGTTGCGCCGCAGTTCCGCCTGACCGAGGGCGCCACGGTAAGTCCGGCAAGCGGAACGGTGCACGACTTCAGCGACGGCCGCACCGTGGTCTACACCGTGACGTCGCAAGACGGCTCGTGGCAGAAGAGTTACAACGTTTCGTTCCGCGTGGCCTACAACGTCAGCGAATACAGCTTCGAGAACACGCGCCTCGTTGACGGAGCTGCCGGGGGGCAGTATTACGAGTGGAGCGACCTCTCGTCGTCTGGCGAGTGGATGGGCAACTGGGCCACGGGCAATCCCGGCTTCAACCTTAGCGCGCAATTCTTGGGCGGCACGATGCCTGCTGAGGACTATCCCTCGGTGTCCGTAAGCGACGGTTACATAGGCAAGGGCGTCAAGTTGGAGACCAAGAGCACGGGCGACTTCGGCAGTATTGTCAGCATGGGCATAGCCGCAGGAAACCTTTTCATCGGCGAGTTCGATGCCAGCAAGGCCCTTTCGGGCACGGACGGCGCAATGCAGGCCACCAGCTTCGGCCGTTCGTTCAACCGCGAGCCGTTGCAGTTTACGGGGTGGTATAAGTATAAGTCGGCCGGCCAGTGCGTTGACGGGAAACGCCAGCCTATAGCCGGTTCGCAAGACCGCGGCGACATATACGCCGTGCTCTACCGCAACCAGGATGCTGACGGCAACGCCTTCACGCTGCACGGCGACGACGTGAAGACCAGTCCGCAGGTGGTGGCCATTGCCCAAGTGCCCGACATTACCGACACTGACGACTGGACAGAATTCACAGTCAACTTCGAGTACAGATCCGAGATTGACCGCGAACTGCTTGCCAACCGAGGCTACAACCTCGCCGTGGTAGCCACGTCGAGCATCGAAGGGGCAACGTTCAAGGGTGCAATCGGCAGCACACTCTACATAGACGAACTGAAAGTAATATGCGCCGAACAAACAGAACAGCCATGAGAAAAGCGATATTCACCATAATACTGGCCGCCTTAGCAGCGGTTCAAACACAGGCCGCCGGCCTGCTCGACAACCTTACGTACAACCTGCGCTTCGGCTACAGCATAGGAGGCACCGCCCCGATGGGGATGCCCGCCACGATAAGGAGCATGGACAAGTACACCCTAACACCTAACTTCAACCTCGGTCTCGGCGTCTACCGCGACATTTCAGAACACTGGGGCATAAGCACCGGGCTGTTCCTCGAAAACAAAGGGATGAAGGTAGAGGCCTCCGTAAAGAACTACCACATGGCCTTCGTGCGAGGAAGCCAGCGGCTTGAGGGCAACTTCACCGGCGGCGTCAGCATGGACGTGACGCAGTGGATGCTGACCCTGCCCATACAGGCCACCTACGCCTTCAACAAGAACGTGCACCTGAAGCTCGGCCCGTATCTCTCATACGTGCGCTCGCACAAGTTCACGGGCTATGCCTACGGCGGCTACATCCGCGTCGGGGACCCTACTGGGCAGAAGGTGGAGATAGGCTCCGACGAGGGCAGTCGCGGCACATACGACTTTTCAGACTCCATGCGCTCATGGCAGTTTGGTATGTTGCTCGGCGTAGATTGGTATTTCCACAAGCACTGGGGCTGCTTTGCCGACCTCTCGTGGGGCTTTACCGACATCTTCCACGACAGCTTCGACACCATTGAGCAAGACCTTTATCCGATTTACGGGACAATAGGTATTTCATATAGAATTAAATAATCAACAACAAAAAAAGGAAAAAAGATGAAGAAAATTTTTACACTTATGGCCGCAGCTGTGATGGCTTTGGCGACTAACGCAAAGGATTACACCGACAATCTTGTTGTGACATTGGCAGGTTCAAGCACCAACACACCTGCTACAAAGATGATTGTAGATGAAGTGGAAAACTCCGACGGACTGTATAACTTAACACTTAAAGACTTTAAGTTCGGTTCTCTTAATATCGGAGACATCAACCTTGAAAATGTAAAAGGCAATGACGACACTGAAGGGTACACATACTTTGAAGAGGCAAAAACCTCAATAAAGGTTCCGTTTATCGGTTCTGCCGACGTTACATTGAAAAACAACGGCTACATGAAAGGCGACAAACTGTATCTTGAAATGTCAATCTCCGCATTAGGAATGGACATCAGTGCCATTTACGGAGTTGCCATATACGACGACAATTTGAGCGTAAGCATGAACGGGAACCCCTTGACTGAGGGCAAACAAAGCATTTACGTAACCGACCAAAAGGATGGCAAATATACCATCGCACTAAAGAACTTCGCGTTCGCAATGGGTGCTATTGGAACTATGAACGTCGGGACTATTGAAATCAACGACGTAGAAATGACTGATGTGGAAGGCATCAAAAACTTTACGTTCAACGCTCCTGTCACAATCAAAGAAGGTGACGACGCCGACATTGAATGGGCTATGGCTGGAACTACCGTACCAATCGAGATGACTGGTAAGATGACAGACAAGGAACTTTACACAGTCATAACCATCAGCTTGGGAGAAATGAACATCAGTGTAACATTCGGTAAAGACATTACAAGCGGCATCAACAACATTACGACTACCACCGACAACGGTGTTGAGGCTATCTACGACCTCAGCGGTAAGAAGCTGAACGAGATGCAGAAGGGCATCAACATCGTGCGCAAGGCTGACGGCACGACCGTTAAGGTGCTCAAGAAATAACGATATGTAAATATTTCAAATACATTGTATGACAAAAATCCCGGAGGCGTTATGCCGTCCGGGATTTTTTTGTAGCTTTGCATTGGCATGGGATAAGCCTTACCCCCGCCATTAATCAGACAACGAAGCATTCGTCTTTAACTACTTAATGAGCAAGGTGAACGAAATTTCTTTGAGCAAAGCGAAAAAACTTCTTTAACTACTTTAACTCCTGAATGAAGATATGGAAGCACTCCTCCAATACGCATGGAAGCACAAGATGTTCCCCCTGAAGCCATTGGTTACCACTGACGGGCTGGCCGTGGAGGTCATCGACACGGGGCTGCAGAACACCGACGCGGGCCCTGACTTCTTCAACGCGAAGGTCAAGCTCGGCGGCACGGTGTGGGTCGGGAACGTCGAGATACATGATAAGTCGTCGCTGTGGACTGCCCACGGCCATGACCGCGACGCCGCTTACGACAACGTGGTGCTGCACGTCGTGGGTGAGGCGGACGCCGACGCCGTTACGTCGGCCGGCCGCCGTGTGCCCCAGGTGCAGATGGACGTGCCGCGTAGCGTCAGCGACAACTATGCCGCACTGTTGCGTGAAGACCGTTATCCGCCGTGCCGCGCCGTCGTGCCCGGGCTCGACCGCCTTACGGTGCATGGCTGGATGAGCCGCCTACTGGCCGAGCGCTTAGAGCGCAAGACCGCCGACATAGCACGCCGCGTGGAGCTTTGCGGCGGCTCTTGGGAGGCTGCGCTGTTCGTCACCATGGCGCGCAACTATGGTTTCGGCGTCAACGGCGATGCCTTCGAGCGCTGGGCTTTGGCCGTGCCGCTGTCGGCTGTCGCCCACCACAGGGACGACCTCTTCCAGGTTGAGGCCATGTTCATGGGCCAGGCCGGCTTGCTTTGCCCTGAAGCCGTGCCGGAGCGTTACCGCGCCGACGCCGAGCGCGAGGGCTACTTCGGCAAGTTGAAGGCCGAATACGACTACCTGGCCCATAAGTTCGGGCTGCAGCCGATTGACTGGACGGCGTGGAAGTTCCTGAGGATGCGGCCCCAGAACTTTCCCCACATACGCCTTTCGCAGCTCGCGAGGCTGTACCACTCGCGCCGTGCCGACCTCAGCCGCCTGGCCGAATGCGCCACGGCCGACCAGATGCGCAGCCTGTTGGCCACCGAGGTGACGCCCTATTGGGAGACGCATTACACCTTCGGTTCCACGAGTTGCCGCTCGCACAAGGGGCTCTCGGCCACGTCTTTAGACCTGTTGGTTGTCAACACGGCCGTGCCGATGCTGTTCGCCTATGGCCGCCACCGCAACGACGAGACCTTGTGCGGCCGTGCCTTCGACATCCTTGCGCAGCTAAAGGCCGAGAACAACCACATCGTGCGCCTCTGGCGGCAGTGCGGTTTGCAGGCCGACAACGCCGGCGACAGCCAGGCGTTGATACAGTTGAAACGCGAGTATTGCGACCGCAAGGAATGCCTGCGGTGCAAGATAGGCTACGAGTATTTAAAGAAAAGAAGTTAAAGAAGTTACAGAAGTTGACGCTCTCTGCGTCCGCCAAGAAGTCAAAAGCAATACCTTTAACCCCAATCGGTCATTGGAACGCTTATCATACATTACTGATTGATTGTCAGCTCTTCATCCATCTTCCGCACTGCCGCCGTCATCTTGTTTCCCACTTTTTCCCGGTGTAGCCCGCTACATCTTCGATAAAAGTGGAAAACAACCTGCCTGGCAGCAGCACGAAATACGGATGAAGCCTAATGACCGATTTGGGTTTAAACGATATGTTCACCTTTTCGCAGATGTCTTGTCAAGCCATACGGCCTGCCTGACATAACATTCTTATAATCAATAACTTAACTACAACAATGCAAAAGGTGGCTTTTCGCAGTGCGAAAAGCCACCTTTTACGTTCTAATTCGGCACCTTTTACAAGGCGTTTTGCCGTCTTTTACAAAACAAGATGCCAGCGTTGGTCACGTCCGCCAGTTTATAACGTTTTACGACAAGACATTTGTCTTTAACTTCTTAGCGGACGCAGATAGCGTCAACTTCTGTAACTTCTCTGACTTCTTATCTTCACTTCATCACCTTGCGCACGGCGGTCTTGCCGTCGGCGGTGGTGTACACCACGATGTTCAATCCCTTTTGCAGACTGCTGAGCTTAACGCCGTCGGCTGAATATACGGCCTTCACGGCTACGGCCTCGGCGGCCTCAACGCCGCTGACGCCTGTTCCTATGCCGTCAACGACGGCCGGCGCGCTCAGTCCGCCAAACTCGTTGGCCGCCTGTATGGCGTATTCCGCGCCTTCATCGTAGGCGCAGCGTGTCTCCGTAGTGAAGCCTTCCACCTTGCCGTCCTTGGTTATCACGTAACAGATGGCGTAAGGCACGGCCTCCCATGTTATCACGCCGGCGGCCTTGTCGGCAACGGGCGCGGGCGCGGCGCAGGCCTCGGTCATCAGCTCCGGCTGCCAGTTGTCGGTGCCGCGCAGCACGTTCTCAATGGTGTACGTGGCCGCCTCCTCGTCGGTGAGCACGCTCTTGGCGTAGCCTTCCACCTTTTGGCCGTTGCCGTCCGTGTACCAGTAATAGTTGTTGCGGTGGGTCAGGTCGAGCGGGTTGCCGTCGGCGTCCATCGTGTTGTATTCTGCGAAAATGGCCGGAATGCCTCCCATAGTGTCATACCAGCCGGCGGCGGGTATGGTGACTTCGGCCTTGGTGTTGATGAACACTGTCTTCGGCTGGTTGTGCCAGGGGCGTCCGAGCCATACGTCGGTCTCCGACGGCACGCCCGGCGCGGTGATGACGTTGTTCATGAAGACGT
Organism: uncultured Prevotella sp.; assembly: GCA_944319815.1. Lineage (GTDB taxonomy): Bacteria > Bacteroidota > Bacteroidia > Bacteroidales > Bacteroidaceae > Prevotella. The sequence continues at coordinate 27,079 of CALUEX010000009.1, read as the reverse complement.
AACCCCACTTGGAGTCGGCGTCGTGGCTCGGCGCAACTATGTATCCTCCCGACTTGCGCACGATGTTGAGCGTGTCGCCGTCAAAGAAGTAATCGCCGTTGTTGTAGATAAAGTCCACCGCGCCTTCGATGAAGCAATTCTTGACGTATCCGCGGCAGTCTGACTCGCTCGGAGTAATCCACGTGTCCTGATAGCTGTACATTCCGCAGTTGTTGAACACCACGCGGTCCGCCTTAGTGTTCAAGGCCAAGGCCTGCGGACCGGCGTTTTGCTCAACGCCGTAGGTGTTGACGAAACTTATTCCCTCAAAATACAGGTCGGAAGACTTGGCTACGAACGTTGCGCCTACGTCCACATGCAGGGCGTTGTCGCCGCCACAGAGCTTGTCGTCGGCTATCTTTACCTTGTCGCGTCCCTGGCCTATGAAGTGCAGGTAAGGCTTGTCTGCGGGCACGTCAACGTGCTCGTTGTACGTTCCTTCCTTGATGAATATCAGCCAAGGCTTCACCAGGTTGGCGGGCGCGGCGTCCACTGCGGCCTGCACCGTGGCGTAGTCGCCGGTGCCGTCTTGCGCCACTACGGCGTCGTAAACGCGCGCTTCGGGCTGCTGGCGGTCCATCGTAGTGAACGTAATCTCAACGCCCTCGAAGGCGTTTCCGCTGCGGTCTTCTATCGCTCCGGCCGGCAATGTGAAGGTGTAAGGCGTTGAATATTTCAGTCCTGCGTACTTATACACCACCGTTTTGCCGCTCACCGTCGGTTCAAGTTCCTTTCCGTCGAGCATGGCTTTGCCGCCGCCGGCCGTCTGTACCTTCTCGTCGAAAGTCAGTATCACCTGGCCGTTGGCCGTAACTCCTTCCTGCTTGTCGGCCGGGAGGGTTGACACGAGCTTAGGTGCGATGTCGTCGTTCACGATTTCCTTGTCCGCAAGGACGAACAGTTCGGCCAAAGCAAGGCCGTCATAGTCGCTTTTGTTGCCCACGAGAGGCGACTCCCAGTCGGGCATGAAGCGGATGTACACAAGCTGTTGGTTCTCCGCCTCGGCGGGCAGGGCGAACTCCTCGCTCGTCCATGCGCGGTAAGGCAGGGTGTAAGTGCCGAACGTCTTATATTCCTTTCCGTCCGTGCTGTACTGCGCGAAGACAGTTTCGTGGGCGTTGAAGTCGTCGCCCAAGGCTGCCGAAAGAACGATGTTCTGGTAGCCAACGGTAGAGAATGACATTTCAAAGTAATACTTATCGGTTAGCGGACGCCACGAACGGGCGGCGTACTTGCCGTTCTGTCCGCCCTTGTTCACACCGCAGGGAAGCCACGACGACGTTGTGCCGTCCTCCTTGCGCAGAGAGAGCAGTCCGCCGTTCTCGCTTTCGGCCTTGTAGTCGGCGGCGCGTTCAGACGACGGGTTGTCGTTGTAGAAGTCCCAGCCTACGACGTAGTCGGCGCAGGCGAACACGGCTTTGAGGTTCTTCTCGCCGTCCATCTTCACGTCGCGCTCCGCCGCCGTGGTGTTGTCTTCCCAGTTGGTGAACGTCAGTATGCGGTTGTTCAGGGCCGTGAGCTTCACGTCCGTGCCCTCCTCATACCAGTGCACGCCGTCGATGACGTTGCCTTCGGGGGCGAACTGCACCAAGTTCGGGTTGGCTCCTCCTTCCAGTTCTACGTTCAGGGCGTAGACGTTGTTCTTCGTGTACGTGGCTTTCAGCTGCGTGTCCTTTGCTATCTCAAAGGTGTAAGGGTTGTCGGTTGACACGGCGGCGCCGGCCTCGTCAACCCACGCAGAGAAGTGATAGCCGAAGTTTTCGGTGGCAGTCACGGTGACGCTCGTGCCCTCGTCAAACTTGTCTCCTGCCGGGTTCACCGTCACTTGGCCAGCCTCGGCGTCGGGAGTGACGGTCAGCGAGTAAGACGGCACGGCCACGGGAGTGCCGCTGAAGTCGCCAGTCACGGTGATGTTGTTCATTCCGAGCTGCTTGTTGGCGGCCAGGTTGTAGACGTAGAACACAAAGTCCACGCGGTCGCTGACGGTGCCGAGCGAGCTGATGTCTAACTCTTCGCTCGAAAAACCGGTGTTGTTGCGCAGCGGATCATAGGCCGAAAGCAGGGTGACACGGTTGTCGCCGGACACGGCGTAGACGTCCATCGTGCCGCCGCTCGTGCCGAACTTGGCCGCGTTGAACGCCAATGTGCGGGGCGTGAAGCTGACTCCCTTCTTGGGAATGAGCGAGAACGTGATGTACGAAGCCTCGTCGGCGGGCTTGTTAATCTTCTCAGTGGGCTGCAGCAAGGTGAGCGTTTCGCCCTCAACGGCTTGCGTGCCGTAGATTGTGAGTTTGTCGCCGAGACTGTAACTTGACGACGACAGGGCTTCAGGCACTGACGCCTCGGCTGACGTTGGACTGTCCGCGCCCTGGTTGAAAGCCCATGTCACGGTGGCTCCTGGGGCGTTGATTTCGCCCTGCTGCTGTGCAGCCGCCGTGCCGGCGGTCATGACGGCGGCCGCCATCATGGCCAACACGGCTCTTAGTTTGATGCTTTTTGTTTTCATGCTATTAATCTATAAATATGCTTATTTCATTATTTTCACGCATTTTGCGGTGCCGTCGGCGTACTCGGTGCGCACGATGTTCAGGCCGCTTTGCAGCCCGTTGCGCCGTGTGCCGTCAGTTCCGTAGTACAGTGTGCGCACTGGCTGGCCGCAGGTTACGTCCACCGGTGTCTCGATGCCCGTGGTTGCGTCTACCGCCACGCCGTGAACGGTGACGTCGCTAAGGCAGATCGTCTTGCCTGTGGCGGCTCCGTTATACCAAGGATATATGCGCAGGCGGAGCGTCTCGCCCTCGTTGACGGAGAGCACGGGCGTGGCCTCGACATACTGCATAGTGTTGGCGGGCATCTTAGTCATCTCGAACATCTGCACGGGGTTGGCGAAGTCGGCCTCCTTAGAGTAGTAAATCTTGCAGCACATGCCGTTGCCGCCGCATCCGCAGACGAACAGCGAGAGCTTGTCAACGTTGAGCGTGGTGCCCTTGGCGGGCTGCACGGCGAACTCGATGTAGCGCGTTGACACTTCGTCGATTTCCCCTTCGGGCCATGCCTCGCCCTCGATTATGCAGCGTTGGGTCTTGCGGTCGGCTGTGAAACCTGTCCATTCGGGCCACGTTGTCTTAGCGTTCGGCGCTGAATATTTCTGCACCTCCATGCCCGAAAACGCCTGTTGCATGGGGTTCACGGGGCCTGTTGTCACGCAGAGGTCGTCCTTTTCAAGACGCCAGTAAGCCTGTGTCTCGGCTCCTTCGGCCAGCGTCGCCACGGTGCCTGTCACGGGCACGGTGATTGTCTTGTCGCCGCTCGTCACGGTGATGGTCTCGTTTATCGCGCCTTCACCGGCAAACTCACACTTCACCCAGAACGAACCTATCATCGTGCCGCCCTCGTATTGCAGTGTAATAGAGTTTGAATAGTCGTTGCCGTCAGTTGAAACCTGTATGCCTTCCGATGCCGCCACGGTGACAGTGCCGCTTTCGGGCTGGAGGTCGAAGCCGCTCACCTGCATCTCGCGCGTAACCGTCATGCCGGCGTAAGCCTGTCCGAGGTCGCATGCGGCGGGGTTGACGGAGAGTTCGCTCGTGAGCCGGATATAGTCAGAGAGTATGCCTTGAGCCTGCAACAGCTGGGCTGCGAGGCGTGCCACGAGCGTCGCGCCCATAGCCGAAGTGTGCGTGTTGTCGCCGTCGGTGAAGAGCAACGCCTTGCACTGCGCCGCGCCGTAGCCCTCGTAGAGTTGCTTGGTGGCCGTGGTGAGGTCGATGAAAGAAACGCCCATTTCATCGGCCACTTGCTTCATCTGGTAAGGATAATCCTGGCTGTTGTCGTCGGCCGGGACGCTCTGGCCTGTCTTTATGCCGCCGGCGGTGAGCACGGAGAAGTCGTCGCCGAGGTCGTGCATGCCGTTGCGGCGTATCGTCGAGCCGCTGAAATAGTTACGGCAGATGGGGCTTACGAGCACGGGCGTTGCGCCGAGGGCGCGCGTCTCCTCGATGTATTTGCGCAGATACTCCTTGTAAGTGCCGGCGGCCGTGGTGCCGCGGTAGTCGGTAGCGTCAGCCGAAGCCTTGTCGCCGACGCTCTCGTAATAGGCTATCAGCTCGTCGCCGTCCATTCCGTCGGTCTTCTCGTCGTTGTGGGCGAACTGTATCAGCACGTAGTCTCCGGGCTGTATCTGCTTCTTCACAGACTCCCAGTAGGCTGATTCCTTATAGAAACTCTTGCTGCTGGCGCCGCTCTTTGCGCGGTTGTTAACCGTCAGGTCGCCCGTAAAGAACTGCTGGAACATCATTCCCCAGCCTCGCTTAGGCGTGGTGTTCTCGTCGTAGTCGGCCATCGTCGAGTCGCCGATGGTGTGTACGGTGATGGCTGACGCGGCCGTCGATGCCAGCATGGCGGCCGCAACCATTAGTGATTTTAGTTTTCCCATAAGATGATTTTTTATTGTTTTAGGTTGTTAGTAAATTGTGTCTTGCGAGTCAAAGGCTTTTGTCACGGCTGCAAAATTAGCCTGAAACCACCGATGAAATGGGGTATTTTTTAACGGAAAAGGAGGATTTTTTGGTTTTTATCCGGGAAAAAAGTTCAAGAGTTATATTACAAATGTCTTATTGCCTGATGACTTCTTAATTTTTAATTGTTACTTTTCAATTCTGCAAAAGGTGGCCATTCGCACTGCAAAAGGCCACCTTTTACACGATAAAAGGCCATCTTTTAGAGTGTAAAAGATGGCCTTTCATAATACGTTGAACATCAAGGGGTTACGAGAGGGGCGGCAAACCGCCCTTTTTAGCGTGGCGACGGCGGTATTCGGAAGGCGTCACGCCGGTCTTCTGCTTGAACGTGCGACTGAAATACTTGGGGTCTGTGAAGCCTACGGCATAGGCTATCTCGGAAAGCGTCATCCCCGTGTCGGCCACCATCTTCTCGGCTTTCACCATACGGACGTGGCGCACGAAGTCAACGGGCGACATCCCCGAAAGGGTCTTCACCTTGCCGTAGAGCACCGTGCGGCTTACGGCCATAGCCTTGGCCAGGTCGTCTATCTTCAGGTCTTGGTCGGATATGTGCTCGTCGATGAAGGCCAGCAGGGCGTCGGCGAACTGCTTGTCGGCGACTGTCATGCTTGGTGCGTCGGCCGTGACGACGAGGTTGCCGTCGGTTCCTTCTTTCAGCTTGTCGAGCCACGACTGCTGCAAGCGGCGGCGTTGGCTGATGATGTTGGCCACGCGCGACTTCAGGTAGTCCATGCTGAAGGGCTTGGTGATGTAGTCGTCAACGCCCTCGTTCAGGCCTTCTATGCGGTAATTCATGGCCGTGCGGGCCGAAAGCACGATGATGGGGATGTGGCATATCGAGGCGTCGGCCTTAATGCGGCGCACCATCTCCATGCCGTCCATCACGGGCATCATTATGTCCGTAATGATAAAGTCGGGCTGCACGGCCTTAGCCTTCTCAAGGCCCTCAAGGCCGTTGCGCGCCTCGGTGACGGCGTAGTCGGCCGAGAGCGTGGTCGTGAGGAAATAGCGCAGCTCGTCGTTGTCCTCAACCACGAGCATCCGCGTGCCCTCGCCTCCGCCTTGCGTCTCCGTCCCGGCAGGCACGGCCGGCGTTACGGCTCCATCGTCGGCTGGGCGCACGTCGGGCGGCAAGTCGGTCTCCATCTCGCTGTTCAGGCCGCGCAGCTTGTTGAGGTCAAGCGCCTTGTCAACCAATTCGAGCATGCGCCGCGCGTTTTTCTTCACAAATTCGAGGTAAGTGCGCGCCTTGGGCGACAGCGGTTCCTCGTCGAGCACCTGGCCTACGGGGCCTCCTATGAGCGTCAGCGGCGTGCGCAGCTGGTGGGAAATGTCGGTGAAAAAGCTGAGCTGACGCTCCTTCATGCGCCGCTCCAAACGGGCGTTCTGCCTGAGCCTCCACACGTAAAGCAGGGCGAAAGCGGCGCACGAGGCGGCCACGACGTATATCAGCCAGGCCCAACCGCTCTCCCAGAACGTGGGCAACACACGTATCTCAAGCTCGCGGGTGTTAGCCGTCCACACGCCGTCGGAGTTGGTGCTCCTCACCTCAAGCGTGTAGCGGCCCGGCGGTATGTGGCCGAGCGGCGCGCTGTGCTCCGCCCCCGTGTAGCTCCATTGGTCGTCAAGCTCCTTTATGCGGTAAGCATAGCGTATCTGGCGGTTGTCTGAATAGTCCAACGCCGAGAAGTAGACGGTCACTCCGCGCTTGTCGGGCGGTATGACGAGCGTGCCGCCGCCGAGGAAGGGAGTTACGTGTTGTTCGCCTTGGAACCTAACTCCGCTGAACACTATTGCTGGTTTGTAGGCGCTCTTCTGCAACGTTTCCGGCCTGAAACTCACGTATCCGCCCGCCACGCCGACCACTATCTCGCCTCCGCCGGCGCTCGTGGCAGGCTCCGCCTCGGTAAATTCGATGTCGTCGTCCCAGTCGTTCGGGCCGTACACTTCTATCGCGCCGCTTCGTGCGTCGAGCACGTTCAGGCTGCCTTCCCTCACGAGCCACAGGTTGCCCGTGCGGTCTTCGGCCATCGAGAGCACCATGCCCTCGTCAGGCTCAAGCCCCTTCACGCTGCTGAAACGCACGCCGTCGCGCAGCAGCGCGCCGCCGTCGGCATGCTGGAAGCCGCCGCCCATCGTCGTGACATACACCTTGCCCGAACGCTTGCAGGCGTAAGCGTTGAGCACGTCGGGCGCGCTAAGCGACGTAGTGTCGCCCCGCACGTGGGTTGAATAATAATACTTTATCTTACCGGGAGACTGCGCCTTGGCCGAAAATGTTACCAAGCCGCCCGTGGTGGAGGCTATGATGACGCCCTGCGGGGTGATTGCCAGTTTCCTTACTTTATCGAAACCGCCGCGTCTGAACGGGCTTAGGCCGCTGCGTGAGTTGACAAACCGCACGCCGCCGTGCCCGTCGTCAACGGCTATGTTTAGCCCGCCGCCGTAAGTGGCTACCCAGAGACGGCCTCCGGGTTCTTCCATGAAATCGTATATGTTGTCGTTGCTCAACGACGCGGGGTCGGCGTCGGAGTGGGTGAAATGGCTCACGGCGTAGCGTCCGCCGGCAGGCCTCAACACGTAAACGCCAGCCCCCTTGGTGCCGACCCACACCTCGCCGCCGCGCCTTCGGTGAAGGGCGTAGACACCGTTTGGCGAGAACACAACCGGCTCCGTGCCCACTCTGCCGTCCGCGCCGACATACCTTAGCGGCCCGCCGCCGGCCTGACGCACTGTGAGATGACCGCTGACGGTGCCCGTCCAGACGTCGCCGCCGCCGTCAACCATCACCGAGCGTGTGTCGTCGCCGGGCACCGACGGGGCGAAACGGAACCTGTGGAACTTGAAGGAGACAAGAGTGAGATTGTGATCGCCCGTGAGCCAGAGGTTGCCTTGCTTGTCGCCGGCGTACTTCACGATGCTTCTCACGGGCAGCCTCATGCCGAAATGGCCGTTGAGGTCGTAAGGGACGAGCCGCTGCGTGGCTTCGTCGAAATAAGAAAAGGTGCCGCCGCGCGGCACTATCCACACCACGCCGTTGCCGTCTTCGTGCATCACGGGCTTGCGTGCCGACGTGCCGTGCAGGCCGGGACGTGCCGAAGCGAGGTAAGTGACGCCGCTGCCGCCCGCGCCGACGAGGCTCACGCCCGGCTCGTCGGTGAACGCCCAGACGCGCCGGCGGCTGTCGGCGAAGATGGCCCTGACGGCTACCGAGCGGCCCGAAGGCGCTATCTCTATCATCCGCGAACGCCCGGTGCGGGTGTCATACATGGCTACGCCCTTGTCTGTGGCTATCGCCACGAGGCCTCCGCCGACGTGTTCAAGCCGGCTGATGGCCCCTACCCCGCCCGCGAGGGGTATCTTCTCAACGTGGCCGGGGGACTTAGAGGCATAGCGGGCGAACAGTCCTTCGCGCGAAGCGAAGTAGACTTGGCCGCCGGCCTCGCACATATATTCAAACGGATAGTCAAGGGTGAGCCCGCCGCCGTAAAGCACCACGCCGCCGCCCACGAACATCCACTCGCGCCCGCGGCTGTCGGCCACCACCTTGCGGATGTGCCCTTTATGGCGCAGGCGGCGCGTGTCAACCAGCGTTATGCCGCCGCCCGCCTTGGCCTTGGCCTCGTCTATGTGGAAATTCACATATCCGTTGCCAAGCAGCCAGGCGCTGCCGTTGCCGAGGGAGATGATGTTACGGGTGGTGAAACGGTGTGGCCAGACCTTGCGCAAAGCCCCGTCCATACCGATGTACGAGCATGAATTGCGGTCGAAGAGGTAAGAAGTGCCATCGTAAAGTGACAGCCAGATGTCGCCCTGCGAGTTGGGACGGATGAGCTTTATCCTGTTAGACGACAGCACGGAGGACGCCCCCGGAGCGTCGCGGAACTTGCTGAAGCCGTAACCGTCGTAACAACAGAGGCCGTTCCACGTGGCCACCCACACGATGCCGTCGGCCGACTGGCAGAACTCCGCCACGTTGTTGGCCGCGAGGCCGTCGGCAATGGTGAACGTCCTCACGCGGCAATAAGGCTGCGCAAGGGCGGCGACGGCCAACCATACCGCAACGGCGGACATGGCGGCGCGCAACAAGCGTGAGGGCGAAAAGGCGGTTTCCATGATACAAGACGTTATGTTCATGCCGGGCGCCAGGCGTCAACGCGCGCCGCGGCGGCGCGGGGAGTCACGACTTACGGTAGCTGAGGGGCGACATGCCGACGTGTTCCTTGAAGTATTTGCCGAGGAACGACTGGTTGGGAAAGTTCATGTCGTGGGCTATTTCCTTGATGCTTTTCGTCGTGTTCTTCAGTTGTACGCGCAGTTCCGTCACAACGTAGTTGTCTATCCAGTCGTTGGGCGTGCGCTTGCTTACCTGCTTCACCGTTTCTGAAAGGTACTTCGGCGTGATGCACATCTGCTCCCCGTACCAGCTTACGCGCCGCTCCTGCTTGTAGTTCTCCTCGACGAGGCGTATGAACTCGGTGAATATCATCTCGGCGCGGGTCTGCTTCTTGTCGTAGCCAGAGTAAATCCTGTCTATTGCACAGCCCAGTTCGCATATCATGGCCGCTATGAGGTGGCGCGCCACGTCCTTGCGGAAATGGTTTGACGAGTCGTCAACCTTCTCCTTTATTAGCCTGAAATAGCTCACCATGTTGCGGCTTTCGTCGGCCGTGAGGCTGAACACAGGGTGGCTGCGCGAGAACAAGATGAGCGACGACTGCTTATGTATGTCGCTCACGGCGCCGTAGAAAAACTCCCTCGACATAATCAGGCCGATGCCCGTGCTGCCGATGCGAGGCTTGTAGTCGTCAACCACCTGTCCGTCGGGTATTATGATAGCGTCGTTGGCATGGACTATGTGTGATATGGTGTTAGATGTATATTGAGACACGCCTTGCAGGCATAGGCCTACTATTATGTCGTTGGTGCGGCTCGGGCCGGTGGGTATTGGGATGTCCGTGAAGTCGTCAAACAGCATCAGGTCGTTGTCAATGTGGCTTACGTAGCCATGACTTACGAGGTCGGATATTGACGAGTTGATAAGTTCCATATTTCCAATTAATTCTTCTTTTTTTCCGCAAAGATAGTGCAAGTCGAGCGAAATACAAAATAAAAGTAAGTGAAACGGACTTTTATTTTCATTTCCGAGGCGAAGCCTATTTTATGTAAAGATAGTGCAAGTCGAGCGAAATACAAAATAAAAGTAAGTGAAACGGACTTTTATTTTCATTTCCGAGGCGCCGCCTATTTTATGTAAAGATAGTGCAAAAACTCGATTGGACGGAATTTTGTACGTTCTTTGCGTTAAATGTGCATATCCCGAAAACGATGACAAAAGTGCGTTTTACCTGCTTTTGTTTTCTGTTTCGTCCATTTTGTGCTATCTTTGCGGATGAAAGGAGAAAATAACATGGACAAGACATTAAGTTTACAACAGTCGGTGATGCAGGATGTCGTGTCGCTGATGGGCGACAACGTCGCCATGCGCAAGCTGCAGGCGTTCCTCAAGACGCTCAAGAAGGAGCGGGCCGAGGAACTTGACACAATCAGCAAGGAGGAAGTAATGGACGACCTGCGCGAGGCTTTCAAGGAGCTGAAGATGGTGAAGGAAGGGAAGTTGAAACTGAAGACATGGGAGGAATTCAAGCATGAGCTTCACTGTTGAACTTTCAACTGCCTTCAGGCGGGCATTCAAGAAACTATCGAAGAAGTACCGCTCGCTTGAGCAAGACGTTGACAATCTCGTTTCGCAGCTGTGCTCTAACCCCTACGTTGGTGCTGACCTTGGGCGCGGCGTGCGCAAGGTGCGCATGGCGATAACCGACAAAGGCAAGGGCAAGAGCGGCGGGGCGCGCGTGATAACGTACACGGTCGAGGTGGACGAGGACACCGGCCGCGTGACATTGCTTACCATTTACGACAAGAACGAGCGCGACTCTATATCGCAAAATGAGATTGACGAACTTATGGGCGACGCCGGGCTGTAACCCCTGTGCCGCCTTTTTGTTTTGTGAAAGGGCGGCATCCGCAGTTTTGGTGTATAAATGCATATATGTATCATCTAAGAAAACACCCCCTTGTAGGGACATAATTCATTATGTCCGCACGCCACTAAGGGGCGTATAATTCAATAAACGCAAATGTGATATGTTTCTTTGAAACATTCGGACATAATGAATTATGTCCCTACAATGGGTGTCTTATAATTATGTTTAGGGCCAAATGCTATATTCCAGACTATCGGATGAATTCTAAAAGGGCATCTCTTGCAAGGCAAGAGGTGCCCTTTTGCGTGCCAAAACGTGCCCTTTTGCAGGGCGAAAGGCGGCAAACGGCGTGGCGGCTGACTGTCAGGCTGTTACGCGGCGGCATCATTGCGCGTGGCGGCTGATGGCTGGCGGAGATTGCTAATAAATGATAATTCTTGGCCACGGGCGTTGCCGCGTACCGCTTTTTTCGCTATTTTTGTAATGTGAACGTATGCCATTAGCCCACGGGCGGATATGCCACGCTGGGCGTTGGCACGCTTTTTGTTTGACGTTTGACGGAACATTAACTTTTAAAACATACCATTATGCTAAACAAGAAAATCGAAGAGGCTCTCAACGAGCAAATCAACGCCGAGATGTGGTCGGCCTACCTGTACCTTTCAATGGCGGCTTACTGCCACTCAATCGGCCAGCCGGGCATGGCCAGCTGGTTCGAGGTGCAGTTCCAGGAGGAGCAGGACCACGCCAAAATCCTGTTCAACTACATCAACCAACGCAACGGCCGCGTTACGTTGAAGAAGATTGACGAAGTGCCTACGGAGTGGGACGGCATCCTCGACGTGTTCGAGAGCACGCTGAAGCATGAGCAGAAGGTCACCTCGCTCATCAACGACCTCTACGCCCTGACGCACGAGAAGAACGACTTTGCCACGCAGAGTATGCTCAAGTGGTTCATCGACGAGCAGGTAGAGGAGGAGGAAACGGCCCAGAACATCATCGACAACATCAAGATGATAAAGGACAACGGCTACGGCATCTATATGCTCGACAAGGAGCTTGGGGCGCGCACCTATACGCAGGCAAGCCCGCTGAGCGGTGCGGGTGAGTAAGAATACACCCACCCCAACCCTCCCGAAGGGAGGGAGCTTAATTAGTCTGTGGGATTAAATGTAAATAAAAACAGCTGTTCAACTATTATGTTTGAACAGCTGTTTTTATTTGAATGGTGTTTTGAAAATTGCCGAAACCGTTTGTCAAAGCATATCAAGCTCCCTCCCTTCGGGAGGGCTGGGGTGGGTGTCTTATTTACGGTTTAATCCCTTTTTCATGGAATTTCCTAACGTCTTTTTCGCTCCTTAGCATCTTGCCGAGGGGCACGGCGCGGTTATGGTCGTTAAGGTAGAGCAGCGGCCGGGGCTTGTATCTCGTGCTCGCCACTGACAGGGCGTCGTTGCGCATGGGCGATGCTATGCCGGCGATGTCGAGCATCGTGTGGAACACTGACAGGCTCGTGGCAACGGGCTTGCCGGAGTTTGCGGCCAGCGCGGCTGCCGTCTGCGGCCACGAACGGCGGTAGGCGTCTGACGTCCAGACCATGAGCGGCACGTGAAGCTCGTAGTATGACGGCACGGGCGAGGCGTGCAGGAACAGTCGGCGGCTGTCGTCGAAGATGTTTTCGCCGTGGTCAGACGTGTACACCATGGCCGCCCGCGCCCCCGTGGCGGCAAGTTCGGCGACGACACCGTGCAGCACGCTGTCGGTGAAGCGTATGGTGTTGTCGTATGCGTTGACGAGCGACGGGCGGTTATTGGCCTTCGCCTCGGTGGCGTCGTCGGGCCTGAAGTGGGCCGCGCTGCGCGGGTAACGCTCGCGGTAGTTGAAGTGGGAGCCATACGTATGCAGCACAATCAGCTCCTTCATGCGCCCCTTGGCCAGCACGCGGCGCACCTCCGACAGCAAGGCTGCGTCCGAATGGTCGCCCCGTCCGCCGTCCCTCTCTTTCAGGAACGTCCACTCGTCGGCCTCCTCGCCGAAGAAGTCGATGAACGAGTGGTTAGGCCTTTGGTTGGATATGAACACCGTATGGAAGCCCGCCTCCTTGAAGGCGGTGATTATTCCCTTCTCGTAGTAGATGCTGTCGAAGTTCTCGGCCGACACGGCAGAGAGCAGCATGGGCACGCTCTTGTGCGTCGTGTTCGACTGGGTTACGGCCTTCGTGAACGCCACCAGGCCGCCGGTCTTCCCTAATAGTGGCGTTGTGTCGCGGCCGTAGCCGTACAGTCCGAAGCTGCAGGCGCGCGCCGTCTCGCCTATCACGAGCACGTAAGCCTCGCGGCAGCTGTCATGGTGGGTGGCCGCGGCGTTGAAGCTGAAGCCTGCCGAGGTCTCGGCGTAGGCGTTGGTGGCGTTGGTGCGCTCGACGGCCAGCCACAGGTTGTAGAACACGTTGGCGGGATAAAGGTGGAGCTCGGCGCGGTAGTCGTCGTCGGTAGCGTAGCTTGCGCCGAGCGACGCCATGCCAGTCGCCACGGCAATGGCCGCCAGCCGGCGCTGGAATGACAGGAAACTGCGTGGCAGGCGGTCTTTCCTTCGTATGGACACTACCGCCAACACAAGCACCGGTACGTAGACAACGACGACGAACGAGACGGCCGGTATGAGGTTGTCAAGCAGTTCGAGAGCCTCCCCGGGGTTAGTGGTCACGAGGTTGAGGAACATATCCACGGCGATGATTGAGTTGCCGAAAAGGTATAGCAGCACAACCTGGAAGGCTGCGAAGAACACAAGCAGGAACATCGCCCACGTCATCTTGCCCGGGCATCGGTTGGCCGTCATCAGCAACCACTCGGCCCCCACGGGCAGCAACACGTTGGCCAGGCACGCCGCCGGGGCCATCCTCTCGGTGAAGCAGAGGGCCACGTTGGGTATGGCGAGCACCAGGATGGTGATAAAAAAAAGGCCGCGCGCCGAGGCGCAGCCTTGCAGTATGGTCTTCAGTCGTTTCATTCAGTGGTGTTATTGGTACTATCGGGATGGCGTGGAGGACGGGGATAACAGGGCCGTTCGGCGCCCCGCGCCTTAGAAGGCCTCGTTGATGTTGAAGACGAAGCCCTGCATCCCGCTCTTGCCGAAGCCGTAGTCGAGCCGTATGTTGCTGTTCTTCTTGAACTCCCAGCGGTAGCCGAAGCCCCAGTTGGGCAGCAGCCTGTCGAAGTGTATGGCGCTGAACTTGTCGAAGATTGTGCCCACCCCGGCCCAGACCGCTATGCCGTTTCGCTTCCAGATGTGCTGGCGCAGCTCCACCTGTGCCTCCATCTTGTGCTTGTCGCGGTAGCGTCCCTTGTAGTATCCGCGCATGGTTGACGAGTTGCCGAGCATCGCCATCGTGGCCCACGATGGGTTGCCGAAGTTCAGCGTGCCGCGTAGGTCGCCGCCGATGACGGCTCCCTTCCAGAGGCGTGTGTAGGCGTCGAAGCGGAAGTCGGTTGTGGTGTAGGCGTAGCCGCTGCCCATGAACTTGGGGTGGAACAGCTGCGTAACCGTCGCGTAGACTCCTCGCGTGGGTCGCGTGATGATGTCGCGCGTGTCGTAGGCCACCGTAAGACCCAGCCCCATGTTCCAAAGGTTGGTGTCCATGCCCTCAAGCAGCTCCGGGCGGTCTATCTCGTTGACGTGTGCGTAGTCGTAAGTCAGGGACGGGCCGATGAACAGGTTGTCCGCCACCTGCCACAGGAAGTTGGCCTTGGCCGCTATCTTCCACCTCTTCATCATGCCCTCGTTAGAGTCTTCGTTGCCCATATCGTAGCCCATTCCCCAGAAATCCTCCTTGAAATAGTTGGCCGACACGTCGTATTCTATGCGTCCCTTGTCGTATGGGAAGACGTGTGTCCCGAAGATGCCGATGGTGTATGAGCTTTTCGTCGTTATGTCGCCGAAGATTGCTACGTCGGACATTTGCGTCGTGGTGTCGCGCTGGTCTTGCCGGTAAAGGCCCATGCCGATGATGCCGAGGCCGAGCCCCGTGTCGCTGCTGAAGTGCGGGCCGGGCAGCACGCTGAAGTCGAACTTCTTGTGCTTCTTGTTCTTGTTGGTGTTGTTGAGGTAGTTGAGCACCCAGTTAATCAGCCCTTTTTTCTTCTTTACCGTGTCCGGCTGTTGCTCGATGGTTATGGTTGCCGTGTCTTGCCGCTCGTTAACGGGCGCGGCAGCCCCTGCCTTGGCCGTGCAAAGCATCAGTAAGGCGACGAGTAGCAGTCTTGTCATTCCATGTATGTTTAAGCAGGTCAGTACACTAACCTGACGTTGTCAATCCAGAGCGTGTTGCCCGGCGACCCTATGTAGGCCCCTCCGTGGCTCGACGAGAACTGGAGCACGAGGTGCGTGGGCGTCTCGCCCGCCGAGGCCCATCCCGTCTCCTTTATGGGCACGCTCTTGCCCTTGCTGTTGCGTGCGTAGTCGGTGGAGCGCAGTCCCATGGTCGCCGCGTCGTAGTGGGGGTTGTGGCGTATGTCGCCGTAGAGTATCTCGTATGTCGCGCCGTTTACCCATCCGCCGGTGCTCTTGCCGTATTTCACCACGAGCGTGCCCACGCGCTTGGCGGTGATGTTGCCCTTGGCGTCCTCGGTGCGCTTCTGGAGGTAGAGCACGGTGATGGCGTAGTCGCGCCCGGCCACGGTCTTGCCGCTGCTAAATCCGTTCTGCCTTATGCGGTTGGCCGTGCCGGCTGCCTTGAACATATAGTCGTATTTCAGGGCCTTCGGCCTGTGGGTGAACGGTATGCCGTTGTTCATGGCCTTGGGGCCGTCCTTCGTTCCCGTAATAGGCTCTTTCATGTCGCCGAGGAATAGGGAGCCGGCCGCGAGCACCTTCATGTTCATCAGGCCGAGCACCCGCACCTTCTCGATGTGCGTCACGAGCTTTGCGCAGTAGCCGGAGCCGTGCTTGTCGCGGTAGACCGAGTTGTTGGTCTTCACAACGCCCATCACCTTCGCCATGACGTTCGACGTGCCCCAGGGCGAGCCGCCGCCGTTGACGTAGGGCTTGTTGCCCGTAAGCGTGCGGTTGGGGCCTACCTCGTAGAGGGTCTTGGTGTCGCCGCCTATTACGCCGGACTCCTTTACGTGGCGGATTGTCCAGCGGTTCATGTCGCCGTAGGGCAGTAGTACGTCCTTGCCTGCGGCGTCTGCGCGAGTGGCGGCGAATGCCGCGGCGAACGCGAGTATTATGTAACCGATATGTTTCATAACGGTTACAAAGGTAGGGAAACTTTTTAAACAAGAATAGTTTTTATGCTTGTTTTTGGTTTAAAAACGTTAAAGCGAACAGTTTTAAAGCTAAAAGGAACAAACCTGGCGGTGGTTGGCGGCAACGAGCGGGGTGGCGCGTAGAAAAGCGAAGTAGGGGTGAACGGCCCGGCGCAGGCTTCGCCATATAGTGCGAAAGGTGCCGAAACGTGAGGCAAAAGGCGGCAAAACGCACGATAAAAGGTGGCATTTCGCATCGCGAAATGCCACCTTTTGCATGGTTGCCAGCCCCCTCCCGACCTCCCCGAGGGGAGGAGATAGGTGAGAAAGCTATTGTCTTAACTCCTTTACTCCCTAACTCCTTAACTCCTAAAGAAAAAGCATTTGTCTTTAACTCCTTAGTGAGCGAAGCGAGCGATAACTTCCTTAACTCCTTTAACTCCTAAAAGAACCTCCTTTAACTCCTGACAAGTCATGCCTCGCGTTGCTTCGTGCCCATGCGCGCCTCGACGACGTTGATGACGTAGTCGCCGAGCTTCTCGCACTCGGAGATTATGTCCATGTACATCGTGCCGATGGCGTAGGTGTACTCGTGTGCGTTCACGTCGTTGATGTTCTGGCTGCGCAGCTGGTTGCGGTAGTTGTTAAGCTCGTTCTCGATGTTGAACGAGCGGTTGGCGTCGAGCTTGTCCTTGCGCCCTGCGAGCATGATGTTCATCTGGGTGAGGCTGTCGTCCGTAAGCTCGAACATCTGGTGCAGGTGCTCATACTGGCGCTCGGTGAAGTCCTCCTTGCCGCGCTCCTTGCGGTTGAGCGTGCGCGCTATGTTGTAGCAGCTGTCGCCGATGCTCTCTATTTCGGATATTTCGCGCAGCATGGCGCGTATCTTTGCCTTGGTCTCGTCGCTAAGGTGGGCGTCGCTGACGCGGTCAAGGTATTTGGCGATTTCTATCTCCATGTTGTCGCTGATGCTCTCGTACTTCTCGATGCGGCTGAACAGCTTGTTGAACGCCGCGTCGTTCTTTGTGCCGAGAAGCTCGCGCACGAAGCCGAACATCCTCTGCGTCCTTTCGGCGAAGAGCTGGATTTCCTTCTGCGCCTCGAGCACAGACAGCTCTGGGGTCTTCATGATGGTGTCGCCGCCGATGTAGCGCAGGCGGAACTCGTCCTCGCCGTCGTTGGCCTTGGGCTTGATGAGCAGGCAGACGAGTTTCTCAATCTGGGGTATGAACCAGATTAGTATTGCCGTGTTGCAGACGTTGAACGCCGTGTGGAATGCCGCCAGCACTACTGACAGGCGGGCGGGGTCGAGCGTGTCTGACAGCGGGTCGTAGCCCACGGCCGAGCACACCGTGTTGACGAAGGGATAGAACACGCAGAGCACCCACAGCACGCCGAAGACGTTGAACGCCAGGTGGGCAAGCGCCGCGCGCCGCGCCTGGGTGTTAGCCCCCAGCGCCGCAAGGTTGGCGGTGGCCGTCGTGCCGATGTTCTCGCCCATCACGAGGGCGATGCCGAGGTATATGGGCAGCACGCCGCTCGAGCAGAGCATCATGGTTATGGCCATCAGGGCTGCCGACGACTGGAGGATGCACGTCAGCACGGTGCCTATGAGCAGGAACACTATTATGGTGGCATAGCTGCCCGTGTCGAACGTGCTGAAGAAGTGGATGAGCTCGTGGTTGTGGCCGAGGTCCATCTCGTCGCCCGTCTGGCTGAGCAGGGCCAGCGAGAAGAACATGAACGCTATGCCGAAAAGGAAGTCGCCCACGTAGCGGTGGCGGCGCGTGTAGATGAGCAGGATGCCGGCTATGAAGGCGGGGAACACGGCGTCCATGAAGTTGAACGAGAAGCCGAGGCTCATTATCCAGGCCGTGAGCGTGGTGCCGATGTTGGCCCCCATGATTACGGATATGGCCTGTGCCAGGGTAAGGAGGCCGGCGTTGACGAACGAGACGGTCATCACCGTCGTGGCCGACGACGACTGCACGGCTGAGGTTACGAACATACCGGTGAACATACCGGTGAACCTGTTTTTGGTCATCGTGCCGAGGATGTGGCGCAACTGCGAGCCGGCCATCTTCTGCAAGGCCTCGCTCATCACCTTCATGCCGTAGATGAGGAGGGCCAATGACCCGATAATCTTAAAAAAAATCCAAATCGACATATTTTAAATTAAATTGTTGCCGAACGTTGCCCGGTGTCGGGAAAACGGTGTATCTTTACCAACGTTTAACTTAAAGCCGTACTTAAAATGAAACAGATGATACAAATACGTTGCAAAAATAACAAAAAAACTTTAAACGTGCCAATAGGAAGCACTCTTTCTGAGATTTTCCGTGAATTAAACTTAAAAATGGACTATGGCCCCGTAAGCGCGAAGGTGAACAACAAGGTTGAGGGCCTGCACTTCCGCGTATACCACAACAAGGACGTGGAGTTCCTCGACATCAAGTCGCCGTCGGGTTCGCGGGCCTACACGCGGACGCTCTTCTTCGTGCTCTGCAAGGCCGTGCACGACCTCTGGCCGGGAGCCGACGTGGTAATCGACATACCCGTGTCGAACGGCTACTACTGCAACCTCAACCTCGGCCGCCACGTCACCGCGGTGGATGCCGACAAGGTGCGGCGCCGTATGCAGGAAATCATCGACGCCGCGCTGCCCATCTGCCGCCACGAGAGCACTACCGAGGAGGTCATCAAGATGTTCACCGAGATGGGCATGACCTCGAAGGTCAAGCTGCTGAAGAGCGTGGGGCGGCTCTATACAACGTACTACGAGATTGACGGATACAAGGACTATTACTACGGCACGCTGCTCACCAACACGCGCCAGCTGTACCTTTTCGGCATCGAGAAGTATTACGACGGCCTGTTGCTGCGCATCCCCTCGCGCGACGACCCCTCGCGCCTCGGCGACCTCGTCAGGCAGGACAAGATGTTCGACATATTCCAGGAGCACCACCGCTGGCAGCATATCCTCGGTATGTCTACCGTAGGCGACTTCAACGAGGCAGTGCGGCAAGGGCGCTCAACCGACCTTATCAACGTGTCGGAGGCGTTGCAGGAGAAGAAGATTTCGCAGATTGCCGACATGATAGCGGCGCGTAAGGACGTAAGGATGGTGCTCATCTCGGGCCCTTCGTCGAGCGGAAAGACCACTTTCTGCAAGCGCCTTTCCATCCAGCTGCTTGCTTGCGGCATCAAGCCCGTGCCTGTCTCGCTCGACGATTACTTCGTCAACCGCGAGGAAACGCCCAAGGACGATAGCGGCGAATACGACTATGAGAGCCTCTACGCGCTCAACATCCCGTTGCTGAACGCGCAGCTTGAGGCCTTGTTCAGGGGCGAGACGGTGGAGCTGCCGCACTATAACTTCCAGACGGGGCGCAGCGAACGCAGTGGCCGCAAGCTGAAGTTGGAGCCTGACCAGATGCTCGTGGTCGAGGGGATACACGCCCTCAACCCTGAACTTACGGCCCAAATACCCGAAGGACAGAAGTTCCGCGTCTATGCATCGGCCCTGACAACCATCCTGCTTGACGCCCACAACTACATCCCGACGAC
Source organism: uncultured Prevotella sp. (assembly GCA_944319815.1). Lineage (GTDB taxonomy): Bacteria > Bacteroidota > Bacteroidia > Bacteroidales > Bacteroidaceae > Prevotella. Next base: position 7,717 of record CALUEX010000009.1, on the reverse strand, counting down.
CGACAACCGCCTGCTGCGCCGCATCATCCGCGACTACAAGTACCGTGGGGTGAACGCCGCCGAGACCATCCGCCGCTGGCCGAGCGTGCGCGCCGGGGAGAACAAGTGGATTTTCCCGTACCAGGAGAACGCCGACGTTATGTTCAATACGGCGCTGTTGTTCGAGCTCGCCGTCATAAAGAGCCAGGCAGAGCCCTTGCTCGAGCTTGTGCCGGAGAACGTTGAGGAGCACGCCGAGGCTTACCGCCTGTTGAAGTTCCTGAAGTATATCACGCCCGTGCCCAACCGCCAGCTGCCGCCGACTTCGCTGCTCAGGGAGTTCCTCGGGGGAAGCTCGTTCAAGTATTAGTTTTTTAGTAGACAAGCAAACAAGCGACGAGCAAATAAGGAGATTACCTTTTTCCCTTATTTGCTCGTCGCTCTTGTCTACTCGTCTGCTTAAGACTTGTCAGCTTCTTTCAAATTGTCTATGAACAACAGCAGGCGGTTGGTGATGTTGACGTCGCTTACGCCGCTGTCGAAGTCGAGCGATAGGATGTTCATGTCGGGGAAGAACCGCTTGATGCGCTTCTCTATGCCCTTCGACACGATGTGGTTGGCTATGCAGCCGAAGGGCTGGAGGCTCACCACGTTGCTCACTCCCTGCCTTGCGCACGACATGATTTCGGCCGGCAGCAGCCAGCCTTCGCCGAACTGGGCGCTCAGGGTGATTACCTTGCGGGCCTCGTCGGCCTCCTTGAATATGTCGTTGAACGGCGTGAAGTAGCGGAAAGCCGCAGCCGCCTTGTTCACCCGGGCCACGTATTTCATTATTCTTTTGTACACCATGCCGTAAATGAAGCTCGCCACGGTCTTGCGGCTGAGGTGCTTCTCCTCGTCAACGCGCTTGTTGACGAAGCTCTGCATGAAGAAGTCGAGCAGCAGCGGGGGCACTATTTCCACGCCGTTCGACATCAGCCAGTCGGTCACGTTCTTCTGGGCGAAGGGGTTGAACTTCAGGAATATTTCGCCCACCACGCACACCTTGGGCAGCCGTATGTCCTTGCAGATGCGGTTAAATTCGTTGGCGGCCATCGTGAGGTAGCTCACAAGGTCGTCGTGGCGGCCCTCAAGTATCAGCTTCTCGCCGGCTTGCAGGTACATATCCCGCAGCTTTGCGGCCTGCCCGGGCTGTTTCTCGCGTGCCGCGGCGGCATAGTAGAACTTGGCTATGCAGTCGCTGTAGAGCACCGAATACAGCGCGATGGGCATCAGCTTGAGCCAGTTGATGCGGAAGCCGGGCTGTTCGTTCTTGATTGCGCTGCCGAAGCTGAAGGCTATCACGGGCACGTCGGCATAGCCGGCGTCAACCAGTGCCTTCTTGATAAGCGACAGGTAGCTGCTCGCGCGGCACTGTCCGCCCGTCTGGGTCATGGCCACTGCCGTGTTCTTAGGGTTGTACTTGCCGCTCTCGAATGCCTTTATTATGTCGCCGACGATGAGCGTTGCGGGGTAGCAAACCTCGTTGTTGGCGAACTTCAGGCCCCATTCGCACGACTCCGTGTCGCTCAACGGAAGGTTGTCTACGTCGTATCCGGCGATTTTCATGATAGCCGGGATTAGCGGAGAGATGAACGGCGTGAAGTAGGGCACGAGGATTTTGCGCCCACGGCAGGCGTCGTCGAACGTCGGCGTGGTCTTGAACCCACTCACGGCCGACGGCTTCACGCCGGCTTTCGAGGCCAGCTTCAGGCTCTCGATTAGCGAGCGCACGCGCAGCTTCATCGAGCCTATGTTGTTGATGTCGTCGAGCTTCAGCAGGGTGAGCACCTTGCCGTGGCGCATCAGTATGTCGCGGACCTCGTCAACGAGGAAGGCGTCCGGCCCGCAGCCGAACGACGTCATCTCGACAAACTCCATGCCTTTCTGCCCGGCGCTCCACTTCGCCGCCTCGAGTATCCGGTTGGGATAAGCCCACTGCGACAGGTAATGTGCGTCGCTTACGGCCACGTGCTTGTTGCGCACGATGTCGTCGGTCACGACGTAGATGCCCATGTCCGCCAGCATATCCGACACCTTGTGCTGTATCAGCATATCGGCGTGGTAGGGCCTTCCGGCCAGCAGTATGGCCAGCGCGCCTTGTTTGCGGGCCTTGCGGCAGACGCGCTCGTTGTAGCTGATGATGTCGTACACGTAGGCGTCTTGCGCGCTGACGGCAAGGCTGAAGGCCTTGTTTACGGTAGAGTCGGGCACGCCCAGCTTGCCGAGGTACGCCTTGCATTGCTTCAGCAGCAGGCTCTTGTCCTTGAAGCTGATGGTGGGCGAGTCGATGGGTATGTCGCCGGCCTGCACGCTCTTGATTACTTCGGCATAGCCGGTGACGATGGGGCAGTTGTAGCTGTTCTGTTCGCTGCCCTGCCGTTCGTAGACTACGAAGGGCATGAATATGCGGTCAACGCGCTTGTCGGTCAGGTCTTGTATGTGGCTGTGCACGAGCTTGGCCGGGAAGCAGATGTTGTCTGACATCACCATGCAGGCGCTGTGCTCGTAGTCTTGGTAGTTGGAGTGGGACGAAAGGCACACCCGTATGCCGCAGGCGGTGAACAGCGTGTGCCAGAAAGGGTAGTCCTCGTACATATTGAGTACGCGCGGCACGCCGATTGTGAGGCGCGGTTGCCCTGCGAAGCCGTCGCGGTCGAACAGCAGCGCGTTCTTGTACTGGTAGGCGTTGATGCCCTTGCGGGGCTTGTCGGCGCCACCGTTGGTGAACACTCTCTCGCACCTGTTGCCCGAATAATACTTCTGCCCGTTGCCGAACTCGTAGCGCACCACGAGGCATTGGTTGTCGCAGCCCTTGCAGTGGAGCGGCTTCGACGTGTAGCGGGCCTTCTCCAGCATATCGCCGAGCGGCACTGCGGCGTGCCTGTGGCTCTCGGCGTAGAGGGCGCAGCCGTATGCGCCCATCAGTTCGGGTATGTCGCAGCGCGTCACCTCGGTCTCGGTCTGCAGCTCGAGGGCGCGCACGATGGCGTCGTTCCTCATCGTTCCGCCCTGCACTACTATGTGGTCGCCCAGCTGCGACACGTCGCGGAGCTTCAGCACCTTGTACAGGCAGTTTTTCACGACCGAGTAGGCCAGCCCGGCGGCGATGTCGCTCACGGTCGCGCCCTCGCGCAACGCCTGCTTCACCTTCGAGTTCATGAACACCGTGCAGCGCGTGCCGAGGTCGCACGGGGAAGCCGCGCGGCACGCGGCTTCGGCAAACTCGTGCGCCGTGTAGCCGAGAGTCTTGGCGAAGGTCTCGATGAACGAGCCGCAGCCCGACGAGCAAGCCTCGTTGATTTCGATGCGGTCGATGACGCCGTTGTCAACGAAAATGGCCTTCATGTCCTGTCCGCCGATGTCGAGGATGAACGAGACGGCCGGGTCAAGGTAGTGGGCGGCCATGTAGTGTGCTATGGTCTCCACGATGCCTCCGCCCAGCTGGAATGCCGCTTTGATGAGGTCTTCGCCGTAGCCCGTTGAGCACGAGCCTGTCACGTTGAGGCTTGCGCCGCGTTCGGCGGCCGTGGCCAGCAGCCGTTTAAGCCCCTCCTCGACGGCCTCTATGGGGTTGCCCTTGTTGGGCGTGTAATATGAATAAAGTATGCGTGATGACGTGTCGGTGACGATGAGCTTCGTCGTGGTCGAGCCGGAGTCGATGCCGAGCAGCACGTCTTGCGGCCCGGGGCCGATTTCGGCGGTCTCTACGTGGTGGCGCGACATACGCCCGAGCCACGCCCGGTATTCGTCTTCATCGGTGAATATGGGGCAGAGCGTGCCGGCGGATGCCTTCGCCGTGGCGTCGGCCTTGCCGAACAGTGCCGCCATGTCGGAAAGCCGCCGCGGCTTCTCGCCGTCAACGTCGGCAAGGGCAGCGCCCAAGGCCGGCAGCAGCGTGCCGTGCTCGGGCAGGATGATGTCGCCGTCGGCGAGCGAAAGATAGTCCTTGAAGGCCTTGCGCAGCGACGGGATGAACGTCAGCGGCCCGCCGCACACCAGCACGGGCGGCGTGATTTCGCAGCCGTGGGCCAGCGTAACGACCGTCTGCACGGCCACGGCGTGCAGTATTGACGCCGCAATGTCGGCCTTGTCGGCATTCTTGGCCACGAGGTTTTGTATGTCGGTCTTGCAGAACACGCCGCAACGCGACGCTATGGGGTACACCTGCACGGCGCGCGCGGCCAGGCCGTCAAGCTCGCCGACGCTGACGCCCAGGAGCACCGCCATCTGGTCGATGAAGGCCCCCGTGCCCCCGGCGCAGTTGCCGTTCATGCGCAGGTCGGCGGCGCGCCCGTCGCGGAAGAACACCACCTTGGCGTCCTCGCCGCCTATGTCAATCATCGACGACGTTTCGGGATACGACTTCTGCACGGCCTTCGTGGCGGCCACCACCTCCTGGACGAACGGATAGCCGTACTTCTCGGAGAAGCCCATGCCCACCGAACCCGTTAGCCTGGCGCACACGTCCATGTCGCCAAGGGCGGCCTGTAGCTCGCCGAGCACGCGCTCCACCACCTCGCGGGCGTTGGCGTTGTGCCGCTCGTAGCGCGAGAACAGCACGCTGCCGTCCTCGCCCACGGCCACAACCTTGGCCGTGGTTGAACCGATGTCTATGCCTATATTAACCATTATGAATTTCGCAACTCCTTTTTTACAGTGTGCAAAGTTACTAATTTATGGTTTTTAAAAATAATATTCCGTGAAGAAAATATGTCCGAAAATTCACATCTGTTAAGTTTACAGTGCCTGTTAGTTCCATATTTGAAGGCATGGGATATATTGGGGCTAACGAGATAAACCAACCTTTGCCGGGATAGGCCATGGTTTTGCGGCATAGGGCCATGGTCGGTTGCTGACCCCTTGATGGTCAGCAGGTTAGCAAAAGGGCATCTTTCGCCGTGCGAGAGATGCCCTTTTATGCTGTGATATGTGTCCTTTTACAGGCTATTGAGCGTCTGTTGCGCTATTGTTGATATATGCCGCCAAACGCCGGGGAGCGTCAGCGCCATGGCTGCGAGTTAGGTGTAGGGCGACGAAAGGAACTTCCACCTGTCCTCCGCCACGTTGCCACCCAGCCTGTAGGGACGCTCGGTCGGAGCGTCCGGGTAATGTCGTAAACAGATAGCCGTTGGCGTTTCGCATGGTATCCGTTGGCTGTTTTCATAGTTACCCGGACGCTCAGACCGAGCATCCCTACCAGTGGATGGGCATTATCTACGGTGATGAGGCCCGATATTTTTACCGCAGGGTCGGCGTAAACCTTATACCGAACTCACGTTAATGTTGCATTGATATGTGAATTTACCCTCTGTAGGGACATAATTTATTATGTCCGCACGCCGCGGAGAGGCGTATAAGTAGGCTATGACAATAAAAACGTTCTTCCAGAACGTGCGGACATAATAAATTTTGTCCCTACAGCGGGTGTTTTATTATACCAAACTCACACCGTTTTATCGGTTTTTTTGCGGGCAATGCTTGGAATATCCTGCATCGGCCTTGTGTCGAACGGGCGTCATTGGTTGTTGGAATGAAAGGTTGGTAGCCGTAAGCCGCCATTCATGAGTTTTGGAACGAAAAAGTCCGCCACGCTCAAATGAGCCATGGCGGACTTTCTTCTGTCGTTCGGTTTGCGGGTTATGTCCTGGTTGTGCGTGTCAAGGCGAAGCCGGTTTTATGTATGAAGGCGAAAGGCGTAGGCTCGGTCTATGGCGTTAGGGTTAATTACCTTATAACCGTATAACCCAAAAACCTTATAACCTTACAACCCCATAACCTCAAAACCGTACAACCCCAAAACCTCATAACCGCATAACCTTACAACCCCAAAACCGCATAACCTTACTTAATATTATCGCAGATGAGGTTCTCGCCGGTCATGTCGGCCGGTTGCTCAAGCCCCATGATGTGCAGTATTGACGGAGCAACGTCAGCCAGGCGGCCGTTCTTCACCGTTGCGCTGTTGTTGTCGGTAACGTAGATGAAGGGCACGGGGTTAAGCGAGTGGGCCGTGTTGGGCGTGCCGTCGGCGTTGATGGCGTTGTCGGCGTTGCCGTGGTCGGCTATGATGATAGCCTCGTAACCGTTGGCCTTGGCGGCCTCTATCACGTCGTGCACGCAGTGGTCAACGGCCCAAACGGCCTTGGCTATGGCGTGGTAGACGCCCGTGTGGCCCACCATGTCGCCGTTGGCGAAGTTCACCACGATGAAGTCGTACTCCTGGGTGTTGATTGCGCCCACGAGCTTGTCCTTCACCTCGTATGCGCTCATCTCCGGCTTCAGGTCGTATGTGGCAACCTTAGGCGACGGCACGAGTATGCGGTCCTCGCCCTCGTAGGGTGCTTCGCGCCCGCCGTTGAAGAAGAACGTAACGTGAGCGTACTTCTCCGTCTCGGCCGTGTGCAGCTGTTTCTTGCCCTGCTTGCTGAGGTATTCGCCAAGGGTGTCTTGCACATTCTCCTTCGGGAACAGCACGTGCACGCCCTTGAACGATGCGTCGTAAGGCGTCATGCAGTAGTATTGCAGGTCTTTTATTGTGTGCATACCCTCGTCGGGCATATCCTGCTGGGTCAGCACCTGCGTCAGCTCCTTGGCGCGGTCGTTGCGGAAGTTGATGAAGATTACCACGTCGCCTTCCTTGATTGTGCCGTCAACGGTGGAGTTGTTGATAGGCTTTATGAACTCGTCGGTGACGCCCTCGGCGTAGCTCTCCTCCATGGCGCGCACCATGTCGTCGGCTTGCTTGCCCTTGCCCTCGACGAGCAGGTCGTAAGCCTCCTTCACCCTGTTCCAGCGCTTGTCGCGGTCCATGGCGTAGAAGCGGCCAACGATGCTTGCCACGTGTGCGCCGTTCTTGCCGCAAACGTCCTCAAGCTCGCGGATGAAGCCCGCCCCGCTCTTCGGGTCGGTGTCGCGTCCGTCCATGAAGCAGTGTACGTAGACGTCCTTCAGGCCGTACTCCTTGCCTATCTCGACGAGCTTGAACAGGTGGTCGAGCGACGAGTGCACGCCTCCGTTCGACGTCAGGCCCATCAAGTGCAGCTTCTTGCCCGTCTCCTTGGCGTAGCCGTAGGCGTTCTTGATTTCGGGGTTCTCGAGTATTGAGCCGTCCTTGCAGGCACGGTTAATCTTCACCAAGTCCTGGTAAACAATCCTGCCGGCCCCAATGTTGAGGTGTCCCACCTCGGAGTTGCCCATCTGTCCGTCGGGCAGGCCTACGTCCTCGCCCGAAGCCTGCAGCTGCGAGTGGGGGCTTACGGCGTTAAGATAATCAAGATAAGGCGTCGGCGTGTTGTAGATTACGTCGCCTTCGCCGTGCTTTCCGATACCCCATCCGTCGAGTATCATCAATAATGCTTTCTTTGCCATAATCGTTAAATCTAAAATCCGATGCAAAGGTAGAAAATAATTGAGAATTAAGGGTTAAGAGTTAAGAAAATGTGCCATATTGGGGCATTTTGTAACACTAATTCGGTATAAAACTGATGCGGGCATTTCAATTTCAGTCCAGTGAAATCCGAAAAAACGGCATCCGTCCTCCGCCGGAGTGACGCTCGGTCGGAAGCCCCCTCCCGACCTCCCCGAGGGGAGGAGAATGAAACGGTTAATGTCTTAACTACTTTAACGTCAGTTCGGCGTAAGGTTTACGCCGAACCTGCGTTAAAAATATTGGGCATCATCACTGGGAACAATGCCC
>CALUEX010000008.1 GCA_944319815.1 uncultured Prevotella sp. | reverse complement strand
TGCGGGAGAGTAGGATGCCGCCTTTTTTGACTCGGCCCCGCGAGGACATACCAATCCTCGCGGGGCTTTTTTTGTTTTCCGCTTTTGAATTTGTTTTGGTTCCCGCTTTTCCGTAGGCGTTCCTTTACCCGTATTCCGTAGGTCTTGTTCCGTACTTTCCGCGTGGCGTGCCTCCGGCATGGCCTGGCATGGAGTCCCGGCGGGCAGGGAAACGGCCGGCAGCCGTGGTGCAGGCAATCAACGGCCGCGTGTTCACGACATTACCCGGACGCTCAGACCGAGCGTCCCTACGGCAGGATGGGGACATCGTGGGGCATATGGTGGGAACATGGCGGAGGGCATTGGGTGGCAATATGGCATGGAGATGGGGACACTATCATTTTGTTTGATAATAATGTGTGGATATGGGAATGACAGGGAGTTCTGGGATGGGTAGGATAGCACGGCAGGAAATGGTGCCGTTTTAGGAAAACTAATTGCCGATAAGGGGAAGGCTGTATTTTCTTGGTAAAACCTTTTTTGGTGGGTTACTGGGGTGGTGTTGTTAATGGCGTATTAAGTTGAGTAGTTCTTCGTGGACTTGGCCGTTTGTTCCGGCTATTTGGTTTCCTTGGGTCGGGTCAAGATTTTTGCCATTCCAATCGGATACTTTTCCTCCGGCCTCCTGTACCAAAAGCATTCCTGCTGCATAGTCCCACGGATTCAAGTATGCCTCGAAATATCCGTCCTGTCTGCCACACGCGGTATATGCCAATTCCAGGGCGGCAGAACCAAGTCTTCGGATGTCTTGTGAGTTTTCATAAACTTTTAGGAACTTGGCAAAGTTTTCTTTGGCAAGTTCTCTTTTTGCCGTGCCAACGCCTATTATGGCTTCCGAAAGTCTTTGTACGGGTGACACGTGTATAGCCGTGCCATTCAAGAAGCTCCCTTTACCTTTGACGGCAGAAAAAAGTTCATCATGAAACGGGTCATAGATAATGCCTAAAACAATATCTTTTTGGCGGCAAAGGGCTAATGAAACTACGCTGTGCTGATAGTCATGCATGAGGTTTGTGGTGCCGTCAACGGGGTCAAGAATCCAGTAACTGTCTGCATCCATCCGCTGTAGCCCTGTCTCCTCTCCGATAAACTGTATGTCAGGGGCAAGTGCATATAGAGCCTTTTTCAGAAAGTCTTGCACTGCAATGTCCACTTGCGTAACGTAGTCGGCAACTCCTTTTTCCCTTACATGGGTTGCCATTTCCCGGTTGCTAATTATCCCTTTAGTCTCCTTGACCAAGTTGATTATGCGCTGTATGTCCATTTTTTTGCACTTAAAGTTTCAATCCATTAAGATTTTCAATTCTCAAGTTCCGCATTTGGGCACACGCTATTTTGCCTTTGTCAGAATTGCTCAAGAATTTCTATTCGTTTTCTTGTGTCGGGATGGGTGCTGAACAATGAGCTGAAAAAGCTCGTCAGCCCCGGCGCGAAGTGTTGCGGATGGATTATGAACAGCTGGGCTATGTCGTCGCGCTTGACGTTCTCGAGGCCAGGGTCGCCCGAAATCTTGCGCAGGGCGGAGGCAAGGGCGAGCGGATTGCCGCATAACTCGGCACCGCCGGCATCTGCCATGTATTCGCGTTTGCGCGATATTGCGAAGCGCGTGAGCAGGGTGAACAGATAAGCCACGGCGCAGCATAGCAGGCCGATGAGGAATACGACGAGCATGGAGATGCCGTTGCCGCGGTTGTCCTCGTCGTTGCTGCGGCGGCTCATGCCCCCGAACCAGAATGCGTTGTACATCATCTGCACCACGATGCTCATTATGGTGGATACGATGCCCACGAAAATGATGCTCGTGATTAACAGCCGTGTGTCGTGGTTGCGTATGTGCGTCAGTTCGTGGCCTATTACCCCGGCCAGCTCGTCGTCGTTAAGGTGGTTAATTATGCCCGTCGTCAGCGTCACGGTGTAGCTTTTCTTGTCAATTCCGCTGGCGAAGGCGTTGAGCTGCGGGTCGTCAATGATGTTGACTTTGGGCATATCCATGTTGCAGGTCATGCAGAGGTTCTCGACGATGTTGTAAATCCTCGGGTTCTCCTTGCGAGTGATTGGGCGCGCGCCTGTTGCCGCGCGCACCATTGCCGTGTTGGAGAAATAGGCTATGGCAAACCATACGCCGACACCTACGACGACCCACGGAAGGGCGCCCATGAAGTAATAGTTGACCGTGGCAGCGTCGAGATGGCGCACTATGTTGCCGTACTGGTCATAATACCCGTTGCCGAAATAGTTTACCAAGGCCAGGAACACCCAGACCATGCCGAGGATTATCACGGGGAACATCAGCAGCAGGATTGTCGTCAGCATATTGTTCCGCCTAATCTGGGTGTGCATCCCTACGTATCTCATATCGCGGTTTCTTAGAATTTAATTTCGGGTGCCTTGTCGTAAGCGGCGCGTTCTTCCTGCGGAACTTCGAACATTGGCTCCTTGCCGAACTTGAACATCTTTGCGAATATGTTTGACGGGAACGTCTCCACGGCGTTGTTCAGCTCGCGCGTCGTCGAGTTGAAGAAGCGGCGTGCGGCAGCCAGCTTGTTCTCTAGGTCGGAAAGCTCGGTTTGCAGGTGCATGAAGTTCTGGTTGGCCTTGAGGTCAGGGTAAGCCTCAAGCGACACTTTCAGGCCGGCCAGTGCGCTTGTCAGTGCGTTCTCGGCGTTTATTTTGTCGTTGATGCCTGTGGCGTTCATGGCCGTCGTGCGCGCCTCGGTCACGCGCTGCAGCACTTCGCGCTCGTGCGTGGCGTATCCCTTGACGGTCGATACGAGCTGCGGCACGAGGTCGTGGCGTTGCTTCAGTTGGACGTCGATGTTGGCAAATGCGTTCTCGCGGTTGTTCTTCAGCCTCACGAGGTTGTTGTACAGGCTTACGCCCCAGATTACGAGCAGCACAACAACAATCAAGATGATAATTCCTGTAGTCATTTTCTTATAATGTTTGGTTTCGGTTTATTTTGCTTGGTTTATGGTTAAGCGGCCTGAAGGCGGTTTTGCTTCCTGCGGCCCGCTCGTGTTTTACCTGAATGCAAAGATAATGCCATTTCGCTGAATGTGGTTGCAGCGTTAAGAATTAATTTAAATCTTTTTGCTTTTTAATGTTTTCCGTGTGTCCGCATCAGCCCTTCGTGTGCTGCCGCTTGCGGCATGACAAACTGTCATGCTTGGCCTCTTGCGTATCTGCCTGGCGTTCAACGCCTTGCAAAACGTGCCCTCTTGCATCGTAAAAGGGCACATATTGAGCTGTAAAAGATGCCCTTTCATGGCGTAATATGTGCCCTTTCATGACGCAAAAGGCGCCGTGCGGACTGTCGCACGGCGCCTTGTTGACGTTCGGTCAGGCTTATTTCAGCAGTTTCATTACCTTGTTGTAGTATTTCTGCGTACCCCTTCGGCTGTACCTCGGCCCGCCGTTCCATGAGCGTATGGCCTTTTCCACGTTGTTTTGCGGGTTGTGGTACGATTGTATGAGAATGAACATCTCTTTTGATTTCGTTACGTTGAAGCGGTCAGCCAGCTTGTACCTTTTCTTGCTCTTGCGCTTTTTCAGGATGCTGTTGCATTCCTTTACGAGGATTGGAGTTATTTGCATGGCTCCGCATGAATTGCCGCTCACGGCCTTGGGGTTGCCCTCGCTTTCTACTTGGATTATGGCATCCATCACTGGATTCCAGTTGAATTTAGAATTTTTCGTCCCGTTCCCGCCTGCGAAGGCGTTGCCGCCTGCCGCGATGAGGAACAAAGTTACCAATACTTTTCTTAATGTCTTCTCCATAAAGTGTTGTTTATGGCATCTGAACAATGATGTAACATGGTGTTCGCGACTGGCGGTTCGTATGGAAACAAAAGCTGAACCGAGCCTGGATGCCAGTTAAAAACTAACGTGAATAGTGGCTTTCAAAACAAACGAAGATACACTATCCTGAACTTTTTACCGCTGCAAAGGTATGAATTTTTTACTTACGAGCCAAATGTTTAGTCCGATTTTTGAACATTTTAATACCAAATTAGCATTTTGTATCATATTGAAAATCAATAATTTGGGTCGTTTTTATGTAAATAAAAGCGAAAGTTTTGGTGCTTCTCGCGTATGTCCTGAATGTCGCTGAAACCGTGTCTCTATGGGCGTTTCACGGCTTGCGGCGGCGTTGTTTATGATGTAAAAATACACTAATAATATCTCGTCTCTGGCGGATAAGTTGCGGCATGGGTTGCGCTTGTCGGTATTTTTTATTAAATTTGCTGCGGAAAAAGATTGCAATCCCTGAATATTCTAAGCATTATGTATTACGTTTCAAAGCAGATGGAGATAGCCGGATGCCACCGGCTGAGCCTTCCTTACGACAGCAAGTGCCGCAATGTGCACGGCCACAACTGGGTTATCACCGTGTATTGCAAGGCCAAGGAGCTTAACGCCGAGGGCATGGTGGTTGACTTCAAGAATATTAAGGACAAGATTCACGGCTATCTTGACCATGGTGATTTTAACGAACTGTTGCCGTTTAACCCTACGGCCGAGAACATAGCGCGCTGGATATGCGACCAGGTAGACAAGTGCTACCGAGTGGATGTAGAGGAGAGCCGCAACAACAAGGTGGTTTACGTAAAGGACGGGGAGGACTTCGGCCCATGCGTGTGAACGAGATTTTCTATTCGTTGCAGGGCGAAGGCCATTTCACGGGCACTCCGGCCGTGTTCGTGCGCCTGTCGGGCTGCAACCTGAAGTGCTCGTTTTGCGACACCCGGCATGATGATTTCACTGAAATGTCGGTAGACGACATCATGGGCGAGGTGGCCAAGTATCCTGCCGCCCACGTGGTGATAACCGGAGGCGAGCCTACATTGCAGCTAACGCCGGAACTTACCGACAGGCTCCATGCAGCCGGAAAGTTCGTGCAAATGGAGACTAACGGCACGCGCCGGCTGCCAGCCGGTTGCCGCATTGACTGGGTTACGTGCTCGCCAAAGCATGAGCCTGTGGTGCTTCATCATATTGACGAGCTGAAGGTAGTCTTCATGTCGTCCGCCCAGGATATGTCGCCCTACGACCGTTTTGCGGCTTCCGTCTACAGTCTCCAGCCCTGCGACGTAGGCGACCCCGCGGCAAACGCCCGCATATTGGCCGACGCCATAGCCTACTGCCTTGCCCATCCGAAGTGGCACCTGTCATTGCAGACCCACAAGATGATTAACGTAAGGTAACGAAATTGGCGCAGACTCGCGTGTTGCAAGTCTGCGCCAATTTATTTATCTGTGTGTTCGGCCGTGACCGTTTACCTTAGTTCGGCAAATCGTTTGTGGACATCAGGCTCAAAATTGTTGATGAAATGTTTTTCGCTGGAGTTTATAATCTTTTCCGTTTCGTCATAGTCGCCAACGACATTTGTGTCAACAAAGCCTGTGTCGAATATGGCCTTAATCTCCGGCAGCAGCTCTTTCGCCTTTGCTTCCACGCAGCTGCCGACCAAGAAACCGGTCGTTGTAGAGTCAACGAATTGTGCTTCGGGCAGCTTCTCCGTGGCGAAACGCAGTGCCTCGCGCAACCATTCAATTATTTCGTCGCGCCTTTCCGGCTGCAGGTTTACTATGTGTTCAATCACCGAAAGTATGGTCGTCTTGGAAAAATCATACAGTCCTTCCTCCTTGAAGAAGTCCATAAATTTGTCTAACCGCTTCTGTCCGTTGGTATATAGCGGCGTAATGAACACTTCGGTCATGAAGTCGCCGAAGTAATATTCAAACGTTTCATTCGGCTGCCGCAGCATTTCGAGCAGCGTGTCGAGGCTACTGTCACCGTTGCCGACCTCCCCAAGCATTGTCACCGCGCTCATTGCCTCGTATGCAAAGTCCTTGTTCCACATTCCGTCGGTTATCCCGTCGCAGGTCTTTGCCATGCAGTCGAGCAGCACGGCTTCCAAGTCGCGCCGCAAACTGTCGTGGGGCAAGGCTAACATAGTGTCAATATCCCTGTCCGTCGGCACAGTGTCGGAATACAGTATGTCCTTTAGCTGTGGATTTTCCAGTGCCGTCAATACCGGATATTCAGGATGCTTGTAGGTGTATTCGGTTGTTATTTCGTCGTATGAGGTCCGGTTCAGGCCGTTCGGCATGAAGTCTTCGTCCTGTTCGGAGTCGTCTTCATCCTCGTCGAATGCGTCATCCTCGTCGTCATCAAGGTAGCTGTCGCCATCGTCAATGACGTAGTCGAAGTTATCACCGAGGTTTTTCCTAAGCGTAGGCAGATATTTGTTGGCCTCAATATTGCTGTGCGCCACGAGGAAATGCTTGCCGTCCTTGCCGTACTCAAACTCTATCAGGGGGATTTCATCGGTGTCTTCCTCGAGCATATACTGGGTCCAGCTAAAGTTCTTGTGCGGCTCTATGCCGGCTTCCTCGGCAAAGGCTATTGCCCCGTAGACCATGTTGTGGGCCTCGTTGTACGTCACTTCGTGCAGTCCGAGCGCGATGCTGATGTGCGACAGGAGGTTAGCCAGTTCAAATTCGTCCATCCGCAACTTGAAGACCGAGTCCTTTACGCCGAGGCAGTAGGTGTCAACCATATAGATGGCGACGCTCGTCTTGCCGCTTTTATGCAGCCTCGTAACGACGACTTGCCCCTCGCCAATCTCCATGATGTCGTCGGTCATGTAGCATTTCCCTATTTCGAGCGTCCTCGCCTTTTCCTTGAGATAATTCACGGGAGACAGGAACGTCTGCTGTTGTGCCTTTTTCTTTGTCTTCTTTTTGCTCATAATTACTGTTGGTTATGGTTTACCTGTCCTTGCAAAACTCCTGTATGGCCTTGCGCACGATGCCTTCAGCCTCTTCAATCGGGCATTCAAGGCGCCCGCCGGAGGCGTTAAGGTGGCCACCACCGTTGAAGTAAAGCTCGGCCATGCGGTTGCATGGAAAGTCGTCAACGGAGCGAAGGCTGACCCATACGAGGTTGTCCTTCTCCGTGTCTTGCCTGAGGGATATGCTCAGCCTCGTGCCTTTGATTTGCAAAGGCATATTCACCAAGCCTTCGGCGTCACCCTTGATGTAGTGAAATTCTTTAAGGTCGTTGCGCGTGAGGATGAAGTATGCGGCCCTTTGTTCAGCCATTACGACCATTTTCTTGTAAAGAACGTAGCCCGTAAGGCGCATCCGCCACTCGCTGTAATTATTGTAGACGTTACGGTAAATCTTGTCCTTGTTGATGTTCTTGGTCAGCAGCTGGCTTATGATGAAGTATATTTCAGGCCTTGTCGAGTTGTAAGTGAAGCCGCCGGTGTCCGTCATCATGCCGCAGTATAGCGGCACGGCACACTTCTTGTTCATGGTCTCGAAGCCGCCGAGCTGCCAGATAAGGCGGAACACGAGTTCGCAGGTGCTGCACGCCTCGGGGTGCGACACGCACATATCCACGTCCATGTCGGGGTTCAGGTGGTGGTCAATGAGCACTTTCTTTGCCGCCGAAGCCGTTATGGGCTGCGCCATCTCGTCGGTGCGCGCCACGGTGTTGAAGTCGAGGCAGAACATCAGGTCGGTCCCGGCAAGCAACTCGTCGGCAAAGTCCTTGTGCTTGTCGTAGCGCACCATGCGTTCCGTCCCGGGCAGCCATTGCAGGAAATCAGGGTAGGCGTCGGGCACTATTGCCACGGGCACTTTGCCCACCGAGCGCAGGTATTCGGCCATGCCGAGCATAGAGCCTATGGCATCGCCGTCGGGACTGCGGTGGCAGCACAGTGTGATTTTTTCCGAAGACTCAATCATTTGGCGGAGTTTCTCAACTTCCGCCTCGGTAAGTAGGTTGATATTCATGTTTTGCAGTTGACGTGTTGTCAGCATACAAGTTGGCAAGGAGGCCTTTCTTGCAGCAATCCGCGCTGGCTTCCTTGCCTGCCCTGTCAGCTTATAGCTTGTTTGCTTTTCACCAAAGTTTTTCAGGGTAAACGCCTTCGTTGACAAGGTTCTGTATCTTGTCAACGACACCCTGGCGGTCGGCGGCGTAAGTCACGCCGAACCATTTGCTCGTAGTGTCGAGCACTTTCACCGTGGCCGTGCCGTCGTTGATGAGCTTGTTGACCATCAGCGGTATGAAGAACTCCGCCTTCAGGTTGGCCATGTTGGCCGGGTCGGCGAGGAACTCCTTGAAATAAGCCTCGCTGTGGGTGAAGTAGTCAGGCGTGAAGCCCCACATATTCATCGACACGGGCGTGTTGTCGTCAACGGCTACCCACTGTCCCTGCTCGTCCTTGTAGCTCACGCGGCCGTCAACGCGCATGATTTCGGTGCGCTCAACGACGGTCGTCAAGTGCTCGTCGGCATCCTTCGAGCATATTCCGCGGGCAACGGTGCCGTTCTCCGAGAGCGTGTTGCCCACGCGGAAACCTACCATGGCGTACCGGTCGTGGCTGCCTTCGGGCAGGTCGGCAAGGAACTTCCCGATTACCATGAAGGCGTCACGGTTGTAGAAGTCGTCACAGTTGATTACGCAGAACGGTTCCTTCACGACGTCCTTTGCCATCATCACGGCGTGGTTTGTGCCCCACGGTTTCACCCTGCCCTCAGGACACTTGAAGCCCTCGGGCAGCGCGTCGAGGCTTTGGAAGCACAGTTCAAGGGGTACGTGCCCCTCGTATTTGCTGAGCACTTTCTCGCGGAAATCCTGCTCGAAGTCTTTTCGTATTATGAAGACAATCTTCCCGAAGCCGGCCTGTATGGCGTCGTAGATTGAATAATCCATTATCGTTTCGCCGTTCGGCCCCAGTCCGTCGAGCTGTTTCAGTCCGCCGTAGCGGCTGCCCATGCCGGCAGCCAGCAGTAACAATGTAGGTTTCATAATCTCCTGTTTTTTATGCTTTAATACGTTATATGTTTTTCAGCCGTGTGGCGCGCGGCCGTGAAAGCCGTGCAGCCTAATGATTTGCAAATATAATATTTTTTGCCAATAACGGGCACGTTTGTCGCATTTAATATGATAAATATTTGCTCCATGGCAGACAAGTCGGCACCAGAGGCCCCGCCGTTTACGGCAAAACGCAATGCAAAAGGGCATCTTTTGTCGCCCAAAAGATGCCCTTTTACGAGGTAAAATGCTACGAATGGTAAAGTCGCTGATTATCAACTCTATACGGAAAGGTGCGCCCGTTGCGTCAGAACGGGTAGCCGACGGCCAGGTGCAGTGCCTGTCCGTCCTTGAACTTAGGTATGTTGTAGAAGCAGCTCTTGCCCGTTTCGTAGGGCACGTGCAGGCCTACGCCCCAGTCAAGGCGCAGCACGAGGAAGTCGAGGTCGTAGCGTATGCCGACGCCTGTGCCGAGAGCCATCTCCTTGAGTGCGTTCTTCAACTTGAACTGCGAGCCGTGGCGGTAGCCGTCGTCACGCAGTGCCCAGACGTTGCCGGCATCGATGAACGCCGCCCCGTACAGTCCGCCGAAAAGGTTGAAACGGTATTCGAGGTTTAGCTGCAGCTTTATGTCGCCCGTCTGGTCGAGGTATGAAAGGCGCGAAACGTCCGTGGTATAGCTGCCCGGGCCTATGCTGCGCACGGCAAAGGCCCTGATGCTGTTGGCTCCACCGACGTAGAACTGCTCGCTGTAGGGTGCCGTGCGGCTGTTGCCGTAGCTGTAGATGATGCCTGCGTTGGCGTGTGCCACGAGGTGCGACTTCTCGCCTACGGCCCATGTCTTGCTGATGTCGGTCTCGAGCTTGAGGAATTGGGCGTAGGGGTTCTTGAACAGTTCCTTGTCGGTTTCGCCCCATTTCTTGCCCGCTGCCATATAGCCGAGGGTGAGGATGTTGCCTGCCTCGGTTATGGTTGTCTCCCACACAAGCGGGTTGCGGCTGTGTGCCGCCGAGCTGTAGGTCAGCGTGTAGTGCATCTTCGGTATGAACACGTTTTGCATCGAGGTTTGCAGGTACGGGTTTTCGTAGAGGATTGAGTCGAACTTGGCCGTCGTGCGGTTGAGCTTCTGGTATTGCAGGGTTAGCGGACTGAACTCGTGGCGCCACTTGATTGAGCGTTGCCACGTATACGTCCACTCTGCCGAGAAGGTGTGCATCTTGAAGTAGTCCGGGCGGTTGAGCACGTTCATCGACACTTTTGCGTATGTCGAGGGCGTGGTGAAATACCGGCGCCGCTTGAGGAACGGCACAATCAGGCGCGGAAACTCTATCGAGGCGTCTATTCCGTATTCGTAAGAGTTCATGTTGCCGCTTGCCCCGTTCACGTTGCCTCCTTGCTCCCATTCGTAAGAGCCATGCAGGTTGATGTCGAGCTTCTCGCCTCCGCGGAAGGCGTTGCGCTTCACGAAGCCGACCACAAGCTCCGGGCCGTGGCGGCCGTTGATTTTATTCTTGTAGTTGGTCTCTATGTAGAAGTCGTATGGTTTGCCGAACGTGCACGAGAGGTTGATGTCGAGCGTGTCGCAAAGGCCTGTGGTGTCGCGCGGCGTAAAGTTGAACTCTACCGAACTGAACTGTCCCGAACCGTTGATTTTGTTCAGTGACTCGGTGTATTTGTCGTAACTGAACAACTGGCGAGGACGTAGCTTCAGGTCGGCAAGTATTATTCTCGGACGTATCGGCGGGCGCTTCCCCTTGAACCTTACGGTGAAGTAGCGGTGGCTGAAAGAGTCGGTCAGCTGCTCCATGAACTGCTTGCGTATGTCGATGTTTATTCTCCCGATATACCACTTCCGCAGCGCTATGCCGGGCAGGTTGTCGGCCATTTGCAGCCTGAGCTGCGCCTTGCCTGGCACTGCCGTCGTGTCGGCGAGATATGAGGCGAAGCCCGGTTGGTAGAAGTAATAGCCGTTGTTGCGGAATATTTTTGACAACCTGTTGCGCTCGGCGTCCATGGCCGAGGCGTCGAGGGGTGAGCCTTTTCCTATCAGGGCTTCGTCCATGGTCTTGCGTATCAGGCTGTCAGCCTCGGACGGGAAGCCAAGGTATTCAAGCGAGTCGATTGTGTAAAGCGGCCCGAAGTCAACGGTGTAGCCGATTTTCGCTTTTTTCGGGTTCTTTTGCGGCACAACCTTGTAGCTAACCTTGCCGTTGAGGTAGCCGTGGTTGTGCAGCACCGACTGGGCCACCGAGGCACGCAGCTCGGGATTGACCTGCCGCATAAGCACCGGAGCCTTGCCGAACGTTTTGGTTATCCATTGCGCTATCTTGTTCTTTGAGCCAGAAAATGCGTTCCATATCCACAGCCCGTAAGGGAACGGCGTGCGGTAATACGAGCTGCCGAACAATGCTCCGTTTGGGGCAGTGGCGAGCGATGCCTCCACTTCCTCTTTCGTCGTGACGTAGTGGTCGGTGTTCTTGTCGTCTTCGTCCGCGTTGTTGTATTCTATTTTTGTCAACCCGATGAATAGCTGGTCGCCCTCGCGCAGGTTCTTTGTGGTAGAGCATGAAGCGAGCAGCAGGATGCCAATCATGAGCAAGGCCGCAGCCGTTAACGCCTTGCCCTGCCTTCCTTGCCTGTCTGCACCGTTGCCGTATGGTCGTTTTTTAGTCATTGTCTCGATTGCCTTTTATGCCTTTCGGCCTTATTTCTTGTTGTTTTTTCCCTGGTTAGCGTCTACGGGCTTCTTGGTGTCCGTGCTGTCCTTTGGAGCATCTTTGCGTTTCTTCTTGCCGAAACTGAATATGTCCTTGAAGTGCTGTAGGCTGCGTCTCCAGATGAAACCGACTCCGTATTCGCGCACGGTGCCCTCGAGCCAGTCGTAAGCATTGTTGTCGTAATACAGCTTTACGTACTTGTCTGACGAGTCGCCGAGGCGGTATTCGAACGTCACGTTGTCGAAGAATGATTCGTTTTGGTTGGCTACGTCAGGCCCGGTGGACACTTTTCCGCCGACTACAATCTTCATCCTGTTGTTCCAGAAACGCTTTGAGAACTTGAACGAGTAGTCAGTGTGCGTGCTTCCGCTTGCGTCCGTCGAGTTATCCATACCGAAGCTGAGGTCTAACGAGCGAAGGGCGTTGCCCGTGATGCTGTTGATTTCACTTTGCAGGAACGAGTTTAGGGCGTTGTTCATGGAGAAACCGCTGGTGTTGCCGTCGGCAAGATACATTCCCGTCGTAAGCATCGTGACGGCAAGTTTGCCGCGTTGCTCCACGCTCATCGATTGCAACTCGGTGTTCAGCGTCATGTCTTCCGGGGCGCTTAGTGTGAACTCGAGTCCCATGTCTGACAGCGTCTTGGTGATTATCACGCCGCAATCGAACTCCACGGTGCGCCCGCCTTCATCGCCAGTGCCTGACGATACGTTGGCTTTTGTGCGTTCTGTTGCGGTTATGTTCAGCTTCGGGTTCATCGGGTCTCCGGTAAACTCTATGTAGCTGCCGTCCTGTATGGTGAACGTCTTGAGTGGTATTACGGGCAACGAGTATTTCATCTCGCCGTTTTCGAGTGTGTAGCGACCGGTCAGGCGGATGTTGCCAGCCAAGTCGTACTGCATCCTTAGGGTTCCACCGCCCATAATGTCGAGGTAATTGGAGTGGTCTGTGTTGAGATAGCACATCACGTGTGCCCCTTGGTTTACGTTCATCGTGAGGTCCATCGTGAAGCCCGACATCGGCTGGTGCTCCACCACCGTGGCCGTAGTGTCTTCAAAACTGACGAACTTCACCAGCTCGTTCATTCGGTTGTCGGCCGAGAGTGGTGTGTCGCGTAGTATGTAAGACATATCCGTAGAACCAAGGATATCAAGCCTTCCGAGCATTTCAAGATGTTCCATAGGCCCTTTCATAGTGGCGAAGAAGTCGACGAAAGCCTTGCCGAAAGCTATGCTCCGGCGGTTCTCCTTAGAGTCTATGATTTGGCAGTTGCGTGCCACCATACGTAGGTCCATGCGCATAGCATTGAGGTCGGAGAAGTCTACGTTGCCGTTGAGTGTCAGCGGATTGTTGTTGTTGGCGAACATCTTGAAGTCCTCGAACAGCAGGTTGCTGCCAACGATGCGTACCGGAGTGTCGCTCATGCGCATACGTATGCCGTATTGCGCACTGCGCATATAGCAGGAGTCGAACCTTATTTCGCCGTTAACTTGGGGCTTGTCTAATGTTCCTTTTATGGCCACCCCGCCGTCGGCATACCCGTTCATGCGGATTATCCTGTCAGGGATGAAGCCGTTGAGCAGGCGCACGGGCATACGCTCCATGCTCATGCTGGCTTCGAGTTTGCCTTCGCCTGCGGGGTTGTAGGTACCGTTAAGCTGGGCCACTTGCTTGTCGTTGCAGCTCAGGATGCCGTCAACGCTGTGCGTGCCGTCGCCTTGCGGCATATAGACGAACTCCGTGCTGAGCTTGCCCATGCGTGTGCGTTCGTAAGTCATTTTGTCCACCGACATATTGCCTGACACCAATATGTCTTCCGGGTTTTGGATTAAGTGCAGGTCGCCGTTCATTATTCCTGTTATGTCGGGCATATAGGGAACGATGGAAAGCACTTTTTCCAAGTCGAACTTCTTTACTCCGATGGTAAGGTCTTGCAACGCTTCGGTATTCTTGTCGTCCGAGTAAATGTGTACGTCCGTACCGTCGTCGGCCAGCAGTTGCAGCTTGGCTGACACTCGGCGGTCGGTTCCCATGTAGATGTAGTTGTCTTCGTTGACCTTGAACTTTTTGTATCCGAGGATGGGGTCGTCCGTCAGCATACGCACTTTTATGCCGTGCTCTTCCATCGACGCTACCATGCCAAGTTTCAGTCCGAGGCTGTCGCGGGCATCATAGAACTTTATGTTGGCGCCTGAACCTTTCTGGAATATGTATCCGTCGAGCAGTGCGTTGAAGACGTATTGCTTGTTGTCCTTGTTGTTCCTTACTTGTGCGCTGTAAGTGCATTGTGTTGTGTCTGACGAGATGTTGAACCTTACGGTGTCGAGCATTGCCGTGGCGTTCTGCAACTCGAGCAGTTGCACGTTTCCGTTGAGGCCGACCAATGGCGACGACGTTACGTCTATGTCTGCATCCTGGAACGTAAAGCCTTTCCTTGCGATGAAACGGCTCAATGGGTTATTTTTCCCCGTTGTCAGGTAGAATTGCGCCAATGGCAGTTTCTTGCGCAGCTCCGACACGTCTATTTGCTTGTTTTTCAGCTGCGTAGAGAGCTCCTGGGTGAACAGGTTTGCACTGTTTAGGATTTTCTTGTACCCTCCGCGCCCGTTGAAGTGGAGCCTGAAGTCGCCGCATTCCGTTACGAAGTGGGTGGTGTCGAGGCTCGTGAGGACGTCAACAAACAGGTCGTCAGGGCGGTAGACGTGGCCAGAATCAGTGATGGCCAGGTCGTTAATCATGCCTTTAACGCCGAGATAGCTCTTTAGGTCGGTGCTTAGGTCAACGCGGCAGCGCAGCGATGTTGACAGTTGCGACTCTACGAGACGCAGCCCGTACCAGTCGGCATGGCGCAGGTCGGCCGTCAACGTTGAACTGATTTTCTTGCGCCCGAGGTTTGCGTCCAGCGCTACCGTACCCTTCACCAAGGGGTTGTCGCTGTCCAGGTTGATGTTCGCCGCCACGCCTTTTTTGTTGGCATGGAGGCTTATTCCGTCAAGGTTGTATTGCCCGATGCTGAATTTTTCCACCCCAGCTTCGGCCGTCAGGCTTGTGCGTGGCGACATGAAGTCTGTGCCGCGGCCTTTCACGGTCATGCTGCCCGTGAAGTCTCCAAGCCCGCTGCCTGGCATGAAGTGGCTTGTCTTTACGTTGTCGGCCGTGAGCGTTGCGTCATAACTCATCCTGCCGGCGTCGAAGTATCCGTCAGCTTTAATGCTGCCTCCGCCTTCGCTTGCGGTCAGGCTGGCTTGGTAACGTTTCCCGTTGATGTTTACTTTTCCTTTCAGCCCGATGTTCCTCGGTATCGTCACGGCTGTGCCCTGTGCTTTAAGCAGCTCTGTTACGAAGCCGAGGTCGTATGCGTTTGCGTCCAGCCTTACTGTGGCGCGCAGGTTGTCGGTGTCGGTCAAGTTGCCGGCTGAGCCGCTTGCGTTGATGTTGAACGCCGACGGCAACTTGATGTTCACGCCCCCGATGTTCATTGATTTCATGTTGCCGGCCAGTGCAGCCTTGATGCTCAACGGGCGGTTAGGCCAGCGGCGGACGAAGCCTGTAGGCATATCGCCGATGAAGCGCATGATGTCTTGCTTGCCTATGGCGCCGTCGGCATGGAGCTTGAGGTTGCCGGGGCGCTCGTCGTCGAAGGCGTTGAGCGCCATGGTGAAACGTGCCGACAGGTAGGAGTCGGGCGTGCGCAGCTCGATGGCAGGCAGGTAGATGTTGGTTGAGTCCATGGCTACCGTTCCCGTGAGGCGTTCCACGGTTATTCCGCTTTTCTCCTTGAATGCGCATTCACGCAGCGACAGTTTCAGTTCGGGGGAACAGAAGTACAGTGAGTCTATGCCGACTGTCACGCCCGACAGCGCGATGTGGTTTGCGTCGAGCCCTTTGGCGTGAGTCTCGAAGTTGTTGTCGTATGCCAGCGAGCCTTCCTTCCAGTCGAATCGTCTTATTTTGTAAAGTCCGGAATACAGGTCGAAGTATCCGTCTCTTGCCTCCGTCTTTCCCAGGTGGGCTGCTATTTGCAGCGTGTCGCCGGGCATATGCACGGTCACGCCGGTGTTGGTTATGCGGAGTTTGTCTAACGATATTTTCCAGTTGTTCTTTGTCGTTGACGTGTCCGGCGGCACGGTGTCGCTCAGTTCCACGTTAACGTTGGCGTCGGCCAGTATGGCTTCGTTTATTTTCACGCTTTCCTTGCTGAGGTCGATGCCGTGGCTCTGGAGGTAAAGGCGCCCGACGGTGCCCTTCACGCGCGCCTCATGCACAAAGTCGGCCGTGTTCATCTTGACGTCGTTGAACTCGAGGGCGTCCACCTCCACCTTATTATTAAATAGCGGCCACAGCTGGATGCTGACCACGAGCTGCCCTACGTCGGCTATGGTGTCCTTGACCTGTGGCAGTGAGTCGTTCTGCCGGAGCATCTTGAAGCCTTCCACGCCGAGGTCGAGCGGGAACACCAGCTTTACCCGTTCTACGGATATTTCCATGCCTGTCTGTTTCGATGCATGGCTTACCACTTGCTTCACGAGCCAGTTTTGCACGGGCGGGATGTAAAGCAGCACGGCTAATATGATGAACAATAAAATGGGGGTCAGTATTATGCCGGCCGACCATTTCAGGATTTTCTTCTTCTGCACGGATAACGTTTGTTTGTGGTACCTATGTGCAAAGTAAGTAATTATTTCGGAAAAAGAGAAACGTTTTGATGACAAAAAAGGCACGATGCGGATTTTTTGAGGCCGGACGTGTAGGCGTATTCATGCCCGGCACGCCCCCTCCTGTTTGCAAAAGGCCGTCTGTGGCATCGTGATATGCCGTGTTTTAGGGTGTGAAAGGCCATCAATCGCATTGCAGGATGTGGCATTTTGCATTGTAAGCAAACACGGCACTTTTTGTTACGGATTGGCGATAAGCAGGCCGTAATTCGCGTGGCGCGCGTAACGAGGGCCGGGCTGGAGGTCAGGCGTTGCGCCTTTCATGTCTTTGGATGTCGGCTATTGCCCCGTTATCATTAAGAACACAAATGGCGATAACGGTCAGGCCGTGTTTTTATTCATGCGATATTTCGTGCCAAAGCCTGTCGTCGGGCACTTCGCTTTCGATGCTTATTCGCTCTTTTGATACGGGATGGATGAACTCAACCTTACGCGCCAGCAGCGATATACTGCCGTCAGGATTGCTCCGCTTCGCTCCGTATTTCAGGTCGCCTTTGATGGGGCAGCCTATCTTTGCCAGTTGGCAGCGTATCTGGTGGTGGCGACCGGTCATCAGTTCAACCTCGACAAGCGTGTATCTTTCCGAATGGCCTATTACCTTATAGTGCAATACGGCCTTTTTTGAGCCGGGCACTTCCCTGTCGTGTGCATAGCTCTTGTTTTGCTTTTCGTTGCGCGTCAGCCAGTGGGTGAGGGTGGCTTCGGGCTGTTCCGGCGTGTTTTGGCAGATGGCCCAGTAGGTCTTGCTCACTTCCCCGTTGCGGAACATATCGTTAAGGCGTGCAAGGGCCTTTGATGTCCTTGCGAACACGACGAGTCCCCACACGGGGCGGTCGAGGCGGTGGGCAACGCCGAGGAATACGTTGCCGGGCTTGGCATACTTCTCTTTTATGTATGCCTTCACGTCGTCGGCAAGTGTTCGGTCGCCGGTCTTGTCGCCTTGCACTATCTCTCCGCTGCGTTTGCTTACGATGATGATGTGGTTGTCTTCGTAAACGACATTCATTGTAGATTGGTCTTGAAGTTAAGAGTCAAGAATTAAGAGTTAAGAAAATATGCTTTTACCAATTAAAGGCAGGCACGCTTTCTTAACTCTTAATCCTTAGCCCTTGTGTTAGGATGTTACATATTCATTCCGCCGTCAACCTGGATGACCTGGCCCGTTACATACGAAGACAGGTCTGAAGCCAAGAATGTTGCTACGTTCGCAATGTCTTCCACTTGTCCTGCACGGCGCAACGGTATTTTCTGTATCCACTCTTTGCGGATGTTGTCAGGAAGTGCCTGTGTCATTGCAGTCTCGATAAATCCGGGAGCGATTGCGTTAGCGCGAATGCCGCGTGAACCGATTTCCTGTCCTATGCTCTTCGCAAGTGCTATGAGCCCGGCTTTTGACGCTGCATAGTTGCATTGCCCGGCATTGCCGTGTACGCCTACTACGGAAGCCATGTTGATGATGCTTCCGCTCTTCTGGCGCATCATGATAGGTGTGCAGGCATGGATGAAGTTGAAAGCCGACTTCAAGTTTACTGCTATTACGGCATCCCATTGTGCCTCGGTCATGCGCATCATGAGCCCGTCTTTAGTGATACCTGCGTTGTTGACGAGGATGTCTATTGAGCCGAAGTCTTCTTTTACCTGGTTCACTACCTCTGCTGTCTGTGCAAAGTCGGCCGCGTTGCTTGCGTAGCCTTTTGCCTTTACGCCTTTTGCGGCTATTTCAGCCTCTGTGGCCTTGCCGTTCTCGTCTATTACGAGGTCTGTGAAGGCTATGTTTGCGCCTTCTTCAGCGAACTTTAGTGCGATAGCTTTTCCGATACCGCGTGCCGCTCCTGTGATGAGAGCGGTTTTTCCTGATAATAATCCCATTTTTGTTTGTTGTTTATTTTGATTGAACTTTTCGGTATATATTAATAGGTAAAGAATTAATTATGTTGATGCCCGGTGTTGGCGTCATTTTGTTATCGACTTTCCTAATGCGCCATAAACCACTTTTGCCACGAGCGGCTTGCTGGCTTCGGGCGTCATTCCGTGCCCGAGCCTTCCGCAGATGAATGGAACCTCGAGCCCTTTTATGCAATAGTGGGTTATGTCTGCCACTAATTCGACGTTGTCGATGTCAAACTCCCCGTCGGCTTTCCCGTCGGCATACACCTTGCGGAACAACTCAATCTCGTCCTCGTCGAAGTTCTTGCGCACTTTTTCCACCATCCATATATTCCTGAAAAAAGCCGCGCGCAGGTTGCCGTTACGCATCACGGTCTCCTTAATCATGTTCAGGTGGGTGTAGATTAGCTCGATAATCTTGTCTTGCGGGCGGATTTTTTTCGCCGCAACCTCGTCCATCTTGTCGGAGAGCCTTTCCAGCTCAGACTCTATGACGGCATAATAAACGTCCTCCTTGCTCTTGAAATATGTGTAAAGAGTTCTCCGTCCTTTGCCCGACGAGCGCGCGATGTCGTTCATCGTCGTGTTTTCAAGGCCGTTTTTTGCGAAAAGCTGCCTTGCCACGTCTACTAATTTTTGCCTTGTCTTGGATATGGACATAATGGTATATTCCTCCAGTCTTACGTTTTGCACATTCGGTTTGACGTGTGCAAAAATATCAATTTTATTTGATACGGCAAAATATTTGGGTGTTAATCATTTTTACAAATTGTTTTTATTGATGTGTTTTTACACTTTTGCGTTTGTCCTTTTCATGTAGGGTTGAGGCATTGCAGGTTGGTCTTGGCCTTGATTTCGCGTTATACATACCTGCTGGCGGGATTATTTTTGCCCCTCTTGCTGCAGCCACTTACGGTTTATCGCATTTCAAGGGCTTTTGGTTACGGTTTTTGTTTGCTTTCGTCAAGCCAGCAAAAGGCGTCCTTTTATGATGCAAGATGGTATCTTTCAGGAGACGAAAGGCTATATCTTACAGGCTGGAAGGACACCATTTGAAACTGTAACTGCCGCCATTCCGCTTAAAATATTTCCGCCAATGGGGTATATATATTAGGATATGTACCGAAAAAAGCACGTGTTTTACATGATTTTAAGCGTTTTTGCCAAAAAAGTTTCATCAAAATTTGCATATCTCGCCATTAAGTAGTACCTTTGCACTCGCAAATCAGGAATGAGGCGCAAATGAATTATTAACATCGCGGAGTGGAGCAGTTGGTAGCTCGCCAGGCTCATAACCTGGAGGTCGCAAGTTCGAGTCCTGCCTCCGCAACTGTCTGGAAGGCGGTTTACCGATATTCGGTAAACCGCCTTTCGTTTACTGAATATTGTTTAGGTTCGATTGTGATATGTGGCAGTGTATGGTTGCGAATGCTTGTTATGGTATCAGTTTTTATTATAAAAAAGCATAATTAAGATAGTGCCAGGTTGATAATTACGACATTTTTTGTAATTTTGCGCCCGTTGTTTTATTATACATTTGACTATAATGAAGAAAATACTTCTCGCCATTATGCCGTTGCTAAGTCTCGTCATTGTTTCAAGTTGTGACGATACGGAGACTTACGCAGAGCAGAGAGACCGTGAAAATTCAGCCATAAGCCAGTTCTTGCGTGATTCGTCAATCACCGTAATCGACGAAGACCAGTTCAGGGAGCAAGATTATACAACAAATTTGGAAAACAACGAGTTTGTCCTTATGCAGAACAGTGGTGTGTATATGCAGATTGTCAGGGAAGGACATGGCTCACCGATAGAGAACGGCGAGACCACCACCGTGCTTTGCCGCTTTACCGAGCGCAACCTGCTTACCGACTCAATCCAGCTGTCAAACGAAGTGTTGGCGTTCGCCTCAATCCCTGAAAAGATGAGCGTAACCAACACAAACGGAACGTTCAGCGCGTCGTTTGACCAAACCTCGAGCCTGATGTACACGTATTATGGCAGCACGTCCGTGCCTTCAGGCTGGCTTGTGCCGTTCAGCTATATAAACTTGAGCAGGCATACGGCCGACGACGCCATAGCCAAGGTGAAGCTGATAGTGCCGAGCACACAGGGACACCAGTATGCCTCGTCAGGCGTTTATCCGTGCTATTATTCAATTACTTACGAACGGGGAAGATAACAATAACCTGCGGTTAAGGGCCAAGCGTTAAGGAAATATACTTTGATTGATGATTGTTGAAGGGTATTTTCTTAACCTTTGGCTCTTAATTTTTAGCCATTAAATAACGTTTTATGACATTAATCAAATCAATATCCGGTATCCGCGGCACAATCGGCGGGCATACCGGCGACACGCTCAACCCGCTTGACATCGTGAAGTTTACGACGGCTTATGCGACGTTCATACGCAAGAGCCGCGGTGAAAAGTCAACAGGCAAGATTGTAGTAGGCCGTGACGCACGAATATCCGGCGACATGGTGCGCAACGTTGTGTGCGGAACGCTCATGGGCACGGGCTTCGACGTTATCGACATAGGCCTCGCCACGACGCCTACCACGGAGCTTGCCGTGCGCATGGCCGGGGCTGACGGAGGTATAATAATCACCGCGAGCCATAACCCGCGCCAGTGGAACGCGCTGAAACTGCTCAACAGCGAGGGAGAGTTCTTGAGCAAGGACGACGGTAACGAGGTGCTCGCCATTGCCGACAGCGAGGCTTTTGACTATGCCGACGTTGACGCGCTGGGCCGTTACACGAGTGACGACACTTACAACCGCAAGCACATCGACGCCGTGCTTGGCCTCCAGTTGGTTGACGTAGAGGCCGTGCGCAAGGCTCATTTCCGTGTTTGCGTTGACGCTATCAACAGCGTCGGCGGGGTAATCCTGCCAAAGTTGCTGGATGAGCTTGGCGTTAGCTACGATGTGCTTAACGGCACGCCCGACGGCGATTTTGCCCATAATCCGGAGCCGTTGGAGAAGAACCTCGGCGGCATAATGGAGCGTATGCGCGGCGGTGGCTTTGACCTCGGCATCGTGGTTGACCCCGACGTTGACCGCCTTGCGTTCATCTGCGAGGACGGGCGGATGTTCGGAGAGGAGTACACGCTCGTGTCGGTTGCCGACTACGTGCTGGGCCACACGCCGGGCAACACCGTGAGCAACCTCAGCAGCACGCGCGCGCTGCGCGACGTTACCGAGCGGCACGGCGGCCATTACACTGCGTCGGCCGTTGGCGAGGTAAACGTTACCACGAAGATGAAGGAAGTAGGAGCGGTAATCGGCGGCGAAGGCAACGGCGGGGTAATATATCCCGAGAGCCACTATGGTCGCGACGCCCTCGTGGGCATAGCCCTGTTCCTCTCGTCGTTGGCGCAAAAGGGATGCAAGGCGAGCGAGTTGCGCGCGACGTTCCCCAACTATTATATCGCGAAGAACCGCATAGACCTTACCCCGACGACCGACATCGACGCCATACTTGCCAAGGTTAAGCAGATGTATGCCGACCAACAGGTGAACGACATAGACGGAGTGAAAATAGATTTCCCCGACAAGTGGGTTCACCTGCGTAAGTCTAACACTGAACCTATTATCCGCTTGTACAGCGAAGCCGCCACGATGGAGGAGGCCGACGCCTTGGGCAAGCAAATCATGAAGGTGGTAAGCGAGTTCGGTAAGTAACAAGTGGAGAAGTAGTAGGGTAGTGAGGAGCGAAGGAATAAGTAGGAATGCTTATCCTTTAGCCTTGTAATAGCATGAAGGCGGAAGGCTGTTTGCGGCTTTCCGCCTTTCTTTTTTGTTTTTGTCTTGATGCTGTTCAACGAATGTTTGCGAGGCATAGCCGTGTTCGGTATGGCTTTTTGCAGCCCCCTCCCAACCTCCCCGATGGGAGGCCTTGCTCTGCCGTCAATGTTAAATATATTGATATGTGGCTAAAAACAGCGCGGATGAACTATCGGATAATTGCCGGATTGAGTATATTTGCATAGAGGTAAGCGGCCGTATGGCCCACAATGTGCCAGTGGAGAGCCGTTGCGGCTGGCGTGCCCGATGCATACTTGGCGGCACGTTGGCGATGGATAATGTAGGCGTAAGATGGAGAAAATATCGAAAGAGAAGCGCAGCAAGATAATGTCGGCCATACGTTCAAGGAACACGCGGCCCGAACTGCTCGTGCGCAAGTACCTGTTTGCCCGCGGCTTCAGGTACAGGATAAACCATCCGCGCCTGCCCGGCCACCCCGACATAGTGCTCCGCAAATACCGCACCTGCATCTTCGTCAACGGCTGTTTCTGGCATGGGCACGACTGCCAGAAAGGGCATCTTCCGCGTACAAACCAAGAGTTTTGGACGCAAAAGATAAACAGGAACAAGCAGCGCGACAAGGAGGAACAGGCAAGGCTCGCCACGATGGGCTGGCATTGCATTACCGTATGGGAGTGTGAGCTTGCGCCCGCAAGGCGAGAGGCTACGCTGCAGTCGCTGGCGTTTACGCTTAACCGTATATACCTGGAAGACCACGCCGTGCGTTACAAGCCCGTGGACGACGGCAGTCTCGACATGGCGGCGGAGCCGTTGGGATAAGAAGATGATTTTAGTGGCTAATGTTTTATGGAACGGTATTTTTTAGTAAATTTGCCTGTCGGTTATTGATTGATTTGCAAAACGAGATATATAATTATGCTTTTATCAACAACACCAACCATTGAAGGTCGCCGCATCTTGGAGTATAAGGGCGTGGTGACGGGAGAGACTATCGTAGGCGCAAATGTGCTGAAGGATTTTATGGCCGGTTTGCGCGACTTCTTCGGCGGTCGCAGCGGCACTTACGAGAAAGTGTTGCGCGAGGCCAAGGAGTCTGCCATGAGTGAAATGGAGGAGCGGGCAGCCCAGATGGGAGCCAATGCCATAGTGGGCATAGACCTTGACTATGAGACAATAGGGGAGAACGGGTCGATGCTTATGGTTACTTGCAGCGGCACGGCAGTGGTGATTTAGCCATGGGCTAAACCTGAATTAAAAATTAACAATTAAGAATTAAACAACGATGCTTGCGCCTTGTTCAATGGCTTTTAATTGTTAATTTTTAATTGTTAATTCCTTACGGGTTAGGCCTTGCCTAACTCGTAGGCTCGTGTTGCCATTCTGTTGATGATGCTTTCAGCCTTTTCGATGTCGATTTCGCCGAGCGAGGGGTTGCGGGTGTATGAGTTTACGTGTTCGTCTTGAGTCTCGATGTGCCCGGCAAGCAGGTTCATGAAGTTGCGCTTGTATTCCTCTACCATTGTCTGGTACATTTCGTCTGTGCGGCAGGCGAAGCGCACGAGCTCCATGTCGGTTGTCTCGGGCGTTGCAAAGTCCTTTAGCAGCGGCTCTATTTCGTCAGCCTCATAGTTCATGCGTGATATTGCGTAAAAGGCCTCCTGGTTGAATAGCGTTGATATGCGTTCATAGCGGTCGAGCATCATTTTCTTTACGTTCTTCGGCTCAAGGCGTTCCTGTAAGTCTACGCCGGTTTGTGTCTCAAGTGCTCCTGTGACGTAATATTTGAAGAATGCCCTCACAAGGGCAGCTATTGCAATGTCTTTTCCTATCATTTTTTTGTTACGGATTATTGGTTACGCAGTTGATGTTCCTCATGAGTCCCTCGTATTTAGCCCTTTTCACGGCGCTGCCCTTGAACAGCCGGCGGTATTGCTCGACGCTCAGTTGCTGCCAGTCGGCGCGCGTCATGGCGATAAGTTCGGGCGAAGGATGCAGTTGGGGCTCGTCCGTAGGCGTGGCAAAGCGGTTGTGCGGGCAGGCGTCCTGGCAACGGTCGCAGCCGTAAACCATGTTGCCCATCTTCTCGGCGAGGGCGGGTAGAATGTCTCCACGATGCTCTATGGTGAGGTAAGACAGGCATTTGCCGGCGCAAAAAGAGTCGTTACAGTCAAGCGCTCCTGTAGGGCAAGCGTCCATGCAGGCATGGCATGAGCCGCAGTGTTGCTTCATCGGGGTGTCGTAAAGGTCAACCTCAGTGTCAACGAACAGCTCTCCGAGGAAGAACATACTGCCGGCGTGTGGGATGATTAGCTGGTGGTTGCGTCCAATCCAGCCAATGCCGGCTTGCTCGGCCCAGTAGCGCTCAAGCACGGGAGCAGTGTCGCAGAATGCCCGGTAGGCCGTTATGCCGAGACGCGAGGCGAGCAGGTGCAGGCGCTCTTTTACGATGTCGTGATAGTCTTTGCCGAGTGCATAAGCCGCGAATTGCAGTTCTCCTTCAGGCAAACGCACTGCCGGGGCATAGTTGAGCGCAACACTTACTATGCTCTTTAGTCCTGGCATGAGCGCGTTCGGGTCAAGGCGCTTGTCAGTGTTGCGTGACATATATTCCATTCCGGCTTGTCCCCCTTCGGCAAGCCAACGGCAAAAAGCCTTGGCGTGGCTATTGTTTACAGGTGCGGCTTTTGCTATGCCGCAAGCGAAAAAGCCGAGGGCTGAGGCCTCGGCTTTGACTTGTTTACTCGAAAGTCTTGAATTCATATCCCTGTTCTTTCAGCCATTTTAGTGCTTCGGGCAAGGCGTAGCGCAACTTGTCGATGCTTTTTAATGAGTCGTGGAATGTTATTATTGAGCCGTTCCGCGTGTACTTCTTTACGTTGCGCAATACGTCTTCGGCCGTAAGCCATTTGCTGTAGTCGCGTGTTACGAGGTCCCACATCACGATTCGGTACTTCCTGCCGAGCCAGATGTACTGGTCTATCCTCATCCAGCCGTGCGGCGGGCGGAAAAGGTGTGCCCTGATTAGTTGGTTGGCCTTCTCTGCGTTCTCGCTATATGCTTTTGTCGTATGTTTGAAACCGCCCCAATGGTTGAAGGTGTGGTTGCCTACCTGGTGGCCGGCTGCGACAATCTGCCTGAATAGTTCGGGGTGCTTCCTTACGTTGTCGCCAACCATGAAGAACGTGGCATGGGCATCGTAGGCTGCGAGAGTGTCGAGTATGAACGGTGTGGATTCAGGTATAGGGCCGTCGTCAAACGTAAGGTAAACAGCCTTGACGTTCTTGTCCATGCGCCATGTTGCCCTTGGATATAGCCAACGTAACCAGATGGCGGGCTGTTCGATAATCATTGTCTTTCTAAGTGATGAAGGATGTTTGAAGAAGAGTGTTGCTTGAAGCCTTTTCTTCCTTGTTGTCTTTTGGGTTTAATCAAGCCAGGAGGAACGTAGGATAGGGCAGTTTCGTATTGCTTGTCTTGCCTTTTACTACTTTCCTCCTGGCTTCTTGAATGTCATTGCGGCAGGGTTCCGCCCTTGCTTTGGTATGTCTTTATGTCCACATTGAACTGTTGTTCAAGTTTTTTTGCAAGCGCTTCGTCGAACAGTGCAGCGTTGTCGATGCACATACTCATGATGTAGATGTTCATCATGCAGTCTTGCTGTGCTTGCGTGAAGCGGCTGCCGGTCAACGAGTTGTACCAAATCATGTATTGGTGGGCGTTGTTGAATACCTGTCTTGTTATTTCTGAGGCTTTTGTCCTGGCCTTGCTGTCGCCCTTGCTTCCAAGCAATGCGTAGGCTTTTGCAATGTCAAGTCCGCCGCTCATATAATTCAGCGGCACGTTGTAGGCAGGTATCACCTTCTCGGCATAGGCGAGAGTCTTGGCAGCCTTGTCCGTTTTGCCCTCGGCTATGAGGTGAAGGGCAAGCTGTGCGAACAAGCGACGGTGGGTGTAGCACATCCTCATGACGGTCTCGTCAAGGTATATGCCCTTCTTGTCAATGCCGCCATACTTGAAGCGTGTCATCATGTTGGTGTAGACACGCTCCGTGTCAAAGTTGCTTGCACCGGCCATGTTGGTGGTGAACGGCGTGATGCGGTTGGCCAGTCCTTCCTGTACGAAGTTGTCGCCGAGGTTCATGTAGTTCTCCGAACCTACTGTCGTTGCAACGTAAAGCGGACGTGTCCAGTTGCAGTTGGCAAGCATTTCGAGCATCATCAGGTCGCCTTTGTAGAGCGCGTTCTTGCCTTTCAGCGAGATGACCATGCGGTCAGGTATGCTATCGGCAGCCATCATCATGCCGCTTCGCTTTACGGCTTCCTTGTCGATTGTTATGTAGAGTGTGTCGGTTGGTATGAAATGGAAGTCCGGGTTGTCAGAGCGTACCCAGTATTTCATGATGTTCTTCACCTCGAACGGCTCGTCGCCGAACGATGCCTTGGCCTCCTCGGGGTTGGTCTTGTAGTATTCGAGGATTTGGCTCTTGCCCTGCGGCAGCACTTCCACGTATTCGTTGGTGCCTGAACAGTAGTCAAGTCGGGGCCAACTGATAGGCACTGCGGGCGAGTCGTAAGCGTCACGGCACATCTGGTCTATGTACCAGTCGGTCCGCAGGTAGCTTAAGTTGCAAACGCGGGCGTCAGTCCTTACGCCTTCAACTTCCTGGTTATACCACAACGGGAATGTGTCGTTGTCGCCATTGGTGAAGATTATTGGGTTGCCCTTGTCTTGGAGAGACATCAGGTAGTTTTGTCCGAAGTCGCGGCAGACGTAGCGTCCGCTGCGGTCATGGTCGTCCCAAGTCTGGCTTGCCATCTGTATTGGCACGAGCAAGCACAGGATTGAAACCACGGCGGCTACGGCCGTACCGTTGAGCTTGGCGTATTTCTTCAGCAGGTCGATGATTGCTGCCACGCCGATGCCGCACCAGATGGCAAATGCGTAGAACGAACCTGCGTAGGCATAGTCACGCTCGCGAGGCTGCATAGGCGTCTGGTTGAGGTAGAGCACGATAGCAAGTCCCGTCATGAAGAACAGGAAGAACACCACCCAGAACTGCCTTATGCCGCGCTGTCCGCGGTAAGCCTGCCAGAAAAGGCCTATGAGGCCGAGCAACAGAGGTAGGCAATAGAACACGTTGTGCCCCTTGTTCTGCTTCAAGTCGTCAGGCAGTTTGCTTTGGTCGCCCAGCCTTAGGTTGTCGATAAACGATATACCCGTGAGCCAGTTGCCATGCTCCAGCTCTCCGTTGCCCTGTATGTCGTTCTGCCTTCCTGCGAAGTTCCACATGAAGTAGCGCCAATACATGAAGTTGCACTGGTACGACAGGAAGAAGCGAAGGTTCTCCAGCATCGTCGGCATCTTTACCATGATGGGTTCGCCGCAACGGTCGTATGGCACCTGCGTGCCCTCTACGCCGCCCATCCAGCTCTCGTAAGCATCGGCGTGGTCCGAGCTCCACATACGCGGGAACAGCATATTCTGCGCGTAGGCGTAGTCGCGCTTGCGGCTGACGATGAAGTATGAGTCCTTCTCGTCGGGCGAAGCCTTCTCCTTGCGCTGGTATACGGGTGCGCCGTAGTCGATGTGCGGCTTGCACATACCGTCCTCAATGTCCAGCTTAACCTGCGAAGTGTAAGCCTCGCCGTACACCAGCGGGTTGTCGCCATACTGGTCGCGGCTGAGGTAGCTGCCGAGGGTGAATATGTCCTCTGGCGAGTTCTGGTCCATAGTCGGGTTGGCCGACGAGCGGATAACGATAACGGCGTAAGTTGAGTAGCCTATCATCAGCATCAGCATACACAGCAGCGTTGTGTTCTTGATGCGTGCGCTTACGAGCGGCTTCTTGTTCCTGATGCGGCTGACCACGAACCAAAGAGCGGCCAGCACGACAACGCCGATGAAGAAGGCTGACCATCCGTAGCCGTAGAACGGTACGCCGAGCATACCCACGGCAAGGACGAACGAGAGGTTGCTGCGCTTGAAGTTCCTCTCGATGTAGCTCTCGCGTATGGCCCAGATTACCGTGGCAACGAGCAGGATGATGTATATTATGACACCCGTGTTGAACGGGCAGCCCAGCGTGTTGACGAAGAACAGCTCGAACCAGCCGCCAACCGTGATGATGCCCGGCACCACGCCGTAGAGGATAGCGGCAACGAGCACGAACGAGATTACCAGCGCTATGAGCGAGCCTTTTAGGTTGGCGTTGGGGAACTTGCGGTAGTAGAACACAAGCACGATGGCCGGCACGCACAGCAGGTTGAGCAGGTGGACGCCTATGCTGAGGCCCGTCATGTACATGATGAGCACCAGCCAGCGGTCGCTGTGCGGCTCGTCGGCATGGTCTTCCCATTTAAGTATGAGCCAGAACACCACGGCCGTGAACGCCGAAGAATAGGCATAAACCTCGCCCTCAACTGCGCTGAACCAGAAAGTGTCGCTGAATGTGTAGATGAGTGCGCCCACCATGCCGCTCGCCTCTATGGCAATGAGCTTGGCGGTGGTCATCGCGTCCCAGTCCTTCAGTATGAGTTTGCGCGTAAGGTGGGTGATTGTCCAGAACAGGAACAGTATGCACGTTGCGCTAAGCAGCGCGCTCATCATGTTGACCATGAGCGCCACCTGCGACGGGTCGCTGGCGAACTGCGAGAACAGGTTGGCCGTCAGCATGAAGAACGGTGCTCCAGGCGGGTGGCCTATTTCGAGCTTGTAACCTGTGGTGATAAATTCAGGACAGTCCCAAAAGCTGGCTGTCGGCTCAACGGTGCTGCAATATACTATGGCGGCTATCAAAAAGGCAAGCCAGCCCAAGATATTGTCAACCAACTTAAATCGCTTCATTTATAATTAGGTATAATTTTTATTGTCAGCAAATAAAACGCCATAAAGCGTTGCAAAGATACAAACTTTGCGCCGTGCAGCGGTAGGTTTATTATATTTTAACGTAAAAGAGCCACGCATATTCTTTTATGCGCGGCTCTTTTACGCGGCTCGAATAATGGCAAACCGAAATGTTGCGGTTTATTCAATCGTTATCCTTGCAGGGGAAGCCTTCATTTCATGTTCCGGTGTTGTGCAGTAAACGCTTATGATTAACCTGTATTTGCGGGTCGTTGCTGACGGTTTTACGTAGACGGCGTATTCGTTTCTGAATGTTCCCTCTTTATCCGTCACCTTTGATATTTCGTATTCTGCAATGGTGATTTTGTTCACGCTTCCATCTTTGTCGTATACTATCGTGCCGAACGTTTCGCCGTCTTTTTCCAGTGTCGTAGGCTGTTCATCATTGAAAAGATTTGCATTATAAAGGTATTCGCCACTGCCGGTTTTGTCGGTGGCGTATATTTCTATGCCGCAAATTTGTAGCGTACTGTCGTTTTTTACTTTTATTGTGTCCTTGCCACCGTTTTGCATATCAAACGACATGACGTTTTTCGTCGGAACAGTTACTTCCATATAATACAACCCGCCGTTTTTGTTGTCGCATGAACATACGGTAAGCATACCAACCAATGTGATTAGTAATGTGGTTAAACCAAAGTTCTTCATTATTACTGTATTTTGTTATTTGGTTTGTAAAGCAAAGGTACACATTATGTTCAAGCAATAGAGGATAAAAGATGCCTTTGCCGTTTAATTTGTGTTAATGTTTAAGTATTTTATACTTTCCCCGTTCGGTTTTTATGATACGTGTCTTTTTGCTGTGTAAAAGGACGCATATTGTACGGTAAAAGGATACTTTTTGCTGCATGAAAGTTGCCCTTTTAGTATATGCCTGATTGCCAGGAAGTTGGCCGTTGGCGCAATTTTGCGTGGCAACGGGCGTTTGTTCTTTGTGCGCGAAGGCGCTTTTGATGGCGTTTTTTTGTGGAAAAAGGCGTGTGCCGTCCCGTCATTGCTCCGCCCATAGTACGGCAAAGGTTGGTTGCTTATACCGAACTAACGTTAATAAGTTGATTAAACGAAAATCTCTACGCCAAGGGCGAGTAGGGCGTAGCGGGCAAACTTGCCTATGGTTACGCTTACGGCCGTGAGCACGACGTTGGCGCGCATCAGGCCGAGTACGATGGTGATGCCCTCGCCGATGACGGGCAGGAAGGCGAAGAAGCCCATCCATGCGCCGCGCCCTGCAAGGAAACGCTGTGCACGGTCAAGCTCTTTCT
Organism: uncultured Prevotella sp.; assembly: GCA_944319815.1. Taxonomy (GTDB): domain Bacteria; phylum Bacteroidota; class Bacteroidia; order Bacteroidales; family Bacteroidaceae; genus Prevotella. The sequence goes on along the minus strand of CALUEX010000008.1, from coordinate 38,795 downwards.
TCTTTACGTGGAGGTATTTCTCTATCCAGTCGATGCGGCCAAGCGAACCTATCCAGTAGTTGAACATACTGCCGAGGGCGTTGCCTACGGTGCCGTAGGCTACCAGCGTCCAAGGGTCAAGTCCCGCGGCCATGAGCCCAAGCATTACTATTTCGCTGCTAAGCGGAAATATGCTGCCGGCGAGGAATGCCGAAATGAGCATCCCGACGTAGCCGTAGCTGGTAAGCAATGTTATCAGAGACTCCATGGTGACAGGTTGTTGGGCACGGGGGTGCAGGTCAATACGTTAAACGCCGTGGCCGCAAGCGCGAGCGTCGTGAGCATGATGAATGTAGCGTTGGTGAGCTTCGTGCTTGTAAGTGCAAAAAAATGTGCCACAAGGACGGATGCGTTGACCATGAGTATGCCTGTCAGCTGTGCGCCGTAGGTGGGTTGCAGCACGGCCAGCGCGGCGGTGAAGGCGGCCAGCGTGATGAGCATTTCGTAAGTCATGCGTGTGCGGATTTTGTCCTTGTAGCTGTTGCGCAGGAAGTGGACGGTGCCTATGGCGGTCGCAAGCAGCGTAAGGCCGAAGGCCAGGGCTGTGCCCATGGTGACGTCGCTGCCGTATGCGCTTACCTCCCAGAAGCGGAGGGTGAGGTGCGGCTCTATGATGCTGAGGTCGCCGGTCATGGCGCAATAGCCTCCGGCAAACCAGTATGGCACGGTCAGTCCGATGACCGACGACCAGAAGTTTCGCCAACTGAAGGCCATCAGGTTTGTGCCGATGAGCACCCATAGTATGGGCACAAAGAACAACGACTGGGGATAGATTAGGCTTGCCGCGCCTATGAACATGAAGGCGTGGCACATCTTGCCCTGCGCGCGCTTGTCTTGGTATGCCGAGAAAAGCAGCAGGTAGGCGGCTATGAAACATAACTGGACGGCCAGCACGTCAAGGCTTCCCGTGGCAGGTGCCGCCATTGTGCCAAGCACGAGGAACGAGCATGACACCATGCGGCTGTATATTCGGATAAGCGCGTTGCGGTTGTTAAGCTCGGCCATGAGGTAGGCCGAAACGGCAAAAAGCACAAGCTCTGCGGGCTTCCTGCAATTCAGGGCGCACATCATTGCCCACGCCGCGATGGCGTAAATTGCCGTCAGGGGTAGCGCAAGACGGCTTTCAGCTATCCTGTTCTGTAATCGTTTCACTTCTTTTTAATTCATAATTAACAATTCATAATGCATAATTCATAATTTGAAAAGGCTGTTTTTGTGCCGTAATGCGCAGCCCAATTATGAATTATGCATCATGGATTATGAATTGTCAAAGGTCTTTTCCTATGTCGCTACGGAAATATTTGTCGGTGAACTTGATTTTTTGTGCTTCGGCAAACGACTTTGCCAAGGCTTCGTCTTTGTCTTTCCCGTATGAGCTTACGGCTATGACGCGCCCTCCGGCCGTGACCACGTGGCCGTCTTTCATTGCCGTGCCGGAATGGAATACGATGCTGCCCTCAACGTCGTCGATGCCGGTGATGGGGTATCCCTTGGCGTATTTTTCGGGATAACCGCCGCTGACGAGCATCACGCAGACGGCCGCACGTGGGTCGAACTCTATCTCGCGCTTGTCGAGATTACCTTCGGCTACGCCCTCGAACAGGTCAACGATGTCGCTTTTGAGGCGGAGCATCACGCTTTCAGTTTCAGGGTCGCCCATACGGCAGTTGTATTCTATGACCATAGGGTCGCCTCCTACGTTGATGAGACCGAAGAAGATGAACCCCTTGTAGTCAAGTCCTTCCTCGGCAAGTCCTTCAACAGTGGGGCGGATTATGCGGTCTTCCACCTTCTGCATCCACTCTTTGGTGGCGAAAGGCACGGGAGTCACGCTGCCCATGCCGCCGGTGTTGAGGCCAGTGTCTCCCTCGCCGATACGCTTGTAGTCCTTGGCTTCCGGCAAAATCTTGTAGTGTTTGCCGTCGGTCAGCACGAACACGGAGCACTCAATGCCGCTAAGGAATTCCTCGATGACTACGTTTGCCGATGCGTTTCCGAACATACCGCCGAGCATATCGCGCAGTTCTTTCTTCGCTTCGTCAAGCGTTGGCACGATGAGCACGCCCTTACCGGCGCATAAGCCGTCGGCCTTCAGCACGTAAGGAGGCTGCAGTGTTTCGAGAAAGCGCAATCCCTCGTTGAGCGTCGTACCGTTGAATGTCTTGTATTTTGCGGTCGGTATGTTGTGCCTTTGCATGAACCCTTTGGCGAAGTCCTTTGAGCCTTCAAGCTGCGCACCGAGTTTCGACGGGCCGATTACGGGTATTCCTGACGTCCGCGAGTCGTTCTTGAAGTCGTCGTATATGCCTTTTACCAGTGGGTCTTCGGGGCCGACTACTACCATGTCGATGCCGTTTTCCACGGCAAAGTCTTTCAACTTGTTGAAGTCGTCAGCCTTTATGTCTACATTTTCGCCTACGTTTGCCGTGCCGGCATTGCCCGGGGCTATGTACAGTTTGCTGACTTTCGGGCTTTGTGCTATCTTCCATGCCAAGGCGTGTTCGCGTCCTCCGCTGCCTAATAAAAGTATTTTCATAGGTGTAATGTTATTCTTTTTTATTTCAAGTAATCTTCGAAATACTGCGTAATCCTTTCATGCAGGTGTACGCTTTGGTGTCCCATCATGTTGTGTCCTTCACCGGGATATACGTAGAAGTCAGGCTGTGTGCCGACTTCGTTGCATTTCTTGATGAACGCAAGGGCGTGTTGCGGCACTACAGTCGGGTCGTCCGTGCCTATGATTATCTGCAGTTTGCCCTTCAGGTTCTTGGCTTTGTTTATGAGGCTTGTCTCCGCATAGCCTTCCGGGTTTGTCTGAGGTGTATCCATGTAGCGCTCCCCGTACATCACTTCGTACCACTTCCAGTCGATTACCGGTCCCCCGGCAACACCTACCTTGAACACGTCGGGGTAGGTGGTCATGAGGGATGTGGTCATGAAACCTCCGAAGCTCCAGCCGTGTACGCCCATTCTCGTGGTGTCAACATAGGCCAGGGACTTCAAGTATTCAACGCCCTTGAGCTGGTCTTTCATCTCTTCTACACCGAGGTGGCGGAACGTTGCCTGCTCAAAGTCGCGTCCACGGTCGCACGAGCCGCGGTTGTCGAGGATGAACAGAAGGTAACCCTTCTGTGCCATGTACGTCTCCCAGCTGCGGCTTGCATAGTGCCAGCTTGCCTCTACGTTGCGGACGCCAGGGCCTCCGTAAACGTAAACCACCGTAGGATATTTCTTGTTAGGGTCGAAGTTTACGGGTTTCACCATACGGTAGTACAAGTCCGTCGTGCCGTCGGCTGCCTTTAGTGTGCCGCAAGAGTATTCGGGCACGTCGTATCCGACCCATGGGTCGTCAGCCTTGAAGTAGTTAACGCTCCTCTCTTTTTCCACGTCTATGATGTCGATGTTGCGCGGAACGTCAGGTTCTGTGTATTTATCGAAGGCATATCGGCCTGAAGACGAAAGCATCGGGTAGCGATGACCGCCGCCACCATACGTGTTGGCGTGGCATCCGCGACCGTTGTCAAGCAAGGTTCGCTTGCCTGTCGTGATGTTTACTTTATAGATGTTGTTCTGTATCGGGCTGCATTCGGTAGACAGGATGAGCACTTCCTCCGGCTTTGAAGTGAAGCCGATGAGGTCGAGTACGACCCATTTGCCACTTGTTATTTGCTTCAGCTGCTCGCCTTTCGTGTTGAAGAGGTACAGGTGGTTGTAGCCGTCTTTCTCGCTTTGCAGGATGAACTTGTCTGCATCCCACGGCAGGAAGGTGATTGGGTTGACGGGATGTACGTACTTGTCGTCATGCTCTTTATATAGAGTTGACAGCTTTTCGCCTGTCGTTGCGTCGTAGCTTACAAGCTCCATGTCGGTCTGGTCGCGGTTAAGCTCTATCATGTAGACCGTCTTTCCTGTGGGGCTCCATGCGATGTTCGTGAAATAACGGTCGGTTGGGTCGCCAGCTTGCAGGTATATTGTTTTCCCTGTTTTCAGGTCATATACGCCCACTGTGACCTTGTGGCTCGCCTCTCCGGCCATTGGATATTTGGTAGGTTGCAGGGTGGCGATGCGTGTGTCAACGTCAACCAGTGGATAGTCGGGCACCATGCTTTGGTCCATTCGGTAAAAGGCGAGCCTCTGTCCGTCTGGACTCCAGAACGTGCCTTTGTATATGCCGAACTCGTCGCGATGGACGCTTTGCCCGTAAACGATGTCGTGTCTTCCGTCGGTTGTCAGTTGGCGTGTCTTCCCCTCGGCATCGGTTACGTACAGGTTGTCGTCCTTTACGAAGGCAACGGCACGCGAACGGGGGTTCCACTCTGCGTGCGTCTCACCTTCTGCGGTTTGCCTCCAGGTCGTTTTCTTTGCCTTGAAGTCGATGAGCAGCCGCTCGCCCTTGCGCCTGATGAGCACCAAAGGCTCGTCAGGATAGGGGAAGGTGGCATAAAGCAAGTGGCGGATTTTGTCGTCCTCGCCCTTTGTTCCGGCCCATTTGTTGATGTCGTCGAGCGTGAACAGCGGTTTTTCCTTGCCTGTTTTCTTGTCTACGGTGTAGCATTCCTCGACGTCGAGGCGCACAAGTTGGTCGCCCCACCACGTCAGGTACTTGTTTTTCGGCACCATGTTGTGGTAGTTGTTGCCGCCGAAGTTTAGGCCTTCGAGCGTGAACTTGCGGTTTTGTGCGTATGCCGTCATGCCTGTGAACATTGCCAACACAACCAAGACGCATATCTTGGTGCGTTGTAATATGCCATTACTTGTTTTACTCGTCATATCTTCTGCCTTTCTTGCCGTAATCTTTCCTGTCCCTGCTTCCCTTGAAGTCGCGTCCTCCGCGGCGGTCTGTCCGGCTTCCACGGTCGTCAAAATCGCGTCGGCCACGGCCGTAACCGCGTTCGCCACGGTCGTTGTCGTCACGGCGCCTGCGGTCAAAGTCGCGCCTGTCGCGGTCGTCCCTGCGGCGTTCGCGGTCGCGCGAGCCACGGTTGCCAAGCTCGAACTTATGGAACTTGAACGTGCGTATGTCGCCTTCCTCGTTGTCCTCGGTTTCGTCGAGACGCTTCTTGAACTCGCGGTTCTCCTTGAAGCGGTGCTTCTCGGCCATTGCCTTCTTCTCCTCGTCGGTCTTGAGGATGTTGCCGGCGCCGCGGAAGTCGCTCAACTTGCCCTCGAAAATCTGGTACTTACGGAACTCGCATTCAAGCGAACCGTTGTAGAGCGGGATTTTTATCGACGGCTTCAGGCCTATTTGGTCGAAGCACTCCTCGCGGTAGCTCAGCACCCAAGCATCGTTGTTCTTGAAGTTGTGCTTGAGCGTCTCGCCTATCATGCGGTAAGTGCCGAGCAGGTCAGGGGTGGATATGCGTTCGCCGTATGGCGGGTTGGTCACCATGATGGCTTTATCGTTGGGCTGCTTGAAGTCCTTGAAGTCGGCCAGCTCCACGCTGATGTCCTTTGTCAGTCCGGCTGCGCGCACGTTCAGGTTGGCTTTCTGCACGGCCTTCATGTCAATGTCGTAGCCGTATATGTGGTGGGTGAACTCGCGTTCCTGCGAGTCGTCGTTGTAGATGCGGTCGAACAGGTCGGCGTCGAAATCGGGCCATTTCTCGAAGGCGTATCCCTTGCGGAACACTCCCGGGGCTATGTTGCGGGCTATGAGCGCGGCTTCGACGAGCAGCGTGCCGGAGCCACACATCGGGTCAATGAAGTCCGTGTCGCCCTGCCATCCCGTCATCAGTATCATGCCGGCGGCCAGCACCTCGTTGAGCGGGGCCTCCACTGACTCCTGCCTGTAGCCGCGGCGGTGCAGGCTTTCGCCGCTCGAGTCGAGCGACAGCGTGCAGCGGTCTTCGGCTATGTGCATATTCAGGCGTATGTCCGGGTTGGCCACGGATATGTTGGGGCGTTGCCCAGTCTTCTCGCGGAACTGGTCAACGATGGCGTCCTTCACTTTGTAAGACACGAACTTTGAGTGGCGGAACTCTTCGGAGAACACCACCGAGTCTACGGCAAAGCTCTTTTTCAGGTCAAGGTATTGGCTCCAGTCGATTTTCTTCACCTCGTCGTACACGTCGTCGGCCGACTGCGCCTTGAAATGCTTTATGGGCTTGATTACCCTTATGGCTGTGTGCAGGCTGAAGTTGGCGCGGTACATCATCTCCTTGTCGCCCGTGAACGACACCATCCTGCGCCCTATCTGCACGTTGTTTGCACCTAATTGCGTAAGCTCCTTTGCCAACACGGGCTCAAGGCCCATGAACGTCTTGGCTATGAGTTCGAATTCTTGTTCCATCGTTTTGTTTGCGATTTTGTAAAAGTAAAAACGTGAAAACGGTAAGAAAATGCAAAAAGGGACATGCCTTTTTTACGTGCCGTTATTGCCGTCCTCATTTTTTACTCTTATGCTGTTCTTGTTTTTTAGGTTTTATTTAGTTGATAATATTTGCGGTTTTGTCGGGTGTGTTTTTACTTTTTCACCTTTTTTGACATCGGCACCATGTCTTCCGTCACCCAGATGTTCGCTCCGACTACGCAGCCCTTTCCGATGGTTATGCGGCCGAGGATGGTGGCGTTAGAGTAGACTATTACGTTGTCTTCCAGTATGGGGTGGCGGGGTATGCCCTTGATGGGGTTGCCGTTGTCGTCGAGCGGGAAGCTCTTGGCGCCGAGGGTGACGCCCTGGTACAGCTTGACGTTGTTGCCTATGATGCACGTTGCGCCAATCACGACGCCCGTGCCGTGGTCAATGGTGAAGTGGTGCCCTATTTCCGCCGCCGGGTGTATGTCTATGCCGGTCTCCGAGTGGGCCATCTCGGTGATGATGCGCGGTATGAGCGGCACGCCGAGCTTCACCAGCTCGTGGGCTATGCGGTAGTTGACGAGCGCACGGATTATGGGGTAGCACGATATTATTTCGCCCTTGCTCTCGGCCGCCGGGTCGCCGTTGTAGGCCGCCTCAACGTCGGTGGCGAGCACGTCGCGTATCATCGGCAGCCGCTCCACCAGCCGTGCGGCCATCTCCTCGGCCTGCGGGCGGCGGTAGAGGGGGATGCCCGTGGGCGTGCCCTCGGCGTCCATGAAGCACAGGCCGGCCAGCACCTGCTCCGTGAGCAGCTGGTGCATCCTTTCGACGTTTACGCCAATATGGTATTTCAGGGTGGTCTGGTTTACCGTTGACTTGCCGTAGAAACCCGGGAACAGTATCGAGCGGGCCAGCTCGATAATCTCCTTGAGGGCTATGCCCGATGGCAGCGGGTCGCCGTCTCGGTGTTGGTGGAACAGTTCTTTCAACGACTCGTGCCTTGACAACTTCTCGGTTGTCTGCGCGAGTATCTGCGTCAAGGGTTCGTTACTCATCAAATGGTAAATCAATATTGTTTGCAAAATTAATCGTTTTATCGTTACGCGCCAAATTTTTTTCACTTTTCTTAGGCTTGGTTTGCAGTATCCGTTTTTTTCGTTTTTCCCGTTAGCTTGGTGCCCTTTCGCCGGGCATCGTGCCGTTTGTGGCATTTTGGCCTGCGGTTTGCGGCATTTTGCGGCATGATATGCCATGTTTCGTAACGTAAAATGCCACATATTGGGAAGTTGTTGATTATCAGTCGGTTACTGATGCGTGCCCGTTAGGCGCCCGTCTGCTTGCGTATGCGCCGGTGAAGTGTAAAGTTTTCTTAAATAACATACGCCCGTCTACAGTCTCGTGGAATTTCAGTAACTTTGCAGAATAATGTTTTATGGTAATATGGACTTCGTTCAAGGTATTATAGATAATAACGGCTTTCCCGTCTTTACGGCTTTCCTGCTTGGACTTATCGTGGCGTTGCACCCGTGTCCGCTTGCCGCCAACGTGGCGGCCATGGGCTATATAGCCAAGGATGCGCACTGTCGCCGCCGCGTGTTCATCAACGGCTTGGCCTATACTCTTGGCCGCATATTGGCCTATTCGCTGCTTGGCGTGGTGTTGCTGGCCGTGTTCAGGGGCAGCGGTGCCGTCGGGATGGCAGGGCGTTGGTTTTCTGAGTGGGGCGAGAGGCTGCTTGGCCCTGTGCTGGTAGCCGTCGGTCTGTATTTCATCCTTGAGCGTTTCATTCACAAGCACGAGCATTGCCCTGACGTTCAGGCGCGTGGCCGTCGCTTCGGCGGCTTCTGGGGCAGCCTTGCTCTGGGCGTGCTGTTGGCATTGTCTTTTTGCCCCGAGAGTGCAATCGTGTATTTCGGGATGCTCATGCCGCTGTCGGCTCGCTCTGCGGGAGGCTATTTCCTGCCCGTGGTCTTTGCCTTGGCCACGTCGGTTCCTACCGTCCTCATGGCGTGGGCCGTGGCTTACGGCATAAGCGGAACTGACGCCATGCGCGCCAAGATGCACGCCGTGCAGCGGTGGATTAACATCGTGGTAGGCGTGCTTTTCATCGGTGCGGGAATGTTTTGTATATTTAATTAAGGAAATGTACCCACCCCAGCCAATTAGGCATCCATCCACAACAATAGGCACCCACCCCAGCCCTCCCGAAGGGAGGGGCTTGATATGCAAAAAAGGTTAGATGAATGTCCGCTATTATCCTCTGCCACGTTGCCACCAATGTGTAGGGACGCTCGGTCTGAGCGTCCGGGTAACTATTTTAAAATGAATGTCCGCAAAGCTCCCATTCATTAGTAGTTAAGGAAGTGAACGCTCACTACGTTCGCTAAGTAGTTAAAGACAATAGTCTTTTTCTTTAGGAGTTAAGGAGTTATGTAGTAAAGTAGTTAAGACATTAGCCTTTTCATTCCCCTCCCCTTGGGGAGGTTGGGAGGGGCTGCCTTTTCATTCCCCTCCATTTGGGAGGGGTGGGGTGGGTGCAAACCTTACCTCAACATACTTGAAGCCCATGGCCTTGAACATCTGGAAAAACTGTTTCGTGGCGTTGTTCTCGGCGCTTTCGATGTTCTCTTTCGTAAGGCATCGCCGCTTCATCTTTTCGCGTGCACGCCGGTACATGGCTTCGCGCGCGGCGTCGTTCCACGTGCCTGTCTCGAAGAACGGCTGCGTCTTGGCCTCGTCGATGAAGTCCTCGTCGAGCAGCTTCACCCTTGGCAGCGTTACTTTCAGAGTGTCGCCGACCACCGTCAGCCAGTCGTCCTTGGCCTCGCCGAGGTCGATGCCGAGGCGAAGCGTGCCCGAGTAGATGCGGATTAGCTCGTCGCTACTGAACAGTCCTTTCCTCGTCGTGTCAACCATCTCCTCGTCTTCGATTGAGAGAAACTCCCATTCGCCGATTTCCTTCATGGCCGCCACTTGCGTGGGCGTTATGTCGATTTTGTCGTTTACGCTTGTAGTTATGCTGCTGCCGTGGCACGACTTCACCAGGTATGCAGCCGAGATTACGGCAAGGAGCACGATGGCCACGATGGCGGCGAGCTTCATGCGGCCTATGCTTTTCATCAGCGTGTATGCCCAGTTGCCTTTCCTTACTTTACCGTTATTACCGTTTCCCATTTTCAGTGGCTTTTGTGTCGAGGAGCATTGGCAGGTCCTCGGCGGTGAACTCCTTTCGGAACGTTATTGTGATGTTCTCTTCCTTGTAGCCCAGGTGTGCCAGCATGGGCACCAAGGCGTGCGTTGCGCTCTCCTTGGCCATTTCTATTATGCCCAGGCTGGGTATGCTTTTGATGATAGCCTCGCGCCCCTGCTTCTCGTAGCCGGCCATCTCCGCGTCAGTGAAGTTGGAGCGTATGATGGAGACGTGTTTCCTGATGCCGTCGTGGTCGATGCGGCTCGAGGTCATTTCCACTTTCGGGTCAGGCAGTATTATCTCCACCTTGTCGCCGTTGACGGCCACGTTCTTTTCGCTGAAGCCGCTGAAGTCGATGTATGCTTTCAGCTTTGCTTCTATGGGTATGGCGATTTTACGCGACGACATGGGCATGGGGATGTTGAATTTCTTGTCGAACAGCGTACCCTTGAGCTCAACCTTGTCGTCGTGGGTCACAATCTTGTGTACCTGGTATTCGGCTGTGTAGAGCTTTGAGCATTTGCGTATCTGCATCACCATCACCGGTATGGTGTCGAGTGGCTTGGCCGCCTTGCGTGTGGCTTGGTCGCCATGGCACGCCGCCAAGGCCGTTGCCAGCAGGATTAAGTACAGCGTCAGTTTCTTCATGTCTCGGGGTAAAATTGGTGTTTGTGCGCCGTCGGCCGCGTTTTGCGGACGTTCCGTTGTACGGCTCGTTTTGGCAAAAATAGTGTATTTATGCCAAAATCCAAAATTAAAAGGAAGTGAAACGGCGTTTTGTTTTGCATTTTAATTAAATTATACTACTTTTGCGATTGAAAATGAAAAATCATGGTATGAAATTCGTTCAGACATTGTTTGCCGCAGTGGTCGTGGCTTTAGCCTTTTCGGCTTGCGGCGAGAAGAAGCAAGAGAAAGATATAATAGCGAAGAAGCCCGTCGTGAAGGCACCGGCCTCGCCAGTCAGGATGCAGGACTCGTCGTTCAGTGACGCGGTTGATTGGCTTGGCAAGCAATATTCGTTTTCAATCGTGCGAACGGCTGACACGGGCCTTCCCGTAGTGGTGGACGACGCGGGCGGTAAGTATTATGACAACAAGATAGCAGTGAACGTAAAGCGGCCTGACGGCACGGTGTTTTTCGACAAGACTTTCACGAAGGACGACTTCTCGTCGCAGGTGAGCGGGGATTACCTTAAAAAAAGCGCGTTGCTCGGTGTCGTTTTTGACCATGTTGACGGCGACAACCTTGTCTTTGCCGCGAGTGTAGGTGCTCCCGATGCCTTGAGCGACGATTACGTGCCCCTGCTGCTCACAGTCTCGCGCATGGGAGCTGTGTCAATAAGCAAGGACATGAGGCTCGACGGCGAAATGGAGGAATGATTAAGTGAAAAACGAAAAGATAGAAGTGAAAAATCCATTACCTTTTATTCCCATAAGGAAAGGCAAGTAATGGATTTTTCACTTCTATCTTTTCGTTTTTCACTTAAAACTGTTTCCCCCTGTATTCTTGCGGCGTCAGTCCGGTGGCGTGCTTGAAGTATTTACAGAAAAAGCTGGCGTTGGGGAACTCGAGGGCGTATGCAATTTCTGCCACTTGTTTGCTGCTGTATTTCAGCATGATTTTAGCGTTTGTCACTACGGCACGGTCAATCCATTCCTTTGCCGTGATGCCGCTGGCTTGCTTTATGGCCGTGCTGAGGTAGCGTGGCGTCACGCACATCTTGTCGGCATAGAATTGCAGCTTCCGTTCATGCTTTGCATTGGCGTTGACGAGGTCGATGAATGTGTTGAAAAGTTTGTTCCTGCGTGATGTTTCCGGTTGTGCCGTGTCAGTCTCAATGCTCTTCAGGTAGCTGTAATAATGTATTATTGCGTAAATCAGGCCGTTGAGCGTCTCGTCGGGGAAGCGTTCCTTGTTGATTAATTGCCATATAGTGTTGAACATCTGCAAAATCGTCGTTGCGTCTTCGGCTTGTGGGTGTATAGTAAAGAACGATGCGCTGCCGTTGCACCAAGTAGGCAACACCGTGTCTGAAGCCGCTTTTAGCCGTTCGTCGCTAAGCATCATGCCGCACAAGTCGAAGTCGTCGGACATTCGGCTTATCTGCAATATGCTGCCTGAAGATATGAAGGCGAACGTCCCTGCGCCGTATTCATGCTCGATGAGGTTTACCGTCAGGCTGATTTTCCCGCTCTTAATGTACCCTATGCGGCAGTCTTCAATGATGTAGGGTGTGTCGGGTTGAAATATCTTCTGGAACTCATTGTGCCTTCCACCGAGCATAGCCATTCCTTTCCCGATGTACCATATTGGCTTTCTATCGCTCTTGAAGCTGCTCATTATTGACTTTAATTCATGGAACGACAGTCGTTCCGGTGATTTGCTCTTCATGTCATTGTTGTTTGGTTCCTGTTGTGCAAAAGTATAAAAAGAACTTATCCTTACAATGTTTTCAGTGATAAAACTCATTATAAGGATGCGAAATGATACAAAAAGAACATATTATGCTCGTATAAGACTATATTGCCTGTAGCTGCTTGTATGCTTTTTTGGCGTCAGTTCTTTTGTATATGCCGGTTATTGTTGGTGCCCGTAACTTGTTTTTGGCATAGAAAAAAGTTGCTAAGGCCTCAAGCCTTAGCAACTTAATCGTTTATATATCTATTATGTTTTTGGCTTATATTACTAATTCTACCGGACAATGGTCAGAGCCATAAATCTCGTTATGTATGCTTGCTGACTTTATTTGCGGAACTATGCGGTTGGAGACGATGAAGTAGTCTATGCGCCACCCCGCGTTCTTTTCGCGTGCATGGAAGCGGTATGACCACCAAGAGTATGCTCCTTCAAGGTCGGGGAAGAAGTGGCGGAACGTGTCCGTGAAGCCTGAAGATAGCAGTGTGGTGAACTTCTCGCGTTCTTCGTCGGTAAACCCGGCGTTGCGGCGGTTGGTCTTCGGGTTCTTCAAGTCTATCTCCTTGTGCGCTACGTTCATGTCGCCACAGGCGATGACGGGTTTCACGGCATCAAGTCGGAGCAGGTAGTCACGGAAGTCGTCTTCCCATTTCATGCGGTAGTCAAGCCTCTTCAAACCGTCCTGCGAGTTTGGGGTGTACACGGTGACAAGGTAAAAGTCGGGCATTTCGAGTGTTATTACACGCCCCTCGTGGTCATGTTCGTCGATGCCAAGACCGTAATCCACGCTTAAAGGTTCGTGACGGGTGAATATAGCCGTGCCGGAATAACCTTTTTTTTCGGCGTAATTCCAATATGACTTATAGCCATCGAAAGCCAGGTCAAGTTGTCCTTGCTGCATCTTTGTCTCTTGCAGACAGAAAAAATCGGCGTCAAGTTGCCTGAATGCGTCGCTGAACCCCTTGCCTTCGCAAGCCCGAAGGCCGTTAACATTCCATGAGATGAGTTTCATGATGATTATTATTAAAAGACCCACTCCAACCTTCCTAAAGGGAGGGAGTTTGATTACCTGTTGTGGTTAATTGTCCATTTAGGCAGTCCAAGCTCCCTCCCTTTGGGAGGGTTGGGGTGGGTCTTGTTTTATTTTAATCAGAATTTAGCCATTTTTATGGCATCTATCGCGCATTCGTCACCCTTGTTGCCGAGTCTTCCGCCGCTCCTGTCCTTGGCCTGTTGTAAGTCATTGGTCGTCAGTAGGCCGTAGATTACGGGGATTTCGCTCTTAGCGTTGAGCTTAGCTATACCGTAAGTGACGCCTTGGCAGATGTAGTCAAAATGCGGAGTCTCGCCCCGTATGACGCTTCCAAGGATTATTATGGCATCGTATCCGCCGTTGAGCGTCATTTGGTGGGCACCATAGATAAGCTCGAAACTGCCAGGAACGGTCTTTACGTGAATGTTCTCAGGCAGCGCACCGTGCTTCTCAAGGGTTTTCACTGCGCCGTCAAGCAGCGCACCTGTTATTTCAGGATTCCATTCAGCAACCACTATGCCGAAGCACATATTACTTGCATCAGGCACATTCGTGGGGTCGTAGTCAGACAAGTTGTGCAGTGATGTGGCCATTATTTTACTGAAGCTCGTTCGATATATTTGTCTATCTCGCCGTAAACGGGGGAGTTGACGTATTTCTTCTTGATGTCCTGGTATATCTTCAGGGCCTCGTCTTTCTTGTTCTGGCTCTCAAGTATCTCGCCCGCCTGGATGAGGAACGACGGCGAGAGACTGTTGTTTGTGTTGTCGGCAGCCTCCTTGTCCGCCATGCTTGCAGCTTTCTTCAGGCATTCAACGGCCTTGTCCCACTGCTTCAGGTGTGCATAGGCATTGCCTAAGGCACCTATTGCGGCAGGGCTTACCATCTGGTCGTCGGCAGGAGAATATTTCTCGAGGTATGTTACGGCTTCCTTCCACTTGTCAAGGTTAGCGTAGCAAAGTCCTGCATAAAGGCAAGCCAAGTTGCCTGCGTCGGTGTTGCTGTAGTCTGAAGCTATATTAAGGAAGCCCCTGTATCCTGTGCTGTCGCCTTTCAGTGCGACTTCAAATTGCTGGTTGGTGAAGTATTCCTGTCCTGTTGCAAGTGCGGTGCTTGCTTCCTGTTCGCGGGGGCCAGACACGTAAGTGTTGTTGCACAGCACTCCGGCTATGACGAGGATGATAGCTACAATAGCGATAGAGATTGTCTTCTTGTGCTTTATGAAGACCGCCTCTTTCTTGCTCAGGGCATCGTCCATTGTGCCCTTGTTTCCATTAAGATTTGCCATTTATGTTTTGATTTTTAATTTACTGGTTTATAAAGCGTGGCAAAATTACGGATTTTATCCTGAATATTGAAATTTATCGTAAACTTTTTTTGTTTTTCATTGGTAAATGGAGTAACTTTGCACTAAAACTGAAGGGCAAGCTCATGTTTCTCAATAAATTATCAATAGTGAACTATAAGAATATCAGTGAGGCTGGTCTTGCCTTCTCCCCAAAACTAAATTGCTTCATCGGGCATAATGGCGAGGGCAAGACTAACTTGCTCGATGCCGTGTATTACTTGTCGTTTTGCCGCAGTTCGTGTTCTGTCACCGACTCGGGCGTGATGCGCCACGGTGCGGATTTCTTCATGCTTGACGGGCGTTACGTCAATGATGACGGTGACGACGAATATATATCTTGCGGCATGAAGCATGGTTCCAAAAAACATTTCAAGCGTAACAAGAAGGAATACAAACGCTTGTCAGCGCACATAGGGCTTATCCCCCTGATACTTGCGTCGCCGGCTGACACGGTGCTCATTGACGGCGGAAGCGAGGAGCGACGCCGCCTGATGGATGTCGTTATTTCGCAGTATGACGTTACCTATATCGATGCCCTTAACCGTTACAACAAGGCTCTGCAACAACGCAATTCGCTGTTGAGGGCCGAGGCCGAGCCTGACGCTGACCTGATGGCGCTGTTGGAGGAGCAGATGGCCGTGCATGGCGAGGTCGTTTCGGGTAAGCGCGCGGCTTTTGTCGACGAACTTGTGCCGTTGTTCCAGGATTTTTACGGCCGCATCTCGCAGGGCAAGGAGAGCGTTTCGCTTGCTTACCAGTCGCATTGCCAGCGTGGCCCTTTGCTCGACGTTATACGCCGCGACCGCTTCAAGGACCGTGCCGTGGGCTATTCTCTCCACGGGATACACCGCGACGACCTTGAAATGCTCATCGGCGGCTATCCCATCAGGCGCGAGGGCAGCCAGGGGCAGCACAAGACATACGTCATTTCGCTGAAACTTGCGCAGTTCGAGTTCCTGAAGCGCATACGCGGCAACGTGCGGCCAATCTTGCTTTTGGACGATATTTTCGACAAGTTGGACGCCGGGCGCGTAGAGCAGATAGTGCGCATAGTTGGCGGGGAGGGGTTCGGCCAGATATTCATGACCGACACCAACCGTGAGCATCTTGACCAGATATTGCGCGGAAGCGCGCTTGACTATAAGCTCTTTTGGGTTGAAAAGGGCGAGATAAAGCAGTGGGAGGGAAGCGATGTTCAAGCGTGAAGTGCAGTCGTTGGCCGATGTCATAGCCCAATGCCTTAGGCATGACGGCTTGGAGACACCCTTGCAGGAGCGGCGCCTGATAGAATCGTGGGGCAAGGTTGCGGGCCGTGCCGTCGAACGTTATACTGGCGACAGGTTCATACGCAACCAAACGCTCTTCGTGAAAATCCTCAATCCCGCGTTGCGGGCAGACCTCTCGATGATGCGCGAGCGCTTGGTGAAGAACCTGAACGTTGAGGTCGGCGCAAGGATTATTACGGATATAAAGTTCTTTTGAGTTAAAAGTGAAAAGTTAAAAGTGAAAAATCCATTAGCAATAACTGGCGATAGAGCCGAGTAATGGATTTTTCATTTTTAACTTTTCACTTTTATCTGTTTGTCTTCTTGTCCGAGCTTTCCCTTATTTTCAGGGTCATCGGCACCACTTCCTTATATATTTTCTTGTCTCCGGCGATGTTTCTCAACAGCAGGTCGCACGTCCGTTCGCCCGTCAGGTGTGCCTGGTCCATGATGGCCGAGAGCTTGGGCGTTACGAAAAACGACGTGTCCGTTTCGGTAAACCCTATTATTGCTACGTCGTCGGGGATGCGCAGGCCGAGCGACTTTATTGCGTCGAAGGCGGCGTAGGTTATGATGTCGTTGAAGGCGAGGATGGCGTCGGGGCGGTCGTCGCGCCTCAGCATCTCCATCGTGGCCTCCCTTGCGTAGTTGAAGTCGATGTTGCCGTTGATTACGATAGAGCGGTCTATCTCGATGTTGCGTTCGCGCAAGGCCTCAAGGTAGCCGTGCTTGCGCCTCTTCATCATGTCGAGGTGTTGCGGCCCGCCGATGAAGGCTATGCGGCGGCTGCCCGTGTCGATGAGGTGCAGCGTGGCCTCCTTGGCCGCCTCGTCGCCGTTTGACGTCACCGACGAGAACATCTCCGGCAGGCACGTGCGCGCGAAGAACACGAGGGGTATGCCCATGTTGTTGATTTCAACGAAGTGCGAATAGTCGGTGGTGTCTTGTGCAAGGCAGGCTATTATGCCCTCCACGTACATCCCGACAAAGCTGTCGATGGCCTTTTCCTCGCGTATATGGTCTTCGTGGCTGTTTGCCGCGATGACGGCATAGCCGGCTTTCGAGGCATAGTCCTCTATTCCGTCGAGCACGGCGGCGTAATAGTGGGTCACGAGGTTGGGCACTACTACCCCGATTACTTTAGGCTTTTTCTGCCTTAGGCTTTGGGCGAACGGGTTGGGGCGGTAGTTAAGTTTTTTCGCCAGCTCCTGCACCTTGTGCCTCAGTTCCTCGCCAACCTCGTGGCTGTCCCTCAGGGCGCGCGACACGGTTGCAATGCTGACACCCAACTGCTCGGCCATTTCTTTTAAAGAAGTCCTGCGTTGTCCCATGTTTACATTTTGATACTAAAGATACCGTATGCAAAGTTACTAAAAGTAGGTGAATACGCAAACGTTTGCGTTCCTTTTTTGCCAATGCATGGGTGAAAAACGTAAAATGTTTACAACGGGCACGTGTCCGTGCTTGTTGCGTTTTGCCGGCGGTATGCCTACTGTCGGTTCGCCGTGCTGCATTTCTTCATTTGTCATTGGGACATGATGCGTGGGTGGGCATTATTCCAGGTGGTGGTGCCCGCTCTTTTTACCGCAGGGTCGGCGTACACTTTACGTCGAACTCACGTTAAACCCAAATCGGTCATTAGACCGCAATGTCTTAATTTCTATAGTTATATTATTGCTTCTTGCCGTCTTATGTCCTTCTGCCGCCGTCTTTTCTTCCGTTCCGTCTCGACGTAGCCCGCTACGCCTTCGACAAAACGGAATAAAAACCGTCTGGCATAAGTACATAATCCGTCTAAGCCCTAATGACCGATTTGGGTTAAATTATGTCCTTGCAGAGGTTATGTGCTTATGCCGAACTTCCGTGTTTGGGATGTGTCATATTGTCATACGGGAACGTTCGTTTGTTGTCAAGTGCCTTTTTGTGCTGCAAGAGGTGGCTTTTCGTAAAGCAAAAGGGCATCTTTCGCTATGTGAAAGATGCCCTTTTGCAAGGTGTTGTAAATCAGGATGTTATGCCGCCGGCCGTGGCTGACGGCCTGTCAGTCGGCGACTATATGGACGGCACTTCGTCACCCTCGAGCTCGCATGAGGTGAAGCCCATCTCCTCGGCCTTCTTCTTGTCGAACGCGAAGTAGGTTGCGTGCGCCTCCACGCACGTCTCGCCCTGCGCGTTCTCTATCCTTACGCCGACAGTCACGAGGTTGCGGCGTTGCTCGGCAATGCGCCCGCGCACGGTGATTTGCCCCTCGGTGGTCATCACGGGTTTCTTGTATCTTAGTTCGAGCTTCGTGGTCATGCCCGTAGTCTGCAACTTGCGGAACACCACCCAGGCTGCCGTCTCGTCGGCCATTGTGGCCAGTATGCCTCCGTGCATGGTGTCAAACCAGCCCTGGTAGTGCGTTTGCGGGTTCCAGTAGCTTACTACCTCATCGCCGTCTTCATAAAACTCCATGTGTATTCCGATAGGGTTCGACGGGCTGCACCCGAAGCAGTCGTAGCCTTCGCGGTGCGAAAAAGGGTTCTTGATTTTTCTCATGGCTTGGTTGTTGTTAAAGTGTTGGGGATGTGCCGAACCGGTGTTGACTTTCGTTTCTGCACACCCCCGGTTTCTTGTCTGCGTCTTAGAACGAAAATTCGAGCATTACCCTCACGCCGTTCTTCGTCGCCGTGGGCAGTCCGTTGTAGTTAAGGCGGTGTACGTACTCCACGTGTATGAACTTGAAGATGTTGTGTATGCCGGCTATCAGCTCTATGTACGGGCGGTGTGGGTCCATGATGTATGAGCCTTCGGGGAACTTCATCAGCAGCGGGTCGCGTGCGTTGCCGGCCAGCGTGGGGTTGTTCTTGTCGGTAAGCGTGCCCCATAGGCACTTTATGCCGAGCCACTCGCGCCACTTGAGGTGCTTCAGCAGGGGTATGCGGTTGAAGATTTTGCCGTTCAAGTCCCACGATATGTCGAGCGATGCGTACCGGTCGTTGAGGAACTCCATGTTGTTGATGAGGTTGAACGTGCCCTCCTCGATGATGTACGACATATTCGCAGCCGGCATTATCAGCAGGGGGTAGGGCACTTTGTTCCATTGTATGCCGCCCTTGAGCGTGATGTCCAGTTTCCCCCAGCTGTTCAGCCAGAAGCGTTTGTAGATTGACGCCTCGGTGAAGTTGTAGTTGTAGTCGCCGCCCAAGACGCCTTTTATGCCGACGGTGTGCGTCAGCGTGAACACCGGCGGGTCATAGTTGATTTTCACTCGGCGCTGTTTCGTGTTCACGAAAGTCTCGCCCGGGGCGTAACGCAGCTGGATTGACGCCTCCGTCGTGCGTATTTTGCCGTGCATGGTGGCGGGGTTGTCGGCATCATAGGCCGCCATCGGCGTGAAGTAGAGCTTGCCGCAAGCCTCGTTCTCCTCGGTCTTCAGCTTGACGGTGGTCTTGAAGCCCCAGTCCTGCTCGTACTCGAAGGCCAGCTCCTGGCGGTTGTAGAACATCATCTTGTCCACGTCAGTCCATTTAAGCGACGTGAAAACGTTGTCCTTGTCAGTAGGCATGAATTTGTCCGACGGCGAGCATACGTCATACGTCGAGGTAAAGGTCAGCGTGCGCTTGGGGAACTCCCACGGCATATACTCTTTCTTGTTGAACGAGTAAGTCACCTCGCCCTTGTAGTAGTCTTTCTTGCTGTCCCATCCGCGTGCATAGTATCCTGACACGAACAGATGCGGGCACAGGTTGGCCGTGGTCTGCGCGCTTATCCTCGTTCGCGTGCCGTCGATGAAGTTAGAGCTTATCATCGTGTTGATGGGGCCGATGTCTACCAGGCTCGGATGGTTCTTGCCGCCCGTTTCGACGTAGTTCTCTATCAGGGCCTTGAGGCCGAACAGTATGTACTTGAAGCCCTTTGTGTTCGACAGGTTGTCGATGAACGACCCCATGGAACTTTCGCTCTTGGTCAGCTCTACGGTACGGTTCTCGTTCCAGAAGGCCTCGTCGCGCATCTTGGCTTGTGGGTCGTATTTCACTTTTGCGCGGCCCTTGAACATCTTGTCGGGTATCTTGTCGAACGAATATTCGGTCAGTCGGGTGGTTCGTATTACAACGGCTTTCGTAAGGAAGTCCACCAACGACAGCTCCACAATCATGTCGTCGGTCGTCAATACCCACTCCCCGTTGGGCAGCTTTGTGTACTCCTGGCGTATGTTGAGGTTGTCGGTGAAGTTTACGTCAGTCCTTTTCGGCAGCGACAACTCGCACTTCTTGACGTGCAGCGTCGAGTCGGTAAGTATCCAAAGGTCGCCCCTGAAGCCGAAGTCCTGCGGGTTGTTGGGGGTGAACTCGAGGTGGTAGCATTCGTCGCGGTCAACCATCACCGTGTCAACTATGTAGTACCTGTAGAACGCTATGGCGTCCTTGCCGATGGGGCTGGTGAACAGGTACTGCAACAGGCGTACCTGGTCGTCGTATATGTCAACGTCGGTGAAGATGTCCTTCATCAGCGTGTTCAGTATGTCTCCTGTCTGTATGAGGTCGTTCACGCCCGACTTGTTCTGCCCTACAATGATGGTTTTCTCGCTTTTAGGCTCCTTTCGGTATATGTTTTTCGTTACCGTTTCGTCAATGGATACAGGCAAGATTAGCTTGTTGTTGTATGGGCACAGCTCTATTTGGTTGAGCAGCCATTGCCTCTTTTTCAGCTTTTCGTGCTTCAGCTCGTCAGGACTGATGTCGTTCACGGCGAGCGTCAGCTTCTGGTATTTGTCGTATTGGTAGTAGTCGTGGTTAGATAAGTCCGTGCGTTTCTTCGCCGCTATCACCCTTTTCATCAGCTCTACGGCCGGATTGTTCTTGCGGCTGTACTTGCCGCGCTTCGCACTTACGGTGACGCCTTTCAGCCTTTTGGTGTCCGACTTCAGTGTTATGCGTATTTCGTCGGGCGTGTTCGGCCCGATGAGTATCCGTAAGTCTTTGTATCCCACGGCACTGAACGTCAGGTATTTGCCGTTTCTTCGATGTATGCTGAAACGGCCTGACGCATCGCCGGAGACGGCCTCCTTTTCGCCTTTGTATTGTACGGAAGGATGTTGTATCGTGTCCCCGGTCTCCTCGTCTACAACGATGCCGCTGATTACTTGCGCGCTAACGGCTTGCGTGACGGCAAGAAGGAACAATATGATAAGTTTTCTCATCATGCCTTAAAAATCCTTTTCTTTGTCTAATATTTGGCTTAGTTCTGTAATGATGGTGTCGGGCTGGCTTTCGTCTTGCGGCGTGTCGTCCCATCCTTCGCCTTTCAGCCATACGGTGCGGCAGCCTATTTGCCTGGCCGGGATTATGTCTTTGCCAATGCTGTCGCCTACGACTGTGGTTTCGCTGGGCTTCAGTTCCAACGCCTCTACGCCGAGCATGAATATCCGTGGGTCTGGTTTGCGTATGCCTACGACGGCCGATTCTATCACGTCGGCGAACAGCCCGTCGAAGCATAATTCATGAAGCACGGTGTTGACGTTGCCGTAAAAGTTGCTCACTAATGCCAACTTGTAGCTCCGGGCGACGGCTTCCAGCACCTTGCGGCTCCTTGAAGTCTCTGCCTTTACGTCCTCGTAGAGGTCGTCGAGCATCTCTTGGCGCAGTTTCCCCACTTCCGCTGCATCGGCATCGAGCGCCCCGGTGGCGATGAGGTGTTCAAGCTCGATGCGCAATTTGGCGTCGAGCGTCTGCCTGAACGTGAAATCCGGCATTATTATCGGTCGTGAGCCGAGCGTGCGTTCGGCGTGGACGTATGCTTCACGAAACTGGTTTTCGGTCACTGGAACACCATGGCGCACGTATGCACGCCACAATACCTTGCCCCAATGGCGGCCTCCCGTGTCGAGCGTGCCACCGTAATCGAAGATGTAACCTTTCGTCATGTCGTTTCGTTCCTTATTGCTTTGCAGAGGCTTTCATGCCTTTTGTGCATATATACATAGATTATCGTGAGCACGGATATTTCGAACAGCATATAGAGCCACGGGCAGTTGGCCAGGCAGGTTACGTAAATGCAGATGGCGCGGACGTTGAATGTTAATATGTTTGTATATTTCATTAACGGCCGGCTGCCGTCAAGGAACTTGTCGCGGAGTTCTTTCGGCATTCTTGATACATCGCCGTATTTTGCTTTTATACAGGCCATCAACTGCTGGAATTCAGGTGAACGACGTTCCTGGCTCTTGCAATAGTTGGCGTAGTTGTAATAGAAAAGGCGGGCGATGAACGCTCCGCGCCTTGGCAGGTTGTCGTATATCGCCCGTTGGCTGGCATAAGTATCGAGCTCGCTTCCTTCCTTTCCCTTGAGGAACAGCAGGTGTATTTGGCGGTAATAGTCGGCCAGGGAGCTTTGCGGCGAGTGGCATAACACGCCGGCGATGAACGCCAGCACCCATATCCACAGCCCCCAAGAAACGTCAGTCCCGGGCATTTCCTGCCACATCATCCTGACGCACAGGGCGGCGTAAATGCAGAAAAACCATACGTCGCCGGCAAATCCGTCGAGCACGCGGCCTACGAGTGTCTTCTTGTTGGCAAGCCTGGCAAGCTGCCCGTCGGCAGAGTCGCAGAAGTTGGCGAGCATCAGAAGCACTATGCCTTGGATGTTGTGGCTGGTGTCTGTGTACGAGAACATCCATGCGGCTGCCACGCCCAACACTATGGATACGGCCGTTATGGCCGTAGGATGGATGCCGAGGCGTCGGCCTGCCAGTGCCATAACCAGTCCAACGGGGCGGTTGAAGTGCATATCGAGCCATTCTTCCGTGTCCTTTGACTTGATTGAAGCGTTAAGTATGTCCTTGAATTTACCCATTGTCTTTTGTCGTGTAACGTTGCAGGCGAACAGTCCTGCCTTATCTTTTTACCTTTTCCAGTATATTCGCCGCTATGGCCGTGGCCGCTTCGTCACGGCATCTTGCGAAGCTCGGCCAGTCGTTGAAGTCGATTATGGCGTATGTCCCGTCTTCGCGTACAATGCAGTCGCCGCCGTAAATGTCGGTTCCCGCAAGTGCCGCTATGCGTTCGGCGTCGGCTTGCAGCCTTGCCTTGTCGTATTGATAGCCGTGCGGTTGGCCGTTGACCGCTTCGTCGCCGAACTTTGAATAGCCGCCTGCGCTGTTTGGGTAAGCGCGGAAAAAGCCACTGCCCGTTACCCCGTAGAATTTCACGAGGTCACCTTTTACGTGGGCGGTCACTACCACGTCGTCTATCCCGCGTAACCTGAAGCGTTGCAAAGCCTTGGCTTTTTCCTCCTCGTTGGCTGCGAACAGTACGTCGTCTTTTGTTCCTGCGGCCTCGTCGCCGCGCTTTATCCAGTATCCGTCGCTGCCCGTAAGCGGTGCGGCGGGCAGCCCGTGCATCCTCATAATGCGGTCAATCTCGCTTCTCCTGCACCGTTCTACGCCCATTGGCGAATTTATAACAACGCACCCTTCGCACTCTTTTTCCTTCAATAAGGCCAGTGCTTTGGGAGTCCTTGCCATCGTTATGTATGCATCGGCCTTGCAATCAGCATCCAAATGCACCTCGTCTGTCCCTTCCACGGCGAAGCCCCGGGCAGCCAAGACGTTGCCGACGGCATCCATTATGGCACGGTCGCGCTCCACGGAGTTGGGCGAGAAACGCTTGGCGCGGTAGACTTTCAGGATGCGTGTCATGATGTTTCGCGTAAGAATTGCCCGGCCTTGGCAATGTCGGCGGCATGGTCTATGTCGAAAGCCTTGCCCAAGTCAAATGCCTTCAGGTGCAGACCGTCGCGCAGCAGGGCGCGCTGGAAGTTGCGCATACGGCTCTCGCCATGGTTTATGCAACGCTCAAGCACGCCCAAGGATTGCGGCCCAAGGCCGTATATGCCCGCCGAAACATAGCGGCATCCCGCGCCCTCGTCAAGAAAGGCCGTGATGTCCATGCCCTCGTCGGTCGCAACATATAAAGGCCGTTCGTCATCGATGTAGCCGGTTACGGCCATCATCCCGTCAGCCGTTCCATTGGCCATGGCCGTCGTAAGGGCGTCAATGTATCGCTTGAAAGCCGTTTCGCTGAACACCGTGTCAACCGTAGTGAGGCAGAACGGCCCGCCCTTTAAGTGGTCGCTTATTGCGAAGAGGCTGTGCATAGAGCTGGGCGTACAGGCTTCCACGGCCGTGATTGGTACGTGACGTCCGCCGATGCCCTCGCGTTTTAATCTCTCTATGTGTCCGGCTACGCCGTCAAGTCCCTTGCGGTATACGATGACCACGGAGTCGGCACCGTTGTCCGCGAATATACGCACGAGCCTGTCGAGCAGCCGTTCGCCGTTTACCTCAACCATGGGCTTTGCCTCCCTGACACCCTCTTGCGCCAGGCGTGAGCCTTCGCCACCGGCTATGATTGCATATCTCATATATCTATGTGCAATATTTACCAGTCTGCAAAATTAGGCATAATCGTAGACAAAGGAAAACTTTTTATGCTATTTTTAGTTTTTACAAATTGTTTAAAGACATTTGAGACATTTAAAATGTAATATGAATATCCGCAAACAGTAAAGCAACGGATTATAAGGTATAATCCTACAAAGCATTTGTCTTTAATTCCTTAGCGAGTGAAACGAGCGTTAATTAGCGTGAGTTCGGCATAATGCAATATCTCATAAATATGTGGGATACTTTTTGTAGGGACATAATTTATTATGTACGAACGTTCTGAAAGAACGTATTTAATACGTCTTTGCTACCTTATACGCCTCTTCGCGGCGTTCGGACATAATAAATTATGTCCCTACAAAGTGTAATTGTTTATACCGAACTCGCGTTGACTACTTTATTTCCTTTAACTAACTAATGAATGGGGGTTTTACGGGCATTACATTAAATGTAAGATGGATAAATGTGCCAGTATCGCGTTTCAGTGCCTTTTGCAATGCGAAAGGGCATCTTTCACCACTTAAAAGGGCATCTTTTGCACAGCAAAAGATGCCCTTTCGTAACGTCTTGAATGTCAATGTGTTGTATATGTGGTGATATGAAGCCTTTGCATTGGCGTTTTATGGCATTTTAGGGGTTGATGTCTATCCTGCCCGAACCTGCGATGCGTTTGCTGCACGAGCCTACGCGCCCGTCGATGTCGATGTCTCCGCTGCCCGCTATTGAGCATTCGGCGTTGGATATGTCGGCGTTTGACAAGTCGATGTCCCCGCTGCCCGCAATCTTGGCTTCGAGCCTTTCGGCCTTTATGCGGTCAACGCCGATGTCTCCGCTGCCGGCTATTGACAACCTGCACTCGGTGCAGTCGAGGCTGCGCAGTTCTGCGTCGCCGCTGCCGGAGATGCTGATTTCCATGTTGCCCGACTTGATGTCGCTCTCCGACTTGAAGTCGCCTGAACCGTTGATGCTGACTTTCCCAAGGGTTGGCGACGTAATGTAGACGTCAACGTCGCCGTTGTTGCCAATGTTGAGACGGCGCCTGTTCTTGCCCGCGATGGTCAGCGTGCGCCCGTCACAGCTGATGTCGGTGTTGTTTATGGCGTCGGTGTTGCCCCGAAGTTCTACCGACGTGGTGCTGCCTTGCGTGTAGAAAATGTCGTAGTGGCCCTTGGTTACGATTGCCGTGAAGCCTTTTGCCGCCGCTTCGCTTGGTGTTGTGGCTACGGCTTGCGTGATTTCGGGCGCAGTATTGCCTTTTTTCTCGCTTGCGCACGCCGTGATGGTCAGTGCTGCCGCGATGATGATTGCAGTTGTTTTCATGTTCATGGTTTTTATGGATTAAATGTTTTCTATAAATGTAGACGTATGGAACGACGTAAATGTTGCATCGTATTGGTCTTTTTTCCAAAAAAAGCAGCGGACGGCAAGCGTGCAAGGAAAAATCCGTTGTCAGCTTGCCGTCCGCCGGCTTATTGTTTATCACTCGTCAACTCGTGTCTTGTCACTTGTCAACTGGCGTCATTGCCTGCTGTCGCCGAGGAACTTCTTGGCGGCGCGCAGCTGGTGACGCATGATGCTGAGGAACTCTTGGCTCTCCTGCAGGATGTTGAGGTATAGCAGCGACGCCTTCAGGTTGGTGTTGTCGTTGTCGCGGTACATTATGTCGATTATGCGCTTGCGCATTGTCGAAAGCTCGTCCTTGCACTCGTCGGCAATGCTGAGCGTGTCGTCGTACATATCGTACTTGTTGGTTGAAATCATCTGCTCGGTGTGGTTCATCAGCTCGTTGATTTTACGGCGTGTGCTCTCGAAGTTGTCGATATACTCCTGCGGCAGGGGGTTGAAGTTGTTGTCAACGTGCTCCTTCACAGGTTCGAGCATACGCTTGAGGCAGTACATGAACTGCTGGTTGCTGTTGGCTCCGAGGTGGAACCACGTGTTGCGCTCCAGTGCGATGTCGCTTGGTATGCGGCGCATGGCCAGCAGTTCCTTGCGGCGGAACTTCTTTAGCTTGCCTTGCTCGTCCTTTATGTCATTGCCGCAGTGGCGCAGTTCCTTGCGGTTCTCGTTGCTTATGCCGTCGATTATGCGGTTGAACTGCTCGAGGGCGAAGCGCGTAACGAAGCTCTGCGTGCGCGATACGTGCTTCGAGAGCAAGTCCCAAACTATCTCCTTGTCGCGGGTGCGCATCATAAGCTGGAACACGTCGTCCTTCTTTTCCTCCTTTTGCTTCTTCGCAAACTGGCGGTTGCTGCGCCAGAGAAGGTAGATGTCGAGCAACATGAATGCCACCATGACGACTATTCCGCCAAAGTGCATCATTGCGCAGACGATGGCACAGGTAGCGAAAGCCACGCCGGCGGTGATGAACCAACCGCCGATGACAGAGATGACGCCCGTCACGCGGAACACGGCACTTTCCCTGCTCCAGGCACGGTCGGCCAGAGAGCTACCCATGGCAACCATGAACGTCACGTAGGTAGTTGACAGCGGCAGCTTGTAGTTGGTGCCGAAGATGATGAGCATGGCGGCAAGCACGAGGTTGACGGCTGCGCGAACCTCGTCGAAGGCGGCACCTTCGGCGAGTATGGCCTCCTCCTTGTTGAAGCGGCTGTCTATCCATGTGCGCATACGCTGCGGTATTATTTTCACCACGGCGGCGTTCATGTCCTGCGTGAAACGCACGATGCTGCGTGCAGCACGCGACGAACCGAACATTTCGTCGCCCTCGTCCTGGCGGCTGAGGTCAACGCTTGTCTTGACGACGTTTTGCGCTTTTTTCGACGTAGTCATGGCTACAATCATTATGATGCCGGCCAGCACGAGGTAGAGCAGGGGGCTCTTGGCTGACGACATGAGCGAAGTCATCATGAAGGTGTCGAAGTTTCCGTTGCCGTTGGCAAGGAAGTCCTGCATGGAGTCGAGGCCGGCGAGGGGCACGCCGATGAAGTTTACGAGGTCGTTGCCGGCAAACGCCATGGCCAGGGCGAACGTTCCGGCCAGCACGATGAGCTTGAACACGTTGACGCGCAACAGGTGGAGCAACTCCATGAGGATGGTTGAGCCGATGAAGAACACGCCCATGAGCATCGTGGTGTTGTCTTCAATCCACGTGCGTGCGGCCTCGCTGATGTAAGGCGACTTACCGATGCCGGTGATGAAGATGAAGTAAGCGAGCGACGTGAACGCTATGCCGCCGAATATGGCGATGGTGTAGCGCAGGTGCTTCTTGTAGTTAAAGGTGAAAATAATTCGTGAAATCCACTGCACTATTACTCCGAAGAAGAATGCAATGGCCACGGAGACGAATATGGCTATGATGACGCTGAGGGCCTTGTCGCTGTTGAGCAGGTCGTAGATGGTGAGCGACGGGTCGGCGTGCATCTTGAGCATGGCCAGGATGAACGTACCGCCGAGCAGCTCGAACACCAACGACACGGTGGTAGACGTCGGCAACCCGAGGGTGTTGAACACGTCGAGGATGACGACATCGGTCACCATCACGGCGAGGAAGATGGTCATCACCTCGGAGAACGAGTAGCTCTCAGGCCGCATTATGCCGTGGCGCGCCACGTCCATCATGCCTGCGCTCATCACGGCTCCGATTAGGATGCCGATGGATGCCACGAACAATACCGTGCGGAACTTGGCCACCTTTGCGCCGATGGCCGAGTTCAGGAAGTTTACGGCGTCGTTGCTGACACCCACGAATAAGTCGAATACCGCCAAGACCAGCAGGAACGCGACTATCAAAAAATAAATCTCTGTCATAAAAACGCTATTGTTTTACTTGTTTGAAAATTTGCTGCAAAAGTAGAAAACAGGTGTTACAGATACTTTAAACAGGTATTTCATTTGTGTTACAAGTGCTGCGCTTGATGGCCGTCTGTCGCTGCCGTAATATTTGTTTCAGTCGTATTGCGTTGATAACCAGTGCTTTATGAAATGTTGTGGAAATTCGTAGAATGGTGTGTTTTTATGGTTACGATTTGGTGTTTATGCTTTGTGGAGATTATATTGATGCCGGTTTGCCGTTACGCCTTGCGCGTTTGCATATAATAAAATGTATAAAGCGTTTTGCAAAAGGTGGCGTTTCGTCTTCTGAAAGGACACCTTTTACCTTGCAAGATGTGGCATTTTGCAAGGTAAAAGGCCACGTCTTGCTTATAGTTATGGATGAACGGAGTGTTACAGGACTCGTTATTGCCTGGTTGTCAGTGGTTTATGGGCGTGAAGAGGCAGGCTGTGTGGAATGTGCCTGTTATGAGAATTGTTGTTGGCCGGTAATAAGCAAAATCACAGTACGCAGTCCATGGCCATGTCGTAAGGCCCGGTTGGTATGGCGTCTTGTTTCTGGAAGTCGAAGCATACGCCGATTTTGTATGCTTTCGTAGCTTTCGGCAGGAAGCGGTCGTAATAGCCTTTGCCGCGTCCGAGCCGGTGTCCTTCGGTGTCGAAAGCCATGCCTGGTATTACGGCAACGTCAATCTTGGCGTAATCGGTGAACAGTGTGCCGGTTGGTTCCATTATGCCATAATGGCCTAAGGCAAGGTCTTCGGGCTTGCTGTAGATGCGTATCTCCATGTTCTCGCCGTCTATTACGCGCGGCAATAGTACGGTCTTGCCGCTGTTGAGGAGCGTTGAAATGGCTTCATGGGTGCATACCTCGTCCGCTAACGAGTAATACATCAATATTATCCGGGCACTTGCTACGTGCGGGTTAGCAAGAAGCCGTGAGATTATGGGAAGCGACAGCTCCTCCAAGTCTTCCTTGGTGAACTGTCGCTTCATTTCCCTTATGTATTTGCGCAGTGCGTTCTTGTCTGTATTCATGCCCGTGTGGTGTAGTTGGTCGCAATCCGTGGCATGGGCGTTGTGCCCATCCATGCCGTCTTGCCCTTGTTCCTGCCGCCCTTTTTCACGCTTGCCGGTTTCTTGGGGAAGGCTTCGCCGCGGTTGAATACGCCGATTGCGGCCTTGATTACGTTGTCGTCGAGGTTGAGATATTCAATCCAGTCCTCTTCATCCATTATGTTGTAGATGATGCGGCTGTTGATGAACAGCTTGAGAAGGCCATACGACTTTTTTATCATGAGGTTGCGCCGTTTCAGCCCGTTCTTGTCCGCATACGTGGCGAACTTGTCAACGGTGTTCTGCTTGTCAAGGTAGGCAGACAGTTCGGGCATTGTCTCGAAGCTGCTGAGTTTGGGGCGATTGTTGTCGGTGTAGTTAAACGCGAACTGGAGTATAAGGCCGCTCATCGACGCTTCCTTGAAGTAGGAAGTCATGCCAAGAGTGTCTTCCGGCACGAAGATGTCAGGCGTTATTCCACCGCCGCCATATACAGTACGCCCTATGCTCGTGTGGTAAGCAGGGCCGGTATGCTTTATGCTGTCTTGCGAGAAGAACTCGCCGTGCTGGTATCTGGATAGCAAGTCCTCTTCGTAGTCTTGGTTGTCGCCGGCTACGTAAGGCTTCTGTATGCAACGGCCGGACGGTGTATAATAGCGCGCAACGGTAAGGCGTATCATCGAGCCGTCAGGAAATTCGAGCTGTTGCTGTACAAGCCCTTTCCCGAATGAGCGGCGCCCTATGATTGTGGCACGGTCGTTGTCTTGCATGGCACCGGCGAAAATCTCCGATGCTGATGCCGAACCTTCGTTGATGAGCACCACCAGCGGTATTTGCTGGTAGCTTCCACGACCGTCGCTCTTGTAGTCTTGGCGTGGAGACTTGCGCCCTTCGGTATAGACTATGAGCCGGTTCTTTGGCAAGAACTCGTTTGCTATTTGCACAGCAGACTTCAGGTAGCCACCCGTGTTGTCGCGAAGGTCGATGATGAGGTTGCTGAAACCTTCCTGCGATAGCTTGGCTAAGGCTATCAGCATTTCTGCGTAAGTGTTCTCGCCGAAGTTCTTTATCTTTATGTATCCGGTCTTTTCATCTATCATGTAAGCCGCGCTGATGCTTTTTTGCGGTATGTCGCCGCGTGTTATGGTGAACTGCCTTACCTTCTTCTCTCCATAACGTATCACGCCAATCTTCACCTTGGTGTCCTTGGGGCCTTTCAACTTGCGCATGGCTTCGTTGCTGGTCACCTCCTTGCCGACAAAAGGCTTGCCGTCAACGCTTACTATCTTGTCGCCTGCACGCACGCCAACCTGGTCTGCAGGGCCGTTCTTTATTACCCCTTGCACATGGATGGTGTCGTTACGGATGACGAACTCTATGCCTACGCCGGAGAACGAACCCTTGAGGTCGTCGGCCACTTGCTGCACGTCCTTTGCGCTGATGTAAACAGAGTGGGGGTCGAGGTCGGCAAGGATTTGCGGTATGGCGACATCGACGAGCGAGTCGATGTTCACCTTGTCAACGTATTGGTCGTCAATCAGGTGGAGCAGGTTGTTAATCCTGTTGCTGCCTGAATTGATGATATTGAGCCTGTTGCCTGAAAAGTGGTTGGCGTAGAACGTTCCAATCAAGATGCCGATTACCACGCACAAGGCCATTAGCAGCGGCATCAGGCGGTTAGATTTATTTGGCTTCATATTCGTCTGGAGTTAAGTAAACTACTTCAATGTTGGCCTTCTTCAGAAGGTTTATTCCGTCTTCAAGGCGGTATTTCTCGCCGTAGACAACGCGCTTTATCCCGGCCTGTATTATGAGCTTGGAGCATTCTATGCAAGGTGCGGCCGTGACGTAGAGCGTCGAGCCGTCGCTGTTGTTCGAGCTTCGAGCCAGTTTCGTGATAGCGTTGGCCTCGGCGTGCAGCACGTATGGCTTGGTTATGTTGTTCTCGTCTTCGCACACATTCTCAAATCCGCTCGGCGTTCCGTTGTATCCGTCGCTGATTATCATCTTGTCCTTGACTACGAGTGCGCCCACCTTGCGCCGTTCGCAGTAGCTGTTTTCGGCCCAGATGCGCGCCATACGCAGGTAGCGCAGGTCTAACAGGAGTTGCTTGTTGTCGTTTCCGTTCATGGTTGTATGGTTTAAACGGTAAGGCCTTGACGCGCCTTATCACTTTATTGCTTTCTCTTCCTTTTGCTTTCTTCTTTTCTCGCTTTCTTAATCCCGTTCCTTTTCAGCAGGGCGTCGATGGTCGGTTCGCCGCCACGGAAGCGTCTGTAGAGCGTCATAGGGTGCTCCGTGCCGCCACGTGACAGGATGTTGTCGCGGAAACTTTGTGCCGTCTTGCGGTCGAATATGCCGTGTTTCTTGAACACGCTGAAGGCATCGGCATCGAGCACTTCGGCCCACTTGTAGCTGTAGTAGCCAGCGGCGTAGCCCCCGGACATGATGTGGCTGAACTGCACCGTCATGCAAGTGTCGTCGAGTTGCTCCGTAACCATGGCCTTGGCCCAGGCTTTTTTCTCAAACGGAATTATGTCGTCGGTGAACGGTTGCTTCTTTGTGTAGTATGCCATGTCAAGCAGTCCGAAGCTGACTTGCCGCAAGCAAGCGTATGCGGCCATGAAGTTGCGGCTTTTGACGATGCGGCCGATAAGCTCGTCGGGTAGCGGTTCGCCCGTCTGGTAGTGGAAGGCGAAGGTGCGCAGGAAGTCTTTTTCCACGGAGTAATTTTCCATAAACTGCGACGGCAGCTCTACGAAATCCCACCAGACGTTCGTGCCCGACAGGCTCTCGAAGCGCGTGTTGGCGAACATTCCGTGGAGGGAATGGCCGAACTCGTGCAGGAATGTCTCTACCTCACCAAGCGTAAGCAGGGCCGGTTTCTCGTCGGTGGGTTTTGTTAAGTTCATCACCACGCTGACGTGCGGACGCACGTTGACGCCCTTGCGGTCAATCCACTGCCCCTGGAACTCGGTCATCCACGCGCCGCCTTGCTTGCCCTTGCGCGGGAAGAAGTCGGCGTAGAACACGGCGAGGTACGTCCCGTCCTTGTCGAACACTTCGTAAGCCTTGACGTCTTGGTGGTAAACGGGAATGTCCTTGTTTTCCTTGAACGTTATGCCATACAGGCGGTTGGCCAGTCCGAAGACGCCTTTTATGACGTTTGACAACTCGAAGTAAGGGCGGAGCATTTCCGAGTCGAGGTCGAACTTCTTGAGTTGCAGCTTGTGTGAGTAGTAGCTGAAGTCCCACGGCTCTACCTTAAAGTTCTTTCCCTCCATCTTCCTTGCCATTTTCGATATGGCCTCCACCTCCTTCTCTGCCGTGGGTTTGTAGGCTTCGATAAGGTCGTCGAGCAGTTTGTAGACGTTGCGCGCCGTGCCCGCCATGCGGTGTTTCAGCACATAGTCGGCGTAAGTCTTGTAGCCAAGCAGCTGCGCTATCTCCCTGCGCAGGTTGACGAGGCGCTTGCATATTTCAAGGTTGTTCTCCGCGTTGTCGTGCGTGCACACGGTGTTACGCGCCATGTACATCTGCCGGCGCAGTTCGCGGTTGGTGGCGTATGTCATGAACGGGCTGTAGCTCGGGTAGTCGAGGGTGAACACCCATCCCTCCAAGCCCTGCTCCTTGGCCGTCGTAGCCGCAGCCTCGCGTGCCGTGTCGGGCAGTCCGTCAAGCTGTGTCTCGTCGGTTATGTGCAGCTTGTAGGCCTTGTTCTCCTTCAGGAGGTTCTGCGAGAACTGTAACGACAGCATACCGGCCTCCTCCGTCAGCTTGCGCAAGCGCTCCTTGCCGTCATCGTCGAGCAGCGCACCGCTGCGCACGAAGCCGTCGTAGCAGTTGTCGAGCAGCCGCTTCTCCTCGTCCGTCAGCTTGCGGTGGTGGCGGTGCACGGCCTTTATGCGCTCGAACAGGCGCTTGTTCAGCCTCACGTCGTTGGCGTGTTTCGTCAGTATGGGTTGCATCTTCTGCGCCAAGGCGTCAAGCTCGTCGTTGGTCTCGGCACTAAGAAGATTGGAAAAGACGTTCGACACCCGCGACAGCAAGTCATAGTATCCGTCCTTGTCCTCCTCGGCGTTGATTATTGTGTTGTCGAACGTCGGCTTGTCGGGATTGTTGATAGTCTTTTCTATTTGTTCGTCGTCGCGGCGTATACCCTCCATGAAGGCTTCCTCGAAGTCTTCCAGCTTGATTTTATCGAAAGGTACTGTGTCGTGCGGAGTGTTGTAAGGTTCAAAAAAAGGATTTATCCGTTGTCCTTTTGTTGTATTTTCATTCATACTGACGTCTTTCTCCATTTTTGATTACAAAGGTAGCAATTTTATTTATTGTGTGTCGTATGCGTTTATATTTTTAACTATTATTTACCTGCTGTTTTTTTGTTTCCGTGCGGTGTTGAGGCCTTTTCTCCGGCACGTCTTGGCACAACCTTGCATCACGTTGACTGCCAGGCAGTTTGCCGTTCGTGGCATATTGCGTTGCAAAAGATGGCATATTGGAACGCAAAAGGTGGCGTTTCGTAAGACGAAATGCCACCTTTTGCATTACGGTAGTAAATGCCTGAATTTATAACGGGCTACATTATGAGCTTTTCAAGCGCGAATATGTGTATTTCGCCGCGCCTTAGCGATATTGCGTTCCTTGCCGCCATGCCGTTGAGCTCGCGCGAGACGTTGAGGCGGCTTTCGCCTATTTCCGCGGCGAGGCGTTCCATCTTGATGTGCACCATCTTTTCCCCGGCAGGGCGGAGGCACCTGGTCTCGACGAACCGTGCTATCTTGTGGCGGATGTCCTTCGGCTGCGTGCGCCACGGGAAGCGCGTCAGGCGTTGCGACCTTGTGCAGATTATGTTGAGGATGTTGAGCCTGAATATCTCGTATTTGTCGGCCAGTGCCAAGGTCTCCATCTTGCTTAGGCTGATGAAGTTGCAGTCGGTAGCCGCCTTGAACGAGCGCGTGTATCGCTGCGTAAGGCCGAATATTCGCTCGGGTTGCAATATCTCGGGGGCTTGGAACGTCTCGGTTATCGAGTAGCCGTTGTCGTCGGCACGGGCCGTTGCGTGTATCGTGCCTTTTACGAGGAACAAAAGCCTGTCGCAAGCCTCTCCTTCATCTACAACGGTCTTGCCCTTCACCACGGCAATGTTGACGAATTTGGTCGTGGATGCTACTTGTGCAAGGTCTCCCTTGCTCATGCCCTGGAATAGCGGCAGTTCGAGCAGCCGCTCTTGCAGCGTGGTGTTAGGCATCGTCTGGCGTGGTGTTGTCTATTCTACAATCTTGTCCCTCATCGTTGGCGAGAACCACACGGCGTTGTTCCCGTTCTTGTCTGAGTAGATGAAGTATGCCATCAGCTCTGGATGCCGGCCCAGCACGGCCTTTGCCTTGTCGAGCCCCATCACCATGAATGCCGTGGCGTAAGCGTCGGCCGTGGCGCAGTTGTCTGCGATGACGGTGGCCGACAGTATGTTGTGCTGTACGGGGTATCCGGTTACGGGGTCGATGGTGTGGGCGTACTTCTTGCCGTTCTTGTAGTAGAAGTTGCGGTAGTTGCCGCTTGTGGCCATTGCCTTGTTTGTCACGTTTAGCACGGTCTGCAGTTCCTGGTTCGTGTTCAGCGAGTCGTCAACGGGCTTGGTGACGCCTATTTTCCATGGCAGCCGCTTTTCGTTGATGCCCTGCGTCACTATTTCGCCGCCAATCTCGACCATGAAGTTCTCTATGCCGCGCTTGCGTAGGTATTCGGCAACCACGTCGCAGGCGTAGCCTTTGGCTATTGCGCTACAGTCGAGCATCATGCGAGGGTCTTTCTTTGACACTTTCATCCCGTCGAGGCTGACCTTCATGTATCCTGTAAGCTGCTTCAGGCTGTCTATGGCGTGCCTTGTCGGCTGGGTGTCGTTCTTGAAGCCGAAGCCCCAGGCGTTCACCAGCGGGGCCACCGTTATGTCAAAGGCTCCGTCGGTCTCCGTGGATATTTGCCGTGCAAGGTTGAACACGTCAGCGAACATCTTGTCAACCGTGACATCTTCGTTCCGGTTGATTTTCGTTATTATGGAGTGCTTGTTGAAAGGCGAAAGCGAGCCGTCCACTTTCTTGAGCTCCGCCTCTATGTCGGCTTTCAGGCTCTTGTCGTATTGGTATGTTATGTTATACACGGTGCCGAAGATGAAGCCCGTGTCCTTTTGGTATGGCGTGGAGCGTTGCTGTCGCACGATGATAACCGTGCCGATAATCAGGAATGCGAGGAATGCCGATTGCAACAGGAGTTTCTTTTTGCTTTTCATTTTGTCCTAATTTTTATTTGGAACGGCCTCGTTGGCATTGTCAGATGTCAATCGTTATGTTGAATGTCCCGCCGATGTTGCTGCCTCCGCTTTCCCCGAAGCCCGGTACGTACCACGAGTTGCCGAGGTCGCCGTCGTTGTATGACAGTCGGCTACGGTATCTCACGCTCCACCCTAAATGCACGGGGCCCCACATCTTCGCATCCACGCCAATCAAGGCCTCAACCCATTGGCATGAGCATTTCACGCCTTCGGCCCCGTAAGGTACGGTGCCGCCCCATACGGGGTCTTCCATACCGGGGTGTGACAGGTCGTATTTGTATGAAGTGAAGGCGTATCTCACGCCGGCGAAAAGTCTGTATATGTCGTGCTTGTTTTTCAAGAGGTTGAAGTCAACCCCTATTTTTGCGTATGGTGCCGTTGTCTTATACTTGATGTTGGTGGCGTCGTCGTCATGGTCGGCTTTCCCTATTCCCAGCTCGACGGTAGGGAAGTACCTGTCTTTCAGGTTCACCCTGACCGCGGCTTCGTATTGCCCGTAGTCGCCGATGAGCATCTGTATTGGGCCTACGAGGTCAACCGATACGGCGAAACCGTTGAATAGCGGGACGCTGTCGCTTTTCGCCACGTCGGCCTTGTCCTGGGCGCTGGCGTCGGCAGGGACGAGCATCAACAGGCTAATCGCGATGCTTGAAATATATGTAAAAATGCTTTTGGGATGTGTCATAATTAACGTCGGGATTTACGATGACGACAGAGTCGATGACGTTGTGCGTGCAGTTGACACCCGTTATTGTGTGGAAGAATGCCGGCGAGCAGTCAACCGACTCGAAGTGGGGATAGTCTTCCTTGGTGACGGTGATTGTGTCGAATATGCTGTTCTTCAACACTGAGTCCTTTGTCTCAATGAAGAAAACGTCTTCGGGCTGCGAGTAGCTTATGGGCAACGAGAACTCGGTTGTCGCAACGTTCTTGTTTATCAGTACCGAGTCGTATCCGTCGGTTCGTGTCGTAGATATTGTGAGCGTGTCGGCAAGTGTGTCAACGGCTCCTCCGGGAGTGCGAAGCTGGTACTGCGTGTAGACGAGACTGTTCATCGGGCAGTCGATTGAGGCGCAGGATACGGCCAGCAACATTGCTGCGACTGCGAGGAAAGGCAGTGCACGAAACTTGTTTTCCACTATTTTCCGCATCTGATTTTTTCTTCGATTTGATAGTCGTTCCTGTCCGTTGAGTTGCGGCTTATCAAGTCGCCAAGGAAACCTGCGAGGAAGAGTTGCGTTCCTATCATCATCATCGTGAGTGCGATGTAGAAGTAAGGCGATTCGGTAACAAGCCTTTGCGGTATGCCATGGGCGAGCGAATACAGTTTGTCAACGCCAATAATGATGGCTGACACCAAGCCGATGAAGAACACGATGGTGCCCAGGAAGCCGAACACGTGCATAGGCTTGCGCCCGAAGCTGCCCAGGAACCACAGCGTAATGAGGTCTAAGTAGCCGTTGAAGAAGCGGTTGAGGCCGAACTTCGACTTGCCGTACTTGCGCGCCTGGTGGTGCACGACCTTCTCGCCAATCCTCGTGAAGCCGGCATTCTTGGCCAAGTAGGGGATATAGCGGTGCATCTCGCCGTACACTTCGATGTTCTTCACGACGTCGCGGCGGTATGCCTTGAGGCCGCAGTTGAAGTCGTGCAGGTTCTTTATTCCGCTTATTTTGCGCGCCGTGGCGTTGAACAGCTTTGTCGGTATGGTTTTCGACAACGGGTCGTAACGTTTCTGCTTATATCCTGACACGAGGTCGTAGCCGTCTTCCTTTATCATTCTGTACAGCTCCGGAATTTCGTCAGGAGAGTCTTGCAGGTCGGCGTCCATTGTTATTACCACGTCGCCCTGAGCCTCCTTGAAGCCGCAATACAGGGCCGGGCTCTTGCCGTAGTTGCGGCGGAACTTGATGCCTTTTACGCATTCGTTGCCGCTGCTCAGCTTCTCAATGACCTTCCACGAGCCGTCTGTCGAGCCGTCATTGATGAATATCACCTCGTAAGTGAAGCCGTTGGCCTTCATCACGCGCTCAATCCATGCGTACAGCTCGGGCAGGGATTCTTCTTCATTATATAAGGGTATAACGACGGAAATGTCCATCTCTTCATGTTTTAAGTTAATTATGTCGAGGCCGCAACCTTGATTGCAGGTCCGGCTAAAATCTTCTCTTGCGGTTCGACTTGAGCATCACTGCTATGGGCAGGCTGACAAAGAAGCCGAGCATTATGTTCGTCGTGAAGAACTGCAAGGCGATGTCTATCGGGCGCAGTGCCTCAAGGTTGTCAATCAGCATCTGCATATCGTCGGTCGTCGCACCGTAGGCCGTAAGCATGGCCTTGTATTCTGACGAGTTCACTATTTCGGCATACTGCGCCGTAAGGAAGCCGTTGTCGATGAACTGGAAATAAACGAACTGCCCGGCGGCCATCAGCAGCGCAGCGTAAAAATAGACAAGCATACTGTAAAGTAGCGCGCGGCCGAACGAAATCACGCCGTCGGCCACGTTGTCGCGGTAACGCTTGAGGCGCATGGCTGCGAACACGAGCGAAAACACGCCGACGAA
Organism: uncultured Prevotella sp.; assembly: GCA_944319815.1. Classification (GTDB taxonomy): domain Bacteria; phylum Bacteroidota; class Bacteroidia; order Bacteroidales; family Bacteroidaceae; genus Prevotella. The sequence continues at coordinate 1,030 of CALUEX010000008.1, read as the reverse complement.
AATGAATGCAAACCCGAACAGCGGATTGTAGAACTCGCCTATGAAGAATGCGAAACTCAATATCCACAAGCCGCCGACGATGCCCCCGTCAATGCGTGCGTAAGCCTTTAACTGTTCGTAATCCTCGCGTATTGCCATTGTTCGTTACGGTATGTAGCCATGGCCATACGTGCCGGTAAGCGCCGGCCGTAAGGCTGCCATGTTAAGAAATCCCTGCAAAATTACTTATTTTCCGCCACATAAAACGCCGGCCGCGGATTTTTTTTGTTTTTTTATCCCAAATCGGTTGTTAGGGCCTTGGCGTGTTACGTGCTTATGGCTGATACGTTTTCTTCCGTTTTGCCGTATGCGGTTGCGGCTGTAACGCCATGCGCACGGGATGTGGGCACATTGCCGTTTGACGCTCCGTGAGGGGCTTCGCCGTGGGCGTAGCCGGTATTTGACCGTAAAATGCGATGTTTTTGGCTGTTGGCGTAACGTCTTGATAGCCAGCGTTTTGTGTTTATGAACCGTTGCACGTGCCGTCAACTGCAACGCAAAAGGCCATGTCTCGCGTCCTGAAAGGCCTCCTTTTGTCTTCCGTTAGGCCGTTTTTTGCATGGTCTTCAGTGCCTATTGCACATGAAAAAGCCCTCGGTTTTGCTATGCGGACATGGCAAAACGGGACGTTAAAGCCTGCGTGCCCTTCCGTAAGGCGTGAAAAAGCATTGCACCGCAATCCTGGAACGAAAAATTATTTTGTCGTGTATTTTTACTTGCCGCACTGCGCCATAAACTGAAAATAAGTTAAAAAAGACGCAAAAGCGTAGTTTCAAGGCCTTGATGTCTGAACTTTTTATTACTTTTGCAGCCGCAAAGACGGGCAAGTCTTGTACGGCCAGCTCCCTTCGAATCCTCCAGGGCGGGAACGCAGCAAAGGTAGTTGGTTGTAGCGGCGCGATGCAAGTAGCTTGCCCACCCCGCCTCTTTAGCTCAGTTGGCCAGAGCACGTGATTTGTAATCTCGGGGTCGTTGGTTCGAATCCGACAAG
>CALUEX010000007.1 GCA_944319815.1 uncultured Prevotella sp. | reverse complement strand
TTTCGACGGATACGAAGGCTTTTGTTGCAGGTTCGGCTTTATCGAGCATGACAACGGGAAGAAAACAAGAAGGAACAGGATACTGCTCGACTTCATAAAGGACAGGAACTTACTAAGAAATGCTATAAGAACCAACAATTTCTCGCTTCTCAATATCACCAACATGGCAGACCTGAAGAAAGTAATGTTCGAGAAGATAATGGATTCGGGCGAGGATGATGGCTTACAATATGAAGTAAACCTGATTAACTATACCTTCCGTTCAGGCAAATATGAGACCGACAAGTACAACGGGATATGTGAAGACGGTGATTCAAGGGCTGTAAGGTATATCAACCACGACAATGGAGGTAAGGTGTTCAAGATGAAAGCAGGAAAATTCATCAGGCATTTAATCATGGAAACATCATTCGGGAGGACATTACCGGAGAGCGCAATAATCTACCTACAGGAATGCTTCGTTCAGGACTGGCAGGCTTTCTCGCTTTCATCACAACCGAAGGAAAACCGCTTATTCGTGGATGACAATTTCAGGGATATTTACGATTCAAACAAGTGCGATGGAGACTTCTACAGCTGCATGACAGACAAGGGATACCATTACTTTTACAGTGATTCGGTTGACGCAAGTGCCGCCTATTTGAAGAACGAAGATGGAAAAATCATAGCGAGGTGCATAATCTTCAACAAAGTGTACGAGGAAGGAACGGAAAGAATCTGGAGGCTGGCTGAAAGACAATACTCAACCAATCAGGACGACGTGTTGAAACGGGCCTTGGTGAACGCATTGATAATTGGGGGCTATATTGATGGTTATAAACAGGTAGGATATGACTGCCACCATTCAAGGAGCTTTGTTGACATATATGGAAATTCTTTGGAGGACAAGAAATTCTACATTGACTGCGACTTGGGCACTGAAGACACCCTTTCTTACCAGGACTCTTTCAAGTGGTACGACATGGAAGCAGGGAAAGCATACAACTACGAGGTAAACGGCTACGACTACGAGCTTGATACCACAGACGGAAGTATTGACGGGTATGAGGAGAACGATGATGAAAGCTATGACGAGTTTCATGAATGCTACGGAGACTTCGATACGACAATAGTAATGTACCACGGAAGGGAATACAGTTGCAGTGTTGATGACCTTGGGGAATTTGTATGGATTGACTCTGAGGAAATATACTATCACGAGGAGGATGTTGACCGTTGTCCTTGGTGCGGCGAATGGTTTGTAAAAGATGACGGCCATGAATCGGAGTTGACGGGAAACTGCTACTGCTCGGAAGAATGCAAGGATAAGGCGGAGGATTGCTACATATCGGAGAATAAGCAAATAGAACTCAAGGCGGCATAATACTGAAAGGGGAGGAAACTGTGATAAAAGACAAACAAAAACATCATGGCTTCCTCCTTTAACCTCTCTAACAAAAACAAGAAAAACAACTTGTAAATTCAACAACAAAACAAAAAACGTAAAAAATATGGACTTCAAACTTTTAAAACAGCTTTATAAAATCCACTCAAAGTCAGGATACGAGGGCAAGATAATTTCTTTCGTCTGCAAGTGGGTTGACAAGAACATACAAGGTGCAAAGATGGAACTTGACTGGAACACTGGGAATATCTACATAACCAAGGGAACTGCAAAGACCTATCCCTGCATGGTGGCTCATCTTGACCAAGTGCAGAAATACCATCCTACAGACTTCACGGTAATCGAGACAAAGGACTTATTGTTTGGCTACAGTCCCAAGGAAAGGAGTTTTTGCGGTCTTGGTGCTGATGATAAGAACGGAATTTGGCTATGTCTTCAATGTCTCCAGAAGTTTAACGAAATAAAAGTGGCATTTTTCGTGGGTGAAGAAGTGGGATGTGTCGGAAGCAGTAAGGCAAACATGGAATTCTTTAACGACTGCCGCTTTGTAATACAGCCGGACAGGAGGGGAAAATCAGACGTAATAACACAAATTGGATTCATGGACATTTGCTCGGACGATTTCATAAAGGACATAACGCCTGAAAAGTTTGGCTATACACCGACAGAAGGAATGATGACCGACGTGGAACAACTGAAGGAGAACGGATTGGCAATATCTTGTATCAATATAAGCTGCGGTTATTACGAGCCACACACCGACAACGAGTTTACCGACAAGAACGACCTGATGAAATGTTTAGTTTTTATTGAGCATATTATCACAAGTTGCACCAAAGTATATCCTCATGAACCGGGAATGATGAGAGGCTATGACTGCCAGTTGGTTTGGTGGGAACAGTATGAGGAAATGTATGAACTGGTAAGGGATTCGCTTATTTCAGACCCTACATTGACACCTTCGGACCTTCATTCATTCTATCACGAGGAATACCCTTTGCTCGGACTTGACGACTTTGCAATGATATGTGACGACGCAATGGCTGAACTATATTACGAAAGGAACGGGGATGTCGCTTAACTGAATACCACACTCTCTTATGTCGCTGAATATCAACTAATTAACATGAAAAATCAGCTAACAATACAAAAGGCGGTAAACGAGGCTCTAAAATATGGCCTATTGGAATGCAAAACACGGTCTTTTACAATGCGTTTGACGGTATATTTGAATTTGGTTGATATTCAGCGTAATTTTTATCAACAAAACATCAAATTCAAAACAACAAAAAACGAAATTACAACTATTATGGAAACAACAGGAAACAAACCTTCAATGGCAAGATATATTTGGCGGGTATTCCAGCACAGTGTAATCCCTTTAAGCTGGGGAATATGCTTTGCTTCGGTAAGGACTTTAAGTAATGGTACGGAGTTTCATGTACAGGGATTCAAGATGACGGGTTATGTAAGAGTCGAGTATGACGAAGGCTCGGATACATTTACAATTACCCTTACTCCTGATGATAACAAAGAAAACAGGAAAATCATAGAAAACGTTTATCTTGACAACTTGATTTCAGTGATAGACGAAAACGTGGAATATTGCGAAAATTATGAAACCAAGGTAAGACAATGGCTAAAGAAACAAGCGGTCTGAATTTAGAATATTTGAGTCTTTACAAAAATTACAATTACAGAAGAAAAACAAATAAACGGAAAATCACATTCTGTAAAACTTCGATTTTTGGTAAACGCTTGAATACTTGAAAAAAGACACTCTCTTAAATACATAGATATGTGAAAACGGGAAACACTATAAAATATCAAAAATCACGTATCCTTGTTTTTGTTATTTACGACAACCGAAAATGTGTTCAATCCGTTTTGTGTTCAAATAACAGGCATGATGTTGGATTGGGCACATTATTTTGTATTCACTTAACTCAAAGAATTATATGGAAACAACAGCAGTGGTTTATGCAAGGGTATCGTCAACCAATGACAGGCAGGATACTTCAAGGCAAATCAGGGACTTGGAAATATTGGCGAAAACGAAATCCCTGAAAATCGTGAAAACATACGAGGAACATATATCAGGCTCAAGGAAAACACAGGAAAGGCCAATCCTGAAAGAGTGCCTGTCGTATTGCTTCAAGAATAAAATCGGAATCCTTCTCATATCGGAACTGTCACGCCTCGGAAGGAATGTTGACGACGTACTCTATAATGTCAGGCTTTGCAAGGAGAAGCACTTGAACGTATATTTCCAGAAAGAGCGGCTCTCGATATTCACCGCCGACGGGAAAGAGCATCCGTTCCTTACGATATTCATAGCCGTACTTGGGACATGCGCGGAAATGGAGAGGGAAAACATCAGGTTCAGGCTCAATTCGGGAAAGGAACAGTTTGTAGCTAACGGAGGGAAAGTCGGAAGAAAGGCTGGCTACAGGAAACCTGATGACAAGATGAAGGAAGAATATGCCGGGGTGATAAGACTTCTCCACAAGGGCTACCCGATAAGGATGATTGCCAAGAGCGAGAAAGTCGGTATAAGCACGGTTCAGAGAATAAAGAAAAGGTTTATGGACAATGAAAAGCAAACAGCATGATTAGGTATCACTTCAACATCACGATTGGCGGAATAAAACTAAATGTCAACGTAAACGCCAATAACCAGATGACAGCATACAGAAAGGTAAAACGGCTCTATCCGATGGCGACGAATATTCACTTAACACTTACGGAAAGAAGATGGAAGCTAGGTATGTTATAATCCTCGACTTCTGCATCGGTGCCTTGAACATTATCAGGCTGACGGACGACGAGGTAAAAGAGTCCGAAGAATACGACGACTTCGAGGAATATTTATCGACGCTGGAGGACAAATACGGCTTCAGGTTGAATAATTGCCAGTGGCTGACAACAGAGAACTTGAACGTTTACTGGTATGAAGACGGACAGGAAGTAAGCAAAGAACAATTTTAACACTGAACGAGAAGGACGGCTCTAAACGGCTGTCCTTCTTTTATTTTTTTCTTAAATGCGTATTCAAAAATTTTCAATTTATATTTCCCAAATAACTGACATAAAAATGGGAATAGATATGAAGAAATACTTTCCAATACATATTATGGGCAATTCTGTCACTTTACCTTTCAATCAACAGTTTTTCTGCTAATAACCTCATTTTTACAGCAATATACGACACTTTGAAAAAATTGGCTATTTCTTTAATAGCAGTGTCACATGTTTTAATATTACATTCTTGATTGTCGAGATAAAACGGACAACAAAGAGGAATATCTAATTTGCTTTTTATTTCCATCGCATAATTTATAAAAGGTATATGTGGCATTAAAAGGTACGACGCAAAGATATTAGCCTGGGTTTCTATACGTATTTCCCATTTTGCCCTTCCCGTAAGACATTCTATATCATAATCTTGCGCAATGGAAATATAATCTTTTAATAATTTACGATGAAGTATGGCATGTCCAATCTCATGTGCTATTGTAAATCGTTTCCGATGTTCATCAGTTATTAATCTTGATACATAGATTTTATTTTCCATAAAACTGTATTTGCCAATAAATTCTCCACAATCAGCATTGTAATCAAAAGCAATATTGTTTTTGATTATATAAAACATTAAAATACAATCCGGTATCATTACATAATCCTTTCCACATAAGAAATCTTTTGCAGATTGCTGAATTTGTTGATTTGTGAGATATGGAACATACTGACTTATTGGTCCAGGTATTATATCCAAAATACAGCAAAAATAATCAGACAATGAACTATAAATATCGGCTCCGTCTAATGCAATAACAGTAGTCGGTAATGTTTCAGAACACAATTTTTCACATGCTTCAAGATATTTCATTCCGTGTCGATTCCCAATACGATGTAAATCCCATATAATTGTATCGTTTATGTCAACTCTAATTAATGCGATATTATGATATTGAGCCATATTGATAGCTCCTGCCTGGAAACGGTTTGTCGTTATGAATATTCCTTTGGTTGCTTTTAAATCTTGAATACGTGTATTGAATTCTGCAATATCGCCCCTGTCAACAGGATGGCCATAATCTTTACACTCTATGAGTATTAAAAAATCATTTTGCTTTTCTACGCCTTCTATTGTTAAATCATTTATGACAGAATCACCCCAAGGAAATTTTTTCTTATCCTTTTGCTTTATATGAGCGGATGACGGAACTATCCAAAATTCATTTTGACCTTTTAATTGAATTTCTAGTCCATTATTATCTAACAATTTACGCAAGATATGATATGTACGCAATTCAAAATCATCGCCTTTCTTTACACTATTCATCTATATTATGATTTTCCATGAACGATTATTTGCATTGTGTTTGCCTCTTGTTTCTACCAATATTATTTATTATAGCTTTTCATATTCAATAATCATTCATTACAGGATTATACATTTTTGTCAAAATCAATCATATGTAATAGTAGGAATCATAAATCCTTTAAATTTCCCATTAAGCGTCCGAGTTCAGAATATGTGTAGTCCCTGTTACTTGCGTTTTTCTCGCCCAACGAATGGTTCGTATTTTCTGTCGCGACATTAACTTCCTCCATTTCGTTCAAAAATACCAAGTTTTCAAGTATTAACTCTTTTTCGTATTGTTTTTATGGCTATATTCTGAATGAGAAACTTTGTTGAATCAATAATTTTAGTAATTTTGCAGTGCAGTCCCGGTAGTTCCTCTCCCAGTTTTTAGTTGCTGGTGATGAATCCGGGTTTTTATTTTTGTCATTTAAGTTTAACCGTCTCTTCTTGTGAATTCTCTTCGCCAGGCTTTTCTTCGTTGCACGAATTCAGAATACTCATCGGCATTATTGTTCATTGTATCAATAAGATATTGGGCCATTTCATGCATTTGAGTCGCAAACAACGTTGGTATTCCATTTTCATCAACGGCAAAATGAGCCAAACTGTGTTCTATTCCTTCTACCATGTGTTCAAAGGCTATGCATGGATTAATACCACCTGCGACAAGACTTGGGCATATGTTTTTTAGCCTTTTGCTGCGTTTTGCAACCGGTTCGGATTTTAGACACATCAAATCATTTTCGGGGTCATTCAAGTAGCAGTAATACAACCATATCTCAAAACACGGATTGCTGACTATCCATTGGCCTTGCTCGCCATTTTTGTTGCAATTGAATATCTTGACTATTTGGTCATAAAATTCATCTACATCTGAAAGAAGAAAAACTTTATCAGCATCATCCAAGTGGAAGGTCTGAGCGCCTATCTTAAACTCTCCCACAGACTTGATTTGTTCCCATCTTTCTTGCATCTGGTATGGTTGGAGTCCCTGCCCTTTTTGGGACATGAAAACCACCCTCAATGAATGAAGTTCACGTTGCCGTATAAGTTCCCGAAGAAAATCTTTCTCCCTTTTCTCTCCTCCTGAAATAACAAAGACCAAACTGGTTGACAGTAGCCCTTCTTCCTTTCGATATGCAGGAGGAACATTCAAAGCTGCAAGCCTCTTATTTTCTCCCTTTCGTTCTGAAGCGGAGTTACTGATACGTTCTACTGGTTCCCGTTCCAGGTCATTTTTTGAATATGTAAGTTTTGATAAATCCATATCTTCTCAAGGTTTTACATATTCAGTTCACCAATAAACGGAATTGCTCCATACCTTCCTTCCATGTATCCATTCTCAATATTGATTGTGTTGTGGATTTTGAAGTCGTTTAACGAATACATATGGCTGCAGCCGTCCTTTTTCTCAACCATCCACACTTCATCGGTGCGCAGGAAATCTTGGTTAAGCAAGCAGGTTTGATGAGTAGTGAAGATAAGCTGGCCATTGGTTCCCTTTTCAGAAAAATAGCGTATCAGTTCACGAACCAAATGGGGGTGTATGCTGTGGTCTATTTCATCTATGAACACCGTCTTGCCTGACTTCATGGCATCATATACAGCCGGAACAAGAGACAGCAAACGTACTGTACCATCGGACTGGGCCTGTATATCCATATCCCTGGAAAAACCTCCCTCACCAAACTGCCTGAACATCATCTGGCTTATCTTCTTCACCCCGTCCTCCACGCTGATGGCCCGCGTATTCCTGAAATCCACTATCTCGGACAACACACCGGAACGCATATCCCGTAGTTTATCCATCGGCAAATCGCTGATGTTGTGCGAACTTACCCACTCGTCAAAGTTTTCAGTTTCAACCTTAACACCTGCTATGCCGAGATCTATGACCTTAAAAAGCTCCGAAGCGAATCGATTGATTTCAGTATTGTTCTTGAAGATTCCTATCAGAGTCGGATTGAATGAATGAAGACCTATGATTGTAAGCTCGTTTTCAAACCAGCCATGTGCAATGTCAATATTTTCATCGGCCAATACAGGCATATCATTATTTATTGTCATCAGGCTTGCAAACGGATTCTTTTTTATCCATCCCAACACCATATTATTAACTTCCTCTGAAGGTTTTAGCGCATACTCCACGTTTCCATCCTTCCGCATGAAAACACAGTAATTCTCCTTGGAACCCAAGCCGGATATTTGCAGGGTTTCGAACGTGATTCCTGTATTATTTACTTCAATCGAGTATATAAATGGTATCCCGGACTTTGTAACGAACTCTATGGTCAGCTCCAATGGGTCGGCACCTGCATCCTCTTTTAAAGCAAAGATATATTTTCTGATGTTCTCCTTGTTCAGGAAGCTCTTGTTCAAGGCGATGGCCTTCAGGAAATTTACGCCTTTCAATAGATTGGATTTTCCTGCTCCATTAGCTCCATAAATAGCAGCCATTTTCAGTACGGGCAGCTTTCCATTAATGACCGCAATATGGTTTGACAAGGATGTTCTTTTCATGTTCGGAAACATATCAAACTGTACTTCTTCATTGAATGAAAGAAAATTTTTCAATATCACACGGAGTATCATAATGAGTTCTATTTTTTATTATACATCAACTGGCTCAATATTTTGGCCATCCATGTGCAAAGATAGGATATTTTTATCTATCCGTGAATTTTTCACGCGATTATTTTATGATTGACATTAAATGTTTTCGAATTTCCCAACGAAAATAATGATTTTGATTTGAGGTTCTCCAACAGACATAATACATTGTAAATGGTGCCAAACTTCTCATTCAATATATCCTGCAACAGAGGTCGTTAATCATGTTTTTACAATTATTTTGCGAATATAGATATTAGGAAACGGGAAAATAACTAATTTTGCATCATGGGCTGGACATCAATTGTTTCAGCTTAAAAAAACATCATAAAAAACGAAAAAAATATACTATGGAATGTGTAATAATTGAAGAAAGGGGGGAGTAAATGGGGGAGTAGTTGGGAATAAAAAAGTCCTTAAGTACTGAAACTCAAGGACTTACGATTGGTGAAAGTGGAGCTGGAGGCTCTTGCATCCATTCTTTCACAAAATGTCATACAGGTGCAAATGCCCATTGATAATCAGTTTGTTACAATCATAATTAAATTTAAATATTTCTGAATATCGCTTGATATTCCGATTTTTGGGTGTAACTTTGGGTGTAGATTTTCAATGCACCCAATTATGAATATCAAACGCAACATCATTTTTGCCTTGGAAGGCCGAAAAAAGAACGGCGTACCAATCGTAAAGAACGTGCCCATCCGTATGCGCGTAATATACGCAAGACACCGCATCGAGTTTACAACTGGTTACAGGATTGACGTATCCAAATGGGATGCCGACAAGCAGCGTGTGAAAAACGGATGCACAAACAAACTGAAGCAAAGCGCGTCAGAAATCAATGCGGACTTGCTAAGATATTACACCGAAGTCCAGAACATCTTTAAGGAATTTGAGGTGCAGGAGACCATGCCCACAGCACAACAACTGAAAGATACATTCAATATGCGAGTGAGAAATACGGTTGAAGACGAACAAAAGGAAGTTCAAATAAGCTTTTGGAACGTGGTTGACGAGTTTGTCAAAGAATGCGGCAGCCTGAACAATTGGACTGATTCCACGTACAAGAAGTTTTCTACTGTAAAAAATCATATCCGTGAATTTAAGGAAAACGTCAACTTTGAATATTTTGACGAAAACGGACTTAACGAGTATGTTAACTTCCTGCGTGAGAAGAAAGACATGAGGAACAGCAGTGTGGGCAAACAAATAGGATTTCTCAAATGGTTCCTGCGCTGGAGTTTCAAGAAAGGCTACAATCATAACATCGCATACGAAACTTTCAAGCCGAAATTGAAAACAACGCCCAAAAAGGTAATATTCCTGACTTGGGACGAGTTGAATAAGTTGAAAGACTATCAGATACCAAAAGACAAACAATATCTGGAGCGTGTCAGGGACGTATTCCTGTTTTGCTGTTTCACAAGCCTAAGATATTCGGATGTCCGCAACCTGAAAAGAAGCGACGTCAAGCCCGACCATATCGAAATAACGACGGTCAAGACTGCCGACAGCTTGGTAATCGAGTTGAATGACCACAGCAAGGCAATTCTTGAAAAATACAAGGACGTACACTTTGAGAACAACATGGCGTTGCCTGTCATCAGCAACCAGAAAATGAACAACTACCTGAAAGAACTGGGAGAATTGGCAGGAATAGACGAACCGATAAGGGAAACTTATTACAAGGGGAACAAGCGCATAGATGAAGTCACGCCGAAATACGCATTGCTTAGCACCCATGCAGGAAGAAGGACTTTCATCTGCAACGCATTGGCTCTCGGCATACCAGCACAGGTTGTCATGAAATGGACGGGGCACAGCGACTATAAGGCAATGAAACCCTATATCGACGTAGCGGACGACATAAAGGCAAACGCAATGGCCAGATTCAATAAGCTCTAAAATATCATTGAATTTCAGGGAATGAGCGTCATTTGCATTATTTTTGCAGAATCAATACACATGCACAATCAAAATGAACAATAACGAACTTAGTAAGATAGGGAAAAAGGACTTTGACGCTTTTGTACATGCCATCGGGTCAGAGATAGAACAGGCGCAAGTCCGGCTAATCAGCGCGGCCAACGCGCAGATGCTTTTCCATTACTGGAAGGTCGGTAATTTCATACTGTACCATCAGAGCCTGCAAGGCTGGGGCGGCAAGGTTATCAAGAAGCTGGCACAGGCAATACGGTTCAATTACCCCGAAAAGAAAGGGTATTCGGAACGCAACCTTACTTATATGTGCCAATTCGCAAGGTCGTATCCATTGAACGTACTACGAAGTTTTATTGATGCGGATGCAAGATTGTCTCTTCCAAACGTACAGCATGTGACAGACGAAGTCTTGAAGTTGAACAACGGGCACTTTGCGCAGGAACTTACTGCGCAAATACAATCGGTTGATTTTCAAGGGTTAGAATTTACGCAGGAAGTTCCTGCGCAAATTCAAAATGTTGCCAAAACCGTATCAGCCATTTATAAAGCAGACATAGGAGAAATAGAAAAGCTGTTCCTTGCCTCGCCTGTCGCAAGAATCAACTGGGCGAGCCAAATGGTCATACTCGACAGCTCTCTTCCATTGGGTGTGGAATACTGGTACATGAAACAATCAGTGGAAATGGGCTGGAGCAGCAACGTCCTTAAAATGCAGATAGAACGCAAATTGTACGAAAGGCAAATCAACAGCCACAAGGTCAATAATTTCAACGCCACGCTTCCCGCACCTCAAAGCGACCTTGCCAACTACCTGTTGAAAGACCCGTATATCTTCGACTTGGCAGGAGCCAAAGAACGTGCAGACGAAAGGGACATAGAGGAACAATTGGTAAAGCACGTCACCCGTTATCTGTTGGAGATGGGCAACGGTTTCGCCTTTGTCGCACGGCAGAAGCATTTCCAGATTAACGACAACGATTTCTATGCCGACTTAATCCTGTACAACATAAAGCTCCACGCATACGTGGTCGTGGAACTGAAAGCCACGCCTTTCAAACCTGAATACGCAGGGCAGTTGAATTTCTACATCAACGTGGTTGACGACAAGCTACGAGGAGAGAACGACAACAAGACAATCGGGCTATTGTTATGCAGGGGCAAAGACGAGGTCGTGGCGCAATATGCGTTGAAAGGCTACGGACAGCCTATCGGCATCAGTGACTACCAGTTGAGCAAGGCCGTACCCGAAAACCTGAAATCGGCATTGCCGAGCATAGAAGAAGTGGAGGAAGAACTGACCTCGTTCCTTGACAAGGACAAGAACACATAGGGCAAAGATTATGGAAGAAAACATACGGGACTTGATTCCCCAATACGGAGAACTCAACAGGATATACAGCGGCTTCATAGACAGCAAGGATTTCTCTTTTGAAAAGCAGAAATTCATAACCGACTTCTGGCAACGGCACAGCGACACGAAAGCCTTTGAAGCAGCCATCCTTAAATTGGTGCTCGGCTGCGGAAAAGAACAATGCTCATTAGTCCTTGAAAGCCTGAGGACGGAAATCGAAAAGAACATATCGGCTTACGAAAGCGGATTCCTGCCTGACGACAAAAGCATAAAACTCGCATGCAACCGATACATGCGAAAGTATGACATAGCCATAAGGATGCAACTGAAAATCACAAGGTCTTTGACCACGTCGCTGAACGAAGCGTACAACAGGTATGATTCCATCGGCTACAGGGAGCACACGGAAAGGGAAGAAAAGGAAGCAGAGAACGAGTACGAACACCGCAAGGCCGAATATGATGCCGAAAAGGCAAGGCTGGACGGACTCTACGCCCAACAAAAGGCAGCAAGGAAAGAAGCGTTACAATACATGGACAGCCATTGCGTGGACATATACCGCCAAAGTTGTATTTTCAGGGACATATTGAAGAAGTATACCACAGAAGAAAAACCGCAAAACGTACAGAACGAACACTCCGATGCAAGGGAACAGAAAGCGCAAGAAGAACGGCATGAATATTTCAGCATGAAACTGCTCTCACTAATCCACGAGGCGTGCGTAGGCCAACAGTTCGAGGACATTTCAGAATTGGATTTCTATTCTAACATGAACCTGCACGAGTGCGGCAACAAGTTGAAGAACAAACCGAGGGAGAAAATACGTGTATGCTACCTTATATATCTGATGGCGGAGACACTACCCAAGCAGGACAGGGACAAATGGAAAAACGAGATATTGAAGCGGCTCGATATTGACGGGAACTATTACAAGTCAAAATACAAGGAACCCGTCTCGGATTTCCCGAGCTACAGCAACCGTGATTTCGCAAAAGAAATGGAACAGATATTCCGATAATCCGTGATACGGACAGATCTTTTACGAAAGTTCCACTCATACCACTCAAAATAATTTTGGGTGGTATTTTTATTTCCTGACATTCAATGAGATACGGAGATTGCCAATTTGCGCATCCACATCCTTGCCACTTACAACCATGCTTAACTTTGCACCGTTCGAGAACAGTAATAGCAGCCAGTGCGCAGGGCTGAATGTTGAACCTCTAAAATAAATGAACGATGGCAAACCTTCAAGAGTTATTATCAAAGCCCGTCTGGCAAATGACGGGCGAGGAGTTCGTAATGTTAAGCAGGCACGCTTCCGACAAGACGGAAGCGCAAACGCAGCCCGTAACGGACACGGACAGAAAATACGTGTACGGGATAGCCGGCATAGCAAGGCTGTTCGGATGCAGCCTGCCTACCGCAAACCGCATAAAGAAAAGCGGAAAGATAGACAAGGCCGTCACCCAGATAGGGCGCAAGATTATCGTGGACGCGGAACTTGCCCTCGAACTGGCAGGAAAGAAAACCGGAGAGCGCAAATAAAGGGAGGCTTCGCTATGGACTATATGAGAGACCTTAGGGAAATATCCGACGAACAGGCCGCAATCCTTTGGCAAGCCTCGCGCCTGAGCCTTTCGGCAAAATACGAGGAGGCTCCCGAAATCCTCAAAGTGAAAGGCTCCGTAATCGGGACGCTGGGCAACTTCAGCGCATCCATAGGCAAGGCCAAAAGCAAGAAGACGTTCAACGTGTCGGCCATCGTGGCAGCGGCATTGAAGAACGGCACGGTGCTTAGGTATGCTGCGGAGCTTCCCGAAGCGAAGCGGAAAGTCCTTTATGTGGACACGGAGCAAAGTCCTCACCATTGCCTGAAAGTGATGGAACGCATCATGCGTATGGCGGGCTTGCCCGATGACAGGGACGACGAGAACCTTGAGTTCCTCGCCCTGCGCAAGTACACGCCCGAACAGCGCATCAGGATTGTCGAACACGCAATCTACCATACGCCGAACATCGGGCTTGTGGTGATAGACGGCATCCGCGACATGATGTATGACATCAACAGCCCAGCCGAATCGACACGCATCATATCCAAGCTGATGCAATGGACTGACGACAGGCAGATTCACATCCACACCATACTCCACCAGAACAAGGGTGACGAGAACGCGAGAGGCCACATCGGTACTGAGTTGAACAACAAGGCGGAAACCGTGCTGCTCGTGGAAAAGGACAAGAGCTGCGGCGACATAAGCAAGGTTTCCGCCATGCACATACGCGCGGTTGACTTTGAGCCGTTCGCCTTCCGCATCAACGACAGGGCTTTGCCCGAACTGGCGGAGGATTACCGCATGTCAGCAAAAGAGCCCGGCAGGCCGAAAGGCGAGAAGTTCGATGCTTACAAGGACATTTCCGAACAGCAGCACAGGGCAGCGTTGGAAGCCGCGTTTTCGCAGCAAAGCGAATACGGCTACAAGGACTTGGCACTGGCGTTGAAAGAATCCTACGCTTCTGTCGGCATCCGCCTGAGCGATAACAAGGTGGTAAGCCTTATCACGGTGTTGAAGGACAAGCGAATAATAGTGCAGGAAAACGGCAGGAAATACAGGTACAAGCCCGACTTCCGCTATTGACGCAGCCTACCGCAATCACTTCACTTTATTCATGGGGTCTATATATTAGGAATAAAGCGAAGTAGATGCCGAACACGGAAAACCGCTTCACTTTAATGCCGTATCCTATGTATACGAAAATAAAGTGAAGTGGTTGTTCAATCCGTAACCTGCAAGACAGGTACGGGCGAAAAGAAAAAAGCAATAACCATTAAAGAAAATCATTTATGGACATACAGACAGCCAAACAAATCAGCTTGGCAGACTATCTGCACAGTCTTGGGCATAGCCCCGTCAAACGGCATGGCGTGAACCTTTGGTATAAATCGCCGTTCAGAGAAGAAGTTCAAGCTTCGTTCAAGGTGAATACGGAACGCAACCAATGGTACGATTTTGGTTTGGGAAAGGGTGGCAATATCATTGCGCTGGCACAGGAGCTTTACCGTTCCGACTGTGTTTCTTGCTTGCTGCGCAAGATTGGAGAACAGGCACCGCATGTACGCCCAATACCTTTCTCTTTTCGCAAGCAACAATCTTCCGTACCAAGTTTCAGACAGTTGGAAATCGTGCCGCTTTCTTCTCCTGTATTGCTCGCCTACCTTCAGGAAAGAGAAATAGATACGGAACTGGCGAAAAGAGAATGCAAGGAAGCGCACTTCACCAATAACGGGAAACGGTATTTCGCCATCGCCTTTCCGAACATATCGGGAGGGTATGAAATCCGCAACAGGTATTTCAAGGGATGCATAGCGCCGAAAGCGATATCCCACATCAGGCAGTCTGAAGAGCCGAAACGCGAATGTTACGTGTTCGAGGGATTTATCGACTATCTTTCATTCCTGACTTTGAGGCTTGAAAGCCGTCCCCAATCACCAGGCCTCGACAAGCAGGATTACATTGTCCTGAACTCCGTAAGCAATGTTGCCAAGGCACTCTATTTGTTGGGAAGCTATGGGCGCATACATTGTTTCCTTGACAACGACCGTGCAGGAAAAGAAGCCGTGCATAAAATGCGTAAGGAACACGGTAGCACCATTTGCATACTTGACGCTTCGGACACATACGGCGGATGCAAGGACTTGAACGAATACCTGCAACAACGTAAAGAAAGAAAAAGTCAAGTCCGTCAGGCTGGGCTGTGAAACATCGCCGGAAGAACCGAGTCGTTTTCGGTTATAGCCCACTATAACTTCTCCGCAAGCTGCGAAGTTGTGGGCTCTCCCGAGGGGCTTATGGCTCTGCCCTAAGAACCCGGCAAGGACTTTCAGCCCTCTGCAACCCGACCAAATAGTGACCCTCTCTTTGGAAACTCCGCTTAGTGGTTTCCACCCCTAAGAACCCTGAGCAGGAAGTGACCCTCTCCCTGCACCCTCCGATTAAGGCGCAGCCCTAATAACCCTTTTTGTGAAATCTAAAAGACAGACAAGCCTTATGGCAAAGACATCAATCAACATCAAGCCGTGTAACATCGGCAGTAGCGAGGCACACAACAGGCGGACAGCTGAATACCTCACCAACATCCGCAAGGAAAAGTTCTACATCCGTACCGACCTCATGGCAGGAAACGAGACGTGGGTATCACCTGATTTCGGCGAAGCCACGCTCACCGACCGTTACAACCGTATTGCCGCGATAGTCAAGGAAAAGACTGGTCGGGCGATGCAGACCAAAGACCGTGAACGGGTGAATAAGAAAACTGGAAAGATTACTATAGTCCGTGGCAGCACTCCTCTGAAAGAGGGCGTGGTCGTCATCAAGGATGATACCACAATGGAGCAGTTGCGGCAATTTTGCGAGGTATGTAACCGACGTTGGGGGATAACAGCACTTCAAGTGTTCATCCACCGCGATGAGGGGCATTGCGCTACGCCTGGCGACACCGCCACATGGAAACCAAACCTGCACGCTCACATAGTGTGGGATTGGATGAACCACGATACGGGGAAGTCCTACAAGCTGGACGAAAAAGCCATGAGCGAGATGCAGACCTTTTTGGCTGAATGCCTTGGCATGGAAAGGGGCATCTCGAAATCGGTTACGGGCAAGGAGCATTTGGAGCGGACAGACTTCATCATCGCCAAGCAGAAGCGCGAGGCGAAAAAGGCGGAAGTCGACAGGAAAGCCGCCCTTGCCGCAAAGGAGAAAGCTGATGCGGAACGCCAGTCAATCGAGGACGGCAACAAGGCAAAGGAACAATACAGCAATTCGCTTGACAACGAAATTGCCGTAAAGGAGAAACGGCTCAAAGACGAACGCAAAAACAAGGTTGACAGCATACTCGACAGCGTGGGGAGTCTTGTCGGTGTAGGCAAGTCCGTTGCGCTGGAAAAGGAAATAGCCAAGCTAAAGGCCGAGAACGAGCGTATCAGAAAAGCTTTTCCTATCGTCGTTAAGAACAATGTTGACAAAATTACAAAGGCATTGGTTGAGGAAAAAGAATATGTCAAAGCCGAGCGTGACAGGGTTATAGCACAAAACCGTTCACTCGTTATTGAGAGGAATAGGGCGATAAGGGTACTTCAAGAACAAAAGGACGGTGAGCGGCATCGCATTGACTTTGCCGTAAGCCGGGCCACGGCAGAGAAAAACAAGATCATCCACCAGTTGCAAGGTACACTGAAAACATATCGTGATATTCTGAATCTACTTGCACACGTCCTCTATAAGGCAAACGAGATGTTCAAACGGGCTGTAGATGCGATTATCCATTTTGGAACGGAACGGCATAAATCATTTTTCACATCATCCGAAGCCTCAGACATCAAGAGCGTAATGAAAGAATATGGAGAAACAACCGAATGTCATAAAGCGGTCGGCGAATGGCTTTGTGGCTACGCAGAACATAGACAACCATTTGACCAAATAAAGCATCGTCATACACTCAAAGAGGTAGATGATGTTGCAATGGGATTGTATGATGGAAAAATTAATAAAAGACAAAATAAAGGATTTAAAATATAATATATGCTTGAAATTATCATTTCAAAATTCAAAATAATAGTAGATAATTTTGGATATTATGAACATGAAACAACATTTCATTGTAAAAGATTACCGCTTGGGCAAGATTTTATGTCGTTTCATTCATATTTTGACTGATTTAAGCGACAAAGATGTAACTTTGCGGCATGAAACGGTGTGGACATTACATAATAACTTGGGTATGGTTTACCATACTTATTTTTTTCCTTTATGATATTATTTGGGTATTTGCAAATAATGATTTGGTGAGAGAAGAATCCGTAGACGGTTTTGCTCCATTATGGATTGACCTGGCATATAGTGCGTTGTTCTCGTTTTTCAGTATATTAGTCAGTGCTTTTATCATACGGAGTAACTTGTCAGGAAAGATAAAGCACAGACGTACAATGACGTTCGGCCTTATTCTGCTTGCATTCAATATGCTGTTAGCGATTCTTTTTGAAAAAGGTATAATGGATATATTTTCCGAACCGATAGATGATGGCGACACGTGGGGAAACGCTTATTTTATGGGGCTGATATCATCAGTGGTGTCGTTGATTTTCACGGTCGATCATTATGTGAAAATGTCTGAAAAAAGACAACAGGAAAATGCTGACCTTCGGATGCAGCTTTTGAAAATGCAACTTAACCCCCATTTTGTGTTTAACAGTCTCAGCGCATTGGCATACCTAATTGAAACAAAGCCTAAATTAGCGGAGAAGTATGTAATAAGATTATCCAAGATTTACAGATATATTCTTGGATACATGGACACAGATACTGTAACAATCAAAGAGGCTATTGCTTTTGTAAGGAATTATGTCGCATTGTTGCAATTGAGGTATGAAAATATCGAGATGGAATTACCTGAGTTTGAATACGATGACAGCGAAAGCATTTTGCCGTTCAGCCTTCAAATATTGATTGAGAATGCTGTAAAGCACAATGCTCCTAATTCACACGAAAAACTTATAATCCGTATCAACAGGGAAGGAGATTATATTGTTGTCAGTAACAACATCCTGCATCGGCAAGACGAAGCCGATAATGACTGTGGACCTGGAGTAGGGTTGGCAAACCTAAGGGCACGTCATAAAACGAAACTCCACCGGGATATAATTGTCAAGAACGGTTCGGATAGTTTTAAAGTCTATATTCCAATAATAAAAGCAGAAAAATGAAAAAAGTCGTAATTATAGAAGACGAGTTGCTTAGTGCAACACGGTTGAGGAATAAGATACTTGACATAGACGATATATTGCAAGTTGACGGTCCGTTAAGGAGTGTCAAGGAAGTTGTCGATTACTTACAGTCGCATGACGACTACGACCTCGTTTTTTCTGACATACGTCTTCTTGACGGAAATGTATTCATGGCGTTTAGTTATGTTATGCCGTCATCGTTTGTCATATTCACTACCGCTTACGATGAATATGCCATGCAGGCCATTAAAAACAATGGGATAGACTATCTGTTGAAACCGATAGACGAAGACGAACTTCGCAAGGCTATAAATAAAGTCAAGCTGCGCCCGTCACCTCAGAATCTGTCAAGTATTGTCGCGGATGTTGGAAACAGGTATAAAGAACGTCTACTCGTTTATAAGGGCGACGACATGGTTTCGCTTGCAGTGTGCGACATCTTTTATTTTTGCAAGAATGAAGGCAACACAACGGTTATGGATAGTACGGGCAATACATATAAATTATCATCTACGATTCAAGAAATGGAAGATATGCTGAATCCTACCACTTTTTTCCGTTTGAACCGCAAATATCTCATTAATATAAAAGCGTTGAAAAAAGTCAGCACATTTTTCAACTCCAAACTTATTGTAAAACTTTACCACTGCCAAGATGAGCATATTATTGTCAGTAAAGAGAAAAGTTCACGATTGAAAGAATGGCTGAATATGTAAATTTATAAAAATGGTATTGCATAAATACTTGTTTATAGTGATTCTTTTTATATCTGCCCATTTTAAGTCAAATGCGCAGGATGAAGCGGTTTCGCGTAATATGCATTCCGCAGGAGTTAACGCGGCAATAACCTCAAGCGATACTTGGCAGCTTGAGGCTGCTTACCATTGGTTTCCGATACGCTATGTCGGCATTGGCGGCGGTATCGGCTATTGGAAACAGTTCAGCACGGATGCAGTTCCACAAGGCAAGTATTGGAGGGTGAACGAGAAATATCAATTGCCGTCTAATTTATATTTCCATCCGTCATTGCTGTTCTTTTCGCCTACGGTAGTGAAGGGAAGCGATTTTGCGGTCAGGCTATTTGCCGAGCCAGGATTGATGCTCGGTATTCCGTACGATAAAGTATGTATCGACGTTTGCTCGGATGAATACCTTATCCCTTATGCCTACAAATACGTCAGCAGCAACAAAGGCAACTGGTGTTTTTTCGATGCGCGGATTGGAGTTTCGGCAAAGATAGAACCGCTAAATATCTCTGTCGGTTATATTTTCTCTACGTTAGACGTTTATGCTATGCGCAGAAACATGGCGTATGAAAATCTTGCCTTCAGCAGCTTTTATCCAAAAGCAAAAGACGTTCATGGCGTATACATGACCGTTGCTTTTGATTTTTAACAAGTGACAATTAATGAACATAGCTGCACTTGTAAGAAAACAATTCCTTTAATTTTTAATAGTGAAAATAAACAGACGGCTGGAAATTTTTTCAATTGCAATAATGTCTGTTTTATATCTAAATATTTCCATTTCACTTCATTTATATGTCCAATTATGTTTGCCTTATTATATATTTGCGCTGTCTTTTGAAATCTCGATGTAAAAGGACTAATAATAATAGTAAAATTAAGCAAATATATCTATGGGACGGACAAGAAGATTATTTGTATCAACAATAGTGACAAGTCTCATTTCTGTAACTGCTTTAGCCCAATCCAAATTACACATTGACTTGGACTACCAATACAGTATGGGCATGTCTGAAAAATTCGCAGGAAATACTTATAGCAGAGGCTCATATAAGTTTGGTGGCAACTTGTTGCAAGTAGCCGCACGTTACGATGTTGCGATACAATGGTCTGTCGGCATAGGCATGGGATTGGCTCGTTATACCGAACCTGACTTTAATACATACCCAGTGTTTGCGACATTGCGCTATAAGCCCGTAAGAAAACTGCCACAGGCATATCTGTTTACTGATTTAGGCTATGGCCTGAAGTTGGCAGATGACAGCAATTCCGGCTTTTCAGGGAAATTAGGTGTTGGTTATACATGGATAATAATGCGACATTTCGGTTTGAATTTTCAAATTGCGTATGACCTAAAAAACTTTCGCGATATAACAACGGCTTATTATGACGAGGCTACAGATAAAACTGAATTTTACAAAAGCAATAGCACACGTCACTCTATTTCCTTTGGAATAGGCCTGACATTCTGATAGTGCTCAAAGTATAATTCAGACAGGCGGAGGTTAAATGTTTTACCTTCGCCTGTCTTATTATTAACACTTTTTCGTTTTAGAACGTGTCCACGTTAATACGCTGACCTTCATTTCAATAAAAACAACAACACCCAACTTTACATTTTTAGGGTGTAAAATTGGGTGTTGTTGTCGTAAATCACTGATAATCAATATTGTCTGTGGAGCTGGAGGGATTCGAACCCTCGTCCAAACAGGGAAACCATACGCTTTCTACACGCTTATTCCGGCCTTCGGTTTTCGTGTCGCTGCAAGACCCGGACCACCAACAACGACCTTATCCCCTAAAACTTCATCGTGGGCGCGGGGCCACACACGACTATTCCCGACTTAACCGCACCGCTTTACCGGAATGTTTCGGAAAAAGAGCTTCCGAGCGATGTCTCGTCCCATCACCTTGTGACGGGATAAAGCCAGTAATCTACTGTACTTCGATTAGGCAGCGAGAGCGTATTTGTTTTCGCCAGATAAATTTATGACCGCTGAGATTTAGGAGCAAACAGACCACGCTCCGCGTGCTTACGTACCATTCCAACCCGCTGTCAAATCCAGTCAACCCCGATTTTGCGTGCCTGAAACGGCTTGTTTAAGCGTGCAAATATACAACTTTTGCAGTAATATGGCAACCGGCACACTGTATTTTTATATAATTTAACACGATTTTTATATAAGGATATTTCTTATAAGTCGGGACACAAGGCGCGAACCGACGTTAATATAGCAACGTGCAACAAACGGCCACGACGTAATATGTGTCCTTTCGCCCTGCAAAAGGGCACGAACGGCAACGCAAAAGGCCATGTTTTACGGCGCAAAACATGGCCTTTTATATAGCAAGAGGTAAATTGTTAATTATCAACGTGTTAGCATCGCGCTGCCGAAAGAGAGCCAGCGACCTTTCGGCTTGCCGCAAGGCGTGGCGAGGCAAGCTAAAGTTTCCTGAACGAAAGGCGCAACTCTTCATTGGCAAGTACCATACGGCGGCCGTCAAGAGCCTCGATTGTGAAGGTCTCATCAAGTGCGTTCACGCCGTAGGGAGCCATCACCGACGGGTCGTCCAAAGGCTTGTCGCCCTCTTCGCGGTCATAGGCATACGGGTCGTAGAGCCTCAGCGCATTCCCGTTATGCTCAAAACGGAGGAGCACGCTGCCTGCGTTGCCGGCCTTGTCTTCAAGCTGCAACAAGCTGTACTGGAACATCCAATACTCCTTCTCGCCCTCCATGCGGTTGACGCCGGAGGTGGCAAGCGTGTCAACCTGGGCCAGGCGCCACATTCCGTCGAGGTCGCCGTTACTTGAAGTGTCAAGCTCGCACGATGCAAAAACGAACGCCGCGACAGCTGAAACAACTATATATATATAATGTCTTATCATATTACGGTTTTTAAAGATTAAGAAGTCCTTTCTTCACAACGGTCAACTGGAAGCCGTAGTTGTCTCCGAGTATCCGGCCGAAGTCCATGGCATAGCCTCCCTTTACGGCCCAGCCCTTGAGCAGCTTGCCCCCGAAGGCGTATTCACCTTCCACAAGGAAACTTACGTTATGCTGTTTATTGTCGTATGGTTCGTCATAAGTGCCAAGGCCTTCCTGCCACGTCGCAAGCACGCGATACTTGAAGCCTGGCAGCGGCCGGCCGTCGATGCCCAAGTGGAAAGCCATGAAGCGGTTGTCCTTAACGCAGATGGTACCGTCATCGTTGTATATCGGCGAGCGGTAAAGAGGGTTGCCCATCACCTGTCCCCAATGCTGCCATCCGGTGTAAATGTAGTGGTTGTAGAAGTTATCCCTGCCCCCGATGTGGTCAGGTATGGTGCTCGTATGGTCATGGTAGATGGGGCCGCTCTGGTATTTTGAATAAATGTACTCGAACACTACGCCATTGACCCACCTGTCGTACTTAATGTTGAACTCCGCCCCGAGCATCCAGTCCTTGAAGTCGTAGAGCACGTAGCGGCTCTTTTTCTTCTCCTGCCACTCCTCGCCTTGCCCGTATCCGTCGTAGTCGAGCTGCAACATTGAGGAGTGGTCTTCAAAATACTTGTCGGAATAGATGCTGAACCGCCACATATCCGTGTCCCAGTTAAGGCGCAGCAGCCAGCTGCCAACGTGGTTACCCTCGACGTTCTGGTATGTCGTTTCGCCCGCGTCATACCCTCCGGGCCAAAATGCGTTCCAGTAAGCCTTCAGCCCCGTGTCGCCCTTCAAGGCCGTCATGCCCCCTTGCCCGTCGGGGACGTATGCCGTGCCGCCGAACGTCGCCGCCATCTCCAGGCCCAGTTCGAGCGAAAAAGGACAAAAGAAATTCTCGTTGCCGACCTTAAGGTATCCTGCCTTGCTGTGGTAAAGCACGTTGTCGGCGTACTTGCTCTTGCGCCCGGTAAAGTCATGCTGCCATCCGTCGTCGGTCATCATGCCGTAGGCTATGTGGCCCTTAAGGTGCAGCCAACCGTTGGCGAAGGGCAAAGTCCAATACTCCGGCAGGGCGATACGCACCTGGGGAACGGGCCGCGCGTTGATGCCGAGGGTCTGCGAACCGCTGCTCAACGAGTTGTTCTTCAGCTCCATGGGGTACTCCTTACTGCCGACGGTAAGCACACCGTGCAGCCATCGCCCCTCGACGAAGGCTTGCTGCACGACGAAATCACTCGTGAAGTTGTACGGCACGGCTACGTCCACGCCATAGCCCATGCCCCACCGCCGGGCCGAATCAACGCGCAAGGGACGTATCAAGGCGGCACGCACATAGCCGTTGGCCTCGTCAAGCGAACCAAGGCCATAGCGGTTGGCGTTCAACCACAAAGGCGTGCGGCCGTCAGAGAACGTCGATTGCAGCTCGACTTCATACCCGATGCCCTTCGCCAGCGGTATTGCGCCCTTCACTTCGTCGTCAAATTCTTGGGAAAAAGCCGTTCCCCCAACAACGAGGAACAGCAAGACTGACAAATACTTATTCATTAAAGCCTGTTGTTTTTAACATATAACGCAGTCTTGGCGGATTTATTATATCAAGCCAATAACCACGAAATAGGGATTTTCCCACGACAAGTTAGGGAAAAACCTTTTGCCATACGGAAATGAATGCGTTACTTTGCAGACACAAGAATAACATTAAAAACAGATTGGTCATGAAAAGATTGATAACAGCCTTGACAATGCTTCTTACGTTGACGGCCACAATCTCGGCCATGAGCTACGAACAGGCAAGGGAGCAGGCCTTATTCCTCACCGACAAGATGGCCTATGAACTGAACCTCACCGAAGAGCAATATGACGCCGCTTACGAGATTAACCTCGACTACCTGATGAGCGTCAATACCCCAGACGACCTCTACGAGTCTTACTGGAGGCAGCGCAACCTCGACCTTAGCTACGTCTTGCTCGACTGGCAATACCGTGCATTCTGTGCCGCAGCGTACTTCTACAGGCCTCTGTACTGGACCGACGGTGTGTGGCATTTTGCCATATACGCCCACTATCCGCACCGCCACTACCTGTACTTCGGCCGTCCGCACATCTACGTCACTTACCGTGGAGGGCACTGCTGGCGGCGCAACGGGGGACACAGCTGGTACAAAGGGCGTACATTCCACCACGGCGGCAGCGTAAGGGGGCACGGTATGCGTGACCGTTTCGACCGCGGCGAGTTCCACAACAGGAGCCATAACGGCAACAGTCGCTTTGCAGGCAGCAGGAGCCACAGCACAAGACAGCACACAACCAACCGACAGAAAAACGGCAAGATAAGCCACAACAGGCCCGGACGCAACTTCAACGGGAACCGGAACAACTACCGCAACAACCGCGAAAGCAGCACACGCACTACCGTCAGGAGCAACAGGAGCAAGAGCGGAACAACCTCATCTGGCAGCAACAGACGCTTTACGGGTTCAAGAACACAAAGGAAACCGAGCAACACTTTCACTCCCAAACGGAGTACATCGAGACCCTCGGTAAGCCGAGGAAGCGCCCCGAGAAGGTCGTCAGCGAGCGGAAGCCGGGGCGGAAGTAGCCGGAGCAGCTCAGCAAAGAGCAGCGGCGGAGGCAGCAAAGGGCACTTCGGAGGACGCAGGTAAAGCCCCCTCCCAACCTCCCCAAAGCCCCCTTCCGGCCTCCCCGAGGGGAGGTGAATGGATGAAAGGCAAATGTCTTAACTCCTTAACTTCCTAACTCCTTAACTCCCAAAAAGCAAAGCATTTGTCTTTAACTCCTTAGCGAGTGAAACGAGCGATAACTACTTTAACTCCTTTAACTACTGGAGGAAACTCCTTTAACTACCAATAAATGGAAGCGTAGCGGACAGTCATAATCATCGGGTGCCCCTTTGCGGGAACGACTTACGGCTTGTTGCATTTCAAGGGCTTTTGCTTACGGTTTCAACTTGCCTCCGACAAGTTTGCAAGAGATACCCTTTTACGATGCGAAAGGTTATCTTTCATCGGGCAAAAAGCCATGTTTTGTATGCTGAAAAGATGCCGTTTGAAACTGTAAGCATGGCCGTGCGCTTCACAACAAATCCACCAACTGACATGAGGAAGAAAGCTCTCAACCAATAAACCTTACTATATTGATTGTCTATTAAGCGAAAAGGACGCATCCGTGAGGAGCGTCCTTTTCATTTTATCATGACTGTAAAATAGCCGTGAACTAACCTTCCTTACAACTGCAACACACGTACCTCGGCATTGCACATGGGTGGAATGTCCTTCATCTCTTTCCCGTAAAACACAGCCTGGACAGCTTTATTTATTATGCCATGCCCTACCGCAAGCACAGTAGCCGACGGATACTTTCCCCTTACATAATCCAGGAACATCGCGGCACGCTCCTTCAGCGCGTCAACAGACTCAATGTCGTCAGGCCAAACAGCATCCTTCAAGTCAGGAATATACTTTCCCGTAAAGCCGCCCCAGTCCCTTTCACGCAGCAATGGCGTAGTTTCAACCGCTTGCTTGTGCGGCTCGGCAATGATTTTACAGGTGTCAACGGCCCGTTTCAAGTCACTTGAGACGAAAGCATCAATAGCGACAGCAGCCATGTCGGCGGCCACCTTGCGTGCCTGTTCCACCCCCACGGGTGTAAGCTCTCCCTGCGTCTGCCCTTGCATTATGCGGTTAACGTTGTCTATTGTCTCGCCGTGGCGTACAAGATAAAGTGTTGTCATATATTCAGAAGTTAAAGAAGTGAAATACGTAAAATGAGTTAAAGAAAATCCCGCAAACGCTGCAAAAGTAGCAAAAAACTTGTTTCATGCGCATATTTTTTGTACTTTTGTTATGTCAACAGAAAAATCCGACCCACCATGAAAATACTTAGAAGCTCTATTTTCCGCGCTGTTTGCGCGATAGTCACGGGAATATTGCTCATCAACAACCCTGACAGCACCGTGAAATGGATAACCGTCGCCATCGGCGTGATGTTCCTTTTGTCCGGGGCAATATCTTTGGCAACATATTTCAACGCAAGGAAACGCTCAGGCGCCAACGAGATTTACGATGCCGAGGGGCGGCTTATCGTACAAGCAAGGCCTACGTTTCCCGTCGTAGGACTTGGCAGCGTGCTGCTTGGCCTGACGCTCGCCGTCATCCCTGGCGTGTTCATCAAGACGTTGATGTATGCCCTCGGAGGCATCATCATCTTAGGCTCAATCAACCAATTCATGACATTGCTCAACGCAAAAAAGATGTTCCGCGTGCCCGTGTGGTTCTGGATTGGGCCTTCGCTAATCCTCATCACTGGCGTATTCATCATCATCCGTCCCATAGATGCCTCGGCACTGCCACTGCTTATCATCGGCTGGTGCCTCCTGTTTTACGGCGTAACCGAATTCATCAATGCCGTGAAAATATATAAGGAAACGAGAAATCAAGTAAGAATTAATGATTAAGGATTAGTAATCAAGGGCCGAATGAGGTGAGAAAAGGGGTTAAGGGGTTAGGGAATAAAAGAGTCAAGACAATACCGTTGACGGCAGTTCACAAACGGGTTTACCTGAAAAGCATTTGTCTTAACTCCTTTATTCCCTAACTCCTTAACCCCTAACAGTATTCCCCAAAAATCATTTCACGATGCTTTCAATGTACTTGCAAAGTATGTCTATACCCGTATGGTTCTCCCCGCCTTGCGGTATGATTAGGTCTGCATACTTCTTTGTCGGCTCGATAAACTGTTCGTGCATAGGCTTCAGCACCCTAAGGTAACGCTCGATGACCATCTCCACAGTGCGCCCCCGCTCAATGACATCACGCTGGATGTTACGTATAAGGCGCTCGTCAGAGTCGGTATCGACATATATCTTCAAGTCCATCATGTCACGCAACTTCTTGTTCAGCAGCGTCATGATGCCTTCTATTATGACTACGGGGCGAGGCTCTATGTGTAAGGTCTCCTCAAGCCTGTTGCAAAGAAGGTAAGAGTAAGTAGGCTGTTCTATGGCCTTGCCGTTACGCAAGTCGTTCACCTGCTTAATCAACAACTTCCAGTCGAATGCGTCGGGATGGTCAAAATTTATGGCATGGCGTTCCTCCTCGGTCATGCTTGACGTGTCGTTGTAATACGAATCGAGCGGCACCACCACTACATAATGCGGAGGCAAGGCCTCGGCTATTTTCCTCACGACGGTGGTCTTGCCTGAACCTGTGCCGCCGGCTATTCCTATTATAGTCATTATTGCTGTCCTTTCAGTCCTTCTTCAATAAACATCTTTTCATAGTATTCGGCCTTGCGCTCCACTTTCATCGGGTAGGCGCGCGAACTGCTCGGCATACGGTAAAGCCGCAGGTTGCGGTCACCAAGCATGAAAGGCACGCTCTCGCCCACCTTGGGCGGCTTAATGCCATAATGCAACGTGAACACGTCGGTAGCTTTCTGGCCCGTGGTAACCACGGCGCAGCATGACGGAATGCGCCCAAGAAGGGCATCAAGGTCGGTCTCGGCCACGACTTCCAAATCCTTGTCAGAGGCCGTATTCTTCAGTCTCCGCACGGCGCACGCCGTGTCGTAAAGGGCAATGCCGCGCTCCGTGAGGAACTGCACTATGGCATCCTTGCGGAAAACCGGCTTGTCGCGTTCAACGAAATGCCCCTTGTCACCGAAGAACACGAGCCCGAAGATACGCCACATATCGTTGATGAAATTGGGATAAAAGAAATCCATGCACCAGCGGCGGCGCGACGGCGGGAAACTGCCCAGCATCAGGAGGCGCGCCCCGTCAGGCGTAAAAGGCTCAAGAGGATGACGCTCTACGCCGTCATCCCCCACCCCGCAGCCGGCCGCCGGTACGGCATCCGCTGCGTAACGACGCCCTTCTTCGCCGTTCATTTCTGTTCCTTTACGAGGTAAATCACCACTGGCAGGTGGTCGCTGTAACCGTCAAGCCATATTCCACTGGCGTGCGTGCGCTTGGGCGTGCCCTTGTAGCGGCCTTCGGTGTTGATAAGATAGTCGCGTCGGAATATCTGGTTCTTCCAGAACTTCAATGTCGAGAAATCCTTTTTGCCGCCAGTGTCCACCATGTTCGGCGTCATGACTATCTGGTCAAACAGGTTCCATGAGCCTTGGTATGACAGCGTGCCGACACCATCCCTCGCCAACAGCTTGTACCAAGGGTTATACATATTGCCCTCTTTCACGCTTTTTATGTCGCCCACAGCACCGAGCACGTCTTTCATGCTCTTGTTGGTCGGGTCGTCGTTCATGTCGCCCATCACCATCACCTTCATGTCAGGATTGGCCTTAAGAAGCGAGTCCTTTATGGCCTTCACCTGCGACGCGGCGTGCTCACGGTAAGGCGAACCGGCAAAACGGCTTGGCCAGTGGCACACGATTACGGCCACGGCATCGCCGGCCATCTCGCCTGTCACGGTCAGGAAACCGCGCGTCTTGTAATCGCTCTTCATCGAAGACGACGGGACATAAGGCAGCAACTTGACGTCCTTAACGGCGAACAGCGCCGGGTTATAGAGCATGGCACAATCGATGCCGCGCGAGTCGGGCCCCTCCACGTGCACATATTTATATCCACGCGCGCGCAAGGGTTCCTGGGCCGTCAGGTCGTCAAGCACCTTTGCATTCTCTACCTCGGACAACCCGATTACGGCGCAGCCCACGTCAGGCAGCACGTCGGTGCCCATATCGGCCAAGGCGCGCGCCATGTTGCGCAGCTTATGGCTGTATTTAAGCCCATTCCACCGATACGAGCCGGTGGGCAGGAACTCGCTGTCGTTCTTGCCTTCGTCATGGCAAGTGTCGAAAAGATTTTCCTGGTTATAGAACCCTACGGCATAAACAGAGTATTTTCTCTGTGCCTGTGAGCTTACCGCCACCCAAAGGAGCGACAGAACGATAAACAAAGACAGTTTCCTCATGACTAAATTATAATTTTTGAATGCCCGCAAAGCTCCCATTCTTTAGTAGTTAAAGGAGTTAAAAATAGCTAACGTTCGCTTTGCTCACTAAGGAGTTAAAGACAAATGCCTTGCCTGTTTATGCCCCATTAACGGCTATAGGGAGGTTTACGGATATTCATTTAACATTTTCCCAATCGTACACCACTGCGCGCCCTTGCCACTTATGCCAGGAGCGCGACACCGACTGTTGCTACTTGCAAAGATACGGCAAGTTGGATAAAATCCAAAACAAAAAATCTTTTTTTTCACTTCATGGAGGCAATGAAACATACCGGCAAAACCTTTGAAACACATACGAAACAAGACGGCACGCCGCCCCGCTTCGCCCAAACGACGAAAGGCGGCACGGCAAAAGGCGGCAAACGGCACCGCAAAACATGGCCTTTCGCCCATTAAAAGGCATCCTTTTACACGACAATTCGGCATCTTTTGTAGACGAACGGATAATCACCTGAATATCAACCGATTACAAACCGACATCCAAACCGCGACATACAGCCGTCCTAATTTGTGCACAACGTTACAAGAACGTGAAAAAACGTACCGTTCGAGGCACATTTTCGGTCTTTTGCTTTGACATTTATTTAAATTCACTTAACTTTGCAACGAGTATTAACAAAACATATTATTATGCAGAAAAAGCTGAAAATAGCAGTGATGGCTCTATGCTACGCGCCTTTGGCCTTTGCCCAAAGCGACTCCATAGGGCTGAAGGGTGCCGTCATGAGCGAGACGGCATTCACATTCACGGAAGCTCAGTTGGGCGAGGATGACGATATGTCGCAAAACGTATCCATCATCAACTCCAACTCGAACATCTACGCAAGCGAGGTGGGATACCTCTTTTCGCCGATGCGCTTCCGCTACCGCGCGTTCGACCAGAGGTTCAATGACATCTATATCAACGGCACGCCAATCTACGACATGGAGTCAGGCCAGTTCCGTTACTCGTGGGTCGGCGGCCTGAACCAGCAGACCCGCAACATGGAGTCATCGCTCCCCTTCGAGGATAACAACTTCTCTATGTCGGCAATGGGCGGTTCGAACAACTACAACTTCCGCCCGGCCGCCATGCCCGCAGGCCACAGGATAACGCTCAGCGGGGCCAACCGCAGCTACACGCTGCGCGGTATGTACACGTTCAACACAGGCCTGAGCGACAAGGGATGGGCTTTCTCCGGCAACGTCACCTACCGCTGGGCCAACGAGGGATATGTCGAAGGCACGTTCTACAACTCGCTCTCATACTTCCTCGGCATACAAAAGGTGTTCGGCGACGGCACCCACTCTCTCTCGCTCGTCACATGGGGCAACCCGACGGAGCGCGCGTCGCAGGGCGCCGGCACGGACGAGATGTACTGGTTGGCTAACGACCGATACTACAACCCGTATTGGGGATACCAGAACGGCAAGAAGCGCAACTCGCGAATAGTGCACGACTACTCGCCAACGGCACTCCTCACATGGGACTGGAAAATAGACGACAACACAAAGCTGACCACGTCGCTCATGGGCAAATACACCATGTACGAGAGCACCAAGCTCAATTACAACAACGCAAGCAACCCACACCCCAACTACTGGAAGAATATGCCGAGTAGCTACTACGACGTATGGGGAGAGAGCGGGGAAAGCAACCGCACGCCGCAAGCCCTCGAAGACTGGAACAGGGCTTACGCTTACTGGACTGCGTCAAAGGCCAACAGGCAGATAAACTGGGACCAGCTATACTACTCTAACCACCAGGCCAACGCACAAGGACAGGACGCCCTCTACTACATACAGGCCAAGCACAACGACGCACTGACGTTCACCATCGCCTCGACGCTTAACAAGCAAATAGGCAAGGACAAGAAGTGGAACATCGGTATCGTCGGCGCAAGCAACAAAGGTATGCACTACCAGACAATGGAAGACCTGCTCGGGGCCACGACTTACCACAACATCAACACTTACGCATTAGGCACATACGACCGCAACTCCGACGAAATCCAGTACGACCTGAACAACCGCGACGCTGTCGTAGGCGTGGGCGACAAGTTCGGTTACGACTACAACCTGCTCGTCAACAACTCTAAACTGTGGTCAAGCTACAGCCAGAACTTCGGCATCCTGCACTACACCGTAGCAGCAAAGGTAGGCTACACCTCGATGCAACGCGACGGAAAGATGCGCAACGGACTTGCAGCCAACAACTCGTTCGGCAAGAGCAAGACCGCACAATTCGTTGACGGAGGCTTCAAGCTGGGCACGAACTGGAACCTCGGGCGCGGCAACACGCTGACCTTCGGCATCGGTTACGAGCACCGCGCGCCACAGGCACGCACAGCGTTCGTATCACCCGAAATCAACAACGACTTCGTATCTAACCTCAAGAACGAGCGCATCTTCAGCACGGAAATAGGCTACCAGCTGCAAAACTCATGGCTGCACGCCAACATCAATGCCTATTACAGCTACCTCACGAACGTGACCGACTGGCAGAACTACTACTTCGACGACATCAACTCTTTCTCATACGTTTCGCTCACGGGCATCAAGAAAGAGTATTACGGTGTCGAGGCTGGTCTCCGTTTCAAGGTTACGAGCGCGTTTGACATCAACCTCATAGGACAAATCAGCGACGCAAAAATCATCAACAACTCAAACGTGACCTACATGAACTCGACAAGTGCCGAGTACATCAGTGACATTGTATATAACAAAGGTATGCGCGACTCGGGCACGCCGCTCACTGCTGCAAGCCTCGGCGTAAGCTACCACAGCGGCGGTTGGTACATCGACCTCAACTGCAACTACTACGACCGCATCTACCTTTCTTACTCGCCAAGCTACCGTTACGGAGAGACGCTTGACACAAGGCAGGAAATTTACGACAACATATATGACAACGAAGGCAACCCGACCCCCGCAGCCGTAGAGCAGGCACAAGGGCACGGAGGCTTCATGCTCGACGGGTCAATAGGCCGCAGCATATACCTGAAGCGAGGAATGCTGTCAATCAACCTCATGGTTACCAACATCCTGAACAACCAGAACCTCTGCACCGGAGGCTACGAGCAGAGCCGCAGCGACTACACCAACAGCGGCAACATACGCGCATACAGCTTCAAGAGAAACCCGATGAGGTTCTACGCTTACGGCACGAACGGTATGCTGAACATCACTTACAGATTCTAAACACGAAAGAAGATGAAGACACTTGAATATATCAAACTGACATTGGCCGCCGCCTTCATGGGACTTACCGTCACGGCGTGCATGGACGACGACTGGAACGACCCCACCGGGGACATCCCGCCGTATGGGAACAACGAACTGCAAGAGACCAACGTCGTGACAATAGCCGAACTGAAGGATATGTACAGCCACGCGCTGCAATCGGAGACGGACACGGCCAAGATAACGGAAGACATCCAAATCAAGGCCCGCGTGACAGGAAACGACGTAGGGGGAAACATCTACAACCAGATAGCCGTTGACGACGGCACGGGCGGAATACTCATCTGCATCAACCGAGGAGGCCTCTGGGGCTACCTGCCCGTAGGCCAGGAAATACTCGTAAGCCTGAAAGACCTCTACATAGGGACATACGGCAACCAGCCGCAAATAGGCACGCCGTACACCAGCAAAAGCGGATACACGTCGCCAAGCCGCATGAACCACACACTATGGCTTGAGCACGTGAAGCTCATCGGGACTGCCGACCCATCGACGGTTGAGCCAATAGAGTTCGACATGAGCAAGCTGAATGACGACGAATACATGGAGGAGAACTGCGGAAGGCTGATGACCGTCAAGGGCGTAACCCTGCCACAGGCCAACGGCACACGCACCTTCGCACCTGAGCACGAGGCCACAAGCGGCAACGCCGTGAACCGCTCGGTGAACGGAAGCACAAGGCTCGTGGTGCGCACGAGCACCTACGCCGACTTTGCCGGCACGGCTATGCCCGAAGGACAGCTCGACATCACGGGCATATTCACACGCTACCGCGACACCTGGCAAATACTGATGCGCCAGGACTCGGACTTCAAAGTATCAGAATAAACAACAGAGTAACACCCAAAAAGAAAACATTTAATTATGAAAAAGATATTATTTTCAGTGCTCGCCATCGCCATGGCAGCGGTGACATTCACAAGTTGCGAAGACGTACCGGCTCCGTATGACGACCCGAACGACAACCCCATTGACGAACCCACGGTGATAGAACCCGAAGGAGACGGCACACAGGTAAGCCCGTACAACGTGGCTGCCACCATCGAAGCCGCCAACCTGCTGGCTTCAGGGGAAGAGACACAGGAGGAAGTCTACATCAAGGGTATAGTGACCGACATCACCGAGAACTACGACGGAGGCTACGGTAACGCGACGTACAGCATCTCTGATGACGAGGACGCTACCAACACATTCCTCATCTACCGTTCAAAGTACTTCAACAACACAAGCTACTCGTCAGGCCAGACAATCAACTACGGCGACACGGTGGTTGTTTGCGGAAGGCTGACGAACTATAACGGAACGCTCGAAACCGTGCAGAACGGCAGCTACCTTGTATCTATCAACGGCGTAACAGGTGAAACCGGTGGCGGCGACGAGCCTACAACTGGCGAGCCTGAGGGCGACGGAACGGAGGCAAACCCGTTCAACGCAGTGGCCGCTTACCAGTATGCAGCCGCATTGGGTAGCAGCGAAACTGCCGGACCTGTATACATCAAGGGTATCGTTTCGAAAATAAAAGAAAACTACGACGGAGGCTACGGCAACGCAACCTACTGGATTTCAGCCGACGGAACATTCGACAGCGAGGACAGCGGCAACCAGTTCTACATCTTCCGCTCTAAGTATCTTAACAACGAAAGCTACTCATCGGGCGACCTGCTGAGCGTAGGCGACGAAGTGGTAGTTTACGGAACCGTGACAAACTATTACGGCAACACCCCTGAAACCGTGCAAAACGATAGCTATCTCTACTCTTGGACTAAGGGCGAAGGCGGCGACGAACCCGGCGGAGGAGAAATAAGCGGCAACAGCATAACGGTAGCCGCAAGCGACTTCGGACTGGCAAACAACACAGCACTCTCAACCCTCGAACTCTCTGACGGCACGACCCTTACCTTCGACCAGAACGGCGGATACAACGAACCGAAGTTCTACAGCGCAGGGTCAGGCTCGTTCAGGATGTACCCCAGCAACTCGGTGACCATCAGCTCTACAAAGACCATCGTAGGCATAGCCGTAACGTGTGACGAATACCAAGGCGACACGTACAACGCATCGGGCGACCTCTCGGCTTCATCAGGAAGCATAAACGTGAACGGAGCGTCCGTAACCGTAACGGGAGCGTCAACAAACAGCCTCACAATCAACAACACAAGCACGACGACAGGCGCACCGTCACAGTTCAGGATTGTTGAAATGACCGTCTATTATGCCGAATAAAGACCAACAGCTTGGCACGAAGCGTTAACACGCTGGTTGCCAGCAACTTACCAAAAGGCCACCTTTCAAGACATGAAAGGTGGCCTTTTGCCGTGTAAAAGGATACCTTTCGCACGGTGAAAGATGCCGTTTCGGGGACAGATAGCGGCTGGCCATGGTATGCCTTTGCACTTTTCCGCGCGATAATTTCACCGAACGGGATTTTTATTATACCTTTGCAGCCACTAAATAAAGACTGAAAGCGGCACAAGCGTGCCGCGAAACGAAATCCGTAAAGACCACAAGATGAAGAGCTTAAAGATTATGGCGGCCGCCGCGCTGTCGCTGCTTGCCGTGGAGGCGGGCGCCCGTGGCGACTCGCTTAGCTATAACGTTGAGCTGTCGGCCAGTGCTTCGACGGGACGGTATGCCCCGCTATGGTTCACGGCCAACCGCTACGGACTGTCGTCGGAACGGCCTAACAGCGGCTACCTGCGCGCCGGCGTAGGCTACAAGACAGAGTTCGGAAAGGGCTGGAACGTAGAGGCCGGGGTTGACTTGGCCGGCACCGTTGACATGGATGCGCCTTTCGTTGTGCAGCAGGCCTACGCCGACCTGTCATGGCGGGTGCTTACCCTGAGCGTCGGCGCAAAGGAAAGGAGCGACAGTCCGCTTGACAAGGACTTCCGACTGTCAAGCGGCGCCATGGTAGAAGGGCCTAACGCACGCCCCATTCCGCAGGTGCGCCTTGAGGTGAAGCGTTACTGGGACGTGCCAGGAACGAAAGGATGGCTCGGCGTGAAGGGGCACTTCGGCTACGGAGTCATGACCGACAGCCGCTGGCGCGACAACTTCGTAGCCGCAGGCAACACTTATACGAAGAACATCATTTACCACAGCAAGTCGCTGATGTTCCGCGTGGGCAACGCCGAGGTGTTCCCGCTAACTATGGAAATCGGGATGCTCGAGGCTGCGCAGTTCGGCGGCAGCCGCTGGCGCAGGGGCGAGAACGGCACGCTGGAGTGCGTGCAGAACCTTCCTAACAGCTTCAAGGACTTTATCGACGCGATTGTGCCCATACAGAAAAGCACGCTCGAGAACGTCGAGGGCAACCACGTCGGCAGTTGGAACTTCGCCCTTAACTACGAGGCAAGCACATGGCGAGCACGCCTTTACTACGAACACTTCTACGACGACCACTCGCAGCTGACGTGGCAGTATGGCCGTTGGAAGGACGGCCACATCGGCGTGGAGGTTACCCTGCCGCGCAATCCATTCGTGACAAAAGTGCTGTGGGAAGGCCTATCGACGACCGACCAGACAGGACCGATACTTTACGACGGCGTAGGCGGGTCGTTCGGCGATTTGCAAATGAGCGGTCGCGACTGTTACTATGAACACGCCACATATCCATGGACGCACTGGGGACAGAACATCGGCACGCCATTCGTGCCCGGCCCCGTGTATGACGGCGACGGCAACCTGACGTTCCGCAGCAACCGCGTGAAGCTGCACCACGTGGCATTGAGCGGCGACCCAACGCAGGAACTGTCGTGGCGCGCATTGCTGTCGTTCGCCCGCCATTGGGGCACTTACAAGGCTCCGCTCGACAAGATTGAGCACCAGAACTGTATGTTATTCGAACTTTCTTACAAACCTAAGCGGCTCGGCGGATGGAAGTTTGCCGCAGCCTTCGGCGCGGACACGGGCGGATATAACGGAGAAAGTTACGGCGGAATGTTGACAATAAGCAAAAGCGGAATATTATGGGCAAAATAATCAAGTTGGCCTTCATGGCCGTATTCACGGTAATGGCGTGCTGCGGGTGCGAATGGAAAGACCCAATCGACGAAGACATAGAGGGCTTCTGGCGGCTCGAGCGTTTCGAGACGCACGCCGACGGCCAGATACACAAGTGTGAACGAATATATTACGGCATAACGCGCATGGTAGTAGAGGTGGCCGAAAGGCAAGGCCCGGGCGACTACGGAGCGTTCATAGGCCGCTTCGAATACAAGGACGGCCGCAAGCGCGTCGTAATGAGAGACTTCAAGCAACAGGCCAACACGAGCGACAACGGCGTAAGCGCCACGCCCGAAGACATGATGCCGTTCGGCATGGATGCCGCTACAACGGAGTTTGAGGTGGTTGTGGCCGACGGCGACAACCTCGTGTTGCGCTCCGACTATGCGACATTGCAGCTTACGAGGTTCTGAAATTCACTACCTTTTATATAATATGAATGTCCGCAATCATCCTGTCCGCTTTTTATTGGACGCTACCATCAAGGCAAATGTCTTTGACTCCTTAGCGACCGCAGGGAGCGATAACTACTTTAACTCCTTTAACTACTGATGAATGGGAGCAAAGCGGACATTCATATTATATAATATAGGCGGCGTCTCGGAAATGAAAATAAATGCTCGTTTCACTCGCTTTTATTTTGCATTTCACTCGACTTGCACTATCTTTGGATAAAATAGGCGGCGTCTCGGAAATGAAAATAAATGCTCGTTTCACTCGCTTTTATTTTGCATTTCACTCGACTTGCACTATCTTTGCAGCCAAAACGAGCAACAAATGATCCGCGTATATTCAATAATGAGATTTTTTGGGCGACACAAGTACCTGATAGTGTCTGTGCTTGGCATCGTCATAATAGGTTTCGTAGGCGAGAACAGCATCCTCAGGCACGTGCAAAACAGGATGCTAGTGCGTGAGATGAAAAGGGAAATCGACGACTATAACGAGCAGTACGAGAAAGCGCAAGCAACGCTGAAGGAACTGAAACGCAACCCCAAGGCCATTACGAAAATAGCTCGCGAACAATATTTCATGAAGGCTGACGACGAAGACATCTTCGTGCTCAGCGATGACCAAGAACAAGGAACGGAAGAAAATGAAACAGCTAAATAAGTTACAGACCATAGTGTTTCTCGCTGGTTCTGTACTGATGGTTGCCGGCGTGGTGCTCAACATGATAGGCACGCTGAACGACTTGCCCGCATTGCGCAGTTCCGGCGCAGTGGTGTTTGCCGCAGGAGCAGTGGCATTCGCCACCATGCAGCTACAACAGACATACAGCGGACGCAACTTCACGATTCGCCGCTTGCGCCGCATCATGTCGGTTGGCGACGTTTTCTTCATGCTGTCGGCCGTGCTGATGCTTGAAGACGTATTCCATTTCATCCTGCCGTTGTTCCTGCCATACGGTATAGACGGCTACAACAATTACGTGACATACGTACAGAACAACTGGGTGGTGTTGCTGCTTGCCGCTGCAATGATTGAGGTTTACACAACCCACCGCATATCAAGCGAACTGAAAAAAGAACAAGATGCAAGCGGACAAAGAGGCGCATGACCGGCCTTTCGGCATTTGGCCAGCACAGCGTTTGCAGCCCGCCAAACAAAAACATTACCACAAAAAATTATAAAAGACAGTGCTTTTGTTTTAAATTGCATAAATTTTTTTTCGTACATCGATTATACATTGTACATTTGTCTCGGTTTTATAAGACATATATATGGTTAGGATTTTTTACGCATTGTTTGCCTTATTGACGTTCGCTTCTTGTGCGAATACGTACAATATACAAGGTTCGTCAAATGTTCCAACGCTTGACGGCGCCAAACTTTTCCTGAAAACATTTGTCGATACCGACTTCAAGAATATAGATTCTTGCGACATCGTGCATGGAGAGTTTAACTTCTGCGGCCCTCTTGACTCAACAAAGATTGCCATACTGTTCATGGACGACGAAGGCATCATGCCCGTAGTGCTTGAAAGCGGGGAAATCCTTATCAACATAGACAACACACAACAGAAAG
The DNA here is from genome assembly GCA_944319815.1 of uncultured Prevotella sp. Lineage (GTDB taxonomy): Bacteria > Bacteroidota > Bacteroidia > Bacteroidales > Bacteroidaceae > Prevotella. The sequence goes on along the minus strand of CALUEX010000007.1, from coordinate 45,257 downwards.
TAAGCGGCACGCCGCTTAACGAGAAACTTACTGAATTCATCGAAAAATACAAAAGGCTCGAAAACGAGTTTAACGAACTTGGCCACCTGCAGAGCCAAGCCATCATGGACGGGAAAGACCTCAACAACGTAAACAAGCAACTTGCCGAAAAGGCCGGTCAGATAAGCGAAAGGGAGGACAAGCTGGTAACATCGTTCATTGTCGAGAACTTCGACAACGTTCTCGGGCCTGGAGTATTCTTCATGATTACGGCCAACCACCGTTACCCGGAGCTCTCACCTTGGGTGGAAGACATCATGAGCAAGGCTACGGACAAGTTCAAGAACGACCCGTATGTAAGCGAATACTATCGTAAAGCCAAGCAAAACGAGGCCATCATGAACGGAACGGCAATGCCAGGCGACATAACCGCCCCTGTAAACGACGTGCCGACGCCTAACGAACTGGCTTCCCCGGGAACGGCAGGAAACGACTCAGTGGCATCTACGAATGTTGAATGAACTGATTTTATATGAGCAAAACACTGATAAAAAATGCTATAATAGTCAATGAAGGCAAGTCTTTCAAAGGCTCGATAACCATCGAGGACGATAGCATAGCTGGCATCTTACAGGAAAACGAGACACCCCGCGGACATTTCGACACCGTTGTCGATGCCACGGGGTGCTTCGTTTTACCCGGGATTATAGACGACCACGTACACTTCAGGGAGCCTGGCATGACGGCAAAAGCCGACATTGAGAGCGAAAGCAGGGCTGCTGCCTTTGGTGGAGTGACGACGTTTTTCGATATGCCCAACACAGTCCCGCAGACCGTTACGCTTGAAGCACTGGCCGACAAGTTCGCCAGCGCTGCCAGCGAAAGCCATATTAACTACTCCTTTTTCTTTGGAGCAACCAATACGAATGCCGAACTTTTCGGTTACCTTGACATACATCGTATACCAGGCATCAAGCTGTTCATGGGGTCATCAACAGGCAATATGCTTGTTGACCGCAAGGAAGCATTGGACAAAATATTCGCAACAGCCCCTGTGCCGGTGATGGCCCATTGCGAGGACACAGGCATAATAAACGACAATATGCGCAAGGCCAAGGAGGCGTTCGGTGACGACCCGTCCATTGAACACCACCCGGAGATACGCAGCGAGGAGGCCTGTTACAGGTCAACAGAACTTGCCGTAAGGCTTGCAAAGCAGCACGGAGCACGACTGCACGTGGCCCATGTCACCACGGCACGTGAACTTTCACTGTTTGAACCGTGGACAGACACCATGCCGAAGATTACCGCCGAGGCCGTTATTGCCCATCTCTTTTTCTCCGATGAAGACTATACCCGCCTTGGTTCGCTCATCAAATGCAACCCTGCCATAAAGTCAACAACTGACCGCGAAGCATTACGCAAGGCGCTGACAGACGGCAAGATTACTGTTATAGGAACAGACCATGCGCCGCATCTGCCAGCAGACAAGCAGGGAGGATGCAGCCGTGCGGCATCAGGTATGCCCATGGTACAGTTCTCTCTCGTAGCTATGCTTGAGCTTGTAAGCAAAGGCGTGCTAACCATTGAGCGTGTCGCAGAACTTATGTGCCATCGCCCGGCCATGCTGTTCGACGTCTTCCAGCGTGGATTTATCCGCAAAGGCTACAAGGCAGACTTAACCATTGTACGCCCTGACAGCCCTTGGACGGTGACCGAAGGCTGCATCCAGAGCAAGTGCGGATGGTCCCCGATGCAAGGACATACGTTCGATTGGCGCGTTGAACACACCTTCTGCAACGGCAAGCACATATATAACAACGGTCGTTTTGACGCCTCTTGCCGCGGCGAAGAAGTCGTTTTCAGGCAAGAATAAAGGCGAAACAGCATAGCTACGTGAAATCTACACACCGTAAACGCACAAGGCCAAAAGCCGAGAAGACTATCAAACGCATAACCGAAAAAGACAAATGATTGCACGCATTTTCATATACCTAATCCTGTTCATAACCCTTCCCGACCTTTATTTAGACCGTCGTTTCCTACGAAAGCGCACACGCTACCTATGGTGGCAGCGCGTGTTATGGTGGCTGCCTGGTGCTTTCATGTTTGCTTACACCATCGCAATGGCCACGTCGCGCAATTTCGCGCCCGACAACCAATGGCTGCTCCATTTATACCTGCTGCTCTTGGGCGTGCTTGTCGGCCCAAAGTTCATATTCGCATTCTGTTCCTTCTTAGGATGGGCACACTGCCGCTACCACCACACACGCACCAACTGGGGCAATCTCGTGGGGCTGTTGCTGTCGTCTGCAGCCGTCGCCTCCGTTGTGTACGGAGGTACGTTCGGTTTCCGTAAACTTGAAGTTCGACACGAAGTCTACGCCTCGGCCGACCTGCCAAAGGCTTTCGACGGCTATAAAATCGTGCAATTCAGCGATGCGCACGTAGGGACTTACGGCAAGCGTTATGCCGACGTGCTTGAGCGGGCAGTTGACAGCATCAACGCGCAAGGTGCCGACATGGTTGTGTTCACTGGCGATTTACAGAACATGGAACCGAAAGAACTGTACCCGGTACTTAACACCTTAGGACGGATAAGGGCGAAAGACGGTGTGTACTCTGTTCTCGGCAATCATGACTACTCTGGCTACATCAAGGCCGACAACTCCGTCAAGGTGGCAAACGAGCGCGAAATGGTCAGCCTACAACGGCAAATGGGCTGGGATTTGCTCATGAACGAACACCGCATAATACGCCGCGGAACAGACTCCATCGTCGTGGCGGGCATGGAGAACGACGGCCGACCGCCCCACCCTCACAAAGGCGACATAGGAAAGACACTGGCCGGAGTAGGCAACGGCGCATTCGTGCTTATGCTTGAACACGACCCGTCAGCCTGGCGAAACACCATACTACCGGGCAGCAACGCCCAACTTACGTTAAGCGGGCACACCCATGCCGGGCAGCTAAAGGTGTTCGGATGGTCGCCGGCGGCAATATCATACAAGGAATGGGACGGTATGTACTACGACGGCAACCGTGCAATCAACGTGTCGGCCGGCGTCGGCGGCTTCATACCTTTCAGGCTCGGAGCAAGCAACGAGATTGTAGTGATAACACTAAGAAGTGAAAAATGAAAAGCAATAACCCACCCCTACCCTCCCGAAGGGAGGGAGTTTGAAATGTCTTGTCGCATAAATACAAAAGCGGGAACTGACGATTTTTATCAGTTCCCGCTTTTATTATGTATCAAAAAAGGTAATCCTATAGCTCCGCTTTTGGATTTTCAGGCTTATTTCAGTCCTCCTTATATTTCGGGTCAAGCGCGCTTTCTATCGCCTCGCGGCTTTCATCCATCAGCCGGGCAACGTTCTCCGCTCCCTGCGATTGCGGGTAAATAGGTGCGTGGATGGTTAGGGTTAGCTTACGGCGGTGAACCCAATACCACTTGCTCGTGCGCGGCATCACGTCGAACGAGCCGTTGATTGTCAACGGCACTACGGGCAGTTGCAGCTCGTCGGCCAGCACGTATGCACCGCGCTTGAACTTGCCAATACGTCCGGTGTACGTCCGCGAGCCTTCAGGGAACACCACTACGCTCATGCCATGCCTCAAAATACGGCGTGCCTGGTCGTAAGTGGCCTTCATCGAGCCAGGGTTACGGCGGTCAACAAATATGTGGTGCGACTTAGCGCAGGCATACCCCACGAAAGGTATCTTGCGCAGTTCGCGCTTCATCATCCACTTGAAGTTACGGTGCAAGTGGCCGAAGATTAGGAAGATGTCGAACGCACCTTGGTGGTTGGCCACGAATACGTATGATTCGCCGTGCTTCAAGTTCTCACGCCCGACGACGTCCACTGGCAGGAAAAGCACTTTAAGCACCAACTTTGACCAGATTACGGGCGGATAATACCCCCAGAAATGCCCATCGCCGAGAATGCAACCAATGCTCGTAGTCAGCGCGGTGAGCAGCGTCAAGACTATGATTATAGGCAGGGCGATGACGATTTGGTAAATGCGGTATATATAATTCATAATTCAAATGACACCCACCCCAGCCCTCACGAAGGGAGGGAGCTTGATTACCAAGTACGAGTGGAAAGTTATATTATTGTTGTTATATTATTATATGTGGGCAAAGCATACCCCGCTCCCTCCCTAAGGGAGGGTTGGAATGGGTACTTAAATCTTCGGATACTTCCTCGTCCACCCGTCCCAGCGCAAGCGCATGACGCCGAAGAACGCCTCGCCGAAAATGCCGCCGCTCATCTTTGACACACCCTCGCGGCGGTTCACGAAGATTACTGGCACCTCCTTGATTTTGAACCCGATTTTGTAAGCCGTGTACTTCATCTCTATTTGGAAGCCGTAGCCCTTGAAGCGAATCTTGTCAAGCTCGATAGTCTCAAGCACTCGGCGGCGGTAACACTTGAAGCCGGCCGTAGTGTCGTGTACCTTGAAGCCCGTGACGAACCTCACGTACTGCGACGCGAAATAGCTCATCAGCACGCGCCCTATGGGCCAGTTGACAACGTTCACCCCACTGACGTAGCGCGAGCCTATGGCGAGGTCGTAGCCCTCGTCGTGGCAGGCGGCGTAAAGGCGCGGCAGGTCGTTAGGGTCATGGCTGAAGTCGGCGTCCATCTCGAATATGTATTCATACTTGTGCTCCAACGACCACTTAAAACCCGTGATGTAAGCCGTGCCAAGCCCCAGCTTGCCCGTGCGCTCGATGATGAACAGGCGGTCGCCAAACTCGCCGTCAATCAGGCCATGCACGATGGCAGCGGTGCCGTCGGGCGAGCCGTCGTCAATCACGAGGATGTGGAAACACTTTTCCAACGAGAACACCGCACGTATTATTTTCTCGATGTTTTCCTTCTCGTTGTAAGTCGGTATTATTACTATGCTGTCGCTTTCGTTCATTTCTGTTGTTGATATTGACGCATGAATGTACACTGCAAAAATAGCGTTTTTCGGCGAAACGGGCACAACTTTCGGCCATATTTTTCACATTCAAGCATCACGGAGGTCGCCAATGGACGCACACCATACAGCTGACGGCCTTGCAAAAGGGGTGTATCCTATTCATGTTTGGCTTTACTGTAAAATGATTTTCATCCAACTAAACTGCGGATGAACCGCAAAAGGTGGCAAAACGCAACGCAAAAGGGCATCTTTCGCAGTGCAAAAGATGCCCTTTTGGAAGGTAAAATGCGGCCAACGACTAACCCATTGGCGGCCAACGGGTTAAACGTCGGCCACGACGAGGCTTACAACTTGTCCTTGACGCCGTTGCCGGGGAAGTGCATTCCGGCCACGACAAGGCCGTTTTGCCGCGCATATTCCACGTATTTCTTCCTCGTCTCGGCGGCCTGCCGCGGGTTCATGTCATAGTCGGGACAGATGTCAAGGTCTTGTATTTGCAGGTCGAAGCCGTGCATCAGGTCGCCGACGATGAGCAGTCGGCCAATCTGATACACCGTGTGACCTGGCGTATGGCCCGGTGCTGCCATGGGCGTGATGCCGAGCGGCAGGGCGTCTCCATACTCAAAGCGGTGCACACGGTCGCCATAGGCAGCCATTGCGTCCATGGCCATCTTGGCGTTTCGGTTGCTCATGGCCAGCCACGCTTTGTATTCCGCCTCAGGGACGTACACCTCGGCGCGCGTAAAGACGGGCTGCCCACCCTTCATCATGCCTCCGATATGGTCGCCGTGGAAGTGCGTCAGCACGAGAATGTCGATGTCGTCGGGCGTAACGCCGATGCCTTCAAGACGCTCAAGCAGCCGTCCGCCACGCTCCGCACCGTTGCCCGTGTCGAACAGTACCAGCTTTCCCTGCGCCTCAACGAGGTAGCAACTTACCGACGACGCTACCGAACCGCCGGGCGACAGGCGCTCAACCTTGGCAGAGTCGGCCTCGCCGTAAAACAGTTTGTTGGGCATACGCTTGTTGCCGTCGTCGTCCCTTATGGTGGTAAGCGTCAGCGAGTCTATGGTCATCACGCTAACCCCCTCCTGCCCCTTGGCGGCATCCTGCGCAGCGTTCGCCTTCGCGTTGCCGCACGAAGCGGCAAGCAATACGGCTGCCAAGGCGGCCACAATCTTTGTCTTGATAAACTTTCCCATATCTGTAATTATGTTTTTGTTAGCTAATGCACAAATATAATGAATTATAAACGTAAGGGCAAACGAAATCGGAGTTTTTTGTTTTATCCCCTGCTGGACGGCATCCGAAATTCGCCAAACAATTATACGGTTCAACAACGAATATCCAAAATTTTGCATTACCTTTGTACGTTGTTTAAGATGGATATACAAGGAGTATTGGATTTATACGCCAAGTCGCCGCAATCGGCGGCGTTGGCAAGGATGTTTAGCGACGATAAAGTCAGGTTAGGGCACGTTGACGGCTCTGTGTCGTCGGCAGTTCCCGTGCTGTTCGCGTCGGTGGCGGGCAGCGTCGGGCGGCCGTGCCTGTTCGTGTTGGACGATGCCGAGGAGGCCGGATACTTCTATCACGACCTCACGCAGATGCTCGGCAACCGCAACGTGCTGTTCTTCCCCTCGTCTTACCGCCGCCAGGTGAAATACGGCCAACGAGACTCGGCCAACGAAATACTGCGCACCGAAGTGCTGGGGAGACTATTAGAAGCCCCCTCAAACTCCCCCAGTGGGGGAGCTTCAGTATGCAATGGAGAAAAAAATACGGTTGGGAAAGCTAACTTAAGCTCCCCCAGTGGGGGAGTTCAGGGGGCTTTATATATCGTCACTTGTCCCGAGGCGTTGGCCGAACTCGTTGTGTCGCGCCGCAAGTTGGACGAGCGCACGGTCATCCTCGACACCGGCAGCACGCACGACATAGTGCAGCTTGGCCGCCAGTTGCGCCAGCTTGGCTTCACTGAGGTGGATTACGTCTACGAGCCGGGGCAGTTCGCCGTGCGCGGCAGCATACTTGACGTGTTCTCGTTCAGCAGCGAATACCCGTTCCGCATTGACTTCTTCGGCGATGAAATCGACTCCATCCGCACGTTCGAGGTGCAGAGCCAGCTCTCGCGCGACAAGCGCGAACGCATCGAAATAGTGCCAGAGGTGGCCACGTTGGTTGACGAGAAAGTGCCGTTCCTGCACTTCCTGCCCGCCGACACGGTGCTCGTGATGAAGGATTTTACGTTCTGCCGCGACAAGATTGACGGCATCTACCATGACGGTTTCTCGTCGCAAGCCGTGAAAGACCGCCTCGAAGGACTTACCGAAATGGAGCAACAGGCGGCAATGAAGGAGCTGAAAGCAACCAACTCGCTCATTACGGGCGCGCAGCTCACCAAGGATGCCGCCGGTTTCAAGCGCATAGAGTTCGGTGCGAAGCCGTCTGCCGTGCCAGATGCCGCGCTCAAGCTCGACGTAACTCCACAGCCCCTGTTCCACAAGAACTTCGACTTGCTTGTGCGTGCGCTTGAGGATTATACCCTGAAAGGATATAAAATATACATCCTTGCGGACAGCAAGAAGCAGCACGAGAGGCTCAAGGAAATCTTTGGGAGTGAAGAGTTAAGAGTGAAGAGTGAAGAATTTAATACAAGGAAAGTGAACCCTTCAACGCAAGATAATCCTTCACTCTCCACTCTTAACTCTTCACTCACCCCCTCCGTTACCTTTATTCCCGTTGACAAGACGCTTCATGCGGGCTTCGCCGACAATACATTGAGGGCCTGCTTCTTTACCGACCACCAAATCTTCGACCGCTTCCACAAGTACAGCCTGCGGTCTGACGCCGCGCGTTCGGGCAAGATGGCACTCACGATGAAGGAGCTTCAGGAGATGGAAGTGGGCGACTACATCGTGCACGTTGACTTCGGGATAGGGAGGTTTGCAGGCCTCGTGCGCGTTCCTTCGGGCAATAGCTACCAGGAAGTAATACGCATCATCTACCAGAACAACGACAAGGTTGACGTAAGCATACACTCTCTTTACAAAATATCGAAGTACAAACGGCGCGACAGCGAGACCCCGCCACGCCTCAGCACACTCGGCACGGGAGCATGGGACCGCCTGAAAGAGCGCACGAAGAAGAAAATCAAGGACATCGCCCGCGACCTAATCAAGCTCTACGCGGCGCGCCGCCACGAGAAGGGTTTTGCCTTCTCGGCCGACAACTTCATGCAACACGAACTTGAAGCGAGCTTCATGTACGAGGACACTCCTGACCAGCTGAAGGCCACCAACGACGTTAAGGCTGACATGGAGAGCCAACGCCCGATGGACAGGCTCGTCTGCGGTGACGTAGGTTTCGGCAAGACGGAGGTTGCGATGCGTGCAGCGTTCAAGGCTGCGTGCGACTCCAAGCAGGTGGCAGTGCTCGTCCCGACCACTGTTTTGGCGTATCAGCACTACCAAACATTCGCCAAACGATTGAAGGATTTTCCCGTCCGGGTTGACTACCTGTCGCGGGCACGCAGCGCAAAGAAGACGCGCGAGGTGCTGGCCGACCTCGAAGCTGGCAAAATAGACATAATCGTAGGCACGCACAAGCTCATCGGCAAGAGCGTGAAATTCAAGGACTTGGGGCTTCTTATCATTGACGAGGAACAGAAGTTCGGCGTCGCCACAAAGGAGAAACTGCGCAAGATGAAGACCAACGTGGACACTCTCACGATGTCGGCAACGCCCATTCCGCGCACACTTCAGTTCTCGCTGATGGGCGCACGCGACATGAGCATCATCCAGACGCCGCCGCCCAACCGTTACCCCATCAGCACCGAGGTGCACACATTTGACAAGGAGGTGATAGCAGACGCAATAAACTTCGAGATGAGCAGGAACGGACAGGTGTTCTTCGTAAATGACCGAATAAGCAACCTGCCTGAAATTGCGGGATTAATCCGCAAGTACGTGCCTGACGCACGTGTCGCAATAGGGCACGGACAGATGAAACCTGAGGAATTGGAGAAAATCCTCATGGGCTTCATCAACTACGACTATGACGTGCTTCTGTCAACAACCATCGTGGAAAACGGCATCGACATAAGCAACGCAAACACCATAATAATAAACGACGCGCACCGTTTCGGACTGTCTGACCTGCACCAGATGCGTGGCCGCGTGGGGCGTGGCAACCGCAAGGCGTTCTGCTATCTGCTGGCGCCGCCTAAGTCGGTGCTCACACAGGAGGCACGGCGCAGGCTTGAAGCGCTGGAGACTTTCTCGGAGCTTGGCAGCGGCTTCAACCTCTCGATGCAAGACCTCGACATACGTGGGGCGGGCAACCTGCTCGGCGCGGAGCAAAGCGGCTTCATGGAAGACCTTGGTTACGAGACTTACCAGAAAATCCTTAACCAGGCCGTCACGGAACTGAAGAACGACGAGTTCAGCGAAATCTACGAGGAGGACATGGCCGAAGGCCGCGAGATAGCCGGCGACGAGTTCGTCGAGGACTGTGCAATAGAGAGCGACTTGGAGATGTACCTGCCCGACCAATACGTGCCGAGCAGCAGTGAGAGGATGCTTCTGTACCGTGAACTTGACAACATAAAGGACGACGCGGGACTGCAAAAATACCGCTCGGAACTGGAAGACCGCTTCGGCCCGGTGCCCCGCGAAGGCCTCGAACTGATGCAGGTAGTGCCGCTGCGGCGCCTCGGCCGTAGCTTGGGTTGCGAGAAAATCATGCTAAGGCAGGGACAGATGCGTATGCAGTTCGTAAGCAACCCGATGAGCGCATACTACAAGAGCAAGGCTTTCGACAGCGTGCTCAACTACATAGGGCACAACCCCCGACGCTGCAACCTGAAGGAAGTGGCGGGCAAGAGGATGATGATTGTAAACAACGTGCCGTCAGTCGAGGAGGCTGTAAAGGTGTTGAGGGAAATCAAACAATAAAAGACACCCAATCCAAACAAACAAAGACACCCACCCCGACAAGCCAAGACACCCACCCCAACCCTCCCGAAGGGAGGGAGCTTGATATGCCATTGCTATTTTTATTGCAGACAACGGTAATTAAGCTCCCTCCCTTCGGGAGGGTTGGGGTGGGTGTCTTGGCTTGTCGGGGTGGGTGTCTTGGCTTGTTGGGGTAGGAGTTTATTCTGGTTGGTATTGTTTTCTTAATATTACTCCCTTCCTATCCTTCTCGTCATCTTGGGTTGCGTGCCGCCGTCGGAGCGCGTCCCGTAATCCATGCTATAGGGGTAGTAACCGTCATACCAGTAATCCCATCCCCAGCCAAAGTCGTTCCAGTCGGGGGCAACTGTTTTCACGAGGCGGAAACGTATGTAGTCGCCCCACTCACTTTCGAGTATCCCCGTAAAATAGTTTCCCGACAAACTGTAGTCGTAAATGTAGTAATACGTGTCGTCCTCAACCGAGTAAATGTTTATCCTGTCGTTGGTGACAGTCCAACGGATGTGGCTCGCATAGTATCCCCAAGGTGCCCCATGGTAATAGTCAATCCAGTAACCCGTACCTGAAGCGTACTCGTATGGGTCACGGTCGAACGCGAGTTCAGTCTCGTAGGCATAATAGACGTTGCCGTAATAGTCCTCCACGCTTACCTGCATATCTCCTTCCCACACGCCCCAAAGGGTGTCGGCTATGTAATCGTCGTCGTTGCAGCCGACAAACGTCAGCGACAACGCGCACAGGGCCACGACAGCCATCAATGATTTAAACTTTTTCATAATAATAGTGTTTTGTTACTGTTTTAGGTGCAAATTTAACGTTTTCGTCGTGTTTTTGCAAGTGAATATCCATATTGTTGATGGGGATTTCCCTACAATGCGTGCACACTTGCCCGTCGGAGCACGGCCATGCACCATGTGATTGACGGCAAAACGCCTTGCAAAAGGGCACCTTTCAGCGGCTGAAAGGTGCCCTTTTGCAAGACAGAACATGGCCTTTTAAAAACCCGTTGACTATCAACGAATTACGAACGGCATTCCTTCCGTCGGGAAAGCCTTGGCGCGACGGTATGCCATGGTTAAAAGATGAAAATAAAAACGACATAAATTTGGGATTGAAACGTATTTTAATTATCTTTGCAAAAGACTTATATCATAACACAACAAGTTACCAAAAACAGTAAAAATGAAAACAGTTTATGATTTCACTGTCAAGGACAGGAAAGGCAAGGACGTATCGCTGAAAGAGTACGCCAACGAAGTTATGCTGATAGTAAACACCGCAACGAAGTGCGGCTTCACTCCCCAATACGAGGAACTGGAGAAGCTCTACGAGCGTCATCACTCCGACGGGTTCACCATCTTGGACTTCCCCTGCAACCAATTCGGCCAGCAGGCTCCTGGCACTGACGAGTCGATACACGAGTTCTGCAAGCTGACATACGGCACGGAGTTCCCCCGTTTCAAGAAAATCAAGGTCAACGGCGAGGACGCCGACCCGCTCTATAAGTTCCTGACAAGCCAGAAAGGCTTTGCCGGATGGGACGAGAACCACCCTCTGACACACATCCTCGACGATATGCTGTCAAAAGAAGACCCCGACTACAAGAGCAAAGCCGACATCAAGTGGAACTTCACCAAGTTCCTGATTGACAAGAAGGGCATGGTAGTAGCGCGCTTCGAGCCGACAGAGAGCATCGAGAACATCGAGAAACAGATTGTGGAACTATTAAAATAATGACAAATACCCACCCCAAACCCCTCCCGAAGGGATGGGCCTTGAATACCATCGCATGACGATGCAGCATATAATGCACTACGCGACAAGACACGTGCCACCGTTATATACTGCATTTTCAGCAAGCAAAAGGTAATCAAGCCCATCCCTTCGGGAGGGGTTTGGGGTGGGTTTTCAATTACTTACTGATTATGAACCAACCAGAACACATCCGCTGCCTAATCGTCGGCAGCGGCCCCGCTGGATACACGGCGGCCATATATGCATCACGCGCCAACCTTGCGCCCGTGGTATATTGCGGATTGCTGACCGGCGGACAGCTGACACAGACTACTGTCGTGGAGAACTTTCCGGGCTATCCCGAAGGTGTTGACGGCAACCAGATGATGCTTGACTTCCGCGCACAGGCAGAGCGTTTCGGTGCCGACCTGCGCGACGGCGTAATCGTAAAGGCCGACCTCGGCAAAGCTCCCTACACGCTGACAACCGACGACGGGCACGTAATCGAGGCCGACACGGTGATTATCGCAACAGGAGCTTCGGCCAAATACCTCGGCCTTGCCGACGAGGAAAAGTACAAGGGCGAGGGTGTCTCGGCCTGCGCCACGTGCGACGGGTTCTTCTATCGCAAGAAGACCGTAGCCGTAGTGGGCGGCGGCGACACCGCTTGCGAGGAGGCGTTGTATCTCGCCGGACTGGCAAAGAAGGTCTACATGATTGTGCGTAAGCCATTCCTGCGTGCATCTGAAGTGATGCAAAAGCGCGTGAAAGAGGCCGAGAACATCGAGATTTTGTTCGAGCATAACACCTTGGGACTATACGGAGACAACGGCGTTGAGGGCGCTCACTTGGTAAAGCGCAAAGGAGAAGCAGACGAACAGGTGTACGACCTGCCCATCGACGGTTTCTTCCTTGCCATCGGGCACAAGCCTAACAGCGACGTATTCAAGGCATGGCTCGACACTGACGAAACGGGATACATCATCACCGAAGGCAATTCGCCGAAGACGAAAGTGCCCGGAGTGTTCGCTGCCGGTGACGTTGCCGACCCGCACTACCGCCAGGCTATCACGGCTGCAGCCAGCGGATGCCGCGCCGCCATTGAGGCCGACAGGTACCTGAGGGAGCAAGGCATAGTTTGAAAGGTGAAAAGGTAATACCTAAATCCAAACAAACCTGACACCCACCCCAGCCCTCCCGAAGGGAGGGAGCTTGATTACCATAGACTTGCTTTAATTCTAAAGTAACTAAGCTCCCTCCCTTCGGGAGGGCTGGGGTGGGTGTTTCAACATCAGTCCCGCGAACGTTATCGCGCCGTTGAGCAACAAAAGCTCGTAACCGAAGCGATAAGCCGTGTAGTGGTAGGTGACGTAATCGAGGGTGAGACACAGCAAGGGAGACGCCACGGCAACGTAAGGCACGGCGCGGTCGTCGGTCGTGCGCTTGGTAAGAAGGCCGAAGGCGAACAGCCCGAGGAGCGGGCCGTAGGTGTAAGAGCACAGGATATAGACCGCATCAATCACGCTTGTTGAGTTGATTGAGCGGAATGCTATGATAAACACGACAAAAACAAAGGCTATAAAGAAGTGGGCACAGCGGCGGAGACGCTCGTCGCCGGGGCGTTGGCGGATGTCAACGCAATAGGAAGTGGTAAGCGCCGTGAGCGACGAGTCGATGGTGCTGGCCGACGCCGCGACTATGCCGATGGTGAAAAGCACCGTCACAACGTCGCCAAGGCGGCCCGTGGCGGCGAACATAGGCAACAGTTCGTCGGGGTTCTGCGGCAGGGGTAACCCCTCCTTTTGTGCCAACATCACCAGCAAGACGCCAAGTGAGAGGAACAGGAGGTTGACCGGCACGAAGGCGAAGCCATACGAGCAGACGTCCTTGCGCGCCTCGCGCAGGGTCTTGCAGGTAAGGTTCTTCTGCATCATGTTCTGGTTAAGGCCTGTCATTACGACAACGATGAACGCCCCGCCGACAAACTGTTTCCAGAAGTTTTGCGGCGACATGAAGTCGCCGAACTCGAAAATGCGGCTGTGGCTGTCTGCGGCTATGGCCTTGGCGGCGTCTGCAAGCCCCATGTCGAGCCGTCCGGCAACGCTCACGATGATAAGCACGAGCGCGCCGAGCATACAGAGCGTCTGGAAAGAGTCTGTCCAGACAAGGGTCTTTATGCCGCCCTTGCGCGTGTAAAGCCAGATGAGCAGCATCAGCGCGGGCACCGTCACGACGAACGGCACGCCGTAAGCGTCGAGCACGAAGCGTTGCAGGATGATGCAGACGATATAGAACTTGACGGCCGCACCCGTAAGGTCGGAGAGGATGAAGAAGGCCGCACCCGTCTTGTAGGCCCGCTGGCCGATGCGCCGCAGCAGGTAGGTGTAGATGGTGACGAGGTTCATGCGGTAATAAACGGGCAGCAAGACGAACGCCACGATGAAGTAACCTAAAATGAAGCCGAGGCACGTTTGCAGGTAGGTCATGTCCTGCCGGGCCACCATGCCGGGCACGGAGACGAAGCTGACGCCCGAGACCGACGCGCCAATCATGCCGAAGGCAACCATCGCCCAGGGCGACTTGCGGTCGGCACGAAAGAACGTTTCGTTAGTGGCACGCATCGACGTGACGCGCCCAAGCACGCAAAGCACGGCGAAATACGCCAAGACAGTGATGATGACAAGCATGGTGCAAAGGTATGAAAAATATGTCAATTACCACAAAAAAACAATAAACACCCACCCCAACCCTCCCAAAGGGAGGGAGCTTGATATGCTTTCAAGGTCTATTCCCATCCCAGTTCCTCCTATGACTCCCAGTTCTCTCAGTTCTCTCAGTAATCACCTGATAATCAAGCGCTTACAACCACCTTTGCAATATATGCCCTTTTGCACTGCAAAAGGGCACATATTACACGATGAAAGGCCACCTTTTGCAACGTAAAAGGTGGCCTTTCGACTTGCAGAAGGAGTCTGCAAGCATATCAAATCATTCAAACAAGTTACTTTAGCGATGGCTATCACAGCCCGCGGATGGCGTCAACCAAGCGACGGAAGTCGTCAGGGTGAACGTCGCCGATGTTACCAATGCGGAACGTGTCGGCCTGTGAGATTTTGCCGGGATAGATTACAAAGCCCTTGGCCTTGAGCGTCTGGTAGAACGACTGGAAGTCGAACGATGCGTCTGGATAGTAGAACGACGTGATGACGGGCGACTGCCACTCGTCATCGAGCAGCGTCTTGTAGCCCAAGGAGCGCATCCCCTCTACGAGCACGCGGTGGTTCTCGCAGTAGCGGGCGTGGCGGGCCTCAACGCCGCCTTCCTCCTTCAGCTCGGTAAGGGCCTGCATGAAAGCGCGCACTACGTGCGTGGGCGAGGTGAAACGCCACTTGCCATGGCCTTTTTCCATTGTCTCCCACTGGTCGTAAACGTCGAGCGAGAGCGAACGTGCCACGCCCTTGCACTGCTCGAGCAACGACCTGCGGGCGATGATGAAGCCGAAGCCAGGCACGCCCTGGATGCACTTGTTGGCACTGCTGATGAGGAAGTCGATGCCGAGCGCGGCCATGTCGATGGGCACTCCGCCGAAGCTGCTCATTGCATCGACGATGAGCGTCTTGCCGTGACGTTTCACTACGGCGGCGATTTCTTCAAGTGGGTTGAGCACGCCGGTGGTAGTCTCGCAGTGGACTACAGACACGTGGGTCACTTCCTTGTGCTCCGTCAGGTATTCGTCGATGGCCTTCGGGTCTACGGCCTCTGTCTCATCGAACTTCATCACGTGGCAGTTGAGCTTGTAATATTCGGCTATCACACCCATTCGCTTGCCGTATGCGCCATTGGCTGCGACGAGCAAATGGTCGTCGGGACGCACCGTGCTGCCGAGCGTGGCCTCAACGCAGAACGTGCCGCTGCCCTGCATCAGCACCGCCGTATATTCCTCAGGACGGCTCGATGCGATATTAACCAACTCTTTCCTGATAACCTCGACTATACCTTCGTTATAGTCTTTGTCCCATGTACACCAGTCGCTCATCATGGCGGCCTTAACACTCTCCGTCGTGGTCAACGGACCCGGGGTAAGCAATAAATATGGTCTCATAAGTCAAAAATTTTATAAGCCCCCACCAAACCTCCCCGAGGGGAGGCGACTAATTGCCCAACTCCTCCCCTCGGGGAGGTCGGGAGGGGGCTTCTTTTATTTATTTGTCCAACACTTCTATCAACATCGGAAGCTCCGTTATGTCGTCTATCACGTAGTCGGCGCCGGCAGCGTACATCCTGTAACGCACAGCCTTCATCCTCTCTTTCAGCTCGTCGGCCGGCATGGCAGCCACTTCCGCCTCCGTCAGGGCAAGCTCGTTGCTGCCCAAGACAACGCCTACGCTCCACACGCCGGCGTTCACGCCCTCCTTGATGTCTGATATAGTGTCGCCCACTTTCACAACGCTTCTCGGCGAAGCGATGTCCATACGGCACATATTCTGGTAAATCATGTAGGGTTTCGGACGGCCTCCGGGCAGGTTGTCAGACGTCTCGCAGTTGTCGATTACGTAACCTAACTTGGCCGCTGCGGGTATTACCACGTCCATCATCTCGCGCGTGTAGCCTGTCGTAGAGCCAACCTTTATACCCTGTCCGCGCAGCTTCGATATTACTTCCACAACTCCAGGAATGGGCTTGGAGTAGTCTTCGAGCGTGCGGAAAAGCTCCTCCTGGAACTTCTTGTAGCACTCCTGCACGTCGTCCTCGTTATAGTCGCGACCGTATTTTGCACGGAAGTCGGCCTTAACATGGTCGATGGCGAACAGTGCGCGCACCTCCTCTATCTTCGTAAGTCCCATATGCGCCCTCGTCTCGGCTGCCGAAACAGGGGCTCCGATGGCCTTGAAACTCTCTACGAACGCCGCCACAGGGGCGAAGCATCCATAATCAACGGCCGTTCCGGCCCAGTCCATGATGATACATTCAATCTTTTTCATATAGCTGTAGTTGTTAATATTTTCTGTTCGTTTGGTTGTGTCCCATCTGCCATGAATTGACAAGTTTCACCCTCTTGTGTACTCTCCTTTACCTCAACTTTGCTGCGTTCACCAGCTTTCAGGTATTTAGCCCTGATGATATAGACTATCGAACCTGCGAACGCCAGGCAGCAAGCAATGCCCACATAGACGCTCATGCCGTTGTAGAACGACGTCCAGTCAACGTGCGGAGCCATAAACTCCTTATACGTAAGCAAGGCAAGCGTGCCGAGATAGCCCACGAAGTCGATTGTGATAATGAAGAAACCGACGTTGCCCTTGACCTTGAAACAGGCTATGAACCTTTCGAAGAAGATGGTCTGGAAGCTCAAATAGGCTATGTCTATGCAGAAAGTTTGCAGGAAAAGCTATGCCGTCGTAGGTATGCCGAGAGCCGCCCCTTCAGCCCCGAGGAATGCTATTATGCCCATGCCGATGGCCGAGAAGATGAGGATGAGGCACAAGGCACGCAAGTGGTTGCCTATGGCTGACAGCAGGGCGAACGCCCCGAGCAGCACGATTGTGGCGATTGAGTCAAGATAAGCGAACGCCCATGACGACACTTGGCTTACGTCGATGATGCAAACGATGAAGTCTTCCTTGATGTCGCGCTGCACGGTGAGCAGCAGGTTGGCGCCGAAAAGCATCAGCAACAGCGGCATGAACTTGACGAACAGCTGCCAACGCTGGTGTCCGCCGAGCGTGACGCGCTTCGTGCGGGCGGCAATGTCGGCCGCCGTGGGTGCCGGGAACTTGGTCATCATCCACCCCATGAGGCACAGCAGGGGAAAGGCGAACGCCCCGATGAGGGCCGGCATCCAGAACTCGCTTACCCCAAGGTCGTGCATGGCGTAAAGACCGAGCGACTTGGCCACGCCCGAGCTCAGGGCCATGCTTACGCCCATGATGCTGGCAAGGATGTCCGTTGTGCGCCGGCCTTCGAGGAAACTGAAGATTACTCCCCACATACAGCCGAGCGAAAGGCCGTTGAAGAACAGCGCAAATATATTATAAGGTGTTGGTAACAGGCCGAAAGCCAGGAGCGAAACCTCCGACAACGCCGCCGAACCGATGATGAACTTGAGGCGGCACTCGGGCTTCAGCTCGGATATGAACTTGATGCCGAGCAGCTTGGCGCACACGTATCCGACGAGCTGGATGATGCTTACAACAATCTTATAGTCCATCCCTGCCACTTCGAGGCCGTCGAACTCGGCTGCAGTGAACGGCTTTCGCAGGGCATAGACGAGCGAATAAGACAGCAGGGCCGTGCCTCCTGCCCAGAGGACGAACAGCCAGTCGGGCATATTGCGCGTTGAAGCAGCCAGGCCTTGCAGTTTATGGATGTTATGTTTCATTTTCTCTATTACCTGTTTTGACGCTGCAAAATTACGGCCTTGGCAACACTCAAAAAATGAAAAAGGAATGAATAATAACCCCGTAACAATTCATTCATCTTAATGAAAAGCTATTATAACACCGGCGAAAAAGCATTGAAACCTTATTGTAAAACGTTTGCAATGTCTGTGTCTGTCTAAATTGCTACCTTTGCAACGGCAATAACGATGGTAGGCCAGTGCCAACCTACCGCAAAACTATCAAACTATATAACAATGGACGACCTTAAGGAAATATACGAAAGGATAAAGTTCCTGCGCCACAAGGGCGTGAAGATGAAGGAAATAGCCGAATGCACGGGCTTCACGCCGAGCGTGCTCTCGGCCTTGTTCACCACAGTGCTGCCCGAATACATCAAGAACCTTGACAACGGGCAGGCTGAAAACGAAGCCCTCGACAGCGCCCTTGCATGGGTCAACAACGTCTCGAAAAAGAAGCTGCTGGGCTCTCTCGGCAAAATGAAGGCAGCACTTTTCGACATGGACGCCACGCCAAGGCAAACAGCCGCCAGCCAAGGCAACGACTTCGTGGGGGCTATCGGGCGCGGGATGAAGGACGCCGTGGCGTTGGCTGCCAACCTTTCGGGCGTGTACATAAGCTACAGCGTGTCGTCAAGCTCCGACGCGATGAAGGTGGAACCCTACCTCATAGCGCCGTCCGAGGGAGGCGATTACGTAGAAGTGGTGCACAACAACGCCTACGGCTCGACACACCACGGCTTCGCACTGATGAACGGGCTCAACCACATATACATAATGTTCAACGAGAACAGGCAGCCGCAGCTCGCCCTTTTCAACATCTGCCTGAAAATCCCCATGTTCGACAGGCCACCATTCCTGCGCGGACTTTACACCTGCTTCGACTACAACCATAACCCCATTGCGCGCCGCATACTGTTCGTGAAGGCATCTGACGGCATATCCCGCGACGAGTTCATGAAGATGAAGGGGTGCCTAAAACAGCCCGGCGGGCTTGACGACACGGAACGGGCGTACTACGACTACACCTGCGGAAAAGAAGACGTAGTGCGCATGAGGGACGTGCTATCGCCCAAGATGACCATCGAAGACCTCGCCGCCGAGAAGGAACTGCTGAAATATAAAGACCAAGGCTGACGCCCCTTGGCGTGCTCTTGGCCGATGCCAAAAGCCAAACAAAAACACCGCCAACGGCAACTTACCCCACGGCACAACACTACCGTGTTTGCAAAAGGTGTTCTTTCGCATTGTGAAAGGGCACCTTTCGCGTTCCAATATGCCACCTTTTACGCCGCAAAAGGACACCTTTTGCAAGACGCCTTGCGGCATACCGGCGCACAACAGGCGGCAAAAATGCCAAAAGTTGAGCATTAACGCATAAAAAGTAAAAGATATTTTGCTATTTCAGCCAATATGTATTAAATTTGCATTCATTATCGATAAAAAGTAACAATGTGACATATTAAAACATCCGTGACAATGAAACAAAAGAAATTCATCCTGCAAGAGAGTGAAATTCCACGACAGTGGTACAACATACAAGCCGACATGGTAAACAAGCCCCTACCCCCGCTGAACCCCTCGACGCGCGAACCGCTGAAGGCGGAAGACCTCTTCCCCGTGTTTTGCGAGGAATGCTGCCGGCAGGAATTCGATACCGAAAACGCCTGGATAGACATACCCGACGAGGTGCTCGACAAGTACACCTACTACCGCTCCACACCGCTCGTGCGCGCGTATGCCCTCGAAAAGGCCCTCGGAACGCCCGCCCACATCTACTTCAAGAACGAGAGCACCAACCCGCTGGGCAGCCATAAAATCAACTCCGCCCTCGCCCAATGCTACTACTGCAAGCAGGAGGGTACAACGAATGTAACCACCGAAACCGGCGCCGGGCAATGGGGAGCGGCCCTTAGCTACGCCGCCAAGGTGTTCGGGCTCGAGGCTGCCGTCTACCAAGTTAAAATCAGCCTACGGCAGAAGCCCTACCGCAGCATCCTGATGCGCACCTTCGGCGCCGAGGTAACGGGTTCGCCGTCGATGTCAACACGTGCCGGCAAGGACATAATCACGCGCGACCCCATGCACCAAGGCTCCCTCGGGACGGCTATCTCGGAGGCTATCGAACTGGCAACCACCACGCCCCACTGCAAGTACACGCTCGGCTCGGTGCTCAACCACGTAGCCCTGCACCAGACGGTAATAGGCCTTGAGGCCGAAAAACAGATGGAAATGGCCGACGAATACCCCGACATCGTGGTTGCGTGCTTCGGCGGAGGCTCCAACTTCGGCGGCCTGGCGTTCCCCTTCATGCGCCACAACATCAAGGACGGGGCCAAGACCCAGTACATCGCGGCAGAGCCTTCAAGCTGCCCGAAGCTGACGCGCGGCGTGTTCCAGTACGACTTCGGCGACGAGGCCGGCTACACCCCACTGCTGCCGATGTTCACCCTCGGCCACGACTTCAAGCCCGCCAACATCCACGCCGGCGGCCTGCGTTACCACGGCGCGGGCGTCATCGTGTCGCAACTGCTTAAGGACGGCATGATGAAAGGCGTTGACATACCGCAACTTGAGTCGTTCGACGCAGGGCTGCTTTTCGCCCGCACCGAGGGTATAGTGCCCGCCCCGGAAAGCTGCCACGCCATTGCCGCCACAATACGCGAGGCGAAGAAGTGCAAGGAAAGCGGCGAGAAGAAGGTCATCCTGTTCAACCTCAGCGGCCACGGCCTTATCGACATGACCGCCTACGAGCAATACCTGAACGGCGACTTGATTAACTATGAAGTTTCAGACAAGGAGATTAAAGCCAACCTTGACGACGTGCCGAAAATCATTTGATTAATGCATAATTCATAATGCACTATGCAGAATAGGCTGACGCCATGCAATGAAGGTGTTTACAATCAATAAACAGCCTACAAGCATGGCGTCAGCCTATTCTGCATTGTGCATTATGAATTATGCATCACACCACCTTAAAGCCCCCAAACCTTGGGCACATAGTGGTCTTCAACACTGTCCTCGATGTCGTCGGGCAGGTTGCAGAAAAAGTCGATACCCGTCAAACGTTCCAGTTCGTCTATCGAGACGGCATAGTCAGAGAGAGGTTCGTCGTCACGCCATTCGTTACTTTTCTGCTCAGCCCAGAAGCCAACGGCGCGGTATCCCATCTCGTTTTTCAGCAATATCGCCATGAAGAAATACCTCGGCACTATCAACTTGCCGTCTATCCGCTCTATTATCTGGTCCTCGTTGTCTATCGTTCCGCCCTTGCATACATACAAAGTGTCGGTCGAGTTGCGTGGAGTCCAGCTCCTCACCTGGTTCTCCATCCTGACCCAAAGCCCCTCCCCTCTATCGGGACCGCTGTTGGTGTAGCCGTTGAACTTGTGGTATTGCGGCTGCATATTGGTCATGTAGAACGTCTGGTAATTGGCGTCGTAAGAGTATTTCCTGTCCGCATTGGGGCAGATGTGCCCGTGCTCGTAACCAGAACCATAAATATAGTCGGTGTCGTAATAGTCTCCCTCTGCCAAATTTTCAGTGTCGTTCATGTATCCATCGACTACCCTGCTGTAGCTGCCGGTGTATCCTTGGTGCAACTGGTAGCACGACCAACGCTGCGACTTCTTGTCGCAGTCCCACTCGACGGCGTAGTTCACGCGGTCGTCATCATAGCTGCGCGTGTTCGTGCGGTAAACTATTACCACGCTGCGGCCTCCCTTCAGCCTCGGGAACTCGAGCCTCGTAACAGCCTCGTCGCCGTCAACGACGTTCATGTTGGCGTTCGTTCCGCCACCTTGTACACCGTCACCATCGTCGTCGCTGCTGCAAGCGGCCAGCGAGAACGCAACCGCCACGACAAGCAAAAACCTGTTAAACCAATCAATCCTCATTAATCCCATAACCTTAAAAAATACTTATTGAAACAAAAAATGCGTCCAGACGTATATGCGACTACGTCCAAACGCATTTTATAATACGGTAATATATTATTGAGATATATTATTTACGCACCTTACCGTAGCGGCTCATGAACTTGTCTACGCGGCCCGCCGTGTCAACGAGCTTGCTCTTGCCCGTATAGAACGGGTGCGACGTGTTCGAGATTTCGACTTTTACCACAGGGTAAGTTTCACCTTCAAATTCCACCGTCTCAGTTGTCTTGCAGGTAGAACGTGTAAGGAACATATCGCCGTTGGACATATCCTTGAATACGACGGGGCGATAGTTTTCGGGATGGATACCTTTTTTCATCTTGATTTTTATAATTGAATGTTAATCTACTTGATTGCATTAAATGCTTTCGGGCTGCAAAGTTACTACTTTTCCCGTTAACGGCAAAATTTATTTTGATGTTTTATCTCTTCATGTCTGAAAATAAACGAAAAGCCGCACAGCGGCCAACACAAATACAATATGCCGCAAAACGCAACGCAAAAGGGCATTTCTTACCCCGCGAAAGGGCTTCTTTTGGAGCGTAAAAGATGCCATTTCGCAAACGCACTGAATGCCAACGAGTTACAAAAACGGCACATCATGCATAATAAAATAAGGTGAAAATTAAGTGAAAACATTTATGATGGACAGCCATTTTCCACATCCAAAGTGTGTATGCAAGTTTAGCAAAACTTATTTATATAACTAAAGTGTAAGTATGTTATTTATTGCGTGTGAACAATATCAAACAAGACTAACGTTAAAATATGTTTTGTTTAACATATTTTTACCCCTCCCCAACACAAATATTAAATATTTTTCGCACATTTGCAGTGTCAGGCATACCATCCAATATAGTAAAAAGGCTGAAAGGCACCGATATTTTAGTACCATGATAACAAATAGTTTACATAATAACCAACGGTTTTCGACAATGAGAATGAAACAAAAGAAGCTTAAGCACCAACAACAAAAAAACGTGCAAATGGTACATAAAAAAATAAACAATCATTAGCTTAATTAATATGAACAAAAGTAAAGTTATTATTAAAATCGCCCTGTTTGTGGGTTATTTGCTATTCTCTGGCTTTAGCGCATACTTCACGGCATCTTCGCTATCATTGAACCTATTGAACGGTACAAACCTGTGGCTCGTGTTCGTCTTAGTACTGATTGTCGCAATACTTGCGGGATGGTGCCTGACAAAAGTCATAGAAGAATTGCGCAAGCGCGTAAGAGCATCCAAGAGCACTTTTACGTTCGGGCTAATCGGATTCCTTGTTTTCTGGACGTTCAGCTTTATCACTAACGTGCATTACTTCTTCGTCGAAAAACATGGCTATTCGATACTCGCAAAGGAATTGGCGAGCGCGAAAGACTATATTGTGGACAACACAACGAAAAGCAACAAAAACATAGAGGACCAAAAGAATATGGCACAGATGGCCGTGTCAGCATCGGTACACGCCAACATCGAGTCCTTCACACGTGAACTTAACAACACCATGGAACGCCATGAAGGCTTTGGGGAAGCGTGCATCAACATTTTGAACTCTACAGAGAACATACTGACGAAAGACTCAAAAACATACGGAGACCCTAACGAGTACGTGATTTTTGATGAAGTAAGAGACAACGGTGACAGGGGGACAACCCAGCGTACAAGATTTCCGGAACTCCAAACAAAATACACTGCGAGGATGATGGAGCAACTTAACAAGAAACTGGCCGTGATAGAGAACTTCTATGACAGGAAGAAAGACCAGAACACGGAGCTTACCGAACTGCTCGAGCCAATCAACGAGCTTGAGACCAAGCATCTCCCGGCAGTCCTGAAAGACGGCTCCGTCAATGCATACTACAAGTACTACGGCCAACAGGACGGCAGGGTAATATCGAAAATGCCAAACGAATACAGCAAGAAGTGTGTCGTGATGAAAGACGGAAAGATAAAGAGCTTCACGGTGTATCCGTCAAAGCGTATGTTCGACACAATGTCAGTATGGGGCGACATCATCTCAGGCCGTCTTGTCGGCATGACGATGTTCCAATGGATAGTAATCTCACTGATTTTCGACATCGTCTCATTCATCCTGTTCGCATTGTTCTGCAAGAAAGACTAAAAACAAAAAACTCAACAATATGCCAACAATAGTAACTGGAGGAAATACCCGGCAACAATCAACCTCTACGAACGACACATCAGCAAAGACCGGGAACGAAAACCTCAATGTAGGCCAAGAAGCCTCAACCGCCGGCACGTCCACGGCGCAACAAGGCGTTGCCGCCGGTGCAGCAAATACATTCGCCACGCCTACCATCGTCAACGACCAAGTGCCGATAGTGGTATTCGTAGGGCCGCCGTCAAGCGGGAAGTCGATGATATTGGTGAGGTTAGCCAAGTACTTACGCAACGAGGGATACACGGTAAAGACCGACCCCACGTTCCTTAACACGGCCCAATACCAGAATGACTGCCAGGAGTTCGCCGAGAAACTTAACACGGTGGAGGCACTGCCCGGTTCGGTAAAGTTCCTCTTGGTGAACGTCTACAAGGACGGCAGGGAAATAGCCAAGCTGCTCGAAGCCCCCGGGGAGGATTTCTACACTACCGACCCTGAACAGATAAGGCTTGGCAAGAACCGTCGCGTAGAGCCTTACCTGTCGGCGATAATGACGAGCCGAAACCCAAAGTCGTACATCGTGCTGCTCGACCTGGATTCACCTATCTCATTCAGAAACGACACCATGCATAGGGACTCTTACGCCCAGCGCTTCCTTACCTACTTCTATCCAGCCATCGACCAAAATAGGGACAGGATTGTCTTGCTCTACAACAAGATTGACACGACGATGTTCGGCACCATCCACGGCTGCACCGACCCCCAAGGCGCACGCAAGGATGCCGAGCTTTATTACAGGCAATTATTCGCGAGCATGAGGATAACAAGATTAGGCGGTTTCATAACGTCGGACAATTTCGCCTTCAAGACGTTCTGCACCGGGATGTTCACGAGGCAGGTTGACAACGCCGGGAACGAGCACGAGATATATAACGTAGCGGCGGATGTATATCCACGCGATTTATGGAGGGAAATAACTAAACGCTGGTAACATGGAAATAATAATTCACGGCAAACCGAATGCCGGCAGCCAAAAATCGAGCGGGAATATAGACAAAGGCCTGGTAGAGAACATAACGGGTGTGTTTTTCGCAAGGAGCGGCCAAATGCACGCCCTTGGCGAGACGCTCTTCGTGGATGCGCGCTTTTGGAAAGGCTCGTGGTACAGCGTGTACACATATACGCCAAGCGCTAATGTACACGAGAAAGGGAGCAACAGGAATAGTTATTTCTGCATTTCAATCGTCATAAAAGGCAAATACGAACTTCTAATCAGCGGTATTTACAAGATGCTGCGCAAGGTATATAACAATGTTGCGGTAGGCACTTATTTGGACGGCAAAGGTAAATACATAGTTGACAACCTTGGCGATGACGCTTCATTCACGAAAATCGAAGAAGAAATCAACCATGGGTTTGTAAACCTTGAAGAAGACTTCGACAGTGGTTTTCAACAGGTTTTCAACCACGATAAAGAGTTCGACCAATGCAAGACATACAGCTTGGACGATTGTGACTCCATCGCCTTTATCAACGACTTGAGAGTGGAAGGACGCATATTGGTAAAGGACGACAAGGAAATATCGAAAGACTCATCGTTGAAAGGAATAAACGAGTATATCGAAAAGTTGAAAACAGCAGAGCAAACCATTCAAGATAAAGACGAAGAAATAGAACAACTCAAAAATGCCATCAATGCGCAAAAAGAAGCAAAGCATTCATCAAAATGTAAAATCAACAAACTAAAAGATGACCTGACAGCCGCAAACAATGCAAAAGAGACAGCGGAAGCCAACAATGAAAAGTACATTGAAGCATTCAACGGGATAGCCAGTATCCTCAACAATATAAATGGCGGACATGGCTATGCGGAATGCGGACAGTCACAGACAGAGCGGAAGGCCTCCCCAACGAAAGGACGGCAACTACACCTGCTCAACACTGGGCTACTGGCAGTCATGCTGATTGTGATGGTGCTGTCCCTTTTCAAGGGATGCTCTGCTTCGCAAGACCACACGCAAGAAGACGTATCGTCCGTAATAGAAGAAAACAAGAAGTTGAAACAGCAGCTGTCGCAAAAAAGCGAGGAACTTGATAAACTGAAAAAGGCGGTGGAACAATTCGGTTACACCTATGAAATGGATATAGACAATGAAAAAGGCGACATGGACCAAGACTGCGGATTTTCTATTATCCAAGGCAGCAGATGCGTCCGTGCTGAAGATGTTGATGTCACGACAGATGTAACGTTATTTCCAACCAGAAGAATTGACGGATATAACTTTTACTGCGATAACCTGGAAAGCAGCGAAAAACGGAAATTACTCAATGGCGAGCCTTTCAGGTTGCGACCAAGCGACAACAATAATAAGGAAATAGTGATTTCCTACAGGTCTTCATCGCAAGAGAATGCCAATCCCAACAACAAAATTGTATTTAAATTGAATTAATCATGAATATACGCAAATATTTACCGATTGTATTAATCATCATGTTATTGTCGTGCAATTCAAGAAAGAACGAGTACGACCCATACACTGTCGGCGGCAAGACAAAAAAGCCAGAAACAAAGGCATATTTTGAGGTGGACTTCAAAAAGACGGAAACCAACGTCAAGACGATACACATCAAGCTGAACGACTCGAACGGATACGACGCCCTTTTCGACACGGGATGTTCGAGCATGCTTATTTCCACGTTAGAACTGGTAGAACTTGTAAAGTCAGGTACGTTGACGGAAAACGACTACGTAGGCGAATCAGTCAGCACCATTGCCGACGGGACACAAATCAAGAACCCAATCTACAACATAAGGCAAGTGACGATAGTTGACAAAGACGGCAAGCCCCACACCTTGCGCGACATAAAAGCGACGGTAGTGGACAATCCTGGCGCAGACGTACTTATAGGGTCGGCCGTGATTGACAACATCGCGAAGAAACAATACACAGTTGATTTGAAGAAGAAAGTTATCAGGTTCGAGTGATGAAGCCTATCGTCTATCTTTTCGGGACATTGCCGTCCGGGTTTGCATCGTACCCCAGGGACTACACGAGGGACTTCTTGGAAGCATTCCTCAAGAAATCGAAAAACGTAGTGCAGGTTGCCGTGCTCCGAAAGGACAACCTGCTCTACTACGGCTACGTAAGGAAATTCCATAATGGCAAGTTCTTCGGTGTATGTGTCTGCATGGACAGGATATACAAGGACATGGCGAGGATGTTCAACGTCATGGACGACATATATGCCGAAATGGTGAAGCGCGGCGACTTACTTAAAATCATGCCGCAGAGCATGAACGTGGCGTGGGCGGTAAATGACTTTGCGGCCGAAAGCGTCAGCATCAACGAATACGGCAAGAAAATAGTGGACGGCCTGGACGCCTCGGAGGCAAACACCCTGGCATTGCCGCCTGTAGACTTTTCAATATCCATAAACGACTGCATGGAACTGAGCCTTGAAAGGCAACAGGAAGAAATAGTAGACGCGATAAAAAGGTATTCAAGCCTGTACATCGTGAAGACCAATGCAGAGATTGAACGTGTGACGGGATTTTTCATAACCATACGCAAAAAAGATGATGAAATAAAAAAACTAAAGGATATAATACACAACTTGAACCGTGAAATAACAGGCAGGGAGAAAACAATCGATGACGTGTCGCGACGCCTCACCAAGGCCAAGACCCGCCAAAGGAACACGGTGCTGGTTGGCGTGCTTGGCGCAATCATCCTCGTGTTCGGGTTTATTATATGGAACAAGGTCCTGTTCCCGTCGGAAGTGACACACTATGAGACAGGGGAATTTGTGTATTACGGCCCGCTGAAAGACAGCAAGCCTAACGGCACGGGGGTTGCCATATATCCGCATGATGACAAGGACGGACGGAAATACTATATCGGGAACTTCGTTAACGGCGAGCGCCAAGACACCGCTGCAATACTCTTCTACCAAGACGGCGATTACTATTACGGGGCAATGAAAAACGACCAATGGGACAAGGGCATCTTATACATGAACTCTGACAACTCGCATTTCACGGGCGAGTTCAAAAACAACGAGCCGTATGATGGAATATGGTATGACCATGAAGAACGTTACAAGCTAATCAGTGGCGAAAAATCATATTAAACATGAAACTTGACAGGGCCTTAATATTATGTGCCGCATTTTTGCTGTGTGCAGGCTTGGCCTGTGCACAGCAAAGGAAAAGGATAGACAGGAGTGTGCCAGCAAAAGAACAGAGAGCGCAAACCAAAGCCCCGTCGTCGGCAAGTTCAAAGACCAGGAAAAGAACCAGCACAGCCACAGCGGGCCGACGCAGCAGCTATTTCGGCATATCGTCGCGGTCGGCAAGTTTCGGCCCAGGCGGAGGCACAAAAACTTTCACAGTGTCATCGTCAAGCCCATGGCGCATCAAGGTGTCTACGCTTCATTGGGGACATCTCTCAAGAAACGGCAACACGCTTACCTTACGCATCGACAAAAATACCGAAAGGTCGGTACGTACCGGCTATTTCGAGATTTCCACAGGCAAAAGAAGCATACGTGTTGACATATCACAGGACAAAGGGGCAACGCTCGACGTGTCGTCAAGCAGCCTCAACTTCGCGGCCACGGGCGGCAGCAGGACAATAACCGTAAACTCAAGCGGCGAATGGAGAATAGGGACTCGCACCTATGATTGGGGACACCTGACAGTAAACGGGAACACGCTTACGGTCATGGTGGACGAAAACACAAACACGACGCAAAGGACGGACTATTTCACCGTCAAGTCGGGCGACATGGAGCGGCGCATCAACATAACGCAACAAGGAAAAACGGCGGTATTGCAGCCCTCAAGAACGGCAACCATAAAGTCAGTGACCGTTAATAACGACGCAGACGTGGACGGGAAAAAAGGGCTGTCTGTCAAAGTTTCTTTCAACATAAAGGGAATGAAAGGACACGACGCAAAGATGTCGTGCTATTTTCACGACAGTGCAGGCAACGCCCTGATTGACACCAACGGGGCATACTGTACGTCTGGAAAGACCCCGAAAGTCGCCGTCAGCCGTGAATTCAAGCCGTTGTACGAGAACACTGTATTCACGAACTTGGAGGTAAAAATCCCTTACGACGAGCTTCACCTTCAGGGATTGTATCCGAGGACACTCAAGGTAGACGTGATAATATGGGACTACACGACGTCAAGCCCCACTGAAATGGCCAGAAAGTACAACACAACGTTTACGTGTACACCGTTCCCGTTAGTACCATATCTCAAGGTTGACGGCATGGCCACCGACCGAACCATAAAATTCGAAGCATCAGGAGGTAGAAAACGTTACAGCGTAAGCACGGATGCAAGGACGTATGAGACATGGGGTGTACCGGCATGGTGCAGCATAGTGGATAAGACCGCGTCGGGCTTCACCCTTGCCTGCAACCGCAACTACAGCAGTTTACCGCGCAACGACTATATGCTCGTCAAAGCATCAGGAAAGGAAGTTAGGATAAACATCAAGCAGGATGCGAAGTCTGGGCCAACGGTGGCAATCAACAAGATATGGGTAGACCATAATGTATTCAACGGTGCCGTAAAAGGGATGAATGTACACGTAAAAATGGATGTCAGCGGGATGAAAGGCCAAACGATAAAGTATTACGTAAGGTTCTACCAAGAAAACAATTTAACTCAACTCATTGACGGCAATGGCAACCCAATATACGCATACCAGACAAGTGTGGTAAAATACGAAAATAGCACATACAACGACTGGAGCATATTCATACCTAATAGCAACATATTCAGTGCAGTCAATTCAAACGGGCGTTTTTCACTGGACGTGGAAATAAGGGACAATAACGGAAAACTTTTGGCAAAAAAAGAGAATTACCAGTTCCACACCATTTAAATTAACATAATGATGCCATAATGTGCACAGAGAAAGAAGTTGAAAAATAACCGACCGAGGAATGCAAAAAACAGAAAAATCCATGCGCCTTACATATTAAATGCACATGAATTTTCCTATTTTACGTTTCTTGCTTTTCATTTAAATCACTTCATTCCCGCCAAGGAATACCCTCTTAATAACGGGCGACGTGTAAGCGTAAGGGATGAAGTCAACCGAGGGTATAGGCTCCGTGATGAAAAAGTTTGCCACTTTACCCGGCGCGATTGAGCCGTAATCGCCGCTCAACCCCATGGCATACGCGGCGTTGAGCGTGGCGGCATTGATTGCTTCCGACGGCAGGAGACGCATCTTGATGCAGGCCAAAGACACGGCGAACTTCATGTCGCCGGAAGGCGTTGAGCCTGGATTGTAGTCGCTCGCGACAGCTACGCCAAGCCCGGCGTCAATCATCTTGCGTGCCGGGGCGTATGGCATATTGAGGAAGAACGACGTGCCCGGCAGGACGGTCGGCATAGTAACGCTGCTCTTCAAGACGCCGAACTCGCTTTCGGGCATATTCTCAAGATGGTCAACCGACAGCGCGCCGTGCTTTACGGCGACGGGAAGTCCGCCCGTGGCGGCAAGCTCGTCAACATGAACCTTGGGCTTCATGCCCCACCGTGCGGCCGCGTCGAGTATGCGGTCGGTGTCTTCAGGAGTGAAGAAACCTTCGTCGCAGAACACGTCAACATAGTCGGCCAAGCCTTCTCGGCCAACCTCCGGCAGCATCTCGTTTATCAGCAGGTCTACATATTCGTCATGGCCGTAACCACGACCTATGGCGTGCGCGCCGAGAAACGTCGAGACCACTCGCATGGGCACACTGTCCTTTATGCGGCGTATTACGCGCAACATCTTCAGTTCGTCAGCCGTATTAAGGCCATAGCCGCTCTTTATTTCGATACAGCCCGTGCCCTTCAGCATCACCTCACGGGCACGGCGCAGGGCCTGGCGGTAGAGTTCGTCCTCGTCGGTTGCGTGCAGCAGGTCGGAAGAATTGAGTATACCGCCGCCCCGACGGGCAATCTCGGCATAACTAAGCCCCATGATTTTATCAACAAACTCACCCTCGCGACTGCCGGCATAGACGATGTGCGTATGAGGGTCGCACCACGAAGGAAGCACGCTTCCACCCCTTGCGTCGATTTCCTCGTCAACAAAAAAGCCCTCGGAAGGCATGGTTGCCATGCTTCCGAAGGCTGATATTTTCCCGTTTTCAACAAGCAGCCAAGCGTCGTCGATTGTCTCAAGATGCTTCATCTCGGCTCCCTGCCGGCGTAACGTCCCCTCGCCGGTGATACCGGCGAGGGTCTTTATGTTACTTACAAGTAGGCGCATTGTTCTCCAAAAAGTCGATTGATTGTTTTATATAAGGATACATCACCTCATCGTTGACGATGAACGGCACCACGTCACGGTAAGCCTTGAATACGCTTTGGATGGCAGGCGACGACTTCAACGGGCGGCGGAACTCAAGCGCCTGGGCTGCGTTGAACAATTCGATTGCGAGCACACGTTCGGTGTTAAGTACGACCTTGTACAACTTGATGGCTGCATTTGCGCCCATACTTACGTGGTCTTCCTGTCCTTGGCTTGACGGGATGCTGTCAACCGATGACGGCGTGCAGAGACTCTTGTTAAGGCTTACGACAGAAGCTGCCGTGTATTGCGTTATCATGAAACCGCTGTTGACACCCGGATTGGCAACGAGGAAGCTCGGAAGGCCGCGCGTTCCTGACACAAGTTTATAAATCCTGCGCTCCGAGATGTTGGCAAGCTCGCTAACGGCAATGGCAAGAAAGTCCATAGGCAGGGCTATCGGCTCTCCATGGAAGTTTCCGGCCGAGATTATCAGGTCGTCGTCAGGACAAACGGTAGGGTTATCAGTAGCTGAGTTGATTTCAGTGTCTATTACCGAACGGACATAAGCCAACGTATCTTTCATGGCTCCATGTACTTGCGGTATGCAGCGGAAAGAGTACGGGTCTTGTACGTATGACTTCGGTTTGTCTACAATCTCGCTGCCGACAAGCAGTTCACGCATACGCCGCGCCGTCTCGACCTGGCCCTTGTGGGGACGCACTTGGTGCACGGCATCGGCAAACGGCTCTACAAGTCCGCAATAAGCATCAAGCGACATGGCCGCAATGACATCGGCCCAATCGCTCAAACGCTGGCTGTTCAAGATTGCCCAAACGGCAAATGCGCTCATGTTCTGCGTGCCGTTGAGCAGGGCAAGCCCTTCTTTCGATGCAAGCTGGATGGGTTTCCAGCCGTTTTTCCTCAACACCTCTGCACCTGTCATAACCTTGCCTTTATACTCAACCTCCCCCAAACCGACAAGGGGCAACGACATATGGGCGAGCGGAACAAGGTCGCCAGACGCGCCGAGAGAGCCTTGCATATAGACAATCGGGTAAACGTCGTTATTGAAAAAGTCAACAAGACGCTCCACGGTGTCAAGTTTGCAGCCTGAATACCCGTAACTGAGCGACTGTATTTTCAGCAGCATCATGATTTTGACAATCTCGTTTGGCACACGGTCACCTGTACCACAAGCGTGTGACATCATCAAGTTAATCTGCAACTGGGCCAGATGGTCTTTACCTATCGACACGTTGCAGAGCGAACCGAAGCCTGTAGTCACACCGTAAATAGGAGTCTCCGTCTCCGTTATTTTCTTGTCGAGGTATTCGCGGCAGCGCACAATACGTTGCTTGGCATCGTCGCTCAGTTCTATTTTATAACCGTTCTTTATTATTTCGCCGATGCGCTCTATCGTAAGGTGTTCGGCTGATATTTGGTGAACCATATCATTATTGGATTTAAGCCTCAACCCAACCCTCCCAAAGGGAAAGAGCTTAATATGCCTTTTACTATATGGGAATGGTATCTAAAACCATCCCTTTGGAGGGGTCAGGGTGGGTGTTTATTAATAAATATTTTCTATAACGCTGTTGTCTACCAGATTAGGCATTGTTACTTTAAGTCCAGGTGTACGCTCCATTTCGCGGACGATGCTATGCATCGAGCCTTCATTACGCGCCCAACTGCGGCGAGCAATGCCGTTGTTCACGTCCCAGAAAAGCATCTCACGAATATGGCGGGCACTGTCTTCACCACCGTCAATCACCATTCCGAAACCTCCGTTGATGACTTCTCCCCATCCTACTCCGCCGCCGTTGTGCAGCGAAACCCACGTTGCACCGCGGAAAGAGTCGCCTATTACGTTCTGCACGGCCATGTCCGCACAGAACTGCGAACCGTCGTAGATGTTGCTTGTCTCGCGGAACGGCGAGTCTGTACCTGACACATCGTGATGGTCACGACCAAGAACGACGGGGCGCGTGATTTCCCCACGCTTGATGGCTTCATTGAAGGCCATGGCTATTTTTGTGCGTCCCTCGGCGTCGGCGTAAAGTATTCGGGCTTGAGAACCTACCACAAGATGGTTTCGTCCAGCCTCCTTTATCCAGTGGATGTTGTCGTCCATCTGGCCTATTATCTCGTCGGGCGCTGTCTTCTTGATTTCCTCCAGCACATCGGCCGCTATGCGGTCGGTAGCCTCAAGGTCTTTCGGGTCACCAGAAGTGCACACCCAACGGAACGGGCCAAAACCGTAGTCGAAGAACATTGGGCCCATAATGTCTTGCACGTATGAAGGATAACGGAACTTGCCATCAGCTCCCATAATGTCTGCCCCGGCACGTTCAGACTGAAGAAGGAACGCATTTCCATAATCGAAGAAATACATTCCGCGTTCCGTCAACTTGTTGATTGCAGCCACCTGGCGACGCAATGACGCCTGGACACGCTTGCGGAACTCGTCCGGGTCATCGGCCATCATCTTCTTTGACTCGTCCAATGTCATTCCGACGGGATAGTAACCACCTGCCCACGGATTGTGAAGCGAAGTCTGGTCGCTGCCCAAGTCTACTTTTATACCTTCTTCGGCGAGACGCTCCCAAAGGTCAACCACGTTGCCGACGTATGCCATAGATACAGTCTTGCGCTCCTCCACGGCCTTGCGCACGGCAGGTATCAGCTCGTCAAGATTGTCATGAAGCTCGTCAACCCACCCTTGGTCATAACGCTTTTGGGCTGCAAGTGGGTTTATTTCGGCCACAACGCTCACCACCCCAGCTATGTTCCCGGCCTTCGGCTGTGCGCCTGACATTCCGCCAAGACCGGACGACACGAACAACATCCCGTGTATATCCTTGCGTCCGGGCTGCTTCTTCAACTGCATACGGGCGGCATTCATCACTGTGATGGTAGTGCCGTGGACGATGCCCTGCGGCCCGATGTACATATAAGAGCCTGCCGTCATCTGTCCATATTGGCTCACACCGAGGGCGTTCATGCGCTCCCAGTCGTCGGGTTTTGAGTAGTTTGGAATGACCATACCATTAGTTACGACAACTCGCGGGGCATTCTTGTGCGACGGGAAAAGTCCGAGCGGATGGCCTGAATACATCACGAGGGTCTGCTCGTCGGTCATTTCGCTCAAGTATTTCATCGTCAGGCGGTACTGTGCCCAATTCTGGAAAATGGCCCCGTTGCCGCCGTAAATGATTAGTTCGTGGGGATGCTGAGCCACGGCTGGGTTCAGGTTGTTCTGTATCATCAACATGATTGCCGCCGCCTGGAGCGACTTATGCGGATACTCGTCTATCGGACGGGCATACATCTCATACCTTGGACGGAAGCGGTACATATAAATACGACCGTATTTCTCCAGTTCCTCGGCAAACTCCGGCGCGAGTGTTGCGTGGAATTTCTTGGGGAAATACCTCAAGGCGTTACGCAACGCTAATTTCTTTTCCTCTTTTGTCAATATGTCCTTGCGCTTGGGGGCATGGTTAACTTCGGTGTCGTATGGCATCGGCTCGGGCAGCACGTCAGGTATCCCTGCGCGTATGTCCTCTGCAAACTCCTCTTTTGTCATAATCATATATCTTTATTTATTGTATTTTCAACGATTGCCATTATTTCGCGTTCAGCCTTGTCTGCCTCTGCCATCAAGCTGTTCGCCTCATTGACAAGGGCTTCAGCCTGTGCTTTATCTTTCAAGGAAGAAGCGTTGATTTTTACATTAAGGCCGGCACCAAGCACTGCCGCACGTGCGGCGAGCGCACCAACACCTGCATCGGAAACACTATTGGGATTGCCAGTCTCGGCCATAGCCTTGCAAATCTCAAAAGCCTTGAACGACGCCTTCATCGTTTCCAATGGCACCTGTGCGGCAAACAACGTTGCACTCTGTATTGCCTCGGAGCGCAACCGCTTGTCCTCCTCCGTATTCTTCGGCATCCCGAAAGCCGCCATTATACGGTTAAAGGCTTCAGTGTCCTCGTCTACAAGGTGCAACAGTTCTTCTTCAAGCTCAACGCCCTTGTCTGCCCAACGGCTAAATTCCTCCCAGCGGTCGTCCCATCCTGGCTTATGGGCCGAAAGGTTTGCCACCATCGTACCGAGCGCAGCACCCAAGGCTCCCATATAAGCGGCCACAGAACCGCCGCCCGGAGCTGGTGACTCACGCAGCGTCTCGTCGGCAAAGCCCTTCACGGTCAATGCCGTCAACTTGTCCGCCGTGCCCTTGTCGGCATCGAGCATATACTCTATTACCTTTTCTTTCGGAACGAACGGGCGGAGGTCGTCAAGTCCCATCGACTTTATGGCGATATTCAATATATCTTCCGCAGGTATGCCTGTAGAACGATGTTGTTTGCGCAAGAAATACTTTCCGGCGTCAATCACCGCACGTTCCGGCACAAGGCCTACGATTTCCGTACCCGTAACGCGCAGTCCACGAGCTTGTGCCGCACGGCATACCTCGTCGAAAGCGACATATAAAGGTGTTGCGTTGATGTCGGTAATGTTCATCGAAACCTGGGCTATACCATACTCCTTGATATACCACCCGATGGCCTTCGTACCTTTTAGCGTACCCGGACGCATCACGGGTTTACCGTTCTCGTCACGTTTTATTTCGCCTGTTATAGGATTGCCTATGCGCTCCGGGCGTCCCTTTTCACGGACGTCGAATGCTATAGCGTTGGCACGCCGTGTTGAAGTAGTATTGAGGTTAAAGTTCACGGCTATAAGGAAATCGCGTGCGCCTACTGCCGTACAACCTGTTTTCGCCACGCCTTCATCATACGGGCGCGCACCGAAATCCGGTTTCCCGGCAGGGTCAGCAAGTTTCTCCGGCAATGCCTCATATTCACCCTTGCGGCAAACGGCAAGGTTGCGCCGTTCTGGAGTAAACGCAGCAGCCTCGTAACAATAGCAGGGGATGGCCAACTCGGCGGCTATGCGCTCGGCCAACTTGCGCGCCAACGCAGCGCATTCCTCAAGCGTAATGCCGCTTACCGGTACAAGAGGCAGCACGTCGGTTGCCCCCATACGTGGATGCGCACCGTGATGACGGCGCATATCTATCACCTCGCCTGCCTTCTTGACCGCTTGGAACGCGGCTTCAACCACATAATTAGGCTCGCCAACGAACGTCACAACGGTGCGGTTTGTGGCCTCACCCGGGTCTACGTCCAACAGCTTAACGCCCTCGCACGCTTCTATAACGTCTGTGATTTGCTTGATTACTGTCTTGTCGCGCCCTTCGCTGAAGTTTGGCACGCACTCTACTATCTGCCTTGACTTTGCCATAGCATTAATTATGTATTTATTAATTTAAGGTTTCCATATCAGGAACAGGGCTATACCCTGGAATACACCTCCGTACTCCGACTTGCAAAATTAGCGTTTTTGCATAAATGTTGCAAGAAAAAAACAAAGATTTTTTGTAGGGAGGGAAGAAGGAGCCAGCCCCCTCCCAACCTCCCCGAGGGGAGGGGCTTGGATATTACCTGCGAGGCTATTGTCTTTAACTCCTTAGCGAACGTAGTGAGCGATAACTCCTTTAAGTCCTTTAACTCCTTTAACTCCTGAAGAAAACTCCTTTAACTACTAATGAATGGGAGCTTTGCGGACATTCATTTTCAACTTCAGTTTACTTCAAGTTGTAACAAGTTGCTTAACTTTTCGAACGCCTTGTTGCCCTGCTTCAGTTCCTCAAACCTTTCATGGTTGGTCAGCACACGCTTTATCTCCTCCGGCTTGGCCAAACGCAACGTTAACGTAAGCTCACTGTTCTTTAATGCCAGTGCAAGCGTTTTCCTTATGCGCGTCTTTATTTTTTGAACGTCATCAAGCAGTATCTGGTTTTCTACCACCACTTCCACGTTCGGCAATTCGGTTATTACGGGTGTCATGTTCTTCAGCCTCGCCGCAATGCCGGTCATTTCCTGCGGCATACGGTTGCACATTGCCATCCATTGCGTCAGCAGTTGTTCCTCGGTGAACTCGTTTCTTTCACCCGTATCATGATTGTCTGGCAAGCCGTCATCAATGCCTTCCGCATCGTCATCACGGTTGCGAAGGTTATTGAACGTCTTGCCGAAGCGTCCCAACTTCAAGCCTTTAAGGCTCTTTGCGGCAGTCCTAACCGGCGTGCTCGCCGCCGTTGCCGGTTGATGCTCCGCTTTCTGCGGCTCAGTATCCTCTTTCTGTTCGGTAGCATTACCGCCATTGCGAACCTCGGCCTCAGCCACCTGCGAAGCCTCCGTCGGCCTAACGTTCGCCAATCTTTTAAACAGGGTTTTCAATCGCTTAGGGCCACGCCCGGAACCAGCAGCGTCGTCGGGCTGCGTAAGCTGTGACATCTCGATTAACGTCAACTCCACCAAAAGACGCTTGTTGCCGCTTTGGCGGTAGTTTATGTCGCAGTCGTTCATAAGTTTCAAGGCGTTATACAAGAACTTGGCGGGGCACTTCTTCGCCTGTTCCTTGTACCTTTCCATCTGCCTCTCGCTGGTTTGCAGCAACGGCAGCGTCTGTTCGTCCTTGGCCATCAGCACATTCCTCACGTGCACGGCAAGTCCGCTTATCAGGTGGCTGCCGTCAAAGCCCTTGTTTATTATGTCGTTAAGCAGGGCCATCACCTCTGCCGTCTTGTTCTCAAGGCACAGCTCCACAATCCTGAAATAGTTGTCGGCGTCGAGCACGTTGAGGTCTTCTATTACCTTTTTATATGTAATGTTGCCCTGGCAGAAGCTGGCTGCCTGGTCAAACACTGACAGTGCGTCCCTCATTCCGCCGTCGGCCTTCTCGGCTATCACGTTCAGGGCCTCCTCCTCGTAAGTTATGCCCTCGCCCTCGGCCACCATCTTCAGCTGCCTAATGATGTTAGGCACCGTCATGCGCTCAAAGTCGTATATCTGGCATCGTGATATGATGGTTGGCAGGATTTTGTGCTTTTCCGTCGTGGCGAGGATGAAGATTACGTGCGCCGGCGGTTCCTCAAGCGTCTTCAGGAAGGCGTTGAATGCCGCCGTTGACAACATATGCACCTCGTCGATGATGAAAACCTTATACTTGCCCACCTGCGGCGGTATGCGCGTCTGCTCCATCAAGGCCTTGATGTTCTCAACGGAGTTGTTGCTCGCTGCGTCAAGCTCGAAGATGTTGTACGAACGCCCCTCGTTGAAGGCCTTGCAGCTCTCGCACTCGTTGCAGGCCTCGCCCTCAGCCGTAGGGTTCTGGCAGTTGATTGCCTTGGCGAATATGCGCGCACAGGTAGTCTTACCCACTCCTCGCGGGCCGCAGAACAGGTAGGCATGGGCCAGCTTGCCGCTCTTCACGGCGTTCTTCAACGTCGTGGTGAGCGCAGTCTGCCCTACCACCGCGTCGAACGACCCGGGACGGTACTTGCGCGCTGAAACGATATATTCTTTCATAGCATCTGCAAAGGTAGGAAATAAAATTAAGAATTAAGGGTTAAGAATTAAGAAAATATGCCTTATTGCCGATTATCAGTTGCAGTGCATACTTTCTTAATTCTTAACCCTTAATTCTTAAACTCCAATGTTATTATTTCACGCCGCTTCGCCTATTTCATAAAGGAACTCTGGGGCAAGGTCTGCACCGTTGGCCCATTCAATAGTAACAGGCGTAAGACCGTACTGAACGAACTTGCTTTTATCAAGAAGTTCCCCAAACACTTCACCCTGCAAATACGGTTTCAAGTCAACCTCTTTAACCGCACCATCGCTAAATGTAAGGCGGAGCGTATAGTCTTTTACATAATCAACATCTATAACCCTTAACATAACTAATTTCAAAATTATGTCCCTACAGAGGGGTAATTTCCCATATCAATGTGGCATTAACGTTATGCCGAACTCACGTTAATTTATCAAATTATCGCCATGCCGAGCTTGGCGCATTCGTCGAGCATATCCTGCGGCCAGATGCTCGCCTGTATTTCGCCGAGGTGAGCCTTGTGGAGCAACACCATGCAGAGGCGGCTCTGGCCGATGCCGCCGCCAATGCTGAGGGGCAGTTCGCCGGAAAGCAACTTCTTGTGGAAATACAGTTCCTTGCGCTCCTGTTGGCCCGTGATTTCGAGCTGGCGCAGCAGTGCCTCACGGTCAACACGTATGCCCATCGACGAGAGTTCGACGGCGCGGTCGAGCACCGGGTACCAGATTAATATGTCACCGTTAAGCCCGCGGCGGCC
Source organism: uncultured Prevotella sp. (assembly GCA_944319815.1). Classification (GTDB taxonomy): domain Bacteria; phylum Bacteroidota; class Bacteroidia; order Bacteroidales; family Bacteroidaceae; genus Prevotella. The sequence goes on along the minus strand of CALUEX010000007.1, from coordinate 5,652 downwards.
GTCGCTGTTCTCTGTCGTCCAGTCGTCGTAGTCGGGGGCGCGGCCGTCGTGCGGTTCGCCGTTCGACAGCTTGCCGCCTATACCTATTATAAATACGGCACCGTATTCCTTGCATATCAGGTTCTCGCGCTCCTTCACGCTCTTGTCGGGATACATCTGCAAGAGGTCTTCACTCTCTATGAAGTGTATTTCGGAAGGCAGGAACGGCTTGATTTCGGGATAGCGGTCGCAGACGAGATACTCGGTACGGCGTATTGCCGCGTAGATGCGGCGCACGGTGTCCTTCAGGAAGTCGAGGTTGCGCTGCTCGGCAGTCATCGAGGCCTCCCAGTCCCACTGGTCAACGTAGAGCGAGTGCAGGTTGTCAAGTTCCTCGTCGGCGCGTATGGCGTTCATGTCGGCATACACGCCGTAGCCCGGCTCAACCTTGTAGTCGGCAAGGGTGAGGCGCTTCCACTTTGCAAGCGAGTGCACCACCTCTGCCCGGGCGTCGCCAAGGTCCCTGATTGGGAACGTCACTGGGCGCTCCACGCCGTTGAGGTCGTCGTTTATGCCGAGGCCTTTCAGTACGAACAGCGGTGCAGTGACGCGGCGCAAGCGCAGCTCTGTGGAAAGGTTCATCTGGAAAAACTCCTTGATTAGTTTTATGCCTTGCTCTGTCTGGCACATATCAAGCAGGGGTTTATAGCCCACGGGCTTTATCAGTTTGCTCATGTTTCAGTAGGTTTTTATTAGACACGTCGGCAAAGATACAAAATATTTACCAATATGCAAACAATATCGACTAAATTATTTCATTTTATCACATTTTACACCGTTTACGTCACACAAAGACATCGAACGGCAATACGCAGGGCATACATGGCTGGCAGCCGCCTTGCAAAAGGGCACAAACGGCAACGCAAAACATGGCATATTGCCGTGCGAAAGGGCACGAACGGGAACGCAAAAGGGCACAAACGGGAAAACGGGCTGACGCTGACGGCGCAACGGGGGCGCAACGCTCACCCGCCAACGTGACGGCCGGCGGACGACAAAGCGCGATGACAGAACCTATGACGGCATTCATAAAAAAACGAAAATTAATGTCGAAAGACCAACCGTTTATGACATAAAAATATTATATTTGCAAAATAGAAGCCCCACCCGACCTCCCCAAGGGAGAGGGGAAGCCCCCACCCAACCTCCCCGAGGGGAGGAGACGCAACGGAAGTGCAAAAATTGGCATAACAGAAGTGGGTAAGCCGCAGGGCCAACGGCGCAACGCCACGCAGCCGCTTGGGCATCCGACACTGCCTGAACCACATATTTTTATTATATAAAGGTAGTTACAAACCGCCGACTTTACCGTCAATTAATAAACGAAAACCTATATAAATTTATATGAGAAAATTGTTTTTGCCTGCCATCGTTGCCGTTGCAACGATGATAAGCAGTATGTCGCTTGCCAAGGACGTCTACGTTTCAACGTCGTTCCGTGAACCGGCAAACGAGGGATTGCGCTTTATCTACAGTTACGACGGCCTGAAATGGGACACCATCCAGGGCACGTTCCTGCGCCCGGAAGTGGGCGTGCAGAAAGTGATGCGCGACCCGTCAATCGTGAAAGGGCCCGACGGCACGTTCCACCTGGTGTGGACTTCAAGCTGGAAGGGCGACAAGGGCTTCGGCTACGCATCGTCAAAAGACCTCATCCACTGGAGCGAACCGAGGCTAATCAACGTCATGGACGACCCCACGACGGTGAACGTCTGGGCGCCGGAACTGTTCTACGACGACGTGAAACGCCAGTACATGATAGTATGGGCGTCGTGCGTCCCGGGCAAGTTCCCCGACTATGAGGAAGACCACTACAACAACCACCGCCTCTACTACGTAACGACAAAGGACTTCAAGAAGTTCAGCAAGGCCAAGGTGCTCATCGACCCCGACTTCAGTTGCATAGACGCAACGCTCGTGAAGCGCGGCGACAAGGACTACGTGATGGTGCTCAAGGACAACTCGCGCAGCCAGCGCAACCTCAAGGTAGCCTTCGCCGAGTCGCCTTACGGCCCGTGGAGCAAGGCCTCGGAGCCGTTCACGGAGAGCTTCACCGAGGGCCCGTCTACGGCAATGGCCGACGGCTGGTATTACATTTACTATGACTCTTACCGCCACGGCATCTACGGCGCGGCAAGGACCAAGGACTTCGTCAACTTCCAAGACCGCACGGGCAGCGTCAGCTTCCCCGTAGGCCACAAGCACGGCACGGTGTTCATGGCATCGGAAGAAATCGTGAACAACCTCATCAAGGAAAACCGCGACGCCGTGCACTATACCGGCAGCGTGGTGGCAACGCCCGCACGCCACGACGGCGGACTGTCACCCGTAGTGGGAGTGCACAACATACAGACCATGCGCGGAGGCGGCAACTGGCTCTACAACCACCAGCCGATGATGGCTTACTGGAACGGAAAGTTCTATATGCACTACCTGACCGACCCGCGCAGCGAGCACGAGGCACCGGGAAAGACGATGCTCCAGACGTCTGACGACGGCTACACATGGAGCGAGCCGGTAGAGCTGTTCCCCGTATACAACGTGCCCGACGGCTTCACCAAGCCCGCATGGCCGGGCGTTGTGGCCAAGAACCTGAAGGCCATAATGCACCAGCGCGTGGGCTTCTACGTGTCGAAGTCGGGCAAGCTCATCGCCATTGGCAACTACTGCGTGGCCATAACGCCCAAGGACGACCCCAACGACGGCAACGCCATAGGCCGAGTGGTGCGCGAAATAAAGGCCGACGGCTCGTTCGGCCCAATCTACTTCATATATTACAACCACGACTTCAACGAGAAAAACACCGACTATCCCTACTATAAAAGGTCGAAGGACAAGGCCTTCGTAAAGGCTTGCGACGAGCTGATAGCCGACCCGATGATGCGTATGCAGTGGGTTGAGGAGGCCGACAGGAACGACGACATACTGCCGTTGAAGACCCCCTACAAGGCGTTCAGCGGCTATACCCTGCCTGACGGACGCAAGGTGGGACTGTGGAAACACGCCCTGACGAGCATCAGCAGCGACGGCGGAAACACCTGGCGCACGCCTGCAAAGAGGGCTCACGGCTTCGTAAACTCTAACGCAAAAATCTGGGGACAGCGCCTTTCCGACGGCACTTACGCCACGGTGTACAACCCTGCGGAATACCGTTGGCCGCTGGCTATATCGCTAAGCAAGGACGGGCTGGAATATACCACGCTCAACTTAATCAACGGCGAGGTGACGCCCGAACGCCACTGGGGCCTTTACAAGAGCTACGGCCCGCAATACACGCGCGGCATTCTTGAAGGTAACGGCACGCCGAAGGACGGCAACCTGTGGATAACCTACAGCAACAACAAGGAGGATATGTGGGTGGCTTGCGTGCAAGTGCCCGTGAAACTTGAGGCCACGGAACACGCCGCAGGAGGCTTCGACAAGTACAAAAAGCTGGCCGACATGACCGACTGGAACCTATACTCGCCGCTCTGGGCTCCCGTAAAGCTCGACGGCGAATGGCTCACGATGAGCGACAAGGACCCGTATGACTATGCACGGGTTGAGAAAGTAATACCCGCAACGAAGGAACTCACCGTGGAGTTTGACGTTAAGGCAATGCAGAACGACCACGGACAGCTGAACATAGAGTTCCTCGACGCCAAGGGCAATATGTGCTCGCGCATCGTGCTTGACTCCGCCGCTACGATGAAAGTGAAGGGCGGAGCGCGCTACGGCGGTATGCTGAAGCACTACGACGCCGGCCGTGCCTACCACGTAAAGGCCGTTCTCTCGGTTGACGGACACGTGGGCACATACTACGTTGACGGCAAGAAGGTGACTTCAAGAATGTTCGACACGCCCGTCGATGCCATCACGCGCATAGTGTTCCGCACCGGCAACCTATTCGACAAGCCCGACATCGAGACTCCTGCCGACCAATACGTTGATATGCCGCGCGCCGACGAGGAAGACCCGATGGCAACCTTCGCCATTGCAAACGTAACGACCTCGTCGCAAGATGCCGACGCAAGTGCCGCCGTATTGCGGTATGACGACTTCAAGCATTACGCTGACCGCTTCAACACGATGGAGGACGAGAACATCGTGACGTACATACCTAACAGCAAGTCGTCAGAGTGGATGAGCAAGAACATCCCCCTCTTCGAGTGCCCTGACAAGGACATGGAGGAAATCTACTACTTCCGCTGGTGGTCGCTGCGCAAGCACATAAAGCGCACCCCCGTAGGACTTGGCATGACGGAGTTCCTCGTGCAGCGCTCATACGCTGACAAATACAACCTCATAGCCTGTGCCGTAGGCCACCACATAATGGAGACCCGCTGGCTGCGCGACACTACTTACCTGCACCAAATCCTGAATACATGGTACCACGGCAACGACGGCAAGGCCATGACTAAGATGAACAAGTTCAGCTCATGGAACCCGGCTGCCGTGTATGAGGCTTACAAAGTGCTTGGCGACACAGCTTTCGTGCTCGGCCTAAAACCATCTCTTGAAGAGGAATACGCTCGCTGGCAAAGCACTAACCGCTTAGCGAACGGCCTATATTGGCAGGGCGACGTGCAGGACGGCATGGAGGAAAGCATCAGCGGAGGCCGAAAGAAGCAATACGCACGGCCGACCATCAACAGCTATATGTACGGCAACGCACGTGCCCTGGCGCAATTAAACCTTCTCGCAGGAGATGCGTCTAAGGCTAAGGAATACGACCTTGAGGCTGACACACTGAAAGCATTGGTACAAAATAAACTGTGGAACGAAAAGCACTCGTTCTTCGAGACAGTCCGCGGCGACACGGCAGCTGCCGTGCGTGAAGCCATAGGTTACATACCTTGGTACTTCAACCTGCCCGATGGGAAGGCGTATGACGTGGCTTGGAAGCAAGTGGAAGACGAGGAAGGTTTTTCTGCTCCTTACGGTCTCACCACGGCTGAACGCCGCCACCCCGAGTTCAGGAGCCACGGCGTAGGCCGTTGCGAATGGGACGGTGCCGTGTGGCCGTTCGCCACAAGCCAGACGCTCACGGCCATGGCAAACTACATTAACGACTATGACTCACCCATCGTGGGCGACACTACGTTCTTCAAGCAAATGAAGTTGTACGTAGAGAGCCAGCACCACCGCGGACGCCCGTACATCGGTGAATACCTCGACGAGAAGAACGGAGCTTGGCTCATGGGCGACCGCGAACGTAGCCGTTACTACAACCACTCTACGTTTGCCGACCTCGTGATTACCGGACTGGTTGGCCTGCGTCCTCAAGCTGACGGCAGCGTGGTAGTGAACCCGCTCGTTCCGAAAGGCACTTGGGACTACTTCTGCCTTGACGGCGTTAACTATCGCGGCAACGTCCTTACCATAATATATGACAAGGACGGGCAACATTACCATCAAGGCAAGGGCCTCCGACTTCTGGTTAACGGCAAGTTGGCCGCCGAACGCGACGACCTCGGCAAACTGACGTTCAAGAAGTAAAAAGAGGTAAAAAGCAAAGGCAACATTAAAGAACCAGCCTTAACTAATTATAAGAGCTACCCGTTGGCGGAATTAATTTGAACTGAGAATTATGTTTAAAAAGTTGCGCATACTGCTGATTTTTATTAACTTAAT
>CALUEX010000006.1 GCA_944319815.1 uncultured Prevotella sp. | reverse complement strand
CGTAATAAAAACATGGAGATAAAAGCAGACTGGATAATCAAAGGCATTAAAGAAGGGATTGCAGAGAGTGCAAAACCTATGTGAACAATAAAAAACACACGTCAGCGGAGTTGTCTTTAGCTGCACGGCGGCAGTTACGGTTTCAAACAGTGTCCTTTCAGCCTGCAATAGATGGCCTTTCGCCTTCTAAAAGGTGGCCTTTCACACTGTAAAAGGTTACTTCTTGCAAATTAGCCGGAAGCAAGCGAAAACCATAAGTAAAAGCAATGGAAAAACGACACATCGTAAGTGTTTACGACAAAGAGACACAAATAAATCCGCAGACGGATAAAAAATGAAACTCATCTTAAAAAAATACTATTATGGTAATTAAACGATTTAACTTAGTGTTATGTATGCTTGGGGCGAGCCTGATAGCACCAGCTGTCATGGCAACTACGCCAAGGGGCACAAGCATGGGCATAACGGCGACCCCGGCGGGGATTACAGTAAAGGGCAATGTCTCTGATGCGGCAGGCCCGTTAATCGGCGTATCAGTGAAGGTGGTAGGAACATCAAAGGGTGTTATTACCGACCTTGACGGAAACTTTACCTTACAGTGCAACGCCGGTGACGAGCTTGAGATTTCCTATGTAGGATATAAAACCGTACGCGTGAAGGCTCAGAACAGCCTGAAAATCACGCTTGAGGAAAACACGGAGGCCCTGGACGAAGTGGTTGTCACCGCACTTGGCATAAAGCGCGACCGCAAGGCTCTCGGTTATGGACTGTCCGAAATAAAAGGCGACGAGCTGACCAAAGCGAAAGAAACCAATGTCATGAACTCGCTTGCCGGCAAGGTTGCCGGTCTTGTTGTCACCAATACGGCCGGTGGCGCTGCCGGTTCAACGAGAGTCATACTTCGTGGTACGACCGAACTGACTGGTAACAACCAGCCTCTTTACGTAATTGACGGCGTACCCTTGGACAACACCAACTTCGGAAGTGCCGGTGAGCAGGGAGGTTATGACCTTGGTGACGGTATATCCGCCATCAACCCTGACGATATAGAGACGATGACCGTGCTTAAAGGCCCGGCCGCTTCAGCCCTTTACGGTTCACGTGCGTCGCATGGTGTAATCCTCATCACAACTAAAAAGGCGGACAAGGAGAAGATCTCTGTTGAGTATAACGGCTCGCTGACTATCGACACTCAGCTCGCAAAGTGGAACGACGTGCAGGAGATATACGGTATGGGAGATAACGGACAGTACCAGCTTGATGCCTCGTCAGGCACGAACTCTAGCTGGGGTGTAAAGGCGGACATGATAGACAAGACCTATTATGACGGCTCCGTGCGTCCGTTCCTCATGTATCCAAACAACACATCTACATTCTTCCGTACAGGTCTTACAGCTCAAAATTCGGCAATTTTGAGTGTCAATACAGGCAAAACGGGTGTGCGTTTCTCTTTTACCGATATGCGTAACAAGGACATCCTTCCAAACTCACACATGAGCCGTGACAATTTCAACCTACGTGTAACAACGTCCGCAGGCCCTGTTGATTTCGACTTTACGGCCAACTATGTGCGTGAGAACGTGAAGAACCGTCCCGCACTCTCCAACTCACAAAGCAACGTGGGCAAGAACCTCATGACCCTGGCTGGCACATATAACGTTGAATGGCTTAAGAACTACCAGAATGCAGACGGCACTTATGCCAACTGGAATGGTAACGACCAGTATAACATAAACCCGTACTGGGACCTCTACAAGAACAACAACACGTCAGCGAAGGATGTGTTCCGTTTTACTGCGAAAGCCATTTATAACATAGACAAGCACTTGAAAATCCAGGGAACGCTGGGTACGGACATCAACAACATGAACTTTGACGAGTTCATTGCCCGCACTACTCCGGGCGTTCTTCCCGGCAAACTCACCAACTCGATTTTCAATAACCGGACACTGAATGCGGAAATTCTTGCCCTCTATAACAACAACTGGGGCAACTTTGATTTCAATGCCACTGTGGGCGGAAACATATTTAAGGTGGATAACAAGACGACCGTCATCACCGGCACTGACCAGCAGATGGACGGCGTGGAGTCAATCATGAATTATGCAGAGCAGAATGTACAGCCGGCCACTTACAAGAAGCAGATAAACTCCCTTTATGCAAGTGCAAGCCTTGGCTATCTCTCTACATACTATCTTGAAGGAACTGTCCGCGGCGACCGTTCATCCACGCTTCCGGCGGCAAACAACACATATATTTATCCTTCTGTATCAGGAAGCATAATATTTTCTAACTTTTTCAAGAACCATAAAATATTAAGTTTTGGTAAAGTACGTGCTTCATGGGCGAAAGTAGGTTCTGACACTGACCCGTACCAGCTCGGCCTGATCTATTCGACAGGTAAATACAAATACCCGGGTTACACCATAGGTATGATAAATAACAACACACAGCCGAACAGCAACCTTAAGCCGACAATGACCAGCTCTTACGAACTCGGTCTTGAGCTCAAGTTCTTCAACGGGCGCTTGGGAATTGACTTTACATACTATAACCAGACTTCAAAAGATCAGATTATAGCACTTGCTTCGTCTTCGGCTTCCGGGTATGCCAACCGTCTTGTCAATGCCGGAAAGATTCAGAACAAGGGTATCGAGTTAGCCGTCAACGGCCGTGTGCTCCAAATCAAGGATTTTGCTTGGGACGCAGGTATTAACTTCTCAAAGAACTCGAACAAAGTTCTCGCTCTTGTCGAAGGCATGGATTACCTCCAGCTGGCTGACGCAAGCTGGGCCAGTGTCTCAGTGGGTGCTGAGGTAGGAAAGAACTACGGCTCTATCCTCGGAACTGACTTCAAGCGCAACGAGAACGGCGACATTCTCATAGACAAGAACACTGGTCTGCCGCTTTATGACGAGAACCTCAAGGCCCTCGGCAACTCTACCTGGGACTGGACGGGCGGTTTCTACTCTACGTTCACTTATAAGAACTTCCACCTCTCTGCCTCGTTCGATGTGAAAATGGGAGCCGACCTCTACTCGTTCTCGATGCGTTCGGCCTACTTCACGGGCAAGGCCAAGGGCACGCTCGCAGGGCGTGAAGAGTGGTACCGCTCTGAAGAGGCCCGTAAGGCTGCCGGCATGACAGAGGCCGAGTGGCGTGCGGCCGGCAAATGTGAAGGACTTATTGTAGACGGCGTGGTTGACAAAGGCGACGGCACATACAGCAAGAACACATACCCCGTGAACCCGCAGAACTACTGGAAGAGCGTTGCCGAAAAGGCTCCTGCAATGTTCATCTACGACAATTCTTACATCAAGTGCCGCGAAATCACGTTCGGATACACTTTCCCCGAAAAGATGTTGGGCAAGTTCGTAAAGTCGCTCTCTGTCTCGTTCGTGGCCCGCAACCCGTTCATCGTATGGAAGAACATCCCGAACATCGACCCTGACTCTAACTACAACACATCGGGCATGGGACTTGAGTACGGTTCGCTTCCGTCACGCCGTAGCTACGGTTTTAATGTAAATGTGAAATTCTAATAGACATTGTGATTATGAAAAAACATATTTTTAACATAGCATCGCTAATGATGCTTCTGACGTTTGGCGCTGGGCTCTCTTCTTGCTCCGACTCCTACATGGAGGATGTGAACACCGACGACTCGAAGGCGGAAACCGTCGACCCGAACGCGCAGCTCACCACTGCCCTGCTGCAGACATACGGAGACTTTTCACTGATGGACACTTACCGCAGTTACATCACAGGCTTCACGCAGTATTATGCCGGAGGATATAATGTTTCCAACTTTGCCGGAGCGGTTAATCCGAAAGACCCGGAGATGGCTCGTCCGTGGAACCGTTATTATCAAATCAGCATAAAGAACCTTGTAGATGCCATCCATCACACTGGAGATATGCCGAACACCAATGCCGCGCTGCGCATCCACCGTGCCTACATGATGGCAGTGCTCTCTGACATCTACGGCGACATTCCTTGCACGGAGGCGGGAATGTCATACATCGACGGTAACGCCACCCCGAAGTACGACACACAGGAAGAAGTCTATGACTTCATTTTTTCAGAGCTGAAAGCGTGTGCCGCGCAACTTGGTACTGGCACTGACGTCATTTCGGGCGATGTCACTTCTTTAGGAAGCGACCCTGAAGCGTGGAAGAGATATGCAAACACACTTCGCCTGCGTTATGCGATGCGTATTTCAGATGTCGCTCCGGAAAGAGCACGCACCGAATTTGAGTCTGCATTAAATGCCGACGGCGGCATTATCTCATCGGCCGATGAAGATGCTTACATAAAATACATCGATGCTCCGTTCACGCTTTATGACGGCGCCGCCGACCTTGATTTCAGGGCCAACGCACTTAGCGAGATAATATACGGGCAAGACCCGCAGTCGCCTTCGTTCGTCTGCTCCACCTTGTTTGATTATATGAAAAAGATGCACGACCCACGTCTTTACCGCATAGCCCGGTGTTACATCCACACCACACGCAGCCAGACCGATACGTCAGGCAACTTTGACGTTACCGACGAGGTGCTGGCTTGGGGCGAGCGCGGCGGCAAAGGCATCGTTCCGTGCAATGTCGGTGATGCCTGGTGGAATGATTGGGTTAGCGCCCCTGCAAACAGCGACATTCCTACCTTGGATTCGCTTGCAACACTTTATCCTGACAGAGGATATGACAAGAACAACTATCCGACCCGTATGATTAGGCCTACCATAGCTGTCGCTTTCTGCAATGCCGACTGTCCCGGCATACTCATAACCTCTGCCGAAGTTGAATTCCTGCTTGCCGAAGCCGCTTCAAAAGGTTGGAATGTCACAGGCGACGCAGAAAGCCATTATGAAGCCGGTATTCGTGCATCAATGCAGATGCTCAACAACTACTACGATATTGTCTCAAAAATCTCCGACGAAGAGATAAATGAATACATTGCGGAAAACCCGTTGGGCGACAATCCTCGCGAGTCAATCAACACCCAGGCATGGATTCTCCATCTTACAAACCCCAACGAAGGCTGGGCTAACCTCCGCCGTTCGGACTATCCTGCGCTGGCCGACCGTACTTTGCTTCCTGTCCGCGGCGACTTCCCTCACGAAGACCCGAATATGCAAACACCTGTGCGCTTGCGCTATCCGCTGCTTGAGGGTAGGTACAACAGCGTAAATTACGAGGAAGCGGTGGACCGTTTGGGTGGAACAGACGATTGGCACCACCGTGTATGGTGGGATGTCAACGAACAGAATTTCATGGACATTGAGAAGTTTAGTGAATCAATAGAATAACAGATTAACAGATTGAATGAAAATGAAAAAGACATTATATAAATTGGTAACGGCAATGGTTGTCCTCTCCATGGGAATGTTTTGCTCCTGCTCTGAAGACAACGAAGGGTTCATCACGGCCACCGAGGATGATTTCCCGCAAATACTCCTTCCGTGGTTCGGCGATTGGGAAAACGGTGAACCGGCCGTTTACAAGACCATTTCTCGCGATGCGGAATTAGTTGATTCAACCGTAGTGACCCCTGCCCTCTACACCACTGTCGAGTGGCTCATCGACGACGAGAAAGTCTGTGAAGGCACTAAAATACAACTATCACCGCTTTTGGCTGGAGAATATATCTTGAAGATTGTCGCTACCACGACAAAGGGAAAACAAACGTCCCGAACGGGCAAACTTGTTGTTTTGCCGCTTGATGGCGACCCGACTCCCAGTGATGGTACAAGCGATCGTAAGGTTGTTCCGGGAATGACGGCGAAATTACATGGCACCAATATGGACAAAGTAGTGAAAATAACCATCGGTGACAAGGAAGCGGCTGCTACTTTCGTTCCCAATAACGGCTATGACTATATTGAATACACTGTGCCAAGCGACCTCGCCCTCGGCACATACCGCATAACTCTTACAGACAGCGATGGCAATGTTTATGGCGGCGATAAGATTGAAGTCTGCGAAGAACTTCCTGTCTCGGAAGAAACGCTTTGGGAAGGCTCGTTCAATGTAACATGGGATACACCGTTCACTCTTCTCCAGACGCAGTTTAAAGATTTGGTAAAGAGCGGCGATATAGTCCGTGCATATGTTACCGGTGAGGGACAAGGCACCATGACTACCGCTTGGTGGAATAATATTCTTACAGGAAAAGGAGACCCCGAGCGTGGCGACATTACGATTAACGGTTCCATGGTTCTGGAGTTTGCACTTACCGACTACTCCATAGAGCTGATGAACGAACAAGACGGAGCCATCTTCGTAGGCGACGGTTACACGATTACAAAGATTACTAAAGAATAACGCCGCGCCGTTTTAGGTTTGTAATATTCTATTTTCCATGTGTGATTACAAGCCGTTGCCAAAGTGCAACGGCTTGCTTTTCTGGCTTATGTTGACAACAAAATTGAAAATCATGAAAAAATTTCTTTTCCTTTTTTTTATGTTTGGTGCGCTGACCTTAAGTGCTGCCGACAACGATGATATTGAGTCAATGGTGGAAACGCTTTTGAACAAGATGACCCTTGAAGAGAAAATTCGCCTGAGTTATGCACAATCAAAATTCTCAAGTCCGGGTGTGGCGCGTTTAGGCGTCCCTGAACTTTATAGCAGCGACGGGCCTCATGGTGTCAGGATGGAAATATGCTGGAACAGCTGGGATCATGCCGGCTGGACCAATGACTCGTGTACGGCTTTTCCCGCCCTGACCTGCCTTGCCGCCACATGGCAACCGGAGTTGGCTTACCTTTATGGACGAACGATAGGCGAAGAGGCCCGTTATCGCAAAAAGAATGTTTTGCTGGGCCCCGGCGTCAATCTGTACCGCACGCCCCTTAACGGGCGCAACTTTGAATATCTTGGCGAAGACCCGTATCTTGTTTCGCGGATGTGCGTGCCTTATATTCAAGGACTTCAGTCCAATGGCGTGGCATGCTGCCTGAAACACTACGCGCTTAACGAACAGGAAACATTCCGCGACCACGTGGACGTGCGGGTTTCAGACCGCGCCTTGTACGAACTTTATCTGCGCCCATTCCATGCGGCTGTAGTCGAAGGAGGCGCATGGAGCGTAATGGGCAGTTACAATCAATATCTTAATCAACATGCGACTCATAACGCCCGTTTGATTAACGATATTCTGAAGAAAGAGTGGGGATTTGACGGAGCCGTGATTACTGACTGGGGGGCCGCACATAACACGGATGAGGCCATTTTTAACGGCCTTGACCTTGAAATGGGCAGCTTCACTGACGGCCTTTCTGCAGAAGCACCTATAAATTCGTATGATGACTACTATCTCGGAAGGGCCTATCTTGAGAAATGCCGCAGAGGCGAGGTTCCTGACTCTGTTGTCAATGACAAGGCAAGGCGCATGCTCCGCCTTATAGTGCGCACGGCCATGTCCGGCAATCACGGCTTTGGTTCAATGAATTCCCCCGAACACGTCGCTGCTGCGCGTAAGATAGCTCAGGAAGGCATAGTACTGTTGAAAAACAATGGCATTCTTCCTCTTGATCTTAAAGACAATATGAAAATTTTAGTGGTGGGCGAAAATGCAACCCGCAGATTATGTGCGGGCGGAGGCTCAAGCGAACTAAAGCCTCGCGATGAAGTGTCGCCACTGCGTGGCATTAAGGAGCGGTTCGGATACAAATGTACCATAGAGTATGTGAAAGGCTATGTTTCAGGACGCGCAATGTATGGTAAAGTAGATGCTTTGTCGCAATCCCTTTATGATTCGCTCCGCAATGAAGCTGTTGAAAAAGCAAAAACGGCCGATTATGTCATCTATATCGGTGGGCTGAATAAAAATCATAATCAAGACTGCGAGGGCGATGACCGCGAATCTTACCAACTTCCTTTCGGACAAGACCGGCTTATAACCGAACTGCTTGCCGCCAACAGCAACACGGTGCTGGTGATTGTGAGTGGAAATGCATACGATATGCCTTGGCTCGACAAGGCGCAGGCTCTGGTGCAGTCGTGGTATCTCGGAAGCGAGGCCGGACATGCTTTGGCTGATATTATTTCCGGAGACGTGTGTCCATCCGGGAAACTTCCGTTTTCATTCGCTTACAAACTCAATGACTATCCTGCCCACAAAATGGGTGCCGTAGGTTATCCCGGAGTGTCGCCCGACAAGCTGCCGCAACCTTTTGGCGGTGAAGAGGGAAAGCCGCTGAATTCCGCCCGGTTGCTGAAAGCTGCCGTTGAGGGTTGGAAAGGTATAGATTTCTGTACTGTACCGGGAGACGGAACAAAGAAGAATGAAACAGAAATATATGGTGAAGACATCCTTTTAGGCTATCGCTGGTTTGACTATTTTAAAACGAAAGTGCGCTTTCCCTTTGGCTTCGGTTTGAGTTATACTACATTCAGCTACGGTAAACCAACGATTAGCGGGCGCACGGTAACGGTGCCGGTACGTAACAGCGGAAATGTCGCAGGACAGGAAGTTGTGCAATTCTATGTTAGTGACGACAAGGCTTCGGTAATCCGCCCGGTAAAGGAACTCAGGCATTTCGAGAAAGTCGCGCTTGAGCCGGGAGAGACAAAACAGGTCTCCTATACTATTGGCGACGATGATTTGAAATATTTTGATGAGGAGAGGCATGAATGGGTAGCTGAACGCGGCGCGTTTACTATTTATGTAGGTTCGTCGGCTGCCGACATTCATGGCAAGGTGAAATTTAATTATTAATAGTTTCTGTAATGAGGCTTGTCACCAAAAAATAATGATTGTCGTGTTTTGTATTAATATGACTTGTGCACAACGGCATTGGAACAACGGATGAAACATCTCCAAACAGTATGAGCTAGGCTGAATGCGTGGCTCAGTTGCGGAGCGTTTATATATTGGGATTATTTGCTCAAAACTACAATTTAACGCAATATTAGAAAACAATGTGAAGAAATGGCGTGATATTTTGTAGGAATGAAAATTTCATTACCTTTTGCATCGTCAAAGAGATGATGTTAGAAATTATTGAAATAAGATGAAGGCTTCATATAGTCTGATTCGATGGTTTCAATGATTTTCAGATATATCAAGACGCTATGTGTTAAGTTTTACGAACAGGAAAATAAAGGAAGATTTCGGACTGTTTTATTGGTGGAAGTGCAACGCTCGCTTCGACGGCAATGAAAGGCCGTCGAAGCGGGACGTTAACTTTGCATCGGAAAAATGAGTAGCTTCTCAAAAGGACAATTCGGGAAAAAGTAAAGTGGAAAACACTTTACACGGTTTTGCCCGTGCAAGGACGGTTCGCATATTCCATGTAGCGGTAACGTATCCGGAAACCGGTCATAAAGGGAATGATGCAGACATGAAAGCCATCAGCCGGATGGTCTGTATGGAGGCGCAAGAAAGCCTACGGTTCGACCGGAAAAGTTGGATGCTTTTGGCGAGGAAAAACCAGAGTGTCCTGTCCTCCAAAAGAGAAAGACGGAAGCGCAACCGCATAGTCGCCGGTTCTGTCCCGCCGATGAGGGAATGAAATGGGAAAAGGCAGAAAGGTAATATCCGGCATTCCTTAAAGCGGAACGGACACCTTCATGTGAACGGAATAATTAATGACAAATTCCTCGTTATCACGGATACCGTTTACTTGTTCGCAAATCAAAGTGCCGAAAAAGTTTACCGCTACACAACCATTCTTGACAGTTGCCGGTTCTGTATCGTCATCATCCGCATGGTGAAGATGATACCAAGTCTTGCCTTACGGCAGCGTTTCCATGGAAATTCTCAAGTTTATAAACTCGCCCTCAACGGTCAATCCGTCCTCTAACACCAGACACATTGGTCTTACGTCCTCTTTTTTATAATCATATAACATAAGCAGTATATTTATAAAGGTTAGTCAAAAATCAATACATCATCACGGCTTCTTACCACTTCCTTGCTGTTTATCAGTCTCACGACAATTTCCTTGCCGTAATCCCATACCACTTCTCCATCCGTATATCCCTTATGCGGCTCCAGCAGCGTACAACTACAGTCGATGATGGTCTCGTTCTCATATCCGTACATACACTTGCCCTTGGCCGCCCATCCTTTCGTCGTCCTGTGGCTGTGAGCGCGCTTTATATTGCATGACTTCAATGGAGTGGAGCCGATAATGGATATTCCCGTACATTTCCCCAATGCGCATGTCTGGAGGAACAGCAAAAGATACAGTCCCACCTTGACCTGGCGTTCGATGAACCGGTTGTATGACAAGCGGTGTGGAAACTCCGTGCACATGTGGTTACAGACGTAACCGAGATAGAACGACTTGAGGTCGCGGTGGCGCATGGTATGGAAAAGTACGAGGATTGTCATCACCTCGCTGTCGGACATGAGGAACGGGAGATTGCGACGACGTTTGCCTGATGTGTCCAGCGTGTGTTTTTTCAGTTTGGGGGCAAAATATTTGCAGAACTCATCGAGAATACAGAAAATTTCTATTATATTTGCACTAGTCATGTGGAATGAGTATTTTTATGTAACTTGTTGATTGTCAACTATAAAGATACTAAAAAGATCTTATTCCCACAACTTTTTCAAAGTTTTTTATACCGGTTCACGTAGTATTATGACATTGTGGTCGTCGTGGGCTTTTCTTTGCTTGTGCCGCTTCTGAAATGGGCTTACGACATCAAACCGGAAGCCGTTTCCAAAACAAGGTAACGGCAAAATCCATAAAAAACCGGTAATGATTTGGCGGTATGGGATAAAAAAAGTATACTTTGCAAGTATAAAAGAGTTGTTTGAAGCTATGAGGTAAACCGCAGTAGGTCAGAGCATTCTGAATGTCGCTAAATCGTTACCTAAAATCATATACTCCTCAATTCCATTCTGTGTATCAATCAGATACAGCTTTTTTAATTATCCTGCGCAAAGATAGTGATTACTCACCAAAATCATTCAGGTTTTGATAAGAAATTACTCTTATGATTGAAATTCGAGTATTGCTGTTTCCTTATGGAGGTCGTATCGGTCGTTTTATGCGTGCCATATTTTACTTTTGGATTTGTTCCACTTTCAATTTCTCCTGTATCAAACTATCGGAAACAGCCTTCAAATCCCTGTCATAACCATCAGCTTCTTGGCTCAGCCATTCAATGGTCTTCTCGTCACGCCGGATGTCGAATACGTCATTCAGCCAAAGGATGGTCTTTGCGTCACAACCACCCCATGAACGGATGACGCGGAACTTCAAGGCATCGTCTGCATACTGGCGTTTGGATTTCCAAAGCTCGATGTTGCCCCAGATGGAAAGACTGCACACGACACCCATGCCGACCAAAAGAGAAAAGACCTTGCTCGACCTGATGTCGAAACAATGGCGGTGGATATGCTCCTGCGGCTCGCCTTTCCGCTCTTCCGAACTTCTGACAAACAATTCTTTCAAGTCACGCAACAGGCGCAGAATTTTGTTTGATGCGTAAACCTCCGCCTCCCCGAACTTGGTCAGCATGGCTTTCGTCTGTGCCTGATGCTCCTTTGCAGAACTGTCGAACAACTCTTTTA
This sequence comes from uncultured Prevotella sp., assembly GCA_944319815.1. Taxonomy (GTDB): domain Bacteria; phylum Bacteroidota; class Bacteroidia; order Bacteroidales; family Bacteroidaceae; genus Prevotella. The sequence goes on along the minus strand of CALUEX010000006.1, from coordinate 75,630 downwards.
TGGGAGCCAAATCCATTGCAGGAACTTGCTCCCTTGATTGGTCGTTACTTACTTTTGGAGCGTTCTCCAATTTGTCATTGATGCCCTTCAAGCCATTCCTGATGTCTTCGAAGAGCGCATAAACTTCGTTATTATCCATATTTAGAATCTTATTTTACGTTGTTTCTTTTTCTTGTCTCTACGTTTTAGCTGTTCCTCAAAATGGTTCTCGTCCGCTTGGTGGTTTGTATTGTCAGGCATGAACAGGCCGATGGAGCCGCTGTACAATTCATTGCAGCCGCTTGGCTCGGGTTGGGGTGTCAAGTATTCTGTAACCTGATTGTGCATCACCCTTTGCCGTTCCTCATGTCGGTTGGCGTTCAATGCTGCGTCTATTTTGGAGTAGCTGAACCGCCTGTCAATTTTGGAACCGCTGAACGAGTAGCCGTTCTTGGAGAATACGACACCTTGCACCTCGTCCGAACTGCCCTTGTATTTGAACCGCACTTCCACGCCTTGTTTTTCCATATTAACCATTAACTGCCGCCAGTTTCCACACCTTGCAACTTCAGATTTAAGGATGGAGTAAAGTTCGTACTTAGTCTTGTCCGGCTCTTTCAGGCGGTGGTGTTTCACTTGCTCTTTGCCGTTGGCGAAATAAAGACCATACTTTCTTGTCAGCTCCTTGCAGATGCGGGTGCTGCGTATCCGTTCGTTCCGGTCGCTGATTGTCCTGCCATCGTTGGCGATGCGGTTGAAGGCGATATGTACATGCGGATGCTCCTTGTCGAAGTGGCGCACGATAAGGAATTGCGTATCGGTTATTCCCATTTTCTTCAGGTATTCCAACGCTATTCCTGCCATTTCACGGTCGGTAAGACGGTGCTCATCCTCCTTGGAAAAGGCCAATGCGATGTGTCCGACAGGCTTCGTCACTTTCGAATTCATCCTTGCCTGTGCTTCGAAACTGCCCGCTATTGTTCCCTTGCTATCGGCAAACAAGCCGTCACAGACAAGGATTATAGCACCCTTTTCCTTGTCAAGAATGTAGCTTACCACACCCTTGAAGTTGCTTCCTTTGATGATTTTAGCAATCATATTCAATTATCATAAAAGGATTAGGTTAAGCACTTCCTCGATACGTGCGACCAGTACACGGCATTCCTGTCTCACGTTGGCGAAGCCAGCCGCGTTCGCCTTGTGCGCAAGCTGGTTCAGGTTGTTCGCCATGCCGCATAACTGGCGGATGTAACCCGTATGCTCCGGCGTGAGCCGCTCTTTCACCTGTCCGCCCCTCATGCATCCGCGCAGGAACTCCCCGGCGGAGATGCCCGCACTCCGTACCTTGCCTTTCAGCATATAGTAGTCCGATGTCGCCATCTTCACCGTGAGGCGGTATTTCAGCTTGTCAGCCGCTCCCTTCTTGGGACGGCCTCCCTTGTTCTTTCTATCAAATTTCTTTTTCTGTTCCATTGATTTCTACTGATTAGAATGTGATTACCTATTAGACCAACGGGATGCGGCTTCCACGGAGTTTGGGAGTGGGAGCAGGAGGTTTCGGTATGCCCGAAACACAAACTTGCTCCCCTCAAAACTCCGTTGGACAGGTTCAGAGTAACCCCAAACTACATCCCGTCAATTCGTCTCTTAATTCTCAGAGTTTACGCCATGCCTCGATGTCCTCACCGTAGATGGCAAGATGCTGCCGAGCGATGTTCTCCACCAGTCCAGACACGCTCATCTTGCGTTCACCGAACATGCGGACGATGCGGTCGAGGGCATCGCGCGTGCTGCGGCTGAGGAACACGGGCTTGCGGTCTTCTATGGACGGAACAGGAAGAAAGGTTTCCTTGTATTCCTCCAACGATGCCCGGCGTTGCTTACCGCTGATGCGGCGTACCGCCTGTGGAGTTTCGTCTGTCTGTTCAGGTATGGGTACATTAGCCGTTTCCTGTACAACCACGCTTGTCTGCCCCTGCGTGGCGGCAGGCTGCGGTTCTAACCTCGGTGTTTCCTTGCTTGACAGGTTTCCCAAAAATGTTTGCAATGTTGCATCCATTGACTGACTGCTTACGTTCTTTTTCATACTTGTTTGAATTAAATGTTTAACAATAGTGGTCACAGTGCGCACATTTGACCGATTATCGACCGCAAAGAAAGCGGATACATTACAGGTCGTCAAACGATTGGGTTCGGTATGGCAATATTGTACAGGTTTGCATTATACGCATTAGGTTGACGGTGGACATTGCGCCGATTTGCCATCAAGATGAGTCCGTAAGGGATATGGCATCAGTCTGGATGTCATACAGGATGAAGTCCGGGGTAATGTCGGTTGCCCTGATAGCCGCTTGGAGATTTGAAGAACGCCAGAGGCTACCAGACCGACGCCAAATGCTGCCACGCAGGTATGAAGTGATTGGATTAAGCCGGGTTTCGCTTTCCTTTGTATCGCGGACGCTTGGAACAGCCGTGACAGGTCGGCGGACAACGCCACTCCCTACCACTTGCTGCCACAAGCTGCCGCCTCATTGCAAAGCCATTGTTTAATGCAGACACTGGTTTTACTTTGCAGACGAAACGGATTATTAACAACAAAAACAAGATAAAAATGAACGTAGTGATTATCTCGAAAGAAAAGTATGAGGAAATGGTCGGCAAGCTCAACCTATTGTCCGACCGGGTGAATGAAATCATTGGTAAGCGCGAAAAAGGGAAACTCAGCCGCTGGATGGACAATCAGGATGTCTGCCAGCAGTTGCGCATCAGTCCCCGCACCTTGCAGACGCTCCGCGACAACGGGACACTGGCTTACTCGCAAATCGGGCACAAGATTTTCTACAAGCCGGAGGACATTCAAAGTATTGTCCGGCTCGTGGAGGACAGGCGCAAGGATGCCGCATGGCGTGGCAGAACCATTTGACAAGTAGAATTTAACGTACCACTAAATCCATTGTAAATACTGCAATTTATGAATGAGTTGATTTTTGCCGACCAAGAACTGGAAGTCGGCTTCATAGAAAAGTTGGATGTCCTGCTGGAAGGCATCGAGAGAATGGGCGCAAGTTGTAAGACTTTGCCAAGTAACGAACAGTTCCTGACTGACAAGGAGGTTTCGGCATGGCTCAAGGTGAGCCGCCGCACCTTGCAAGACTACCGCAACAACGGGATGATTGCCTACTACCAGTTGGGCGGCAAAATCCTGTACAAGGAATCAGACATCGAAAAGATGGTGATGAGCGGGTATCGGAACGCCTACCGCTTGGAAACGTGATGTGACACGTGTAAAAGCAGGGCAAGCCGATGGTTGGGCAGTTATTCTGTCACCATCGGCTTGTTCTTTACAGAAAGGTCATTTTACTTGCTTCACCCTAACACGTACATCGTGGATGGGTATTGGATAGCGAAAAGAACAAATGGATGGGATTCCCTCTATTGACCGAACATAGCTTGTCCATGATGAACTTCCTGAAAACCACACATTCCTTAGTCCGCAGCCGGAAGGTAACGGCTATTACCATTTCAAGGCTGTACACATCATAGCTTATCCCGTTGTCCTGTTTGATATAGCGCATGGTATCGTTTTCCAACAACTCCTTATTTTTATAAATGGTTCGTATAACCCTGCGAATATCGCAACAGAGCACATTGAACGCATCGCACATTTCTTGCTGTGTCATCCAAACGGGAACGGTCGGAATTATGACCGCCCCGTTTTCATTGATTGTAATGATTTCCCTGTCCATAACTCTTACCTTGTATTAGAAAGTACATTCCGTACATTAGTCATATCACGCAAAATGGAACTGTCCAATACACGGGCATAGTGTTGTGTCATTTTTATATTGGAGTGGCCGAGCATCTTAGCTACATTCTCTATGCTCACACCATTGGCGAGGCAGACCGAGGTCGCATACGAGTGCCGCGCGGCGTGAGTGGTTAAATTCTTCTTTATCAGGCATAAATCGGCTATCTCTTTCAGGTAACTGTTCATCTTCTGGTTGCATGGAACAGGCAGCAATACATTTCTCTTTTGGCAAATGGTATGGTCGGCATATTTGCGGAGAATTTCCAAAGGAATGTCAAGTAAAGGGATATTGCACATGTTCTTTGTCTTTTGCCGTGTCTTGCGAATCCACAGGTTGCCATTCGCATCTTCTACGATGTGTTCGGGAGAAAGTTGCTGTACGTCAATGAACGCCAACCCGGTGAACGCTGCAAAGATGAAGACATCGCGCACGATTCGGATGCGTTCCAATGGAAAATCCTTGTGATAGATAGTCAAAAGTTCGTCCATCGTCAGGAACTCACGTACAACCTCTTTCTCATGGAACTTGATGCCGACAAATGGGTCTTTGGTAATCCATTCATTGGCTAATGCCAAATTGGTAATCTTCTTCAGGCACTTCATGTAACGGATGACGGTGTTCTGTTGGCAGGATTTTTCTGTTTTGAGGTAAAACTCAAATGCACGGACCAACTCACCGTTGACTTCCGTCAGCGGTAAATCCTCCTTCCCGTATTTCAGCTTGATAAGTTCTGCGAGATAGCGTTTGCAGCTTTCATAACGGCGGACGGTAATCAGCGCATAGTCTTTTCCCACAAGCGCACGGCATTGGTCATTGTGTTCCTGCATCGTGCCGATGAGGGTGCGGATTTCTTTCGGCTCTTTATCCTGCCCAAAGAATTTTTCCTGCAACAGACGTGCGGTAATGGGTTGCCGTTGTTCCTCCAATTCATTAAAGATTCGGTGGAGCTTGATTTTGGCATCCTCGATGTAGGCATTCAAGTCGCACGACTTGCGGTTTTTCCCACGGGCACATTCCTTTGCCTGATTCCACGAAGCAGGGTCAATGCTCTTGCGGATGTTGGTTTCTACTCGCGCACCGTTTACCGTGATGCGCATACATACGGAGGCTTCTCCATTTTTCAACAGTTTGGCTTTCTTGATGAAGAAAAGCACATTGAACGAATTTCTTTTCATTTTTCCTACAGTTTTTAGTGGGACAAAAGTAGGAAACCATCCGCATTTTCTTGATACGCAAAACATTGCAAATCAGTGAGAAAGAATCTGGTTCGGTGGAGATTTCAACCCCACCTTTTCCGCTCCACCTTTTGGAACACCGGAAGCGGTCATATTCCGCACTTTTTTGCATCTTGCGGGAAAACAAAAACTCCCGATTTCGCTTGGAAATCAGGAGTTTACTACTATTTGCTTTTCTTCAAAGTGGTACCACCAGGAATCGAACCGGGGACACAAGGATTTTCAGTCCTTTGCTCTACCAACTGAGCTATGGCACCAGCGTTATTTTGCGAGTGCAAAGGTAGTGAAAAAAAATCAACTATGTGATGTTTGGATGTAAAACTTGGCGATTTTAACTTCTTTTTTGATTTATGGTGTCTGGATTTATGTGTTATACCGGGTTTGGGGCTGTGTTGTTGATGGCTTTATTTATTATTTTTGTGTATGGTTGTTTGTATTTGTCTTGTCGGGTATGCGCGTAACGGGAGTAGATAAAGGATGCAAGTTGGTTGTAGGCGTTATGCAAGGTGTTTGTGGAAGTGTTGCTTGCCATGCTTACGTTAAATAACGTCAGTTCGGTATAAGACTATGCCGAATACTCAAAGTTTCGTCCCGTAAAAGCCGATAAAAACACCATTCGCCCTCCGCTACGTTGCCACCCTACCGGCTGGATGGCATCGATTAAATGAATGGGAGTCGCTCTTTTTACGTATTGTCTGCCGTATCCTAAATGCCGTGTTTTGCATGGTAAAAGGCCATGTATCGTAATGTAAAAGGCCGTCTTTCGGAATACGAAAGACGGCCTTTTGTAAAATGTCTTGATGTGTGCCGTGCATGAACGTCAGGCCTTGATGCCGGTGGCACAATACAAGTGTGGGGCAGGGGAATGTGAGGGCCGCTCTTCGGCGTCATCCTTTCAAGGGGTTCCAACCTTGTGCGCGCAGTTCGAACTCGGTGTTGTCGCGTGCCACAAGCATTTGCCCTAATTCTTTCTTCGTGATGTGTCCTATGAGTTTCACGCCTTCGAGCTGTTCTATTTTCTCGTGGTCGCCTATTGGGACGGTGAACAGCAGTTCGTAGTCTTCACCCCCGTTGAGGGCACAGGTGGTGACGTTCATGTTGAGTTCCTCGGCCATGAGTGCGGTCTGGTAGTCGATGGGGATGTTCTTTTCGTAAATCCTGCATCCGCATCCGCTTTGCTTGCAGATGTGCATCAGTTCGCTGCTGAGCCCGTCGCTGATGTCCATCATGGCGGTTGGGCGTATGTTCAGTCTGCGTATCTGTTGCAGGATGTCGCCGCGGGCCTCCGGTTGCAACTGGCGTTGCAGCAGGTATTCCTTGCCGGCGAAGTCGGGCTGGAAATCTGAGAGCTGTTCAAGGGCGTGTTTGTCGTTCTTCTTTCGCGCCTCGTCTACTTGTTGGTAGTAGACGCTTTTCTCCCGTTCGAGCAGTTGCAGGCCCATGTATGCCGCGCCGAGGTCGCCAGAGACGCATATCAAGTCGGTGTCGCGCGCCCCGTTGCGGTAGACGATTTCGTCTTTCGGGCATTCGCCAATGCACGTTATGCTGATGGCCATTCCCGTGTACGACGACGTGGTGTCGCCGCCCACGATGTCAACTCCCCACTTGTCACAGGCCATGCGCAACCCGCTGTAGAACGTCTCCATGTCCTCTACGCACAGGCGTTTGTCTATGGCCACGCTGACGGTCATCTGGCGCGGGGTGCCGTTCATGGCGAATATGTCGCTGATGTTCACCATTGCAGACTTGTAGCCCAGATGCTCAAGGTCAATGTACGTGAGGTCGAAGTGTACGCCTTCCATGAGCATATCGGTCGTTACGAGCACTTCGGTGTCGGGGTAGTGCATCACGGCGCAGTCGTCGCCTACGCCGTATGCCGTTGACTTGTTTTTGGTCTTTATTCCCTCGGTCAGGTGGCGGATTAGCCCGAACTCACCGAGTTTTGCGATGTCGGTCATTGTAATAATTGTTTTGTTATGGTAGTAAAGGAGTAAGGATAGAAGGAGTAAGTAGAATTGCTTGGTGCTTGTCAGGCAAATTCTACTTACTCCTTTACTACATTTCTCCTTACTCCTTTATGTTATTGCGCCCTTTTTATCATCTCCCTCATGATTTCGGTCATGAGCGGTTGCGCCTTGTTCGCTGCAATCTGCACCTCCTCGTGGCTGACTTCTACGGGCTGGTCTTCAAGTCCGAGGTCGGTGATGATGCTTATGCCGAATGTCTTTATGCCGCAATGGTGGGCCACGATGACCTCGGGCACGGTGCTCATGCCTACGGCGTCGCCTCCCAAACGATGGTACATCTTATATTCGGCCGGCGTCTCGAAGGTTGGGCCTTGCACTCCTACGTATACTCCGTGGACAATCCTTATGCCCTTTTCCTTGGCAATGGCATCGGCTTCGGCTATCAGTTTTTTGTCATAAGCCTCGTGCATATCGGGGAAACGTGGCCCCGTAGGCAGGTTCTTTCCGCGCAGAGGGTGCTGCGGGAACAGGTTGATGTGGTCTGTGATAATCATCAGGTCGCCAATCTTGAAATCGGGGTTCATGCCTCCGGAGGCGTTGCTTACAAAGAGAGTCTTGATGCCAAGTTCGTACATAACCCGTATCGGGAACGTCACTTCCTTCATCTTGTAGCCCTCGTAATAGTGGAAACGGCCCTCCATCGCCATTATGTCAACACCTCCGAGCTTGCCGAAGATTAGTTTGCCGGCGTGTCCTTCAACCGTTGATACGGGGAAGTTGGGTATTTCTTCGTAAGGAAATTCGTAACTGTCAGTTATTTCTGAAGCTAATTGTCCCAGTCCCGTGCCGAGTATTATCGCCGTTTTGGGGCTTGTTGTCATCCTTTGCTTTAGCCAGGATGCTGTTTTTTGAATTTTTTTGTACATAGCCTATGATTTTGTTGTTGAACTCTTTTTCTTGCCCGGGCATGAACTTAATCTTTACGGGCAGTATGTAAATGTTATGTCTTACTTCGTCGGAGAGTCCCTCCATGCCGAACAGCCGTGCGTTGTCCTTTTCCGTCGTGATGATTATTTTGGGCGATTGCATGGCGGCGAAAGCATCGTTTATGCGCTCGATGTCTTTCTTGGTGAATTGGTGATGGTCAGGGAACGTCATTGGGGTTATGTTGGGCGAACATTCCTTCAAGTCGTAAATCATCTGTTTCGGCGACGCAATGCCCGTCAGCAGTAGTATGTTCTCTTTTTTCGAGATGCTTTTCAGTGGGCGTTCCTCGCCGCAAAACATCGGGCGCAGGTTGTCGTATTCAAGTGTCGTGAAGTATAGTTGCTGGTATGGATACAAGTTCATGGCCTTTATGATAACCCTGTACTCCATCGGTTTCAGGTCTTTCGGGCATTTCGTTATGATTACTATGTCAGCGCGTGACTTCCCGTTTTGCGGTTCCCTGAGCCGTCCGGCAGGCAACAACTTGTCGTAGATAATCAGCCTGTGGTAGTCTACCAGCAGAATGTTTATGCCGGGTTTGACATATCTGTGCTGGAAAGCGTCGTCAAGCAGAATGACGTCCGTGTCTTTCGTTTCCTTGCTTCCTGTCAGCGTGTCGATGCCGTGGCACCTGTTTTTGTCCACCGCCACGTATATGTCAGGGAACTTCGTCTTCATCTGGAAAGGTTCGTCCCCGATGTCGCTCATGGTCGTTTTTTCCCCGGCAAGTACGTATCCCCGGCTCTTGCGCTTGTATCCCCGGCTCAGCACGGCCACCTTCGCACGGTCTTTAAGCAGCCTTATCAAGTATTCTACGTGAGGAGTCTTGCCCGAGCCGCCCACCGTAATGTTGCCGACCGATATGACAGGAATGTCGAAACTGCGGCTTTTCAGCAGTCCGATTTCAAACAGTTGGTTGCGCAGTCTTACGCCGAGACCGTACAGCCAGCTCAGTGGCAGCATCCATTCGTTTATCTTGATAAAGTCGCCTTCCATTCTTTTGTCTTTAAGTGAAGGATTAAAAGTGAAAAGTGATAAATCTATTAGTCCCAGCCTGTGAGGCTGATGGATTTATCGTTTTTCGTTTTTTTACTTTTCATTTTCAGTTTATGTTCATCATGAACGGCACCCTGGCTTGTATTGCCGACTGCCTGTCGATGCTTTTCAGGAGCATGAATGGCTCGTAATATTCGCCAAGGGCTTGACGCATCCCGGCGTTTACGTATGTGCCGTTGGACGTAGATTTGAGCAGTTGGTCCAGCCAGTCGGCCTTGCCGGGATATGCCGATGTATGGTATTCGTTTAACTTTGCCAATTTAGCGGCTTTCGCTACAGCCTTGTCGAGGCCTCCAAGTTCGTCAACGAGCTTGACCTTCAGTGCGTCCTGCCCTAACCATACGCGGCCCTGCGCGATTTTCTCGACGTCGCCGACGCTCATCTTGCGTCCTTGTGCGACACGCGAACGGAACAGGCTGTAGCCCCTGTCTATATATTTATTGAGGTATGCCATTTCCTCAGCATTGAACGGACGGGCCGGTGTTCCGAATGCGCTGTGCCTGTTGGTCTTTACCTCGTCAAACTTGACACCTAACTTCTGTGTCAGCAGTTCGCTCATGTCCGGGAACATACCGAATATCCCGATGCTGCCCGTGAGTGTTGTAGGCTCGGCCACAATCCAGTTTGCACCGCTGGCGATATAGTATCCGCCAGAGGCTGCCATGCCACCCATCGACACTACCACGGGCTTCTTCTTCTTGAGCAGTTCTACGTAGTGCCATATTTGTTCTGATGCGTATGCGCTGCCTCCGCCAGAGTTTATGCGCAGCACAACGGCCTTTACGTTGTCGTCTTCCATAAGTTTTTTAAGGTCGTTGCATACCGTTTTGCCCACAATCGAGTGTTCGTTGGAGAGCATTCCCGTAGCCTCGCTGTCTATGATGTCGCCGTAAGCGTAGTATATGGCTATTTCCTCGCCCTTGTAGTCGTCGCCCTTTACGTTTTTCATGTCTGCCACGCTTACCGTGTTGACACTTTCGTCGGCGTCCTTTTTGAGCATCTTGTTTATTTCGGCCTTGATGCCGTCGGTGTAAACGAGCTTGTCTACAAACTTATATTTCACAAAGTCTTTCGGGTCGTTCAGCGTTATGAAGTTGTCGGCGTAGGCGTTCAACTGTGCGACGCTGATTTTCCTGCTTTCCGAAACGCCCTTGCAAATATTCTGCCACAGGCCGTTTACGTAGGCAGTCACTTGCTCGCGGTTGGCATCGCTCATCTTGTCGGCCGTGAACATTTCCGGCGCACTCTTGTACGCACCGACTTTTGCCAGCTGCATCTTCACCCCGAACTTGGCCATAAGGTCTTTCAGGAATATTGGCTGCGATGCTATTCCGTGCCAATCTACCTGTCCGCTGGGATTAAGCAGTACCTCGTTGGCTACAGACGCTACATAGTATGTCCCCTGTGTATAGACGTCTCCGTAGGCCACTATCCACTTGCCGCCTTTCTTGAAGTCAAGCAGCGCGTTGCGTATTGCCGTCAGCGAGGCGTAAGAGTCTGCGCCCATCATGCCCGCCTCTATGTAGATACCCTTTATGTTGTCGTTGTTTTTTGCTTTCTTAATGGCGCCAAGCACATCGTCAAGCCCGAGTGTGCCGAGCGTGCCGCCGCCGATTTCGTCCAGTAAAGTGCTTTCCGACCTTTCCTCAAGCATCCCTGAGAGGTTGACTACCAGTACGCTGTTCTCGCTGACGTCTTTGGTCGAGCTGGCCGAGGCTATCATGCCTACTATGCACATCATGCCGATTGCGCCCGTGATGACGGAAAATACTATCAAGCCAACCACCGTGGCCGCCGTGTATTTGAAAAAGTCTTTCATAAGGGTGTTTTTATTTGTTGTGGATATTTTGCCGTATTGTGGGATTATTTGCAGATACTGTGCAAACGGATGCAATGTAAGTTTGTTTACGCATTGCCGAGTGCAGCTTGTCTTATGCAAAGATAGTGATTTTATTTGATTTTGCTCGAAAAAACACCCAAAGTTTCATAATATCGTCAAATATTACTATTTTCGCACTAATGAAACGTGCGATTGTCATAGGTGCATCTTCGGGCATAGGGCGCGAAGTATGCGAACTGCTCCTTGCCGGTGGCTGGAATGTCGGCATAGCGGCAAGGCGTGAGGAAAAGTTGATGGAGATAAAGAAGGCTTATCCTGGCCGGGTGGAAGCCATGAGGATAGATGTCACATCGTCCGATGCGCCTGCCCGCCTGTTGGATTTGGCCGGGCTCATGGGAGGCGTCAACCTCTTTGTCTATTGTGCAGGCGTTGGCAAGCAGAATACTGGGCTTGACCAAGCAGTAGAGTTGTCTACGGTCGACGTCAACGTCAAGGGCTTTACGGCGATGGTCGGCACCATGTTCAACTATATGGCGGGCAACCTTGGTGGCGACATAGCCGTGATTTCGTCAATAGCCGGTACCAAGGGGCTTGGCGCCGCGCCGTCCTACAGCGCTACGAAGGCTTATCAAAACATTTACGTCCAGGCTCTTGAGCAGCTTGCCAATATGCGCCGCCTGCACATACGCTTTACCGACATAAGGCCTGGTTTCGTTGATACGCCGCTGCTTGATGGCGGTGGACATTACCCGATGCTCATGGACAAGACCGTCGTGGCACGCAAACTTGTGCGTGCCGTGGAGGCCCACCGCCATGTGCAAGTCATCGATTGGCGTTACCGCGTGTTGGTGGCGTTGTGGCGGGCAATACCTTCTTGGCTTTGGAGGAAAATGAATGTAAAGTCGTGAATAAACAGTTTAATATCGTATGAAAACAAAAAGACATTGTTTGTCGATTTTTTTTGCAGCCACGTTCATGGCAGGCTCAATGCAGTCTTGTTATGGCCAGGCCGGAATTGAAGGCACGTGGATAGAGCCTGTGCCGGGGATGGAGAACATGACGCAAGGCTTCAGGCTTGAAGATGGCGGCCGTGCGTCGTCTGTCGATATGGCCACGTTGCAGTATGAGGCATGGAGGCGTGACGGCGACAGGCTCATACTGTCAGGAAAAAGCATCGGCAACGGGCTCACCGCACAGTTTTCCGACACGCTCGTGGTTGAGAAACTCACTGAGGACAGCTTGGTGGTAAGGAAAAAGGCACTAACGTTGAGATATGCCCGCGACAACGGACAGCAGGCAAAGAAAAGCGTTCCTATGACGAAACTGGTTCCGGCAAGGCGCATGAGCTTTGCCACGGAGGGTACTTTGGTGATAGCTCACGAGGTGCGCTCGTTCACGCCGAAGGGCAGTAGTGTGGCTTATTGGGTAACGGATAAGTCTGGCGAGCTGGTTCGTGAATACGACAAGGCTACCAAAGGCGTGAAGAATGGCGTTCCTGTTCACGCCGAACTTGAGGTCGTTGACATGGGCAAGTCAAGCGAAGGTTTTGCCAAGTCGTATGAAAGTGTGTATGAAGTGGTGAAGGTCAACAGGCTGTCACCTGTTTCCCGTGACGGACAAGAGTGACGTCCCGCTATGCCTTTAGTCGCAGTTGATTATGCGTAAGGCCGCCTTTCATCGTGCAAGATGTGTCCTCTTGCACGGTGAAAGGTGCTATTTTGCAAGCTAAAATGACACCTTTTGCATAATGCTTTGTAATGTGTTGGCTTCCAGTCGTTTACGACCAGGCTTCAAGCCCGTGCGTAAATGCCTTGCAAGCGATGGTTTATCAATATAGGATATGGGTAAGATTTTGTTTTGCGTGCTGGCCCTTGCCTTTTCGTTCTTCAATGCAGCGAAGGCCGAGGGCAGTCTGTTTCCCAACGGTGAGCCTGTGCCCCGGTGGTTCTGTGATACGTCGCGTATCGATGTGGATACGCTCGGCATGAAATATGTACTGACTGATTACGGCGTTGAGGCAGACTCAACCCTGCTCCAGACGGAAGCCATACAGCGCGTAATCGACCTTGCAGCCAGTCGCGGCGGTGGGGTAGTGGTGGTGCCGAGGGGCACGTTCCTTAGCGGTTCGCTGTTTTTCCGGCAGGGCACCCACCTGCATTTGCAGGACGGCGCGGTGCTCAAGGGCATTGACGCCATAAAGTATTATCCGCTTGTGAAGACGCGCATGGAAGGGCAGACGCTGTTGTATTTTGCAGCACTCGTCAACGCTGACGGTCTCGACGGCTTCACAATCACGGGCAACGGTACCATCAACGGCAACGGGCTGCGCTTTTGGGAGGAGTTTTGGATAAGGCGCAGGTTTAACAAAGACTGCACCAACCTCGAGGCTTTACGGCCGCGGCTGGTGTATATGTCTAACTGCAAGAACGTGCAGGTGCAGGACGTAAGGCTCATAAACAGTCCTTTCTGGACAAACCACCTGTACCGCTGTCACCACGTTAAGTACATAGGCTGTCACATATACGCGCCTACAACGGGCGTGAAAGCTCCCAGCAGCGACGCCATCGACATCGACTACTGCCACGACATACTGGTCAGTGGGTGCTACATGAATGTCAACGACGATGCCGTCGTGCTGAAAGGCGGCAAGGGAACGTATGCCGACAAAGACCCGGACAACGGCCCTAACTACAACGTCGTTGTGCAGCGCTGCACTTTCGGCACGGTTCACGCCTGCCTGACGCTGGGCAGCGAGAGCCTGCACGACTGGAACATAGTGCTCCGCGACTGCACTTTCACCGATGCCAACCGCGTGCTTTGGCTGAAGATGCGCCCCGACACGCCCCAGCATTACGAGTATGTGACGGTTGAAAACGTCAGCGGACAGTGCGGCAGCTTTCTCGTCGTGCGTCCCTGGACGCAGTTCTACAAGATGGAAAGGCGCGACGATATGCCGCTCTCACAGTGCAACAACATCACTATACGCGACGTCAGCGTCAGTTGCAAGACGTTCTTTGACGTCGGCGCATCAGACAAGTATCGCCTCAAGGACTTTGTTTTCGAGGGTTGTGACTATCCCGACGGGAGCGGCGACGTTGACCCGTCGCTGATAGAGAACTGCGTGGTTAAGTGAAGAACGAAGAGGAAAGGGTGAAGAATTTGTTTGCAATGTGTTAAGCAAATGAATTCTTCACCCCTCCCTCTTCGTTCTTCACTTATTTTATCCTCTTGTTACCGAGAATGACTGTCGGTGGAAAATGAATATTGGTATGATGCAGCCGACAACCATACCGAACATCACCAGCACGGTAAGCGATGAGTTGTGGAAGAAGCGCGAGACGTATTCCATTGTGTATTCGTCGGGCAGGCGCACTATGTTTATAAGGTCGCGGACGGTCTTGTAGGCAAACATACCGGGAACCATTGGCAGCAGCGACGGGAATGCGAAGCACTCGGCAGGGCAATGTATGCGCATGGCAAAAGGCACGGCCAGGAGGCCTATGGCGAAGCCGGCAATGGTAGAGGCCGTCACTTGGTCGAGCATCAGTCCTGTGTTGTGCATCAGGAAGTAGCGTATGCCGTGCCCTACGCACGCCAGCAGGGCGCAGATGAGCAGTGCCTTGCGCGGCGGATTGCTGATGATGGCGAACCCGACGCCGGCAACGGCGGCAAAAAGTCCGTCGGCTATGGCGGCCTGGACGACGTCCGGGCGTACAACCTTGGTGAACGTAGTAGGGTCGATGTCGAACATGATGACCGTGGCCGACAGTCCGAGGGCTATGCATATAATCAGTAGGCAGGCGTTGGTCAGGCGCGCTATGCCGTCGAGGGCATGGCCGTCAACGATGTCCATCACGCCGTTGATTAGCGGAACGCCCGGCACTAAGTATAGCATCGACGTACCGAGCGATATGTCTTCCGTGCCGCCGTGGAAGAAGAGGAAGTCTGTTACGCCGACCATGGTGGAGACGAAGGCGCAGATTACGAACACGGCAAGGTGGTTGACGCCGCGGCTGGTGAGCTGTTGGCGGATGAAGAAGCCTATGAACGTGGCCACCCATACTATCGCCATGGACGTAAGGTTGCCGTCGAACAGGCGGCAGAAGCAGGCGTTGGCAAACGACACGAGCAGCAATACAGTCCACCGGCTTTCGCGTTTCTCCTTCACTATTATCTTGAACATCCTCCATAGCTCCTTCAGGGGCAGCTTGTGGTCAAAGGCTTTCCATGACAGGGCGGACAGCTTCATGTTGGCCTTGAAGTTCAACGCCATGGCCGGGGTCTTCTTGATGTATGTGTAAGAGTGGTTGTGCTCGGCGTCAAGCAGTGTTATGCTGAGCGTCTTGGGGAAGATGAGCAGGTTGGCGTGGTAGCCGAACGAGCGCGCCATGCGCACCGTGTTTAGCTGTATGCGTGACGTCTGTGCGCCTACAGCCATAAGCGTCGAGGCGTATTCGGCAAGGAATATTGCCGTGGCTTTCAACCTTTCGTGGATTTGGTCGTCAGTTTCTTGTTGCATGGGGATGTTTTGTTGTTGTTTATGAATGTTAATATGTTATCTTGAAAACGGGCGCAAAGTTACTGAATTTTTGTTAAACGAGCAAAGCTATGCGTCTATATTAGGCTTGCCTTGTGTAGATTGGCCTTATCGGATGTTTGCAGTGGGATTACAATAGTAGGTATCTCTAATTTTCCATGCCTTTGTTAATCAGGCAATAAGTAGACTAAGCATTTGTATTCAACTCCTTAGTGAGCGAAAAGGCAGCCCCCTCCCAGCCTCCCCGAGGGGAGGGGAGTTGATGAAAAGGCTAATGTCTTAACTCCTTTACTACATAACTCCTTAACTCCGATAAAAAATAACTTTAACTCCTTTAACTACTAATGAATGGGAGCGTAGCGGACATTCGTTTATTGATATATGCCAAACGGCGTGGCGAAAGGGCACATATTGAGCTGTAAAAGGTGGCCTTTCGGCTTGCAAAAGGGCATCTTTTACGAGGCGTTTGTTATGTTGTTGATTGTCAGTTAGTTGCGCGTGACTGTCCGGTAGGGCAGGTCGTGCGGCCTTTCCGTGTGCCGGGGCGTATGCCCGTTGTGCCCAGTTGGGCTTGCCGCGATGTTTCATTACCGTTTAGGTTGTTTCAATGTTGTTTCATGTCTGCAACATGAATATTAATTAATTTACGCCTTTCAGTAAAGTGTCCATAATACATGAAAATTCATTTTTCCAGCCGCCGGGGTGCGGTAATTTTGCGCTCGAAATCAAAAAAAAGTATTATGGACATGAAACAAGATTGCAAGACAAGGCAAGTGTCAGACCTTCTGCTTATCCTTTGGGCCGGAGGCGCTGCGCTGCTTTCTTATTCATTGGTTTACGCCTTGCGCAAGCCTTACACAGCTGCGGCGTTTGACGGTCTTACGTTCTTTGGCAGCGACTACAAGGTGGCAGTCACCACAATCCAGATTTTGGGGTATGTAATATCCAAGTTCTTCGGCATCAAGATTATCTCCGAGTTGAAGAAAGAAAACCGTTTCAGGTTTTTTGTCGGCATGGCTGTGCTTGCCGAGGTGTCGTTGATTGGCTTCGGGATGTTGCCGATGCCCTACAACGTCGTTCCTATGTTTATTAACGGATTGTCGCTCGGGTGTATGTGGGGTGTCATCTTCAGCTTCATCGAGGGGCGCAAGGTCACCGACATCCTTGCCAGTCTGCTCGGTGTCAGCATCGTTTTCAGTTCCGGCCTTGCCAAGAGTTTCGGCCTTTTCGCGATGAACGAGTTGCGCATCGACCAGTTCTGGATGCCGGCAGCCATCGGCGGGTGTGCCCTGCCGTTGTTAGTGTTCATGGGCTATATGCTGAAACGCCTGCCGCGGCCCTCGGCGGAAGACATAGCCTTGCGCAACGAGCGTGTCACCCTCGACGGGCATGGCCGCAAGGCGCTGTTCATGAAGTATGCCCCAATCCTCTCGCTACTCTTCATCGGCAACTTCATGCTGCTCGTGCTGCGCGACATCAAGGAGGACTTCCTCGTCAACATACTCGACATGAGCGGCCAGTCGTCATGGCTTTTTGCCAAGGTTGACACCGTCGTGACGCTTGTCATACTCGCCATCTTCGCCCTGTTCATCTTCTTCCGCAGCAACATCAAGGCCATAATGTGCCTCATGGCATTGGTCCTTGCCGGCTGCATGACGCTGACTTACGTATCGTTCAATTACCATGAGCTCAACCTCCAGCCTGTCACTTGGCTGTTCGTTATCAGTCTCTCGCTCTATCTGGCCTACCTTACGTTCCAGACAATCTTCTTCGACCGTTTCATAGCTTGCTTTCGCATAAAGGGCAATGTGGGCTTCTTCATCGCCATGATTGACTTCATCGGCTACATCGGCACGGTGACGCTGTTGTTCACGAAAGAGTCGCTCAACATCAAGACAGACTGGTTTGCACTGTTCAATCACATGGCCTGCTTCGTAGGTGCTTCGTGCACGGTGTTGTTTGCCGTGGCCACTGTACTTATATATAAGCGCTATATGCGTGGCAAGAGAGACCGTAACCCGTCGGCTGACGCCAATGTATTCATGCAGTTACAGTATAACACGATTTGATTTTTTAGGTGATGGATAATTCAAGTTACGACATTATAATAATAGGTGGAGGTCTTCTTGGCTGTGCAACGGCCTATCAACTGGCCAAGCGCAAGGCCGGGCGCATCCTCCTTCTCGATGGAAACGACATAGCTTCACAGGCTTCTTCGCGCGCGGCTTGCCTCCTTACACGTGCAAGGACGAAACCCGGCCTGATGGAAATAGTGCAGGAAACATACGACTGTATAGATGAAATAGAGTCGTTTACTGGTACTTCGCTTGGCTTGCAGGTGTGCGGCAGCGTTACGATGGCATCCTCTGAAACATCCCTGAAGGGGCTTGAGGCTCTTGAAGATGCGGCGACGCGCTTCGGCATACCCAACGAACGTATTGGCCGCGACAAGCTGAAAGAACTGTTGCCGTGGATAGAGGCCGATGCCGTTGACGTGGCAACATATATGCCCACGGATGCTTTCATCGACTCGGCGTCGCTTTGTCTCGGTTATGCAAAGGCTGCTTCGATGCTCGGCGTGACGTTGAAACCGCATTGCAAGGTGGCCTCTATCAAGGTGGCCGACGGCAGGGTAGCGGGTGTCGGGCTTGCCGACGGCACGGTGCTGACGGCCGGTGTGGTGGTCAATGCTGCCGGTGCGTGGGCCAACTTGCTGATGCGCCCGTTGGGGATAGGCCTTCCGTTCACTCCCGTAAGAAGCCATTTCTGGATAACTTCGACAGACCTCGAGCGTTTCCCGGCCAACCATCCGTTCACGGTAATACCCGATGCACGTGCCTTTACACGTTCTGACGTCGGTGCGTTAATCATCGGTCTGCGTGAGAGTGAGTGCCAGGCGTTCGACCCGTCTACGCTTACAGACAAGCTGGACGACTTCGATTTCAACGAGGCGGCCAAGTGGACGGTACTTGACGAGTGTGCCCCTTTGCTGAAGAAGTACCTCAAAGACATCGACACCCTGCCCATCGCACACTATATGTCAGGCCCTTCGTGCTACGTGCCTGATGCGATGTTCGTTATCGGCGTATTGCCCCAATATGAAGGTTTGTTTGCCGTTGCGGGTTGTTGTGGCGGCGGAGTGGCTTGCGGTGGCGGCATGGGACGGCTGGCTGCTGAACTCCTGACGGGTGAGAAGCCGTTTGTCAACCCTGAATTGTTCTCCCCGATGCGTTTCGGTGACGTTGACCCGTTCACGGTCGAGTTCCAACGCAGGTGTGCAGATGCCCGCTCAAACAAGAAGGGTGGATAGAAGATGCAGCTTGAGATATTGTAGGATAAAGGTTTAGTAAACGATAATAAGGCATAATGGAAAGATATATTGTGTTTTTGAAGCAGGTGCCACGCTCCACTAAAGTTGGCATCGACCCCGTTACGAAGACGCTGAAGCGTTCGTCATCAATGACCCGTACCAATCCGGATGACCTTTGCGCCTTGCAGGTTGCTCTCGACCTGAAGGCTGAAACGGGAGCTGAAGTGGTGGCGGTGAGCATGGGTCCGGCCTCGGCAGAGAGTGTCTTGCGCGAGGCTTTGCAGCTCGGTGCTGACCGTGCAGTGCTGCTTTCTTCGCCCGCATTTGCCGGGAGCGACACTTTTTGCACAAGTGTTGCGCTGTCTGCTGCGGCGAGAAAGATAGGTTTTGATATGCTCTTTCTTGGTCGTATGGCCATTGACGGTGACACGGCACAGGTTGGTCCTGAGGTCGCAGGTATGCTTGGAATACCCCAAGTGACGCATATCGTGGAGGCGGAGACACCCGTTGACGGACGTGTGGAGGTCGTTAAAGAGGCCGGCGACACTCTGCAAAGGCTTAGTGTGGCATTGCCATGCGCCGTTATGGTGGGCAAGGAGTTTTCCGTTAACCCTCCGACGCTGGCCGGATGGAGGCGTGCGCAAGGCATGGAAATTGTGCGTTGGAACGAAACCGACTTGGATTTGGACGGCACGGAGGTTGGTTTGAATGCTTCGCCGACGAAGGTTGTTGAAACCGAAGTGGCCGAAAGCCGCAAGGATACCTGCTGGATAGCCGACGGTGAGGCTTTGGCTGCGGCCTTCAGGAAGTGTTTGGGAACAGTTGAAGAACTAAAGGAAGAAGAAAAATGGACAATATAAAAGGATTTGCCCTGCGCCTTGACAAGGAGCTTTGCACGCAGTGCGGAATATGCGAGGGCAGCTGTGCGTATGGAGCTATCAGGCTGGTTGACTATCCGGAGATTGACGTTGACGCTTGCCGACTGTGTGGTGACTGCACCAGGTCGTGCCCTGCCGGGGCGTTGACCATGGCCAGTGCGCAGACTGGGAATGTTGACGAAGGTAACGGAATATATGTGCTGGCCGAAACGTCGCGCGGCAAGCTGTCGCCTGTTACGGCAGAACTGTTAGGTAAGGCCGCCGAACTTGCCGCACAGTCAGGGCAGTGTGTTGAGGCCATTCTTGCCGGGCACGGACTTGAGGAACAAGCAAAGGAACTTATAGCTTACGGCGCGGAGCGTGTGCACCTGCTCGACTCTGAGGCCCTTTCGGCATACATCGAGGAGAATTATGCCAAGGCCGTGGCCAAGATAGTCAAGGAGTTGTGCCCTGCCGTGTTGCTGGTAGGCGCTACGCAGAAGGGGCGTGGGCTGTCAGCCCGTCTTGCTTCGATACTGCGGACAGGGCTTACGGCTGATTGCACAGGGCTTTGCATCGACCCGGAAACAGGCCTGTTGAGGCAGGTAAGGCCGGCTTTTGGCGGTAACCTCATGGCCACTATCGTCACTCTGGGGCATCGTCCACAGATGGCATCGGTGCGTCCGGGCGTGATGAAGGCACAAAGGTGCGACTGGAGTCGTACAGGAGAGATAGTATGGCATGACTTGTCGGCCTTTGAACCGGATACGAGGATAAGCCTGTTAGGTGAAACCGTGAAGGTGTCAACGGGCAAGTCGCTCAACGACAGCCGCATCGTTGTTGGCATAGGGCGCGGCGTAAGGGATAAGGAAACGGTTGTTGAAATCAGCCGTTGGGCCGAAAGCATAGGCGCGGCAGTGGCCGGTTCGAGGGCGGCAGTTGAGTGCGGACTGATTGACCCGTCGCGACAGGTGGGGCAAACAGGGCAGACCATATCGCCCGACCTTTACGTCGCAATAGGCATCAGCGGACAGATACAGCACACGGCTGCCATCACCGGGGCAAAAAGGATAATCGCGATAAACCCTGACAAGGATGCACCTATATTCGGCATGGCCGATTACGGATGGGTTTCCACGGTGGAAGATGCTTTACCGGTATTGTCGGAAATAGGTTTGAAGGTATGAGGGCATTCAAGGTTTTGCTGCTTGCTGTTGCGCTTACGGCCACGACTGCGGTGTCGGCTGCCGACAGCTTGAAAGTGAAGTTCCGTTCGCGCGCCCTGCTTGATGCTACGGCTTCGGGCTACGGCAAGGACGACGTGCAAGGCTACTTCAGGCTTGAGGACTTCCGCGTGGGCTTCAAGGCCAACTATGGCAAATACGAGTTGAAGGCCGACATCGGTCTTGGCGGAGGCAAGGTGGCCGTGAAGGATTTGCAGTTCAACTATCATTTCAAGAACAGCGTGCTATCCGTCGGCAACGGCTACGAGCCGTTCTCTATGGATATGCTCATCAGCACGGCCGATATGCGCTTCAACCAGTCGGCTTCGTCGGTGCTTGCTTTCACCAACAGCCGCAAGCTCGGCGTGACGTTCCATTATTATAATGACCATTGCTATCTCGCCACGGGCGTTTACACCAACAACGACATCAACCACTTAGGCAGCGACAAGAAGAACTCGCTCGTGTCAACCTCGCGTGCCGTATGGCGCAAGCGGAAGGGGCACAACCTGCTTCACGTGGGCGGTGCGTTCTCGTTCAGGACGAAGGACGTGAACAAGGACGCGCCCGTAGGCTCGTTAGGCAGTGCCGGTGTTACGTCGATGTTTGGCGAGGACTTGCTCGGTGCGGAGATTGACCATGCCGGCACGGAGCTGAAGGGGCTTGTCGAGGTGCTTTACACGTCGCGTAAGATGCTCCTGCAAGGCGAGTATTTCTATGACAGGATGAACCGCACGGGTGGTCTTGAGGCCTACCGCGCCCATGGCGGATACGTGCAGGGCAGCTGGCTCCTGGCCGGCGAGGGCTTCGAGTATGACGCCATGTACGGCATACCGGGCCGTCCCGTGTCAGACAAGGCCATAGAGCTTGTGGCACGTTTCAATTACGCCAACCTCAACGACGGCAATAGCGGGATAAACGGCGGCGTGGAGAAAGACCTCTCGTTGGGCGTCAACTTCTACCTTAACAAGTACATCGGCTTCAAGCTGAGCGGCAGTTACGTATGGGTGGGCGACCATTGCGGCAGTTTCTACGACAAGGATTTCTTCCTCGCACAGGCCCGTCTGCAATACATCTTTTGATGTGTCGCGATGCCGCGTCAGGTCTTTCGGCGTTGCGTTCGCGCCTTGTTGGAAGTCTGTTAATTCTGGAACTATTTGCAAAAGGATACCTTTTACGCCGTAAAAAGGCACGTTTCGTGGCGTGAAAGGTATCCTTTTGCAGCCTAAAAGATGCCCTTTTGCCAAGAGGTTGACAGTCAGCCTGTTGCGCGTTCCATGCTCCGGCCTTGGCATTTTTTGCCGGACAGTGTGTTGATTTATTGTAAAAAAGTTTGTAGTTAACGTTTTTTGCCTAAATTTGCGCCACATCCTTATTGCATAAAGCAAATGTTTAAACACATTGTCGATAATACGCCATGCCGTAGTGCGTGCCGTCCTGGTCGGGCGGTAGGCATCTGCGGTTCGCCTTTGGGCCCTGTTTTGCGCTGTAGCCGCATTCCAGGGGCGTTCGGCTTTACCCCCCCCAGAAGCCAGGCTTAGGCGTTTCTGCGGGCTTTTAGGCACGTTCGCGGCCATATTTTTGCCACGTCCTAAAACCTGTTTAATAAAGACATTCTTCTTGTTGGCTATCGCCTGTTCCGTCGTTTCGGCACGGGCCGTCTCGCCACGCGCCTCCGGCAGCCTCTCCGTCAGTGGCTGGTACGTCGGTGCGGAGGGCGGAGTGCCCTTCGCCGTGAGCACGTTCAGTTCGTTCGCTGACGGCAACGTGCGCGCCGGTTGGGGCGCGGGCGTATTCTTTGGCCATGCCTTCAGCCGCTCCGTGTCGCTTGAGGCACAGGCTGCTTGGGGGCGTGCATGGCTCGGTGCGAGGCCGTGCTGCACGTCAACGGGTTACTGGCTCGGCTCTGACGGTTCGATGTATTACGCTCCCGTTGACGGCCTTGACGGTTGGGATTACCGTTCGCTCAAGAGCCATGTTGCCGTGCAGGGTTACGGCTTGCAGCTCAACCTAAACGTCCTTCCGTGGCTCGGCGCACCGCCGCAAGGCCGCTGGAACCTCGACGTTTCGCCCCGTCTGGCAGCCGTCGGCACAAAGGCCAAACTGTACGAGACGGCCACCGGCGCTTGCGTCAGCAGCCAGCCTGTGCGCTGGCACTTTGCCGCCGGCTTCCGCCTACAGTGCGGCTACGACGTGGCGCGCCGCCTGAAGCTCGGCCTTTACACGGGCATGACCTTCCTGACGGGCAGCCGCATGGACGGCATACCGCGCCACGCCCACTCGTCAAACTACCTTTGGGAGAGCGGTTTGCGCATCAGTTTCTCGTTCGGTAGGGCCAAGCGCAAGGCCGCCGAGCAGCCGCGTACCGTTCCGCAGGTGCCCCTGCAACCTGCGCTACGACCCGAACCCGTGGCCGAACGGTCGGTGCAGACCGTTACGGAGTTGCCCAAGGATACGCCAAAGCCAACCAAACCAAAGGCTGAAAAAGCCGTTTTCCCAGTAATATATTTCAACTTCAACAGTACGGCTATACGCCCGTCTGAGCGCGCCAAGGTTGATACGTTGGCACGGATGATGGCCGCCGACCCCTTGATGCGCGTCCGCCTGACAGGTTGGGCAGACCAACGTGGCACGCCGGAGGTCAACTTCCGTGTGTCGCTGCGCCGTGCCGAGGCAGTCAAGCGGCTGTTGGTCAGCCTCGGCATAGATGCCTGGCGCATAGAGACTGACGGCAAGGGTACAGACCACGGGCAAGCCGAGGCCGCACGGGCACGCCGCGTGGTTGCCATAAAGATTGTGGAGGAAGGCTCATGAGACACGTCGTTTACTATATGGAAGCCGCCCTGCTGGCTCTTGTCGCTTGCCTCGCCATGGTGTCGTGCACCGACGAACCGCACGACGGCGGGCACGGAATAGCCGTCGGCATAGACCGTTCGGCGTGCCCTGACGCAGCCATCGGGGAAATAACAATCACTATAACGTCTGACGACGGAACGTATCAGACGAGCCGGACGTTCACCGACATGAGGCAGCTCGGCGCCACGCTGTTCAGCGTTCCGCCGGGATGCTACACCGTGACGGCCACCACCGACGGCGGACTTGGCGGCAAGGCGCGCACCTGTGTGGACGAGGATGACGTGCGCAGGGTAATAATATCCCTGACCGAAGGCGGCGCGGAGCAACCCGTCCTTCGGCTTGCGGTGACGTTGCCGGATGGTTACCTGCCACCGTTCGACGGCACGACGCGCGCCGGGGAACGGCAATACTCGCGGCGCATCATTGCCGACGTGTATACGGCTGACGGCGGCACGCACGTCATGCGGCGCAGTGTAGTGGCCGACGTTGAGCCCGGCGGCACGGCCACGCTTGACCTTCCGCTCGACGAGGGGCTGTATGGCATACGCCTGTGGAGCGACTACGTGACGGCCGACGGCGGCCTGTCGCCGTTTTATGACACGTCGGACTTGCAGCAGGTGAGGCTCAACACTGGCGCGTACACGGCCTGTTCCGACTACAAGGACGCTGCCTACGCCTGTCTTGAAGGCGTGACAGTGGCGGCTGGCGACAACGAACTGGCTGTCGCATTGGAGCGTCCGTTGGCAAAATACCGCATCGTTGCGAAGGACATCGACAGTTACCGGCAGCTCGATGGTGTGCCCGCAGTCAGTAGCCTTACCGTCAGCGTGGCTTACGAGGGTTTCTTCCCGTCGTCGTTCAACGTGCTGACGGGCAAGCCCAACAACGCCGTGGAGGGTGTAGGCTATGCCGCGCAGCCGTCGTGGAGCACCAACGCGGAGGGCTTGACGGAGCTTGCGTCTGACTATGTGATGGTGAACGGCACGGAAAGCGCCGTCCGCCTGACGGTCAGCATCATCGGCCCTGACGGTGCGGTGGTGAGCCGCAGCAGCGGCGTCAACGTGCCATACCGCCGGGGGAGGCTGACAACCGTGAGCGGAAACTTCTTCACCGCAGGGCACGGCAGCGGCGGTGTTGACATAGACATGAGCTGGGACGACGACACGTATGTGGTGGAGTTTTGAGAGGATAAGGAACTGAAACCCACCCCAACCCTCCCGAAGGGAGGGAGCTTGATATGCTTTCAAGGTTTGGGAGCATTGGCCTTATCGGGCTTATATGCCCCATTCAGCCAACAAGCAGTATGCTTTCAGCAGTCATCAGCATTGGCCTTATCGGGCTTATATGCCCCATTCAGCCAACAAGCGGTATGCTTTCAGCAGTCATCAGTATTGGCCTTATCGGGCTTATATGCCCTATTCTCTCAATAAAGGCAACGCCCCGCGTAACTGGTTGACAATCAACGCCTCCGCAAAAGGGCATCTCTTAGCCTGCGAAAGGGCATCTTTCACGATGCAAAAAGGCACCTTTTACAAGCCCAAAGGGCATAAACGGGAAACGAAACCATAAACAACAGGGAAACAATTAACTAAAAGCAATAGCGAAAACAAACCAAAAACAATTAACAAGCCACGCCAGACGCCCTTATAACCGAAGGGTAGGGCAGGGCTAAAATTCAACAGATTATGAGAAAAAAGCAACTATTCCTGATGCTGGGCATGGTAGCCATGCTGGCATCATGCAGCCAAGACGAACTTGGAGGGGCACGCACCGACGGTGCGCTGACAATCACCGCGACCGTAGACAACGGCATCGGAACGCGCGCATCGACGTATGACAGCGACGACGTGGACATAGACGAATGTCTCCTTGAGGTGTACGACGCCGAGGGAAGCCTCGTAGGCTCGCAGCTCACGGGCACGCCCGGCGGCACGGAGGGCACGTTCACATTCACCGTAAGCGGTCTTGACCCTGACGCGCAGTATGACTTTGTGTTCTGGGCCGACAGCAAGGCGGCTGCCACTTACGGCGGAAGCCTGAAAGAGCGCAAGCTGACTGACGCGGCCGACCTAGCCAAGGCTCTTGCCTTCCAGGGCAGGATTGACAACAGTCGGCCAGCCGATGCCACGGCGGTGACGCTGACGCACGCCGTGGCAAAGGTTACCCTGAAGACTACCGGGGCAATGACTACGGGCGACAACGTGACGCTCGCCATGACGGGCATAGCCGACACATGGAACGTGCAGACAGGAACGGCCACGGGAACTGCGGCCAAGACCTACGCATACACACTGACGGCAGACATCGCCCAGCCGCAAACTGACGCAGAGGTGACGACGTTCTACGTGCCCGCACCTGCACTCGGCTCGACAAGCGACATCACCCTAAGCTACGCCAACGCATCAGGCTCGAAACAGGGAAGCACGAGCGTCACCAACGTTCCGCTCCAGGCAAACTACCGCACGGTGCTCAAGGGTGACGTGGCGGCATTGTTCGGCGGCGCAACGGCAACCATAACGGCATCGCTCGACGGCGACTGGAACGACCAAAGCGGCGAGTCTGTATTTCCGCAGACCAACACCATCGAGACGACGGGCGTAGGCCAAATAACAGCCGAGGCCGTTAAGGCAGCTGCAGCCATAGGCAACGGAACGGTAATAATCAATGGACAAATCAACGAGGCCGACCTACAGACCATTGCAGCAATCACCGACACGAAAATAAATCTTGACCTCTCACAGGCCACGTTGATGAATAGCGATGGTACGGGAAACATCACGGAGTTCCCGGCAGCGTTCCAGTATAACGCTAACACACAAAGCACAAGCGTACTGACAGGCATAATACTGCCGTCTGGAATAGAGAGCTTGGCCGATAACTGCTTCCAACGTTGCGTGAACTTAACATCCGTAACGCTGCCAGAAGGACTTAAGACAATAGGCTCAAGC
Source organism: uncultured Prevotella sp. (assembly GCA_944319815.1). Classification (GTDB taxonomy): domain Bacteria; phylum Bacteroidota; class Bacteroidia; order Bacteroidales; family Bacteroidaceae; genus Prevotella. The sequence goes on along the minus strand of CALUEX010000006.1, from coordinate 49,026 downwards.
GCATTCCAAAATACAGGAATAACGTCAATAGACTTCCCCGCAAGTCTCGAAACAATCAACGGATACGCATTTTCCGGTTCAAAACTTGAAGGCGAATTGGTCATACCGGAACACGTTACGTTCCCTTCAAATTCACCGTCTCCATACGCAACTACAACTTCCGTATTCAGCGAAACAAACATAACATCGGTAGTATGGAACTCACCCAGTCCCCTGCAAAATCACACATTCTCGTCTTGCAAGCAACTGAAGACCGTAACAATCAACGACTGCGGCGGCATACACTTCAATGCTTTCGGAATGGGGTGCACCGTAAGTGAACTTATCATCAACATGACTACGCCTCCGACAATAGACAGCCATAGAGGCGAGGGCTTTAATTCTGCCGAAATCACGTCGATAAAAGTGCCTGCTGAAGCCGTAGACACATACCAGGCAGCTGACGGTTGGAGTTATTATGACGGCGTTATTACGGCAATAGAGTAAATAAAAGGAGAGTGGATGGGTAATGTATTGACATTCAGTATATTACCAATTACAATGCAAAAGGGCATCTTTCGCGACGTGAAAGATGCCCTTTTACCGTTTAAACACCCTCTGTAGGGACATAATTCATTATGTCCGCACGCCGCGGAGAGGCGTATAAGTAGGCTATGTCAATAAAAACGTTCTTCCAGAACTAAGGACACGATTGCGTCTTAATGGAGCAATCTTCAAAATTATGTCCCTACAGAGAGGTAATTTCCCATATCAGTGTGGCATTAACATTATACCGAACTGACGTACTTTTATTTTGCATTTCGCTCTACTTGCACTATCTTTACATAAAATAGGCTTCGTCTCGGAAATGAAAATAAAAGTTCGTTCCACTTACTTTTATTTTTCATTTCGCTCAACTTGCACTATCTTTGCACTTGGGTAAGCTGCAATTATTTTTCACAATAACGCTGCAACGGATATGGATAAATTGGTATCATTATACGGGATATTGAAAAAACTGCGCACGGCCGGCGTCAAGATGAAGGACATAGCAGAGGCTTCAGGAATGTCGCCGAGTACGCTCTCGTCACTTTATACGTCAGTGTTGCCGTCATACGAAGCCTCGCTGGCGCAGGGAGTGTGCGCCGACGAGGCTCTGGAGTCCGCCTTGGGGCAAGTGAACAATATATCCGTGCGCCGCCTTGCCGAAAGCATTGACGGGCTGTATGCCCACGTGTGCGAGCTTGAGGGGCGTCTGCTTGCCGAGAGGGTTGGCGGTGGAACGATTCCCGCCTGCATCGAGCGCGCGTTTTATAAGGGTCTGCCTGATGCCAATGTTTACGCTGGGGTATATACTGGTTACAGCGCGTCGTTCCATTCGGGCGGCTTGAAGGCCGAGCCCTACATGATAACGTCGGTGCCGTGCGACGACAATTCGTCAAACGTGTATTGCCTGGACATCAACGGGAACTTGCTGGCCGGCATGGGATTGTTCTCGCATTACCAGACGGGGTACATGATGTTTAACGAACACAAGGGAGCACAGCTTGCCCTGAAAATGGCCTGCTTGCGGCTGCCCGTGATGAGCTTTCCGCATTACATCAAGGGCATATATGTCAACCATGACTATAATCGCAACCCGGTGGCTCGCCGCTTGCTCCTCGTGCGTGAGGGCGACGAGGTGCCGTTGGATGATTTTTGCAAGCTCAAGGCTGCGGCTATCCCCAAGGAACGCCTTGAAGGAGAGCTGCTTGTTTACCATGACTACACGTGCGGCAGGGGTGATGTGATAAAGAGCATGATATTCAATTCGCCGGGGAAAGACATAAACGACCTTGTGCGCGAGAAAGAAATGCTCGGCAGGATGTAGCTGTGCGGCGATTAGTCTTGTGCAAGTAAATATTTGTATGATTTCTTGCTGATACCGATAAAAATCACTATCTTCGCAAAAACAACGGCTTATTGTGCCGGCGCGAGGCCGTATGGGCTGTTGGATATGCGCCAATGCCACGTGTGGCTTGTAGGCATAATGCCGGTGCATCACGCCGTAAAACCTTAAAAACCGCAAGCGATGATAGATTATTTTGCAGCAAACTTATGGCAGTTCTGGGCATTGGTGATGGTCGTCTGCCTGATACTTGAATTGACATCGGGTGATTTCTTCATCCTTTGCTTCTCAATCGGGGCCCTTGCCACGGCGGTAATCTCGGCTTTTGGGTTGGGGTTTTATGGCCAGTTGGCAGTATTTGCCGTTGTTTCGGTGCTGTCAATATTCTTCGTGAGGCCGCGCCTTGCCAAGATGCTTCACGGCAAGCGGCGCGAACGCCCGAGCAATGCCGATGCCCTGATGGGGCGCGTCGGTCGCGTGAGCGAGGCCATAGAGCAGGGCGGCTATGGCCGTGTAGCCATTGACGGTGACGACTGGAAGGCCGTGTCAGCCGACGGGCAGTATGTACCCATGGGGCAGAATGTCCGTGTGGTAGGTCGCGAGAGCATTATAATAACTGTGGAGAAAGTGTAGGAAACGCAGGCAACGCCGGCGCGGGCGATGTTCGCGTACAGTGTTGGTGATGTGTTTGTCTTTTTTTATTTGCATGACTTGTTAACTAAAAACTTTGGAAATATGAGCATCATGATTTATGTTTTAATCGCGTTGATAATCTTCGCGCTTGTGGTGGTAAAGAAAAGTCTTGTCATCATACCACAGTCAGAGACCAAGATAATAGAGCGTCTCGGTAAATATTACGCCACGTTGAGGCCCGGCATCAACATCATCATCCCCTTCATAGACCGTGCCAAGGAGATTGTCGCCGTGCGCCGGGGACGTTATATCTATACAGACTCTATCGACTTGCGTGAGCAGGTGTATGATTTTGACAAGCAGAACGTCATAACCAAGGACAATGTACAGACGCAAATCAACGCCTTGTTGTATTTCCAAATCGTAGACCCGTTCAAGGCCGTTTATGAAATCAACAACCTGCCGAATGCCATAGAGAAACTTACGCAGACAACACTGCGAAACATCATCGGCGAACTTGAGCTTGACCAGACCCTCACCTCGCGCGACACCATCAATACGAAGCTGCGCGCCGTGCTTGACGATGCCACCAACAAGTGGGGCATCAAGGTCAACCGCGTTGAGCTGCAAGACATCACTCCGCCCGAGAGCGTGCTTCAGGCGATGGAGAAGCAGATGCAAGCCGAGCGTAACAAGCGTGCCACCATCCTTACCAGCGAGGGCGAGAAGGCTGCTGCCATATTGAAGTCGGAGGGCGAGAAGACCGCCATCATAAACAAGGCCGAGGCTGACAAACAGATGGCAATACTTAATGCCGAGGGAGAGGCACAGGCCCGCATACGCAAGGCTGAAGCCGAGGCAATAGCCATAGAGAAGATAACAGAGGCCGTTGGGAAGAGCACCAATCCGGCAAATTATCTCTTGGCACAGAAGTATATACAAATGCTTGAGGAAGTGGCGACGGGTGACAAGACGAAGACCGTCTACCTGCCATACGAGGCGACCAACCTTATGGGCAGTATAGGAGGCATCAAGGATTTGTTTAAGTCAGAGTGATTTTAATTTAGAAATCGTTGATGGAGAATGGAAAATTATGATTACCTTTGCCCGATTAAATTTTAAAGAGGGTGGGTAATCATGATTTTCCATTCTCCATCAACGATTTTCAATTAAATGAATAATAGGACATGTTGAATATATGTATTGTGGCCGGAGCCCGGCCTAACTTCATAAAGGTAGCTCCTTTGGTGCGTGCCGTTGTCAGGGCGAAGGCTGACGGCAAGGACGTTAATTATCGCTTGGTTTATACAGGGGCGGAGAACGACCCTACGCTCGAGCCTACCTTGTTTGACGATTTAGGCATCCAAGCTCCAGATGTGTGGCTTGGTGTTGACTGCGTAAACCTTAACGAACTAACGGGGCGCGTCATGTCGGAGTTTGAAAAATACCTTGACGCAAACTTGACAGACGTGGTCATCGTCGTGGATGACCTTGCCTCGACGATGGCTGTTGCCATTGTGGCGAAGAAACACGGGCTAACGCTGGCACATCTCGTGGCTGGGACGCGCTCGTTTGACATCAAGATGCCAAAGGAAATAAATCGTCTTGTGATTGACGGGCTTTCTGACTTGCTTTTCACTGCAGGCATGGGGAGCAACAGCATAGTGAGCCGTGAGGGAGCGGAGCTGTCCCATGTATATATGGTCGGCAACATCCTTATGGACTCTTTGCGGTTCAACCGTCCACGTCTTGTGCGTCCGTCCGTGCTTGACTCGTTGCAGGTTAAGGAACAGGAGTATATCGTCTTTACGTTAAACCGCAAGGTCTTACTTGCCGACACGGCAAACCTTGAGAGGATGTTTGCGGCTATGTGTAGTGCCGCCGGTGATGTCAGGATTATAGCTCCGTTGCGCCCGTCTGCGGCGGAGGTTGTGGCTCCAATGGTGAAAGGATACGACAACTTCTCTATAATAACGCCTCTTTCTTATTTGGAGTTCGGTTATCTTACGGCAAATGCAAAGGGTATAGTTACTGACTCTGGCAATGTGGCCGAGGAAGCGACGTTTAACGGAGTTCCGTGTGTTACCATTAACAGTTATACCGAGCACATTGAGACAGTAAAGTGCGGTTCAAACGTGCTTGTGGGCGAGGATGCCGGCAAGTTGGGAGATGCCGTTGCCGACATTGTCAAGGGGCAGTGGAAGAAGTGTTCGCTGCCAGACCGTTGGGACGGACGGACGGCGGAACGCATCCTTCAGATATTGATGGACTTGAAAAGGGAGTAAAGGAGTAAGGAGAAAAGGAGTAAGTAGAAAGGAGGGAAGGAGTAAGTAGAAAGGAGGGAAGGAGTAAGTAGATATGCAATAAAGCCGTTCTGCCAATATGGATAGTACACAAAGCACATCTACTTACTCCTTCCCTCCTTTCTACTTACTCCTTTTCTCCTTACTCATTCACTACAAAATAAATTAAGAACTCATGGAAAGAAAGATTGCATTGGTGACCGGAGCGACGAGCGGGATAGGCGAAGCCTGTGCCAGGAAGTTTGCCGAGGGTGGTTATGACCTTATCATTACGGGGCGTAACGTTGACAAGTTGAAGGCTGTTGAACTGCAAGTGAGAGGACTTGGGGCTGACGTTTTGCCGTTGGTATTCGACGTTCGCGACCGCAATGCGGCCATTTCGGCCGTTAAGTCTCTTACCGGCAAGTGGGCTGTGGTGGACGTGTTGATTAACAATGCCGGACTGGCTTTGGGATTAGATAAAGAGTACGAAGGCGACATGGATGATTGGGAGGCGATGATTGACACCAATATCAAGGGGTTGCTGACGATGACACGTCTTATCGTTCCCGGCATGGTTGCACGTAATAGAGGCCATGTAATCAACATTGGTTCGGTTGCCGGCGACGCGGCTTATGCCGGCGGAAATGTCTATTGTGCGACAAAGGCTGCCGTGAAGGCCATAACCGACGGACTGAGAATAGACGTTGCGCACACGGCCGTGAGGGTGACGAACGTCAAGCCGGGACTGGTTGAGACCAATTTCAGCGTCGTGCGTTTCCATGGTGACAATGAGCGGGCTGATAGCGTATATAGGGGAATACGTCCTCTTACGGGTCACGACATCGCCGATGTGGCTTTGTATGCCGCCAATGCGCCTGAACACGTACAGGTGGCTGAAGTCCTTGTGCTTGCGACGCACCAGGCTAACGGCACCGTGATATGCCGGGATTGTGATTGATTTTGGTCTGTATCACGAGGTGCGGACGTAAAGTATTTGTTCCAATGCTTTCTTGATGGGCGGTTAAAGTATGTTTTGCTTTAATGGCTTTACGTCCGCGTCCCGTGATGCGGCCTTATTTTACAACATATTTCTTGTCCCCTATAATGTAGATTCCCTTGTCGAGACCTTCCGTTGCCTTTGCCTTGTTTACGCCAGAGCGTACTTTTATGCCGGCAATCGTGTAAACGTCTACCACGGAGATTTCTTTTGCCGGCACTACGATGCTAATGCCTGTCGGCTCGTCCTCATAACTGAAAGTTAAGTCTTGCTTGTCTCCCCAGACGTATTCTTCCAGCCCCGGGTAGTCAACGTATGGGTTACGGTTGCCCTGTATGTCGTAAACGGCATTGTTGCGGTCAATCTCCTTTTGGCTTACGGGGTCTTCGTCAGCCCAACGTAGTAATAGATTGAGCGTCCATTGTGTATATGCCGGATAGGCGTTTCCTGCGAAAACGTCATATTCTTCCTTGTGGACGTTGTCTTGGTTTCCGTTTTTTTCAATGATTGTCCAACTTGAAATGTTGTCTTCGTAGCACGTTGCCATATAGAAATAGATGCGTGCGAAGTCGCCCTTGTATTCGTCGTTAGGTTCGAACACGACGCCGTCGTAACCGCTTACTGTCGATTTTCCGAGCTTGCTGAAGTCGCCTTCTGATTTGTATCTTTCCCCTTCATTCTCCCCGAAAGGGTAGTTGCTGCGTCGGCCGTTTACGTAGCCGTCGGCCGGAATGAGGTGTACAAGGTCGGTGTACATCGGGTATTCGTCGTCAAACCAACTTTTCGGCATGGAATGCTCTCGGTTATAGCAGTCGCCTTCCTCCTTATAGTTCGAGCCTTTGCTTACGAATGTATAGCTTGTTGCTCCCGAGTACATATCCCACACCTTGCCGTCGGCACGCTTGTCGGTACTCCTGAACGCCTCCCAAAGGTCGTCGTAGCCCAGTTGCTTGTGTGGCCTGATTATTTCGGCCATGGCCGTTTTCAGTTCCTTGCCGCTTTTCCCGTCGGCTTGTTGGTAGTATGTGCCGGAGTCGTTCGGGCCTTGTGCAAATGCTTGGCCCATGATAACGAGCAGCGCGTTAAGCGTGAAAATCCTCTTTATCTTGTCCATTTTGGTCGCGGATGTTAGTCGTTGTTGTAATGTATTGATAATCAGTGCGTTGTAAAATGCGTCCTTTTAGTCGTTAAAACGTGGCTTTTTGTCGTGTAAAAGATGCCGTTTTGAAGCCTGAAAGATGCCGTTTCATGAAGCGGCCATAAAGTTGTTTCAGCCAGGCAGGTTTACGTCCGGTGGGCGTCCCCATGTATGGCTTACCCTGTATCGTGCCTTACTGCCGTGTTGGTTTGCCGTGTTGCCTCCATCCAATGATGCCGCCTTTCAGGTCTATAACCTTGAAGCCACGTTCGGCCAGCTGCTTGGCGGCGTCGGCACTGCGCCTTCCGCTGCGGCAATACACGGCCACGGTCTTGCCCTTGTCCAGTTCCTGTTCGGCTTGTTCGATGAAGTCGGGGCGCTTCACGTCTATGTTTTTCGTTGCGTCGGCACCGATGTGCCCCTCTGCAAACTCCTCCGCCGTTCTCACGTCAACCAGCTGCACGTTGTTTGCCGATATGGCCTTTTCAAATTCGTCGGCATCGACAGACTTGAATTCTTGCTGGCCGCAACCTGCCAGGCAGCCCGTCAATAAAGTCATGGCGGATAGTATGATTTTTTTCATGTTACTTGTTTTGTCCGTTATAAAAATGTTGTCGGTTGCAAATATATGCAATTTTTTTTGTTGGCTGTCGCGTGTTTGCCGAAAAAGGCCAATCTTATCGTTTTTGTAAATGTATTTACGGCATCCATTCGATTATGCCTTCGGCCGCGTGCTCCTTGCGCCAAGCGGCAAAGTCGGGCCACGTCCTGATGCCGTCACGCAGCACGGCTTGGTAGTATTCGATGCCCGCCACGTGCGTGCCTTCTGGCGTCTCGGCCTTCAGCCTCAGTATGGCGAGGCGCGTCTCCTCCGTCAGGGCGGTCTTGATATGTTCGGCCATACGCTCGAAATATCCGTCGTAGCGCGAGCCCTTCAATATGTGCATGATGTCGAGCTGCCATTCGTGGCCGTTTTCGTCGGCGTACCATGCGTGCCATTCCATGCACGCTTCGTCGGTCGTTATCAGGTTGCGGCATTCCATTCTGGTGATGCCCGAACATTCGGCAATGTCCGCCATGACGGCAAAACTGTCTTTTGCCGTCAGCGTCGTTGTGTAGGCGTGTATGTCGATGTCGCGGTGCGTCATGATGAGGCCCATCGCCACCGAGCCTACGATGTGTGCTTCGCCGCCGGCACGGGCAAAGGCTTCAGTGACGCCTATGCGCCGTATGATGCTTAATGCCTTTTGGCGGTTGCCCTCAGACGTGGCCAATAGTTCGTTATCAGTCATTGTTCGGAAGGTATTAGGAATTAAATCGTTATTTTTTCAATTCCTCCGTAAGGCACGAGATGCTTGAAGCAGTCTTCCTTTGGAAACAGTTTGCCGTAAATGCCGGCGCAAATCAGTACACCTCCGTGGGCGAACACTGCTACGCGGCGGTAAGGCTTTGTCTTCAGTTCGTCGAGGAACGATGCCACCCGGTCGAACAATATGGGGAAGCTCTCTCCGCCTGTGGCTGCCAGGTGCATATAGTCGTTATACCATTTTTGCAGGTTTTCATCCTCAATCTCGTCAAAGAGCTTCATCTCCCAGTCGCCCATGTTCATTTCCTTGAGGCGTTCGTCTATGATGGGCGACGGCCAACCGCAGTATTCGGCCAGTTTGCGTGCCCTTGTGAGCGGCGACGAGAATACGGCGTCGAATGTCGTGCATCCGAGATTGCGCTTTGTTTCGGCGGCTTCAGCCTCGAACGTTTCGGCCACCGGCACGTCGCTCCAGCCGTAGCAAGTGCCCTTCGGCACGCCAACGCTTGTGTGTCTTATTAAAACAATGTCCATAGTGCTTTGTTGTTGAAGAATTGGTATGCGGCGCAAAGATAGAACGAAAGCTCCGTCAGCAGGAATGCTGCGCCGCAGCAGTCGCCCGTGTATCCCCTCAGCTTACGCCAGATTATGAGGTACAGGAAGTACATCACGACACACGGAACGAGGAAGAATAAATCCCAGCGCAGCATTCCGTCGGTGGCGTAAAGCACGAATATGAGCGGTGCCGCCCCTTGGAACAGCATGGACAACCCAGCCTTTAAGCTGGCCTTACGGTACACGACGTGCGACTTGGATGTTTCTTCCGTCCTGGCGTAAGGCATCATTGACACCGTCTGGGCAGCCACCATCTTGCAGAAAGGGTCGGCAGCCAGCACTGTAAGGGCAGCCACTGGTGCGGTCATTGACGACAGAGAGAAGAACAGCAGCAGCAGGTAGACACCGAGCCCCAGCACACCGTAGGTGCCGATGTGTGAGTCTTTCATGATGTCGAGGATGCGCTTGCGGTCGCTGCCGCCGCCTCCGAAGCCGTCGAAGAAGTCGGCCAGGCCGTCCTCGTGGAATGCTCCCGTGAGCAGCATCCTTGTCGCAATGGCCATAAGTACGGCAATGGTGTGCGGAAAGATGTAACCGCCGAAATAAATCACGGCGGCCGTCACTCCGCCCGTGAGCCATCCTACGAGCGGCCAAAACTCAACTACGGCACGGTAACACTCGCGCGGAGGCTCATGAAGCCGCCACAAGGGGAGGCGCGTGAAATAGATGAATGCCGCCCAGGCCGGGTCGTACCATTTAGAAGTATTTAGTGATATGCGCATTTTCAAAGTTGTTCATTTCGTTTACCATCCTGACCGCACTGTCAACGATTGGGTAGGAGCAAAGGGCTCCCGTGCCTTCTCCGAGCCTTAGCCCGAGATTGAGCAGGGGGGTGGCTCCAAGCAGGTTGAGCAGCCGTTTGTGTCCGCTTTCGTCGCCAACATGGCCGAATATCATATACGATTTGACGTCTGGCGCTATTTTCGAGGCGGCGAGCGCGCAGGCCGTCATTATGAAGCCGTCAATCAATATGACGGTGTGCAGCTCTGCGGCCCTGAGCATCGCGCCGATGGCCGCCACCATCTCGAAGCCGCCGAAGTAGCGTATTATGTTTTCGGGCGTATTGAAGTCCGGCGTTTTTGTCTTGAAATTAGACACGGCACGGTCAAGGATGCAGAGTTTATGGTTTATTCCCTTGTTGTCAAGTCCGGCTCCGGCACCTACGCATTCGTTTAGCGGGACGTTGCCGAAGAGGCTCATCCATACGCTTGATGGTGAGGTGTTGGCTATGCCCATCTCGCCGATGGATATGATGTTGCACCCTTCAGCGTGGCACAAGTCAACCATCTCTGCGCCGGTTTCGATAGCCCTGTCGTATTGTTCGACGCTCATGGCAGGGCCATGCAGGAAGTTTTCCGTGCCGCGGGCTATCTTCCTGTTGATTATTTCGGGGCACGATGAAAGGTCGTAGTCCACGCCTACGTCGATGATACGAAGCCTGAAGCCGTGCTGCCGGCAGAACATATTGACGCCTCCTCCGCCGTTGGCGAAGTTGAGCATCTGCTGCCATGTCACCTCGCGTGGCGATACGCTTACGTTCTCGCGTTCGATGCCGTGGTCCCCGCCGAAGAGCAGGTGGCAGGGATGTGCCAGCTTTGGCGACAGGGCCTGTTGTATCAGGCATATTTGCATGGCCAGGCTTTCAAGCCTTCCTAACGAGCCTTTAGGCTTGTTAAGGTTGTCAATCTTGTCCTGTATTGCTGTCTGCAAGCCCATGTCCGGGCTCTTGATGTTGAATGTTCTCATTTGAGCGTTTACATTTAAGGCTGTTCAGCCCTTGATTTTTACCGGGATGCCGCACACCATGAGCACAACCTCGTCGGCGTGGGCTGCAACGTATTGGTTCATCCATCCCTGCATATCGGTAAAACGGCGTTGCACGGCATTGCTGCTGACCTCGCCGCTGCCTATCTCGTTGGTCACGAAGATGAACGTGGCATCTTGGTCTGTGAATTTGTCGAACTCGTTTCTTATTTCCGCAAGGGCTTCGTCAACGGTTGGTTGCCTTGTGTCGTTGTCACGGTTGAAGAAAAAGTTTGTGCACCACAGCGTGAGGCAGTCTATGACTGCCACCTTATTTATTATATTATGCCGGCTTAGGTGTTTTTCCTCTTCAATGTTTGTCCATTGCGCCCCGCGCCGTTCCTTGTGCCGCCTGACGCGCTCGGCAAACTCGTCGTCCCATACGTGTGCAGTGGCTATGTACACGGGCGTTGCCGAAAGGCTAAGGGCCAGCTTTTCGGCGTACACGCTTTTACCGGAGCGTTGGCCGCCCGTTATAAGTATGATTTTTCTCATTTTTTTGTAAAGGCGATATATGCCGTTACAAAGATAATGCAAGTTGAGCGCAATGCAAAATAAAAGCGAGAGAAACGAGCATTTATTTTCATTGCCGAGACGCAGCTTATTTTATTGAAAGATAATGCAAGTTGAGCGCAATGCAAAATAAAAGCGAGAGAAACGAGCATTTATTTTCATTGCCGAGACGCAGCTTATTTTATTGAAAGATAATGCAAGTTGAGCGCAATGCAAAATAAAAGTGAGAGAAACGAGCATTTATTTTCATTGCCTCTATGCGGTTTGTATTGTAATAAGGAGCACGAGCCATGGCTGGGTGCCATCACTTTTTCGTGTGCAGTTTCCGGGCTTACGCCCTCACGGTTTCGGTGTTTTATACATGGCTTAGGACGCAGCCTTGTAAGTGCCTTGCTAACAGCTGTTTCCCAATATGCCGTCTTTTGGCTTGCAAAAGATGCCCTTTTGCCGTTAGATAGATGCCATATTGCAAGGCTGTTTGTCCTTTTTTGCTTTACGTTGACGGCGGCCGGTTTTCATCATGCCTATCAGGAGGCGTCAATATCCGTTATGTTCTAAACATCTTTTATACAGGGAATTTAAATAAGGCTGTGTACTCATTCCCGGTATTAAATAGTGTTGAATAAAAGCCCTTAATTGTTCTGTTTGTCATGTTTTTTAGCTGATTTAACATGGTAATGCCTTTTTTTTCTTGATTTAATTTGTTCAGTAGTTTCTTTTTTCTACCTTTGCAAAAAGTAAAAGTTACTAAACAGAAAGTCATCACATTTATTAATTAAAATCAAACAAAAATGAAGAAATTGTTTTTAATGCTTTTTGCAGCCGCTCTTACGGTATCGGCTTCCGCTCAAACAGTGGAGGAAAGCAAGACATTTGATAACTGGTACATCGGCGTGAACGGCGGTCTTGCCACGAAGACTACCGGTCATTCCTGGATGAGCGACCTTAATCCTAACCTCGGTTTGCGCGTAGGCCGTTACATTACCCCGGTGTTCGGCTTCGCCATTGAGAGCAATGCATACTTCTCAAACAAGCCTTATCCATCGACAAATACGTTCGTCCGCTCTATCAATACTTCTTTGCTGGGAACCATAAACTTCAGCAACTGGATTGGCGGATACAAGGGAGAGCCGAGGCTCTTCGAGGTTTCAGCCGTTTACGGCTTTGGCTGGGGACATATCTTTGGCCATCCGTCAGAGGATTATAAAGATGACCAGCTCACTTCTAAGGCCGGTATCGACTTTGCCTTCAACCTCGGCAAGTCTAAGGCATGGCAGGTATACATCGAGCCGGCAATGATTTGGACGCTCGCTGGCAACAATATGGTTAGGGACAACGAGGTGCAGTATGACGTTCACGAGTCTGGCTTCCAGCTCAACGTTGGCTTCATCTACAAGTTCAAGAACTCTAACGGTACCCATAACTTCAAGATAGCCGAGCTGCGTGACCAGTCGGAAATCGACGCCCTGAACGCTAAAATCAACGACCTGCGCGGCGACCTGAACGGCAAGGACGAGCAGCTGGCAGCTAAGGACCGCCAGATAGCTGACCTCCAGAAGGCTCTTGACGACTGCAACAACAAGCCCGCTCCTGTTTACGAGAAGCCTGCAACGGTTACCAACCTGCAGCCTACAGTGCTTTTCCGCCAAGGCAAGTCGGTTGTTGACCCTGCACAGTATGCTCCGATTGAGCTGATTGCACAGTACATGAAGAACCATCCTGAAGCCCAGGTTGAAATCAAGGGATACGCTTCACCTGAAGGTTCTGCCGAACTCAACCAGAAGTTGTCAGAGAAACGTGCTGAAGCTGTCAAGAAAATCTTGGTTAACAAGTACAAGATTGCTGCCGACCGTCTTACGACGAAGGGCTGTGGCGCAACAGACAAGCTGTTTGAGCAAGTAGAGTTCAACCGCGTTGCAACTTTCAATGACAACACCAAATAAGGACAGGCCTATTTGATTGTCGAAATATTTACGGGGCGCACCTAAAACGTTAGGTGCGCCCCGTTTTCGTATCTATGCGTTTGTGTCAAGTTATAAGCGTGTGTTTCGTTGCACAAAATTTGTCACGATGTGCAATATTTATGCTAAATTGTTACTTTTTAGCTTGATTTTGTTGTAATTTTATGTTTTATCCTAATTTTTTAAAGAAAAATGTTGCTGGATAGGCCAGAATGATGTACCTTTGCATTTACGTAAAAATAAGTGTAATAAAGCTAATAAATAATGAGTAAACATCAGTTGAGGAGTGCGGTATGTACCGAAGGCAGGCGAATGGCAGGTGCGCGAGCCCTATGGACAGCATCGGGCATGAAGCCAGGGCAGTTCGGCAAGCCGATAATAGCCATTGTAAATTCGTTCACGCAGTTTGTGCCCGGACATACCCACCTGCATGATGTTGGGCAGATGGTAAAGGCGGAAATTGAACGTATGGGATGTTATGCCGCAGAGTTCAATACTATCGCAATCGACGACGGCATAGCCATGGGGCACGACGGTATGCTGTATTCGTTGCCTTCACGCGACCTCATCGCAGACTCTGTTGAATATATGGTCAATGCCCACAAGGCCGACGCAATGATTTGTATATCAAACTGCGACAAGGTGACGCCAGGTATGCTGATGGCGGCCATGAGGCTTAATATCCCGACCGTGTTCTGCAGCGGTGGCCCGATGGAGGCCGGCACGTGGAAAGGGGAGAACGCCGACCTTATAACGGCGATGGTCAAGGGTGCCGACCCTGCGGTCAGTGACGAGGAGCTTGACGAAATCGAGCGTAGGGCGTGTCCCGGGTGCGGATGTTGTTCGGGGATGTTCACCGCCAACTCGATGAACTCTCTGACGGAGGCTATAGGGTTGGCTTTGCCAGGCAACGGCACCATCCTTGCCACGCACGTCAACCGTATGAGGCTGTTCAGGGACGCCGCACGCCAAGTGGTTGTAAACGCGATGAAGTATTACGAAGGCGGCGACGACAGCGTGTTGCCGCGCAGCATTGCCACACGTGAGGCATTCTTGAATGCCATGACTCTCGACATCGCCATGGGCGGAAGCACGAACACCGTGCTCCATCTGCTTGCCGTGGCACAGGAGGCCGGTGTTGACTTCACGATGAAAGACATTGACGCCCTGAGCCGTAAAGTGCCGTGCCTATGCAAGTTGGCTCCCAACACGCAGAAGTACAGCGTTCAGGAGTGCAACCGCGCGGGCGGCATATTCGGAATAATGAACGAGCTCGCAAAGGGCGGGTTGATAGACGGCAGCGCCATGAGAGTGGACGGTAAGACGTTGGCCGAACAGTTGGCCAAGTATGACATAACCGTGGCAAGCGTTGACGCAGAGGCTGAAAGGATATATCGAAGTGCCCCAGGCCGCAAGTTCTCCACGGTGATGGGGTCGCAGGACGAACGGTGGGAAACGCTCGACACTGACCGCGCCAACGGCTGCATACGCGACATTGAACACGCATATACCAAGGACGGAGGCCTTGCCGTGCTGTTCGGCAACATAGCCCAGGACGGTTGCGTGGTGAAGACGGCCGGCGTAGACCCCTCAATATGGAAGTTCAGCGGCCCTGCCAAGGTGTTCGATTCGCAGGAGGACGCCTGTGACGGTATCCTTGGCGGCAAGGTGAAAAGCGGCGACTGCGTGGTAATCACCCATGAAGGGCCTAAGGGTGGCCCCGGTATGCAGGAGATGCTTTACCCTACATCTTATATAAAGAGTATGCACCTTGGCAAGGAGTGTGCCTTGATTACCGACGGCCGTTTCAGCGGTGGTACGTCAGGGCTCAGTATCGGCCACGTGTCGCCGGAGGCTGCTGCCGGCGGAAACATAGGCAAGATTGTCGATGGGGACATTATTGAAATCAACATCCCCGAGCGGACAATCAATGTTAAGTTGACCGACGACGAGCTTGCTGCGCGCCCACAACGCCCGCTGACGCGCAACAGGGTCGTTAGCAAGGCCCTGAAAGCATACGCCAAGAGCGTAAGCTCTGCCGACAAGGGCGGTGTGAGGTTGATAGATTAATCCAGAAATCTTTAAGATGACCATGCCAAAAGAAATGATTACGGGGGCAGAAGCCCTCATCAGGGCGTTGAAAGCCGAAGGAGTGACGACGATTTTCGGTTATCCCGGCGGGGCAATCATGCCTGTTTTTGACGTCTTGTACGATTATACTCGCGGGGATAAAAAGGCGTTCGAGCACATTCTCGTGCGCCATGAACAGTCTGCTGCACACGCTGCGGAAGGCTATGCACGTGTCAGCGGGCAGGTGGGCGTCTGCCTCGTGACCAGCGGTCCGGGCGCGACCAACACCTTGACCGGTGTCGCAGACGCCATGATGGACTCTACGCCAATCGTCGTCATTGCCGGGCAGGTAGGCGTTGAGTCGTTAGGCACGGATGCGTTCCAGGAGGTTGACCTCGTAGGCGTAGCCCAGCCTATCAGCAAGTGGAGCTACCAGATACGCCGTGCCGAGGATATAAGTTGGGCTGTAAGCCGCGCTTTCTATATTGCACGGTCTGGTCGTCCGGGGCCGGTGGTGCTCGATTTCCCGAAAAATGCGCAGGAGGCAGTCACTGAATACAAGCCGTGCCATATTGATTTTGTTCGTAGTTACGTGGCGTATCCGGCTTTGGACGACGATGCTGTAAGGCGTGCTGCCGAGTTGATAAACAATGCCAAGAAGCCTTTGGCGTTGGTGGGACAGGGCGTGGAATTGGGGAATGCCTACGACGAGCTTGTGGCATTTCTTGAAAAAGGTGACATCCCGGCAGCAAGAACCCTGTTAGGGCTTTCGGCCTTGCCCACTGACCATCCGCTTAATGTCGGGATGTTAGGTATGCATGGTAATTATGCGCCGAACATGAAGGAACAAGAGTGCGATGTGCTTGTGGCCATCGGTATGCGTTTCAGCAACCGTGTAACCGGTAATGTCATGACTTACGCCAAGCAAGCCAAGGTTATACACCTTGACATTGATGTTTCGGAGATAGATAAGAACGTTAAGACGGATGTTGCTGTCGTGGCCGATTGTAAGGTCTCCTTGCCTGCTATAACTCGTCTTTTACGTAAAAACAGCCATAAGGAGTGGCGGGACAGCTTCAAGCCGTTGGACGAAAAGGAATACGAGGAGGTCACCCGGCCGGCCATATATCCGTCAAGTGGCCCGTTGCTTATGGGAGAGGTTGTCAATGCCGTGGCAGAGGCGACGGGCGGAGATGCTATACTTGTAAACGACGTTGGGCTTAACCAGATGTTCTCAAGTCGTTATTTCAAGTATAAAAGGAAGCGTTCCATCGTCAGCAGCGGCGGTCTCGGAACGATGGGTTATGCCATCCCGGCAGCCATTGGTGCTACGTTCGGTGCGAAAGGACGCTTGGTTTGTATGTTCACCGGTGACGGAGGTTTCCAAATGAGCATCCAGGAACTTGGCACGATTATGGAGCAAGGATGTCCTGTTAAGATGATTTTGTTGAACAACAATTATCTTGGCAACGTAAGGCAGTGGCAAGATATGTTTTTCAATAAGCGTCGTTCGTTTACGAAGATGCAAAACCCTGATTATGGAAAAATCTGCGCAGGGTACGGAATTCCTTATTCTTTTGTGTCCGAGCGTGATATGCTTGACGACGAAGTGTCGAAAATGCTTTCTTCGGATGGGCCGTACCTGCTTGAGTGTGCCGTCAAGGAAGACGAGAACGTGTTGCCGATGGTAGTTCCGGGAAGCTCGGTCAACGAAATGAATTTGAGCTTTTGATGATAAGATTGCGGTTGGGCGGAGTGCCTTCCGGGTATCAACGAAAATATAAAAAACGATGGATAAAACGGACAAAAAGCTGTATACGCTGTTGGTTTATTCAGAAAACCTTGCCGGAATATTGAACCAGATAACGGCTGTGTTCACCCGTAGACAGGTTAACATCGAGAGTCTTAACGTTTCGGCGTCGAGCATAGAGGGAGTGCATAAGTACACGATAACGGCTTGGAGCGATGAAGACCAGATAGTGAAGATAACCAAGCAGATAGAAAAGAAAATCGAAGTGGTCAAGGCTGACTATTATACGGACGACCAACTGTTCATCAGGGAGGTTGGGCTTTACAAGCTGTCAACGTCTAAGGTTCTTGAAAATCCTGAAATATCCAGGACAATAAGGAAGGCCGATGCACGTGTCGTAGAGGTGAACCCGACGTTTTGCAGTGTGATGATAAGTGGTGTTACGGAAGATATAACAAGTCTTTATTTTGCCCTTGACAAGTTTGACTGCGTGTTGCAATATACAAGAAGCGGACGGATTGCTATAACCCGCAGTACAGTGGAAAAGGTGAGTGATTTCTTGAAAATGCAGGATAAAAAACAAGAGTTGCAATGTTGGACAAAGTAGGAATATATGAATTCATGGCAGAGCCTTTTCATTGTGATTTCTCGAAAAGGCTGTTCATGGGGCATTTGGGTAATCATTTGCTTAATGCGGCGGACTTTCATGCCAACCATCGTGGTTTCGGCATGACCCACCTTAACCCAGAGCACAAGACTTGGGTGCTGTCGCGCTTGGCTATAGAGATGGCCGAAATGCCAAAGGAATATGCCCGTTTCAATGTTGAGACATGGATAGAGGGGGTAATGAAATACTTTACGCACCGTAATTTCCGTGTCGTTGACGCAATGGATGAGGGCAAGGTATATGGTTACGGGCGTAGTGTCTGGGCCATGATTAATACGGACACGAGGCAGCCTGAGGACATATTGGCCGTGAAGGATGGAGAGATTGTAAAGTACGTAGACGCTGACAGGCCGTGTCCCATGGCTGTTCCGTCGCGTGTTAAGATGTCGGCGGCGGCGACCTTGGTGCGCACCATTGACACATATTACAGCGACGTTGACGTTAACGGGCATATTAACAGCGTGAAATACATTGAGCACGTGCTCGATTTGTTCGGTGTTGATTGGTATTCAAGGAATACGATAAAGAGGCTTGACGTGGCATACGTGGCCGAGAGTCATTATGGGGACAAGCTGAACTTTTACAGTGAAGACCAGCCGGGTGGCAGTGTTTGTGTCAGGATTACCAAGTCGTCGCCTGGAGTTGAGGGCGAAGCGGAGGTATGCCGGTGTAAGGTTGAGTTTATGGGTAAACGTTGATAAATAATTTAATTTAAGTATTATGGCAGAGATGAATTTTGGTGGTGTCGTTGAGACGGTAGTCACCAGCAAGGAGTTTTCATTGGAAAAAGCGCGTGAAGTGCTTAAAAACGAGACAATAGCAGTCCTTGGTTATGGTATACAAGGCCCGGGACAGGCTTGTAACCTGCGTGATAACGGCTTCAACGTGATTGTAGGCCAGCGTGAAGGCAAGACGTATGACAAGGCCGTTGCCGATGGTTGGGTTCCTGGCAAGACGCTGTTTTCTATAGAGGAGGCTGCCGAGAAGGGCACAATAGTATGTATGCTGCTGTCTGATGCCGGGCAGATTTCGGTCTGGCCGCAAATCAAGAAATACCTGACAAAGGGCAAGGCTCTTTACTATTCGCACGGATTTGCAATTAACTGGAGCGAGCGCACGGGTGTAGTTCCACCCGACGACATCGACGTAATAATGGTTGCGCCCAAGGGTTCGGGCACATCACTGCGCACGATGTTCTGCGAAGGACGAGGATTGAACTGTTCATACGCTGTCTATCAGGATGCCACCGGGCGTGCCGAGGAGCGCACATTGGCCTTTGGCATAGGCATCGGGGCTGGTTATTTGTTCAAGACCACGTTTGAGCGCGAGGCCACGAGCGACCTTACAGGAGAGCGCGGTTCGCTTATGGGGGCTATTGAAGGGCTGCTTGAGGCTCAATACCAAGTACTCCGCGAACACGGCCATTCGCCTTCGGAGGCGTTCAACGAGACCGTTGAGGAACTTACCCAAAGCCTTGGCCCGTTGTTCGGTGCAAAGGGAATGGACTGGATGTATGCCAACTGTTCTACCACGGCGCAGCGTGGAGCGTTGGATTGGGCGCCGCGTTTCCGCGACGCGATAAAGCCAGTCATGGAATGGTTGTATCTTTCGGTTAAGTCGGGCAACGAGGCTCAAATATCCATTGACAGCAACTCAAAGCCCGATTATCGCGAGAAGCTGAACGAGGAGCTTCGCCAGATGCGCGAGAGTGAGATGTGGCAAGCTGGAGCAACGGTGCGCAAACTGCGCCCTGAAAACAATTAATGTAAGGAGGGAAGGAGTAAAGGAGAGAAGGAGTAAGTAGAAATGCTTTATCGTTACAAGTAATCTACTTACTCCTTCTCTCCTTTACTCCTTCCCTCCTTTTTATCTTCAGAACGGGAAAAGCAGCGGCAGTAGGAACACCATCACGATGCCGATGATGACCTGCAGCGGCAGTCCCACCTTAACGTAGTCCATGAACTTATACCGTCCAGCCTGCATGACCAGTGCGTTAGGTGGAGTTGAGAACGGCGACGCAAAGCACATACTTGCGCCGAGAGCCACGGCAAACAGGAAGGGGTAGGGGCTTAACCCTATCTGCGTAGCCGACGACATGGCGATTGGCGCCATCAGCACGGCCGTCGCCGTGTTGCTGATGAACATCGTGAGCAGCGACGTTGTGAAATAAATTCCCGCAAGCAGCACGAACGGGCCGAAAGCCCCAAGCCCACTGACGAGCGACTGTGAAATCATGGCCGACGCCCCGGTTTTTTCCAAGGCTACGGACATGGGCATCATGGCGGCAATCAGCACCACGCTTTCCCAGTTGATGGTTTTGTATGCAGCCTCCACGTTACGGAAGCATCCTGTAAGCACCATCAGCACGGCGGCAATCATCACGGCGGTGACAGGGGCGATGGGGATGAAGTCGAACACCATGAACGCAATCATTATCAGCATTATGCAGGCAGCCATCGGAGCCTTGTAGTCAAGCGTCACCTTGGCCGCCTCCTCGAGCGGCTGTCCCAGCACAACCCATTTCTCTTCCTCGTTGCCTAAGCGGCTTATGCTGGCCCACGTGCCCTGCACAAGCAGCACGTCGCCGCTGTGCAAGTGCAAGTCGGCAAGGTCGTCCATGATGTATTCGCCCTTACGTCTTATCCCGACGATGTTTATGCCGTATTTTGAGCGGAAGCCCGACTCTTTCACGCGCCTGTTGACGAGTTGCGATGTCGGCATGAGCACAATCTCGGCCATTCCAATGTCGTAAAAGTCGAGTCCCCCTTGCCCGTCGGCCCCGCTGGTTGGCTTAACGGGAGCAAGCAGCGCGTATTCGTCGGCAAAGCGTTGTGCCGACTCCTTTTCGCCCGTAACATATATAATGTCGTTTTCCTGCAACACCGTGTGCGGGCCGGCCAGCATCTGGTTGACGCTCTTTAGCAATCCTTTCTGCCTCGAAGTCTCGCGGCGGACTTCGAGCACGGTCAGTCCGTAGCGGTTGTGTATGTCAAGTTCTACGATAGTCTTGCCCTTGATTTTCGAGTCGTGTCCTACGGTGTAGCGCGACAGGTTGTCGGCTATGCGGTATTCGTCAACGAGCTGTTCCAGCGACTTTACTTTTGCCCTCTCGTCCTTGTCCTTGTCGGCACGCTTGTCGAGAAACCACTTGCTGAGCGGCAGCAGTACGGCCGTACCAACGACGATGCACGCCAGGCCCACGGGCGTGAACGAGAAGAACGACAGAGGTTCAAGCCCTGCGCTCGTCAGCGCGTCCTGGATTACGAGGTTAGGCGGCGTACCAATGAGCGTCAGCATTCCGCCGAGGCTGCTCGCAAAGGCCAGCGGCATCAGCAGTCGCGAGGCGTTGACGTGTGCCTTGGCCGCGAGGCTTACGACGATTGGCAGCATCAGGGCCACAGTGCCCGTGTTGCTTACGAAAGCCCCAATGGCCGACGTCACGGCCATCACGAGGAGGAACAGGCGCAGCTCGCTGTCGCCGGCCAGCCTCATAATGCGTCCGCTTATCATCTTGGCCAGTCCTGTCTGGAATATTGCCCCGCCGACGACGAACAGGCCTACCATCATTATTACCACCGAGTTAGAGAAACCCGACAGGGCCTCGTCAGGCGTAAGTATGCCGGAGACCATCAGCACGATGAGGGCGCACAGCGCCACGACGTCAGAGCGTATCTTGCCTATGGCGAACATCACGGCGCATAGGGCAAGGACTATAAGTGTTAATAACATATCTTGCGGTTATGGGGTTTTGCGGTTATGGGGTTTTGCGGTTATGGGGTTTTGCGGTTATGGGGTTTTACGGTTTTACGGTTTTACGGTTATTGGGTTTTACGGTTGTTGGGTTATGGGGTTTTGCGGTTATGAGGTTTTGCGGTTTATTGGGTTTTACGGTTCTGTGGTTTAGGGTCTTACGGTTGTATTTTTCATCTAATCAACCTTATAACCCAATAACCGCAAAACCGTAAGACCGTAAAACCGCATAACCGCAAAACCTTATAACCCACATCATTGCAAAGATAAGCATTTATGCCTGAATATCGGTGTTTGTAGCCTTCCTTTTTACTAACCTTTAACTACTTAAGGCGAAAAAGTGTATTTTTGCACAGGATTTTATAACGTTTATTACACATGGAAAAGTTTGCAAAGATGATAGCGGCCGCGTTGGGGCTGAAAGAGCGTAGCGTCGAAGCCACGCTTGGCCTGCTTGCCGATGGCTGCACTATACCGTTTATCAGTCGTTACCGTAAGGAGCGTACAGGCGGTCTCGACGAGGTGCAGATAGCGCGTATAAGTGAAGAGGGTGCGCGCCTAGCCGACCTTGCGAAGCGCAAGGAGACAATCGTTAAGGCCATAACGGGGCAGGGGAAGATGACGCCGGAACTGTCGCGGCGTATCGACGACTGCTGGGACGCAGCCTTGCTTGAAGACATCTACCTGCCTTACAAGCCCAAGCGCAGGACTAAGGGTGGCATTGCACGCGAGCGTGGACTGGAACCTTTGGCTGCCATCATAATGCTGCAGCGTGAACGCAACCCGGAAGCTGCGGCGCGGCGTTTTGTAAAAGGTGACGTAAAAGACGTTGGCGAAGCCATAAAAGGTGCGCAAGACATTATAGCCGAGAACGTAAGTGAAGACGAGCGTGCACGCCAAACGGTACGCACGGCCTTCAGGCGCACAGCCGTGATAACGGCGAAAGTCAAGGCAAGCAGGTCGGCGGCAGGCGACAAGTCCGACCAACTTGTCAACTCAACAACTCATAACTCGTCTGCTGGTGACTTGTCAACTCGTGACTTGTCTGCTCGTCCCTCGTCAACTGAAAACTACGACAAATATTCTGACTATTTTGACTGTTCCGAAGCGCTTAACCGATGCACGTCACACAGGTTGTTGGCCATGCGCCGGGGCGAGGCCGAAGGCGTGTTGCGCGTAAGCATTTCGCCGGCCGACGACCCTACGGAGCGCCTTCAGCGTCATTACGTCCGCGGCTCGGGCGAGTGCCAGCGGCTTGTGGCTGATGCCGTGGCCGACGCTTACAAGCGGCTCCTGAAGCCCTCCATTGAGACCGAGTTCGCTGCAATGAGTAAAGAGAAGGCCGACGATGAGGCCATACGTGTGTTCGCTGCCAACCTGCGTCAGCTGTTGCTTGCCGCTCCGTTGGGGCAAAAGCGCGTTATGGGCATCGACCCCGGTTTCCGCACGGGCTGCAAGGTGGTTTGCCTCGACGCCAAGGGCACACTGCTTCACCATGAAGCCGTGTTCCCGCATCCGCCGCGTGCCGACAGGGCTATGGCCTCGCGCCGTCTGGCCTATATGGTTACGGCATACGGCATAGAGGCCGTGGCCATAGGCAACGGTACGGCAAGCCGTGAAACGGAGGCGTTCGTCAGGCAAGTCTTTCAGCAGACGCCAGTCTATGTTGTCAGCGAAGACGGGGCATCGGTATATTCGGCATCGAAGACGGCGCGCGAAGAGTTCCCTGACGAGGATGTCACCGTGCGCGGAGCCGTCAGCATAGGCCGTAGGCTTATGGACCCGTTGGCCGAACTCGTGAAAATCGACCCCAAGAGCATCGGCGTGGGGCAATACCAGCACGACGTAGACCAGGCGAAACTCAAGCGCAGTCTTGACATGACTGTTGAGAGCTGCGTCAATTCCGTGGGCGTGAACCTCAACACTGCAAGCGCGCATCTCCTGGCCTATGTCAGCGGGTTGGGCCCAGCGCTGGCAAAGAACATCGTTGATTACCGCACGGCCAACGGCCCGTTTGCCTCGCGTCGTGAACTGCTCAAGGTGCCGCGTCTCGGTCGTGCTGCCTTTGAGCAGTGCGCCGGTTTCCTGCGCATACCGGGCGCCGCCAATCCGCTTGACAACACGGCGGTGCACCCGGAGAGCTACAACATCGTGGAGCACATGGCCCGTGACAGCCGTTGCACGGTAGCCGAACTCATAGCCGACAGCAAACGCCGCGCCGACATAGACCTGTCGAGGTATGTGTCGGCAGATGCCGGTATGTCAACGCTCACCGACATAATGGCCGAGCTCGACAAGCCAGGGCGCGACCCGCACGGGCAGGCGGAGGAGTTCGCCTTCAGCGACGACGTGCATACGCCGGCCGACCTGCACGAGGGCATGGTGTTGCCGGGCATAGTAACAAATATCACTAACTTCGGAGCATTCGTTGATATAGGCGTACACCAAGACGGTCTCGTGCACATCTCGCAGATGGCCGACCGTTACGTCAGCGACCCGGCACAAGTCGTAAGCCTGCATCAGCACGTCCGTGTCCGCGTGACGGGCATAGACCTCAAGCGCAACCGCATATCCCTTTCGATGAGAAATATTGACGATTGACGGCTTGTTAATCAGGCCTTGATAAAGGCTTGATAATCAATGCGTTCCTAAAAGGGCACCTTTCACGCGCTGAAAGGTGCCTTTTTGCGTTCCCGTTGGCATCCTTTTATGCAGTCGTTTGTGTCCTTTTAATACTTTAGGATAGTCCGCATCGAAAAATATTTACGTTAAAAATTGTGGCTTAAAGATATTTTCATTATATTTGCATCGCAAATCAAGACGCAATGTAGCTTCTTGATGGGGAAATTACATTACCTTGGCAATTCGTCTGCGGCACTTGACTGAACGCCGCGGAGGAAAGTAATGGGACGGCTCTTCTCCCTTAAAGCGAAACATTCACATACGTCCTGAGTCCCGTCTTGCAGGATAATAATTAACTGTTTGTAGGCTTTTTGAGCTTGCAGGTGATGATTGTTATCTATGCGGAACTTGGTCTTATCGCTTAAAAACTTTTCGGGGGGGGTATTTTTACACTAATCCATTACGGCAAAGGCGCAATAAGTCTTTGCAACGTTACTTTCCGTTTTGCTTTCATCCGTTTTGTATGCGCCGGCTACGGTCGGTGCAGGGATTGTTGTGTGCTGAACTTTCGGCAGGCAAGGGGCAAGGCTTTCTGCTTGTCCTTTTTCTGCCAAAATCAATTGATTTACCAAAACAATAAACCTTATTTGATATGAAGACTTTTGCTATTGACGGTCGTTTGAGGGTCAAGACCCTGAAAGACCACTTTAAGGAAACATTCGGAGGGACGCTTCGCGTTTATAACGGCAACAAGAAAGCCGACGACGAAGCAACGCTGGCTTCGATACGCACGGGCGACACGGTTTCGGGGCAGGTGGAATGCACCGAGAACATGACCGTGGGCGAATTTGAACAGGAAATGTCAGACAAGTTCGGCATAAAGGTGCAGGTAGCTTCGCCAGACGACTGGGTGCTCGCCCTCGACGAATACACTCTGTCAACCGTTTGCGACATACCAAAAAATGCCACGAAAGCCAAGATGCAGGCCTTGCTCGAACAGCAGTATGCCGCCGACGAGGCGGAGGTGGATGGTGCGGCACCGGCTGAAGTGGCTGATGCCGACAAGTATGTGCCGGCGAAGAAGTCTGCCATTTCGGGCGAATATATCATCACGGTGAAGGCAAACAACTCTGTTGAGGTGTTCCGCATTTACGATAATGTGCGCGCGTCACTGCGCGAGGCCGCCCAAACGGTCGGTTTTCAGTATGACCCCGATTGGAACACGCGCCGTTTTGGTCTGACGCTTGTCAAGGCTTACGGTCAAGGTACAAGGCAAGCCACGATTGGCGAATATACCATCGCCATACGTCCGTCGGGCACGGTGGAGACTTACCGCATATATGGCAACACCATATCCGCACTGCGTGAGATAGCCGGCAACGTGGGCTTCAACTATGAACCGACGTGGAACACCCAAACGTTTGGCTCTAAGCTGGTGGATTTTATTAACGAGAATAAGTAAGTGACAAGTAAACGAGCGGACAAGTGATAAGGCTTGTTTACTGAAAAACTCGTCTGCTAAATAAAAAAAACAAGAACGAATGGTAAAGACAACAGCATCAGGAAAGATGGATAAGCGCACCAAGGAGTATAAAGAACTCAAGGCGCGCTTGGCCAAGGCTCGCGCCGCAAAGGCGAAAGGCGCGGCACCGGCAAAGCCGAGGCTGAAGAAGACTGCCGCAGGCAAAGTGGACAAACGCACGAAAGAGTATAAGCAGATGGCTGCCAACATGGCAAAGGCGCGTCGCGCCAAGGGTAGCCTGAAGAACAGGCTGAAACGACTTTTCGGTTATTAAAAACAGGAGGAACTTGACTTATGAAATCATCATTAGAAGCGGTAGCTAACTTCATCGGCTTTGCAATCTGGGCCGATGGTGAGTATGACGCAACCGAAAAGGAAACGGTAGAGGAAATTGCCGATGCGTTCGGCTTCAACACGGTAAAGTTCGGTATGGCCGTTGACGTGGCCCTGTCACGCATCAACCCCATGAACGAGGAACAGATTAACGCCTTCCTTGAGAAGGCCGCCCAAGACATCGACGCCGAAGAGATAGGCGAGGTGTTCGAGGCTGTGCTCCAAATGGTATTGGCCGACGGCGTGTTGGCCGAGGGCGAGGTGAACAACCTGCTGGCCATAGCCGACGCATTGGGCATGGAGCCGGCGCAGGCCGTAATGTTGCTCTGTGACATGGTGAAGACTGAACCGGAGCTGAACGTCGAAGTGAATGGGGGCGTTGAAGAATAACCTGTTGGTAAGCGTGTTGCGTGGCGATATTGAACGCTTCCTGAACACGAACACGGAACTGATGTTCAACGAGCGCGACCTGCAAGTAAGGGTAGCCACTTGGCTGCGTGACAGTGGCCACTACGACAAGGTGGACATGGAGTATGCCGTGCCAAAGGAGGAACTGGAAGCACGTGGGCTGGAGTTGAAAACCCTGTCGTTCCCTTGGAACAACGACCTGTCAATCGACGTTGTGGTGGAGAGGCTGGGTGAGTTTGCCGCCGTGGAGCTGAAATACGCCACGCGCCCCGTGGATGTGAAGATTCACCGCTTCGGCGAACCGTTGAGAACCCATTGCCTCATCGTGAAGAACCAGGCCGCCAGCGACTTAATCATGTATAACTACTGGAAAGACGTGCGCCGCATAGAGGCGTTAGCTTTATTCCTTGCCATAGGTGGCCTGATATGGAGCATATTTTACGGCTTTTTCTGGGTAATCAAGTTCAGCTTCATGCTTATCTACAATATGCTTCGTTACATGGCATTGGGCGTGGCATACGTGGTAAAGCGTATTTTGGACTTGCCTTTCGGTTGGGCTATCCTTATAGGGTTGGTTGCCGTCATGCTGCTCATACAGGCCATCTCATCGTAAGCCGGGCATGGCCTAAAATTGGAAATGATAATAACTGAATATTAACACATTAAACAAATTAAGATTATGGCAGATTTAAAAGTTTCAGGCAATCTGACTGTTGCCGGTTTGAAAAAGCGTTTCAAGGCCACTTTCGGCTGTTCGCTCCGTGTTTACACTACGTCTACGTGCAAGTCATACGCCAAGGACGACGCCACGTTGGCTTCAATCCGTGCAGAAGGTGCCAAAGGCGGCGAGCTGACCGTCGGCAGCAACCTGCGTGTAGGAAACTTCGAGAAGAAGATGGAAGAGGTGTTTGGCGTTTACGTACAAGTGGCCACACCAGACGATTCCAAACTTGCCAAGAACGACATCACGTTGGCAGCGGCAGGTAAAGAATGATTTTATTGTTGAATAAAATGGCAGACAGGTAAGTTGTATGTTGACGCAAACATCTTCCCTGTCTGTCAATCATAAATTTTAGGCTGTAAAATATGAAGATACCTGGATTGTCATTTTCATGGAAACGTGCTTTGGGCATAACAAAAGTGAAGCAGAAGATTGCACGAACTACAGGGATACCAACCACACGCGGCGGACTTGAACGTAAAGTCGGCGGCTTGGTTTTGGGTGCGTTGTTTGGGAAGAGGCGGCGTAGGCGGTGATAAAATTGCGGCGTTAAAAAGGTATTATGGATTTCAATAAGTTTAAGAAGAAGCTGCAAGATGGCGTTGACTCTGCCAAAAGCAAGATGCAGCAAATAGACACCGATGCCTTTAAGCGGCAAGTGGATGAGAAACTATGTAATGCGAAGGCAATGGCGGAAGGTTTAGGCGACAGTGCTTTAGGGCTGGGTGCGAAGGTTGCCGAAGGCGTTGGCAAAGGGATTGACGGTTTGAAGGCGCAGGCAGGTAAAGCCACTGAGACGGTAAACCAAGCCTTTGACGCAGCGTCGGCCAATGTCAAGACGGCACTTGAGGCGTGCGGCAAGAACATGGATGAGTTTAAGACCGGCGTCGTCGATAACATAAGCGATTACGCCAAACAGTTTTCAGAGTCTGACCTGTGGGCGAAATTAGGCGATTTTGCCATGAAAGCCGGGGCTAAACTTGTTTATATCGTATTGTGCCTGTTCTATGCCTTGGATACGTTGCCGGTAAAGGAAAAACTTATTGTAACGGGTGCTCTCGGCTACTTTATATTTCCGGCAGATGCCGTACCTGATTTGTTGCCGGGCGTAGGATTCTCTGACGACTTGGCCGCCCTGCTTGCCGTATTCAAAGGATTGAAGTCTGGCATCAGCCCGAACAGTGTAGAGCGTGCGCAAAACAAACTGTCAGAATGGTTTGGCGATGTCGGCGGTATGGATTTGCCCGATGTCAACAGTATTTCAGACAAACAACTTACGGCGGCTGCGGATTATGTCCCGGATGTCAAGAACGACGGCTTGGTAAAGGCGTTGGTGAAAAATAAAATTAATAAGGCAAAGTCTAAATAATATTCGTATTAACCCCAATAAATACCCGCTTGTGGAATTGTTAGTGCCCCCACTGACTGGATGCTTACGGCTTGTTGTGTTTCGGAGGCTTTCGCTTACGATTTTCACTTGCTCACGGCAAGTTTGCAAGAGGCGTCATTTCATGGCGTGAAAGGTTATTTTTTAAAAGGTGGAAAGCCGTATCTTGTGGGCAGAAATGCCATCGTTTGAAATGGTAACCATCGCTGTGGCACTCAAGATAATTCCGCCGACGGGTAATAAATATAAAAAAGATACATGAAATCAAGCATTATTGACGTTCCCCGCAAGCCGTCACAGGCGGACTTGTTCGGCATACAGGTTTACCAGGACGCGCTGACAAGATATATCGAGTTGACCGATACGCCGATGACCATAGCCTTGCAAGGAGAATGGGGCAGCGGTAAGACGTCGCTGATGAACCAACTGTGCTACGCTCTTTGCGAGAAGGACGGCGCGCCGTATTATTCCATTTGGATAAACACGTGGCAGTTTTCGTTGATGAAAACGCCGCAGCAGGCTATCATAAGCATTCTTGAAGCCATCATAAACCAGATAGGCCAGCTTAATCCCAGCACGCACAAGTGGGAGGAAAGCAAGAGGAAGATAGGCGGTCTGTTTAAGAAAATGGCTACCGTAGGAACCAAGGTTGCGGCAGGGATGGTAGGTGTAGAGGGCGGTGTGGTTGACGACATCTTCTCTACCGACGAGCCTACGTCTGACATTGCCCAGCTTAAAGAGGAGATAGCACGGCTGATAGAGGACGCCTTGGAGCACAACCCGGCAAAGAGCGGCTTCAACTTCTACATCGACGACCTCGACCGCATAGACCCGCCCGTGGCTGTCGAGATACTTGAGCTTCTGAAAAACATCTTCGACCTTGAAAGGTGCATCTTTATCCTTGCCATTGATTATGATGTTGTGATAAAAGGCTTGAAACCTAAGTTCGGCGAATTGACGGAAAGCAACGAGCGCGAGTTCCGTTCGTTTTTCGACAAGATAATCCAGTTGCCGTTCTCTATGCCTGTCGCTTCTTACAGCGTTGACACGTTCCTTGTTGAGGCTTTGGGTAACATAGAGTTTTTTACGAAGGAAGAACTTGCCGACCAGCAACTTGCCGAAACCCTGAGCGATATAACGCGCCTCTCGGTAGGCTCGAACCCCCGTTCGCTGAAACGTCTGACGAACACGCTCGCCCTAATATCGATAATCAACGAGATGCAATCGAGTCAAGGTGTCGGCGACCGGCAGACAGTGCTGCGTAAGGAACTTAACTTCGCGCTCGTCTGTATGCAGATTGCTTATCCTTACATATACAACCAGCTTACGGAAGAGCCTGACTTCAAGAAATGGAGTGACCGCACGGCGTCACGCTTGAAGCTGCGCCCGTTGACAGAAGAGGAGAAGGAAAGCCTTGACAGCGTTGAAGAGTTTGACGAGGAATGGGAGAAGGTGTTGTTTCGTATGTGCCAGAAGGAGACTTACCTTAGCAGTAGGACGTTCAGCGTGTCGGGGTTGTTGAACAAGATAGCCGAAATCATCAGCAATGACGATGAACTCGGTAGCATCATCTCGCAGACGCTCGAACTTTCAGCCGTCACTAACTTGAAGGCTTATGACGGCCCGTTGAAGAAAGTTGGCAAGTTAAACCGTGATACCAACAATTACCGGTATGCAGGGAAGGTATACCAGAAGAAGACAGAACTTGTGCGTGCCGTTATCGCAGATTACGTGGCCGCGCATCCAGGCATGACTCACGAACAACTTAAAGCCGACTTCCCGATAAAGCGCAACATGGATGTTATTTTCATGGACTTTGAGCGTTACGAAGCCATAAAGGAGGAGAAAGGCAAGGTAGAATTTTTCGGCAACAAGACCATTGATGACACCATAGCCCTGGCCGACAAGAACATTCTGATAAGCACAAACTGGCCTACGACCAACCAAGGCAAGCCTGCTGAGTTCTCAAAGTTCATAGATATATTGAAAAGCAAACACGGAATAACGGTTGAACAGTGTTGAGGTGTTGTTGTTTCCGTTGATGGCTCCTTAATTTCGGGCGCACCTTCCCTCTTCACCGTGCCGTATTCTCATGCGTTGTTATCTGTTATAGGCTTTTTGACTTAAACCTTGCGTTGAAATAGCAGAGGGCTGCGCCGATGGCTGTGCAGAATTCAGAGTTGTTGGGTATTATGAGTTTTACGCCGTAAAGTTTCTCTATCGGTGGGAACACCATACGGCATTGGGGTAGGAGGGTGAGGTTGCCTATCATCACGTATTCACGGATATTGCTGCCTATTGAGGCGAGCACCGCCGACTGGCCTACTGACTGTAACACCATCCAAATCAGGCCGATGGCTATGTCTTCGCGAGAAGAGTCACTCTTTGCGTTGCCGAACAGCGACGCTACCGCCGACATCGGCAATCCCGGCAGAGGCTTTGCGCTAATGTCGCCTATGCGCAGGTTGATGTTCGACACATTGCCCATCACGGCTATTTCAGATAGTGTGCGTATGTCGTCGGTCTTGAGCAACAGGCGTGCCAAGCCTTGCAGTGTGCCGCCGCCGATGCCTATGCCGCCGATGTGCTCGATGTTGTCGCCGTCACAGCGTACAAGAGAAGTGCCGGTGCCCATGCTGACGACGATTATCTTGTCTTTGCCTGACTCATGGCGTGCGCCTAATCCGTCAGCAATGAATTCGCCAGCCTTACTTGTGGGAAGACCGTAGACAGGCTTGCTGATATATGCCGCTCCTACGCCAGTAAGCATTACGTGCTCAACGTCGCCAAGCTGTATCTTGTTGTCATACAAGTATTTGCCGAACGCACCATAAAGAGACGTTACGGGGTCGGTTGCTTTCACTCGCATCGGTGACACTACGTTGCCGTTGTTGATGCCTACTATCTTGGTTGTGCTTATGCCTACGTCTATTCCGATAACCATTCCCATTGTGTGTTAAATGATTAGGTTTTGATGATATTTCTGCAAAGGTATGCATTATTTGCCGAATACAGTAAACTTGTCACTTAGTTTTCAGCTAAAATAAAAGCCGCAATCTCCATATTTTCGGGATTACGGCTTTTTATTCTTTGTGTTTATTTACTTAACTTTCTCTACGATAGCCTTGAATGCCTCTGGATTGTTCATTGCGAGGTCGGCAAGCACTTTGCGGTTAATCTCTATTCCGGCCTTGTGCAGTGCTCCCATCAAGGTTGAGTAGCTCATATTCTCAAGACGTGCGGCAGCGTTGATGCGCTGTATCCACAGTGAGCGGAATGTGCGTTTCTTGTTGCGGCGGTCACGGTAAGCGTAGGTAAGA
The DNA here is from genome assembly GCA_944319815.1 of uncultured Prevotella sp. GTDB lineage: Bacteria > Bacteroidota > Bacteroidia > Bacteroidales > Bacteroidaceae > Prevotella. The sequence continues at coordinate 17,358 of CALUEX010000006.1, read as the reverse complement.
CCTTTCTCCCATGTATTCTTGGCCACCGTCCAGACATTCTTCCTTGCTCCGTAGTATCCACGGGTAAGTTTCAGGATTCTTTTCCTTTTTGCTCTTGAAGCAACGTGATTAACTGATCTTGGCATAGTTTTTTCCTTTGATTTTTGTTAGACAATAGATTAACGGAGACGGAGCAAGTCTCTCACCTGCTTCAAGTTGTCACGGTCTACCAATGTAGAGCCCAATAAGTTACGCTTTTGCTTCTTGGTCTTCTTTGTCAAGATGTGACTGTGGTAAGCGTGATGTCTCTTAATCTTACCTGTACCGGTGAAGCTAAACCTTTTCTTTGCACCGGAGTTTGTCTTCTGTTTTGGCATTTTTTTTGAATTTAATTATTGTTGTTTATTAACTGTGGCAACGTATATACCAGGACGTTACGCACATTTTATTTTTGCTTTATCTATTGTTCATTGCTTTCGTTGAGCTTCTTCAGGGCATCTGCACCATTCTTGGCATTTGCGAAAAGACCGCCACTTGTCGGTATTCCGTTGTCGTCACTTGTCTCGGCATTGCTCTGTTGCAGCTTTTGTTGAGCCTTTGCTTCAGCTTCACGGCGCTCGCGGTCAAGTTTCTGCTGGCTTTTCTTTACCACGCCAGACTTCTTGGGGGCGATGTAGATGAACATCCTCTTGCCTTCGAGAGCCGGCATTTGTTCAACTTTGCCATATTCCTCAAGGTCGTTGGCAAAGCGCAGCAATAATACCTCGCCTTGTTCCTTGAAAAGGATTGAGCGGCCACGGAAAAACACGAATGCACGCACTTTATTGCCTTCTTCAAGGAACTCCTTGGCGTGCTTCAATTTGAAGTTGTAGTCGTGCTCGTCGGTCTGCGGTCCGAACCTGATTTCCTTTACTTCTTGCTTCACCTGTTTGGCTTTCAGCTCTTTTGCGCGCTTCTTCTGCTGGTACAGGAATTTGCTGTAGTCGATGAGGCGGCAAACCGGTGGTTGGGCGTTAGGCGAAATCTCGACGAGGTCTACGCCTTCGTTCCTTGCCATTTCCAACGCTTGGCGCGTTGGTATTACTGTAGAGCCGTTATCGCTAACGATGCGGACTTCCTTTACGCGAATTTGCTCATTCACGCGGTAATGATTGGTTTTTTCGTGCTTCATCAACTGTTTTTACGAATGTTTAGAAAATCGGATGCAAAGTTACCATAAATCAGGCAATTAACAAAATTTATTCTTGGGAAAATTAAGAATTAAGAGTTAAGAATTAAGAAAATATGCCTTTCTGATTTATCTTAAATAAAAGGACAGCATATTTTCTTAATTCTTAACTCTTGATTATTAATTAGTTTATCGCTTTCAGCTGTTCAGCCACTTCGTCGTTGATTTTCTTTGCGAAGTCTTCCATGCTCATTGAGCCCTGGTCGCCCTGGCCTTGTTTGCGGACGGCAACCGAGCCGTCGGCCTGTTCTTTCTCGCCTACGACTATCATATAAGGTATGCGCTTCATCTCGTTATCACGGATTTTACGGCCGATTTTCTCGTTACGGTCGTCGATTGTGGCGCGCACGCCTACGGTGTCAAGGTATTTTGCAACCTTAGCTGCATAGTCGTTGTATTTCTCGCTGATAGGCAATATTGCCACCTGGTTTGGCGTAAGCCACAAGGGGAAGTGTCCTGACGTATGCTCGATGAGTACGGCCGTAAAGCGTTCGAGCGACCCGAACGGTGCGCGGTGAATCATTACGGGTGTCTTCTTCGTGTTGTCGTCAGCCGTGTATTCCAGCTTGAAACGCTCCGGCAGGTTGTAGTCTACTTGGATTGTGCCTAACTGCCAGCGGCGGCCAATGGCGTCCTTAACCATGAAGTCGAGTTTCGGCCCATAGAAGGCGGCTTCGCCGTATTCGATTTTTGCATTGAGTCCCTTCTCCTTGCAAGCGTCGATGATGGCCTGCTCAGACTCAGCCCAAACCTCGTCGGAGCCGATGTACTTCTCGTGGTCGTTAGGGTCGCGCAGCGAAATCTGTGCCTCGAAGTCGGTGAAGTTGAAGATTGAGAACACTGTATGGATAATGTCCATTACGTTGAGGAACTCAGCCTTTACCTGGTCGGGACGGCAGAAGATGTGGGCGTCGTCCTGGGTGAATGAGCGCACACGCGTCAGTCCGTGCAGCTCGCCGCTCTTTTCATAGCGGTAAACAGTACCGAACTCGGCTATGCGTAGCGGCAGGTCGCGGTAAGAACGCGGCTTCCATGCGAACACCTCGCAGTGGTGGGGGCAGTTCATGGGCTTCAGCATATACTCCTCGTCCTCCTCGGGCGTATGTATGGGCTGGAACGAGTCTTTGCCGTAGTGTGCGTAGTGGCCTGACGTAACGTAGAGGTTCTTGCTGCCGATGTGCGGCGTGATGACCTCTTTATAACCGTAGCGTTTCTGTATGTGGCGCAGCATATCCTGCAAGCGCAGGCGCAGCTCCGTGCCGGCGGGCAGCCAAATGGGCAAACCCTTGCCAACGCGCTCCGAGAACATGAACAGCTCCATCTCCTTGCCAATCTTGCGGTGGTCGCGCTTTTTGGCCTCCTCAAGCATAACGAGGTATTCGTCGAGCATCTTCTTCTTCGGGAACGTGATGCCGTAGATGCGCGTCATCTGCTCGCGCTTGGCGTCGCCACGCCAGAATGCACCTGCCACGCTGGTAATCTTGATGGCCTTGATTGCGCCCGTGCTTACGAGGTGCGGCCCTTTGCAGAGGTCGGTGAAGCCGCCCTGCGTGTATGTCGTGATTTCGCCGTCGGCAAGGTCTTGCTCTATGTGCTCGCACTTGTATTCCTGCCCGTCGGCCTTGAACTCCTTAAGGGCGTCGGCCTTTGATATTTCCTTGCGGACTACGGGCTCGTCCTTGGCGGCGAGTTCCTTCATCTTCTGCTCTATTTTGGGGAAGTCGCTCTCCTTTATTACGTCGCCTTCCTTCGGCATCACGTCATAGAAGAAACCGTTTTCCACGGCCGGTCCGAAGCCGAACTGTATGCCGGGGTAAAGCTCTTTCAGAGCCTCTGCCAGCAAGTGGGCCGACGTGTGCCAGAACGTGTGCTTGCCCTCGTCGTCATCCCATTTGTAGAGTGTTATCCTTGCGTCCTCGTTGATGGGGCGGTTAAGCTCCACCGTCTCGCCGTTGACGCCACAAGCCAGCACGTTGCGCGCAAGCGCCGGCGAAATGCTTTCTGCAATCTGAAGCCCCGTTACGCCCTGTTCGTACTCGCGCACAGAACCGTCGGGAAAAGTAATTTTAATCATGACATCTATGTTTATAACCTTTTGGCTGCAAAATTACTGTTTTCTTTTGAATTAGAGAACATTGGCTGTGATTTTTATCAAATACTTCATTGCCGCCGCGTATATTGGCAATAGTCGTCGATTGCAATCGTTTGCCGGCCTGTTTTTCCCATGTAAGTCAGTATTAGAAATATACATCATTGAAATCAAGAGAGTTAGAAAAATTACATCGTTTTCGGATAATGAACTGACGACAGTTTTATTGTCTTCGTCTGCATCGCTTTGCTTGTTGTTAGGCATACTTACGGTCATAAAATTAGTATCTCCTAAAAAGAGAATGGTAAAATTCTATTTGTTTTTTTAGAGTTGTTTCAGAAATCTTTATTTCTCCTTCAAATTCTTCATAGTTTGAAACGGCGGTTGGAATATGAAACTGATATTCAATCAGACGGGCATTGCTATCATCACCATATCCTCGAAGATTATATGATTTTAATCCATTTTTATCATTTGTCGGGTGGACGAACATACCAATGCACCCTTTCATCCGATATAAATATGTAATGACTTGGTTTACATCTGTAACGTAATCAATATGCCTTTTGTATTTAGCATCCAAGATAATTCTTCTTTCTTTGTCATAAAAATCAGGATAGCGTAAAAACACATTGCTTTTTTTATTCTCCTCCAGGCTATATCCCAACCAAATACCTCCTGTATTATGCCTGTTATTAGGATGCTTAAATCCTAAAGGAACGAGCATCGTGTTTAAATACTCTTCCCAAAGCCATGATACATCGAACAAAATGCCATAAATTTCATCCTCGTTTCGTCCGTATTTCAGCCGCTCATGGTTTAATATTCTTAAGCATAATTTCTGTAAGGGTACATATTGTGTAAAGTAGGGATGGACGACAGGTCTCAAATTACTTTTAATAACCTGCTGCCTGTCTTGTTTCCGATACTTTGGTGTGGCCGAAACTACCTGGGCGACATTTTCTTGCGTATCTACGTTTGTGTGCAAAACCATTTCCCCCAACCGTTTTGTACGGATATATTCCACGGTGTGGCGTATCAGTTGTGTCACATGGTTGTCGTAACTGAACTCTCTCGTGCGGTAAGCCACACGTCCGTTGAAAGGTATGTTGCATTTAATATGCCGGTTGATGTCAATCGTGCCTTTCACGTTGCAGTCGTTGTATTCATTCCGTTTATATTCCTTGTAAACGCCTTGCCTCAATGCTTTATTCAAGAAATATGGAAACAGATGTAGCAAGAAATCAAAAACTTGTTCGTCCGTAGCCGTATGCTTTAGGTTGAATAGATTGACTGCTAAGACTTTTTTCAACATATAATGCAGGAAATAGTCTTCATCGCTTTCTATTTCGAACCGTGAGCTGATGGTTACGTACATCTTATTCAGACTGATGAATCCGGCTAAATTGCCTGTTTTTACAACATAATCGTTCTCTTTGGGCGCAATGTCGAACAGGTGTTGTTGGCCTATACAATCTTCACTCTCTTGAAAGGACAAAGGAAAAACAAGTAAAGATTTTCTTTTGTCATCTAAGGAAGAAATCGGAGTGTTGGCAAAAGGCAATAATTTTTCCACATTCTCCGTCAGAAGATGATGTTCGCTATTATCTTTCCACTTCATTATTCATTTGTCTTGTCTTCAGAGAAATAAACTTCTTCCAACTTTTTCAGATTATCAGCCGCATTGAATGAACCTCTCAGATATTCAAAAAGTACACCCCGCAGATGGTTTTCCCATAGTTTCTGATAAGCTTCTTTCAAATTGCTCTTGTCATCATTCAAATACAATTCCAGCTTCTTGAAGTATGCACCTCCTATGTGATAAGCCGCGCTAAGCCCTTCGATGCCTTCATTGTTTCCTTCATCCCAAATGGCATTATTCAGCTGATTCATCTTTTCCGCAATCTCATCTTTCAATTGTCCAAAGCTATCCAGCATACCGGTGTTCTCATTAGCCTTTACTTCTTTCCATGCAAAGCGGCGACGCATGGCGAAATCCATACTTTCAACACTTCGGTCAATGTCGTTCATTGTTCCGATGATATAGACATCTTCTGGAACATAAAAGCCGTTATAGAAAGGGTCGGTTGTATCAGTTATCAGATTTTGGTATTGGGTTTTAACCAGCCCTTTTTCACCACGATAGCCAGGGTCAATGCTGAAAAATAGTTCCCCGAATATCTTGGAGATTTCGCCTCGGTTTATTTCATCAATAATAAAGACGAATTTCTTATTATTGTCAGATGATATGGTTCCTTTTGAATATTGTGACAAACCAACATTTTGAATCATATATTGAATTATGGCTTTCCTGTAATTATCATGCCCTCCACTTGGAACTCCAGCTAACCCCCTATATACATTGTACATTTGCTCTTTACTAAAGAATTTTGACATACCATGTATCCATGTGTCTTTTGAATAGTCGTTGTTTTCATAAGTTCTATTTGTCAGCCCGTCCCCGTTGACATTTAGTTCTATACGGAAACTGGATTTTCCACTGAGTAAAGGTATCTGTAAATAACCTTGCTCATTTAGTATGTTTATCAATTTGTCCCAGCATTCATTGAAATTATCAACAACATTTAATGTCTTACTATTTAACGCTTTCTTGCAAAAAGATTTAAACACACCGTCTTTCCTTTCAAAACCAATATTACCATTATTATCAGGCGGTGTCGGACGTAGGCCTTCCACAAAATCCGTATAATCGTATGACGGATGAAACTGGACGAAATCATACTCTGCCCCCATTGCTTTTGCTATTTCTTTTGCCAGATAAGTTTTGCCTGTTCCTGGGGCTCCTGTAAGAATTAAATTGTAATTCTTTTCAATGAGTTCTTTTTTCTCCTCTATATAGTTGCTCATGTTATTTTGTTCCTTTTGAATGTATCTTAAATGTTCCAAAATCTGCCAAGGGTATGTTACTATATCCATTGCATTTTGAGGCTGTAGCTCTTTTTGAAAAAGCTTAAATATATTATAGCTGTTTTTAAACCAATTTCCCCAAACGAAATCAATGTGTTCTACTGTAGTGTATGTTTCCAATTTGTTGAATAGTTCCCACAATTTGTCTTCATTGACAATTGTACACAAAAGATTAGGTTGTAAAGAAGCTATCAAACGATTTGTAGCAGCTTTCCTATCTTGAGATGTGAAACGTCTTATCCATTTTTTTATCTCTTGATACACCTCCCACAGAGGTTGATTCTGACTATCTGCTATCTTTTTCAATAAAGGAGCAAGTTCTTCCCAATGTTCTTTAATTTGTTGTTGTTCTTTTTTAGTAAAATATCCTTGTTTCAAAGAAGAAACACACTGGTCGTTAGACTGTTCGAAAAACTCTTTAAAAACATCCTTTTCCCAAGTTTCCCAATGTGTCTTAGTTGCCGCTTCTTTAATAAATAGAGGTACATATTTTTTGTAATTATTCATCCAAGAATCCCAAGGGTCTATTTCATCACAATATTGTTTCAATGACTTTTTAATCATATCCTTAAAATTTTATTCCAACAAATTTGTTTACAAAAATACAAAAAATCCATTATGTAATATCCTACAACAACGGATTTTATTTTGATTTACAAGTTAACACCTTGATTTTATAGTTCATCTCCAAATGTATTGGATGCCTGCGTAATTACAATACGTGTCCTTTCATCTTTTAAAAGAGCACGAACGGGGACGTAAAAGGCCGTGTTTCGCATCGCGAAACACGGCCTTTCGTAATGTATTTGTATTTGGTCTTTTGTGTCGGCTGGCGGGGTGGGGCTGGCGGCTACTTCTTGCTGTACTTCTTTATTGCGCTGTAAGCGTCGTAGAGGCCTAACTCGCCAGCCTTGCTGAGGTCGCTGATGCCTATGTCGGTCTTGCCGATGTTGATGTAGGCGATGCCGCGGTTATAGTATGCCTCGGCGAGTTTCGGGTCGAGGCTGATGGCCTTGTCGTAGTCGGCGATGGCCTGCTGGTAGTCCTTGCTTTCGGCGTGTATGTTGCCACGGTCGAAGTAAAGGTAGGCGTTGCCGGTGTTCAGGCTGATGGCCTTGTCGAGGTCGGCTATTGCGCCGGCCGTTTTCAGCCTTACGTCCTCGCCGCGTGATGCGTCGTAGTCGTTCATCCTGGCCTGGCATACGGCCCGCTGCCAGTAGGCTATTGACGACGTGCTGTCGGTCTGGATGTAGGCCGTCAGGTCGCTTATGGCGTCGGCATAGTTCTGCACCACGCTGTTGGCTACGGCGCGTTGCAGGATTAGGCCCTTGTCCTTGCGCAGGTCGCGCGATGCGTCGATGGCAGCCGTAAGCGTGTCGATGAGCGTAAACGCGGCCTTGCTTTCCTGCTCGGTGAGGGTCTTTGCCCCACACCTTATATATAATTTATGCAGCGGTTTCTGCTCGAAGTTGAATTTCTCGACGTCCTTGTCGAAGGCCTGGTACGACTTCACGCCGTTGTCGTACTGGCTGAACGACAGCTGGAACATCGGCAGGAACACCACGTCGATTTTCCTGTTCTGCACGTGTCCGCGGTAAACCGTTGAGTATTCGTGTTCCACGGTGTTCTCGTCGGCCACGACGAGCTGGTTGTACTTGTCGAAGTCAATTTCGCTCATCTTCCTCACCTCGTGCTGCTTGCGCTTGCTCCAGCGTTGCTGTCGGCCGTAAGACTTTTCCATCTGTGCCTTGAAAATCTTGAACTCGTCAAGCTCGGCCTTTGCCGTCAGCCCCACCTTGCGGTAACAGCGTGCGCGGTTGTTAAGTCCCACCCAGAAGTTCGGGAACTTGTCGATGATTTTAGTGTAGTCCCTGATTGCGCCGTAGATGTCGCCCGTGCGTTCAAGGAGGATTGCGCGGTTGTATATGGCCATGACGTTCTCCGGCTCAAGGTTGATGATGTAGTTGAAGTCTTCAATGGCGCGGTTGTCGTCGCCCACCTGCACGCGCAGCTGTCCTCGGTTATAGTGGGCAAGGAAATTGTTGGGGTCAAGCTCAAGGGCCTTGTCATAGTCGGCAAGCGCGCCGTTCAGGTTGTTGGTGTTATAACGCGCCAAGGCTCGGTTTACGTAGTTCGTCACCGTTGTGGGCTTCAGGTGGATGGCCTTCGACAGCTGTTCGTCGGCGTCTTTCCACTCCTGTTGCGACAGGCTAACCATGGCGCGGAATGCCCATGCGTCGCCGTCATACGGGTCTATTTCGAGGCTCTTGTCAAGATATTTTGCACCCTCTATGGTGTCTTTCTGCTGCATACATACCTCCGCCTTCAGCGAGTAGGCCTTGGCGTATGTCTTCCACATGGAGAGCATCGAGTCGAGTTCGGCGTTGGCCTTGTCGTAGTCCTTGTTCTCTATGCGGCACAGCACGCGGTTGAACCACAGCCCTTTGTTGTAAGGGCTGAACTCTATGGTCTTGTCATAGTCGGCGATGGCTTCGCTAAACTTGTTTTGCTTGATGTAGCATAGAGCCCTGAGCTCATAGGTGTTTGGCACGTATGGGTTGAGCCTGATGGCCTCCGTACAGTCTTTTTCAGCCCCAACGAAGTCGTCAAGGTAATATTTTGCAACGCCACGCAGGAACCACGGCTCGTAAAGGTAAGGCTTGACAAGGATTACTTGGTTGAAATATTGTATTGACAGGACGTAGTCTTCATAATAAAGCGCACTCCTCCCGACGTTTATCAGCCGGTCTGTCCTGAATTGGGCAGACGCTGATAGTGACGCCAGCAACATGAGTAGAGACAAAAGGAGCTTGTGCATAACAAAACGTGTCCTGAAATACAATGTTACATATTTCCGTGCCCAGTGGGCGGGCACGGAGCGGTAGGGTAGGCCGTGCAGTGTTATTTCCTTACGGCCCTTACGCGGTAGCTGCACTTGAACCGGCCTTGCAGTATGGCCTTGAGCTTGTTCTTGATTAGCTGCTTGCGCAGCGGCGAAATGCGGTCGATGAACATTTTTGCGTCAAGATGGTCGAACTCGTGCTGCATCACGCGCGCCAAGTAGCCTTCAACCCATTCGTCGTGCTCGTTGAAGTTCTCGTCGGCATATTTCACGTGGATGCGAGTGGGGCGCTTCACGCTCTCGTGTATTCCCGGGATAGACAGGCAGCCTTCTTCTGACGAGTCAACGTTGGTGTCGTCATATTCGAGTATGTGCGGGTTGATGTACGCCTTGCGGAAGTCCTTGTATTCGGGCAAATCCTCGGAAAGCACGTCGAGGTCGATTACCACGAGACGTATATCCAATCCAATTTGCGGAGCTGCAAGGCCTACGCCGTCAGACTCGGTAAGCGTCTCGAACATATTGGCGATAAGTTCTTTGAGGTTGGGGTAGTCAGGGGTTATGTCCTGTGAAATTTTACGGAGCACGGGCTGCCCGTATGTGTAAATGGGTAAAATCATTGTTTCCTTCTTGCTGATTCTAAATAACTTTGCAAAATGATGGTTGCGCTGATTTCGTCAACCAAGGCCTTGTCTTGCCTCTTTTTCTTGCGGAGGCCACCGTCGAGCATCGCTTTGTGGGCAAGCACCGAGGTGAAACGCTCGTCGTAAAATTCTATCGGAATTTCGGGAAAAGCGTTGCGCCAGCGGTTTACAAATTGCATCACGCGGGTCATGTTCTCGCTTGGGGCACCGTTAGTCTGCCTTGGTTCGCCGATGATGATGCGCTCGACTTGTTCTTTTGCAATGTAGTCTTTGAGATAGTCAAATAGCGTAGACGTAGCAACCGTCACCAACCCGTTAGCAATAATCTGCAACGGGTCAGTGACGGCAAGCCCAGTACGCTTCTTGCCGTAGTCAATCGACAATATGCGGGCCACGTAATAAATGTTTATCTTTGGTTATAGAGCAACCAAGCGTCAGGATATTGTGAGCGCAGGTCGTTGCGGCTGCTTACGGCTTCGGGCTTGGAATCGAATGTTGCGGCTACAACACGGTACATCTGGTTTGCAGAGTTGTAAGCTACTTGTGCATCGTAACCCTGGCTTTTCAGTGTGCTTTGTAATCCTTCGGCGTTTGCTTGTACGGAGAACGAACCTACGACGACGCTAAAGCTCTTGAGTCCCGCTCCGTTGACAACAGATAATGTTTCTTGCCTTACTGGTACGTTGTCTGCATTGTCAACGACAACGGTTTCTGTCGCAGGCTTTTCCACAACAGGAGCCACGACTGCAATTTCCTCGTTTCCTTGGTTCTGGTCTGTCGCACGGTTTTCTTCCTGTGCCTTAGCCTTTTCGTATGCTTTCTTGTATGCACTTTCAGATGATTTACAACCTGTAAATGCCAATGCTATGCAAAGACCGGCAACTGCCACCACGTATTTTCTCATAATTCCTATATTTTATTATTTGGAGATTAAACTTGTTCCAATGAATATTATTGTGCGAAATTACACAAAATCAGGCAAATAGGCAGGTTTCATGTGCATAAAGTTTGTTAAATCAGGGAAATACATTGTTTTTAACAAAAAAGTCGGTTGAAAACATTGATATTTGGAAAATAATCATTATTTTTGCTATCACTAAAATGAAGCGTGCGGGTCGCCCGCAGCGACAGCAGTTTGGATGTTAGACACATATTATAATAATTAAATTACAAGTATTATGAAAACATTAGGTTACATTGGCGCATTTTTGGGAGGCGCAATCGCCGGCGCAGCTTTAGGTCTGCTCTTGGCTCCGGAGAAAGGAAAAGACACACGTGTGAAAATCACAGATGCCATTGACGATTTTTGCCAAAAGCACAACATAAAGTTGAGCCGTAGGGAAATGAACGACTTGGCTGACGACATCAAGGACGCAACAGACACGGAAATAGCTTAATTTCGCCTATTTGTAATGTTCTCAAGCGATAAGAATATTGAAACTATTGGTCAGCTTTTCAAGTTGATTAAGCATAGTGTCGGGCTTCAGGGTGAATACCTGAAGCTCGATGTTATGGACAAGACCGTTAGGGTTGTTACAGCGTTGCTGCTTTTTGTTATCTTGGCGTTAGTTGTTGTTGCAATAGCGTTCTTTCTTTCTTTATCGGTAGCTTTGGCTTTAGGCTCGTCCATCGGTTACCCTGCTGCTTTTGGTGCGGTGGGTTTGTTTTATGTTATAGTGTTTATATTGTTTGTTTCTTTCAGGAAAACTTGGATTGAAAGGCCTTTAATCAGGTTTATTACAAGTTTATTGACGGAGTAATTTGCGAGATATGGACATCGAGAGGAAAGAAAAATATGAGACTTTACAAGAGATAAGGTTGCGTAAGGAGGTTGTGCTTTCGGAAATAAGAAGAGACAACCAACAGATTGGCATATTGTGGAAAGAACTTTTCAAAAAGCCGGCACCAAAGAAAAAAGGCTTGACATTGGCATCGGTTATGTCAACAGGTGCAGGCTTGGCAGACGGGTTCATGCTTGTTTGGAAGCTGTATCGCAAGTATAAGAGAAAATAAAGTTTATCTTATTTAAAGTTCTTTTGTGTATTCTGCATTTATTGGTAAGATGTAAGGTTATAAAATAAAAAAGGAGTACCGCCGTACTCCAATCTTGTTAACCTTAAATCTAATACTATGAAAAACACGGTGCAAAGGTACTGCGTTTTTCGTATTGTGCCAAAAATACGCCGTTTTCGTATGTTGATTTTATGTTATTTTAGCAAAAAGTATGTTATTTTTAAGTTAAAGGTCGATGGATTGTCCATCATAAGCTAATTTTATGTCTTTGGGTAACATCTGGTTGACTTCTTCATGCAGCCCTATGTCATGTCCCATGTGGGTAAAAAATGTTCTATCCGCTCCTACTCTTTTTGCAAAGCTAATAGCTTCTTCAACCGTGAGGTGGGAATGATGCTGTGGCGAAAAGCGTAGCGCGTTGATAATTAATGTTTTAACACCTTTGAAGTAGTTAAATTCTTCATCGTCAATGGTTTTCATGTCGGTAATATAGAGGAGGTTGCCGAGCCTATATCCTAAAATCGGCAATTTGTCGTGCATTACCTTTATTGGCGTTATTGTTAGTCCGTCGATTTCCAGGTTTTCATGTGGCTTTATAGTATTAAGCCTGATGCTTGGGACTCCAGGGTATTTGTGTTTGTCAAAACAGTAGGGTATGGTGTGCCGTAAGCCGTTTGAGGTAATTGCATCGGCGTAAACATTTATTTCGCCAAATTTGCAAAAAGGTCTAAGGTCGTCAAGTCCGCCTACATGGTCATAATGTATGTGGGTTAATAGCACCGCATCGATTTTCCTGAATTCGACATTTAGCATTTGTTGGCGGAAGTCAGGCCCACAGTCGATGAGTATCCTTCTACATCCATATTCAACTAATGCAGATGCACGCAACCGTTTGTCGTGCTGGTCTGTGCTTTGGCAGACTTTGCATTTGCAACCTATAGTCGGCACGCCGACTGACGTGCCTGTGCCCAAAAAAGTAAGTTTCATGTTTAGATGATGTTCACTTCGGGTTTTATCTCGATGCCGAATTTATCCTGGACATCTTTTTTTATGGCTTCACAAAGATGTAATATGTCTTTTCCGCTCGCTCCTCCTTTGTTTACGAGAACCAATGCTTGTCGCGAGTGGACTCCCGCCTTGCCGAGTGTTTTTCCTTTCCATCCACATTGTTCAATCATCCAGCCTGCTGGGATTTTCACATGGTCGGCGTCAATTATGTAATGTGGTACAGTTGCAAACTTGTTTGCAAGTTCTTTGTATTTTTCTGTGGAAACGATGGGATTTGTGAAAAAGCTGCCGGCATTTCCTTCTATTTTGGGGTCGGGTAGTTTCTGGTTGCGTATTCTTATTATTGCTTCCCTTAGTTGTTCTGCTGTAGGTGATTGTATTCCTTTTGCCTCCAGTTCAGCCCTTATGTTTCCGTAGTCAAGGTGGGGGGCGAACGTTTCAGACAGAATGTAGGTCACGTGTGTTATTATGAACTTGTTGCGCCATTCGCCTTTGAATTTGCTCCACCTATAAGAATATTCGCATTCACTGTTGGCAAATGTGTGTATTTTGCCTGTTGATATGTCAACGGCCTCGACTTCGTATATAAGGTCTTTGGCCTCAATGCCGTATGCTCCAATATTTTGGATGGCGCTTGCTCCTACTTCACCAGGGATAAGTGAAAGGTTTTCAGCTCCATACAGTCCGTTCCTCACGCAAAGTTTTACGATGTCGTCCCATGTTTCTCCGCTTCCACAACGCAGTAATACGTTACCGTCAACCTTTGTTGCCGTATGGCCTTTTATGGCGGAATGTATTATGGTGCCGTCAAAGTCTTTTGTGAAAAGCAAGTTGCTTCCGCTGCCAATTAAAAGCAACGGCTGGTCGGCTATGGAAAGTGAGCTTAACGTTTGCTGCAATTCTTCTATGGAGTTGAATTCAATAAAACGTCGGCATCGGACGTCCATCCCGAATGTATTATGTCTTTTGAGATTGTAGTCAGTTAAATCTTTCATCCTGGTTGTTTAATGTCAAGCAGAAGCTCGAATTATGGTTTATTCAGATAAGGCAGTTAGCTTCCAGTCACCGTCAATGCGTTTGAAGGTCAATTCCATTTCCATTCCGTTTGCAATACCTCGCATTACAAAAATCTTTTGGTTGCCTTCAGTATATTTTTGTCCGTACATTATATTATAAATGAAGTCGGATGGAAGCTCTGGGGCAAATGCGGGCCATGTTTCCGGGGCGATTTCTCCGGTCATGGTGCTGAAGTCGTCGTCGGGGTCAGGCCCTGTGAACATGACGGGGTTGTTAAGGCTTTCAAGTTGGAAGTCCTTGTCGGTGGCAAAGCGCTGGTAAAATGTCAGGAATGATGCGTTGGTGTTGTGTATCATGGCGTTGGTTTGTATGGAGGTAAGCATCCAACGACCGTTCACCCTGTTGAACATATACTTCTTGACTTTCTTTTCCGTGAGATAAACCTTTTCTATCACGACATTGTTTATGGATGTGTCTTTCACCACGTCCATTTGTTTCATGTTATCGAAAATCAAGGTGTAGTATCCTTGTTCCATGAAAAAATGCTCCATTTTCCATTGGGCTTTTTTCAGGAATGTCACTTCGTTGCCATCAACAACTTTTAGCGGGAATTTTATCCTGTTCATCTGTAACTTACGGTTTGCGGCGAAGTTAAAGATAAAGTCGTCGAAAAGTTCGTCGGCGGCTTTAGGCATTTGTTGTTCGGCAATGAGCTGGTCCATTGTGTCGACAGCGGTGGTGTCGGCAAACATGGTTGAATCGACAGCCGTCGTGTCGGCGGAAACGGGTTTCTTGTCTGAGCATCCTGTTGTCCAGGTCGCCATGAGCAGACACGTCGCAAAGACAAATACAACGCCTTTTTTCATATTTCCATACATTTCATCTATTGGTCAGGAAGGTTACGGCATACTGTCGTATCAGGTATGGCTCCAGCGGTTTTCGTCCCTTTCCGGTCGTTGTCTTAACCGTAACCATAGCTATCCTTTCCCATGCTATCGGCATCTCTCAAAATTTTCGCAAAAGTACAACTTTATTTTGATTTATAACGTAGATTAAAGGTAAAAATATTACCTTTGCATCAATATTTTAATAAGAGCCAAATTTATTTTTATTATGATACTCGAGAAAATAGAGAAACTGCTTGAAGAAGTGAAAAACCTTAATGCTTCTACGCCTGAGGAAATAGAGGCTTTAAGGCTTAAATATCTCAGTAAAAAAGGTGAAATCAATGCCATTATGGCTGATTTCAGGAATGTCCCGGCAGAGCAGAAGAAAGAAGTTGGAGTAAAAATTAATGAACTAAAGCAGACTGCACTTAATCGCATCAATTCCCTGCGCGAACAATGTGATGCAAAAGAGAGCCATGATGAAGGACTTGACCTTACCCGCACGGCTTACCCAATAAAGCATGGCACGCGCCATCCGCTTACTATTGTCAGGAACGAAATCATAGACATATTTTCACGTATGGGATTTACGCTTGCAGACGGCCCGGAGGTGGAAGATGACCTGCACGTATTTACCAAGATGAATTTTGCTGCAGACCATCCTGCGCGTGATATGCAGGATACGTTTTTTGTTGAGACTAATCCAAACGATGTTACCAAAAACATAATCTTGCGCAGTCATACAAGTTCTGTCCAGGCCAGGGTTATGGATGTGACGAAACCGCCCATCCGCGTTATCTGCCCGGGTCGTGTTTACCGTAACGAGGCCATCACGGCACGTGCGCATTGTTTCTTCCACCAAATCGAGGGACTTTACATTGACAAGGACGTATCGTTCACAGACCTTAAGCAAGTGCTGCTTACGTTTGCCCGCGAGCTGTTCGGTGCAGACACGAAAATCCGTCTTCGTCCAAGCTATTTCCCGTTTACCGAGCCGAGTGCCGAGATGGATATTTCGTGCCACATCTGCGGTGGCAAGGGCTGCGGTTTCTGTAAGCATACGGGGTGGGTTGAAATCCTCGGCTGCGGAATGGTTGACCCCAACGTCCTTGAGCTTTGCGGCATAGACAGCAAGGTTTATAGTGGTTATGCTTTCGGACTCGGCGTAGAGCGTGTCACAAACTTGAAATATCAAGTGTCCGACCTCCGTCTGTTCTCAGAGAACGATGTGCGCTTCTTGCAGGAGTTCGAGGCGGCTAATTAATATTCAGTCAATTATAGTGAGTTAAGGATTAAGAAGGAACGCAAGGCCGATTGAGCCTTTGCAGAAGCATCTTTCTTAATTCTTAACTTTTTGATTTTCAGGCATAACAACATTCAAGCGATATTTCACTAACCATTATATTCTGGAGATGAAAGAGCGTCTGTTCACACGTAGCTATATGTTTATCTTGGCGGCCAACTTCCTCTTGTTTTTTGGCTTCTGGATACTCATCCCGGTTTTGCCGTTCTATTTGCGCGAAACATACAACTGTCCGGCGGCGATGCTTGGTGCAATCTTGAGCTGCTATACGGTCAGCGGCTTGTGCGTCCGTCCGTTTTCCGGCTACTTGATGGATAAGTTCCCGCGCAAGCCTATTTATATTCTGTGTTATTTCATTTGCGCTTCAATATTCCTTGGCTATATGGCCGCAGGGGTGTTGACGTGGTTTATCGTCTTGCGGGCCCTTCACGGTGTGTTTTTCAGTAGCGTCACTGTTGGCGGCAACACTCTTTGCGTAGACATCACGCCGAGCAGCCGGCGCGGCGAGGCCCTTGGCTATTACGGGCTTACCAATAACATAGCCATGGCTCTTGGCCCCATGACGGGACTTTTCATGCACGACCATGTAACGTATAATGGCATATTCTTTACGGGTATGGCTTTCAGCGTCACTGGGCTTTTGTGCGCCTTGTGCGTAAAGCCGCGCACTCCGGAGTCACTGAAGGCGCGCTTGCTGCATAAGCAAAATACGGGCGTAGACCCTGCTGCGCCAAAGCGTAAGCTCTCGCTCGACCGCTTTATCCTTCTTAAGGGCATACCTGTGAGCATTGCCCTCCTGATGCTTTCCATCCCATACGGTGCGACGACAAACTTCGTTGCCATGTATGCCAAGGAGATAAATCTCGACGTTCCGTCAGGTTTCTTCTTTACGCTTATGGCGGTGGGCATGGGCGCGTCGCGCCTTGTCGCCGGCAAGAAGGTTGACCAAGGCTACATCACGCAGTGCATACACGTAGGTCTTTATCCAGTAGTTGCTGCTTTCTTCATTCTTAGTATGTGCCGTTTTGTAGTACCGCACAGCATGGTTGTTGCCGAGGCTATGTTCTTCGCCGTGCCTTTATTGCTCGGTGTAGGTTTTGGCGTCATTTTCCCGGCCATGAACACCCTTTACATCAATCTGGCGCCCAATAACCAGCGTGCCACGGCAACCAGCACATACCTGACGGCATGGGACGTGGGCATAGGTATCGGCATCGCCACGAGCGGCATCATAGCCCAGCACTTCACGTTCTATATGGTCTACCTTATAGGCTCTGTGCTTTGCCTTGTGTCCATGATTTTCTTCAACATGAAAGTTACGCCACATTACAACCGTAATAAACTAACGTGAGTTCGGTATAAGAAAACCTTTGAAAAAGTTGTGGGAATGAAATATTTTTAGTATCTTTACAGTTGACAA
>CALUEX010000005.1 GCA_944319815.1 uncultured Prevotella sp. | reverse complement strand
AAGGAATAACACCTGATATTGTAAACAAAGACTGTTATTAACCAACATAACTGTCAACTAATTTCAGGAAAGGTCAGGCCTCTATCTGCCTGGCCGTCAGCGTGTTGCCGAAAGGCCGTGAATTGCCTTGCAAAAGATGCCCTTTTACGGCGTGAAAGATGCCTTTTCGTGAGGCAAAAGGCCATGTCTTGCGCGCACGTCGGTCTTTGGTTGCTGCGCCGTTGGCAGTTTTTAGCCGTCAAAATAACCGCAGGACAGCTAACGGGTTTATGTTAAAAAACAGCGGCAACGGCTCTTTATTGTGGTTCGCGTTTTGTTTAACGCCGCACGCATACGCCGCGTATAAACTATAAAGCATTGGGCTGACAGGCCGTTACTGTTGTCGGGCTTGTCCGTCCAATGCTTTAGGTTCGGTGGGATACGTTGCCTAATCCTTTATGGTTTTATGCAAGTTTTGCCGTAAAAATGAGCCGCGCAGCAAAGCGTTTGACGGATAAAAACCGTAACTTTGCGGCAAAACAGGGTTGAATATGGAGAAATTAAAAGTTTTTGACTGCTCAAACGTGTTCATCACAAGTTACTTTACTGACGACCGAGGCTGTGCGCACGAGAACAGCGAGCATACGCTTGTCTATCTATGTTCAGGCAAGTTGGAGATAAACGACAATGGGAATAAAACCGTATTGCAGGCTGGCGGTTGCGCCTTTATGCGTCGTGATAACCGTATGTGGCTGCAAAAGTATGCATTGGAGGACAAGCCTTATTTTTCGGTAGCGTTGAGGTTCTCGCGTTCTTTCTTGCGCGAGTTCTACAATAAGCTCGACCGCAACGACATTCCAGGCAATGCAAGGCGTGGCAAGTCGAGCCTGTACGTCATTTCAGGCGACCGTCCTGATGTCCGCAGCCTGTTCGAGTCGGTGCTGCCTTATTTCGATTCGGGGGTAAAGCCGACGGAAGATGTGTTGAAGTTGAAGATGACCGAAGGGCTGTATGTCCTCCTCAACACTGACAAGAACTTGTTTGCCTCGCTGTTCGATTTCGTCGAACCATGGAAAATCGACATCCTCGATTTCCTTAACGAGAACTATATGTACGACCTTTCGATGGACGAAATAGCAAGCTATACGGGGCGCAGCTTGGCTACGTTCAAGCGCGACTTCGCCAAGGTCAGCGACATTTCGCCCCGCAAATGGCTCATCCGCCGCCGTCTTGAGGCTGCCCACCAGCTTATAATGCAGGGCAAGCGTAGGGTGACCGACATCTGTTATGCCGTAGGTTTCAGGAACTTGTCACATTTTTCAAGGGCGTATAAGGAGATGTACGGCTTCTCTCCGGTGAACAGCAATAATTGAGCCACAGGGCAAAACAAATTGAGCCAACGGGCAAAATGCCTTTTGGACTAATGCCTTACCTTTGCACTTGTATCATAAAAGCAAAGGATTTATGGAAGACATTTTCAAGAAAGACCTGTCGGGAGAACTCGTCTCTCCCGACGAACCAGGTTACGATAAGTTAATCAACGCCATCTGGGACACCATGAAGCTGGCCGCCGAACTGAACGTCGGTTGGCATACGCCTGAAGAGGTGCGCAGCTACCTATCGCGCATCACTGGGCGCGAGGTTGACGAGAGTGTAACCCTCCTGCCTCCGTTTTACGTAGATTACGGCAAGAACATCCGCATGGGCAAGCGTTGCTGGATACAGCAGGGCTGCACGTTCTTCGACTGCGACGGCATCACCCTTGGCAACGACGTGTTCATTGCCCCCAAAGTCAACCTCATAACCATCAACCACGACCCAGACCCCGATAACCGCAGTGCCACTTACGGGCGGCCAATCGTCATCGAGGACAAGGTGTGGGTAGGCATCGGGGCTACCGTCCTGCCCGGCGTAACCATCGGTTACGGTTCAATAGTCGGGGCAAACAGCGTTGTTACCCACGACGTGCCGCCAATGACGGTGGTAGCCGGCAACCCCGCAAGGGTGGTCAAGGAAATCAAACCTAAAAAGCAATGACCATGGATTTTTCAGGCAGTAAGCACATCAGTCGCCGCGGTTAACGCCTGAAGCCATGTGCGCCAATTACCGCACAGTGAACGTCCTGTAGAGCTTCGGGCGCGAACGTGGCAGCGGTAGCTGCCTTGTGGCTATCTTGCTGATAGCCAAAGACTTGCCAATATGCCACCTCTCGTCTTGTAAAAGGTGGCATATCGTTTCGTAAAAGGGCATCTTTTGCAAGGTGAAAGATGCCCTTTTACGCATGATTGTATCCGGAAAAGATAATAAAAAAACGCAAAATAAGGCTTCCATAAAGCAAAATTCAGCTTATAGGTATTACCTTTGCATCACGTGGACGTTTATGCCAAGGCCGTTGTCGGCAGGGTATCGTCCCCATTTTGGGTAATATATAATTATTAAGGTAACATCAATGGACATTCAAGGACACGGCAATCATCTCGTATTCATGTTCCCCGACAGGGAAGTAGACTGCCTCCAAATGACGGACGAAAGGATTAACGGTATGCTCGGGCGTTCATGTATTTCCATCATCGGGAACGACAACCGCGTGGCGTTACGTTTCGGTTCGGAAGACGAAGCCGAGGCTTTGTTGACGGGCGGCGGCTTCCTGCTCATCATCAAGGGTGACGGCAACCGCGTTGACATGGGTACGGTCATCGTGCGTTATTCTACAATCTTGGGCATGACAGGCCTGAAACTCGTCATCGGACAGTTGCCCGGACTGGGGCCGGGCGTGTCGCGCACGGCTAACGGATGCACCGTCACGGTAGGCGACCGCGTTGTAATCAACGGCGTTACGCTATACCTGCAAGAGGACAACTCAAGCGTGACGATAGGCGACGACAGCCAGCTTAGCTGGGGCGTAGACGTGTGGTGTACCGACGCACACACGATAACCGACCTTGACGGCCGTCCGGTCAATTATGCCGAGAGCATCAAGATAGGGCGCCACGTATGGGTAGGCAAGGACGTTAAGATAGGCAAGAACGTCAGCATAGCCGACAACAGCATCGTAGGCTGGGGCAGTATCGTCACTAAACGCTTCGATGAGCCTAACGTCATCATAGCCGGCAGTCCGGCCAGGATAGTGAAGCGCGGCGTCAACTGGGACCGTAAGTGCATCAACAAGTACGTCAAGGGTCTGTAGATGCCGAGTTGGGCGTCTTGGCGTAGCTTGTCAGTTGTGCGGTAGGTTGCCTCGTTGTCTTCGGCAAGATGTCCCCACCTGTGCCGTCAATGCCGATAACTCTTGCCTAAGGCCTAAACCGTTTATGTAACACATTTGCCACAATCTTGGCAATGACGGTATGGCGTTTCAGTAAAAACAAGCCTCCAAACTTTGTTTCCCCTTTGCCGTTGCGCTTGCCTGTCACTATTTGCACAAAAGGAACTAACTACCGCGATATGGCGTATTAGCAGGATGCCGCCATGTTGTTTTTGTTGGATAATAAAGATTGGGTATGTAGCGCCCATGGTGTTTTGTGCGCTTTTATATGAAAATATTTCGTGTTTTTATTCGATGTTTACAACTAAAATATTTATCTTTGCCCCACGATAAGCTGCGCCCGATGTCTTGGAAAACAAGCATCCGCCGGCGTTCGCTTGAATAATCTTGCCAACAGAAGGGTCGTGGCACGGCCCGTGGCGTTAACCTTTTGGCCGGCTTGGCCGGCACATGATGTGAAAAACGTTATGCAATACGTTACCTTACCTGACGACAAGACACGTAAAGTGTCGTTTTACCTCGCAATGGAGGAATATGTGGCGCGGCGCGCCGGCAATGGCGACTACCTGTTTTACTGGCAGGTTGAGCCGTCGGTAATCTTCGGGCGCAACCAAGTCGTGGCGGCAGAGGTTGACACCGCCTATTGCCGCGAGCACGGCATCAGCCTGTTCAGGCGCAAGAGCGGTGGCGGGTGCGTGTATGCCGACATGGGCAACGTGATGTTCTCGTACATCACGGGAGGCGGCGACGTGGGCCTGACGTTTAACCGTTACATCATGATGATGGTGCTCGTGTTGAGACGCATGGGCGTGAAAGCCGAGGCCACGGGGCGAAACGACATCATGGTTGACGGCCGCAAGGTGTCGGGCAACGCTTTCTACCGTATGCCGGGGCGCGACATCGTGCACGGCACGATGCTCTATGACACCGACATGGAGAACATGGTGCGCGCCATAACACCTACGGACGGCAAGCCGGCGGCTGGCGGCGTGGCGAGCGTAAGGGCGCACGTGGGGCTGTTGAAGGACTACTTGGATATGGGCATTGCCGACTTTAAGGCGGAGGCACGCCGCAACCTGTGCGACGGCGAACTGAAGTTGACGGCCGGCGACGTGGCGATGATAGAGGAGACGGAGCGCGCGACGTATCTATCGCACGACTTCATCTATGGCCATGACCCACGCCACACCGTGACACGGCGGCGCAGGATAGAGGGCGTGGGCGTGCTTGAGGCGCGTCTTGACGTAAAGGGCGGCGTAATCAAGGCTGCCCGCCTGGACGGTGACTATTTCGCTATGGGCGACGTGGACGGCCTTATGTTGCGGCTCGTCGGCGTGAGGCTTGAACGTGATGCGGTTGCGGAGGCCCTGCCGGAGCGGGTGGATGACGTTGTGATGAACCTCTCGAAGGAAGATTTGGTGGAGCTGCTGACGAAATAAAAGCCCCCTCCCGGCCGACCAGAAGCCCCCTCCTAACCTCCCCGAGGGGAGGAGATAGGTGAAATAGCTAATGTCTTAACTCCTTAACTTCATAACTCCTTAACTCCCAAAAAGAAAAGCATTTGTCTTTAACTCCTTAGCGAGTGAAGCGAGCGATAACTACTTTAACTCCTTTAACTACAAGAAAAATTTAACCTTATAATATATGTATGGAAAATAAAAGAACGTGTCTTTACGACAAGCACTTGGCGCTCGGTGCGCTGATGCAGCCCTTCGCGGGCTATGATATGCCTATACAGTATTCGTCGATAATCGACGAGCACAATGCCGTGCGCACGGCTTGCGGCGTGTTCGACGTGTCTCACATGGGCGAGGCCGTCGTTACGGGCAAGGATGCCGCACGCTACGTCAACCACATTTTCACGGGCGACGTTGATGCAATAAAGCCAGGGCAAATCCTATATGGCATGATGCTTTACCCTGATGGCGGCACGGTGGACGATTTACTCGTTTACAAGATGGCAGATGACCGGTTTTTCCTGGTTATCAATGCGGCCAATACGGATAAGGACTTGGCCTGGATGAAGGACAATGCCGACGGCTTTGACGTCGTTATTGACGACGCTTCGCCGCGTTACGGGCAGTTGGCCGTGCAAGGGCCTGACGCCGAGAGCGTGGTTGAAGATGTGCTCGGCCTTGGGTGCAAGGAGCTTGTGTTCTATACATCTAAAGTGTTGACCGACGGAAACGGCAACGAGATAATCGTCAGTCGCACGGGATACACGGGCGAGGACGGCTTCGAAATCTATGCCGACGGCGAGCAAATCAGGACTTACTGGGACAAGCTCATTGAAAGCGGACGTTGCAAACCGTGCGGCTTGGGATGCCGCGATACCCTGCGCTTTGAGGTTGGCCTGCCTCTTTACGGCAACGAACTTAGCAAGGAAATAAGCCCCGTGATGGCCGGTTTGAGTATGTTCTGCAAGTTGGATAAGGCAGAGTTCATAGGCAAGGAAGCCGTTGCAGCCCAGAAAGCTGACGGCGTAAGCCGCAAGGTCGTGGGTATAGAGCTTGAGGGCCATGCCGTGCCAAGGCATGGATACGAGGTTGTCGTTGACGGGAAAACGGTAGGTACGGTGACTACAGGCTACCAGTCAATCTCAACCCACAAGAGTGTTTGCATGGCGCTTGTCGATGCTCCTTACTTCAAGCTCGGCAGCCAGGTAGGGGTACAGATACGTAAAAAGGTATTTCCCGGCGTCGTGGTAAAGAAAAGGTTTTACGACAAGCACTACAAGAAGTGAAGTTTAATTTTAAAGAAAAATAAAAATACTATGGCAAAAGTTATTGAAGGACTCTATTATTCAGAGTCACACGAGTATGTGAAAGTGGAAGGTGGCTATGGCTATATCGGCATAACAGATTATGCTCAGAACGCCCTTGGCAATGTGGTTTACGTTGATATGCCCGAAGTTGACGACGACATCGAGGCCGATGAGGAGTTTGGCGCAGTTGAAAGCGTCAAGGCGGCAAGTGACCTTATCGCTCCCGTGAGCGGCACGGTGGTAGAGGTTAACGACAAGTTGGAGGATACCCCGGAGCTTGTAAACCAGGACGCTTACGCTAACTGGATAATAAAGGTAGAGCTTTCAGACGAGAGTGAGCTTGGCAAACTTATGGATGCTAGGGCTTACGAGGAGTTTTGCAATAAACAGTAAAATGGCGTTCAGGCCGTGAGCTGGCAATATGGTGTGGTCGGAGCTTGTAGTATGGGGAACGTTCCTGCAGGCTTCTGCCATGCCGTATGCTTTTTACGGTTAAGTTAATAATGGAAACTTTAAACCTTAGACAATAATGGCTTTCAAATATTTTCCCCACACACGGCAGGATATAGACGATATGCTGGCCCGTGTCGGGGTAAAGTCGTTAGACGACTTGTATGCCGATGTGCCGGCGTCTGTGCGCTTGAAGGGCGATTATGATTTGCCAAGCGCCATGAGCGAGATTGAGGTAAGACACTTCTTCGAGAACCTTTGCCGTGACGATAAGCAACTGACGTGTTTTGCGGGGGCGGGTGTTTATGACCATTACACTCCTTCGCTGATACCATATATAGTGGAACGTTCGGAGTTCCTGACCAGTTATACGCCTTACCAGGCTGAAATATCGCAGGGCACGTTGCACTACATCTTCGAATACCAGACGATGATGGCACGCCTTACGGGGATGGACATATCCAATGCTTCGATGTATGACGGCACCACGGCGACGGCTGAGGCTGTCATGATGGCGGCCGCAGTGGCCAAGAAGGCTAACACTGTTTTGGTTTCGGAAACGGTAGACCCGAAGACGCTTGACGTCGTAAAGACCTACGCTCGCTTCCATGGAATCGATATAGAGACGGTAGGTCAGGACAATGGGGCTACTGACTTGGCTTGTGTAAGGAAACGTCTTGAAGAAGGAGGCGTTGCCGGTGTAGTGGTGCAGCAGCCTAACCGTTATGGTATAATAGAAGATTATACAGGCTTGGCCGACAGCTGTCACGACAAGAAAGCGCTGTTAATAATGAACTCCGTGGCTGCCGACCTCGCCTTGCTGAAGACCCCTGGCGAGTGGGGAGCTGATATAGCCGTCGGTGACGGACAGTCGCTCGGCATCCCGATGTCGTTCGGCGGCCCGTTCGTAGGCTATATGTGCTGCACCGAAAAGCTGATGCGCAAGATGCCGGGACGTATCGTCGGTGAGACTAAGGACAACCGGGGCAACCGTGCGTTCGTGCTCACTTTGCAGGCTCGAGAGCAGCATATACGCAGGCAGAAGGCAACTTCAAACATCTGTTCAAACGAGAGCTTGATGGCTCTGTATGTAACAGTCTATATGTCGGTGATGGGCAAGCAAGGGCTGAAGGAGGCCGCGCAGTTGTCATACGCGGGTGCACATTACCTGTATGACGCGCTCGTAAAGACAGGGCACTTCCGCTTGTCATACGACCGTCCGTTCTTCAATGAGTTCTGCGTGAAGTACGACGGCAACGTAGACGAACTGCGCAGCAAGCTGGCCGACAACGGAATACTCGGTGGAATAAAGACCGCTGCCGACGAAATAATGTTTGCAGTGACAGAAAACCGCACGCGGGAGGAGATAGACAAACTTGTCAGCCTGTGTGCCTCTTGATGTTTATTTCCAACCTAACTAACTGAAAAGTCATGAACAATAAGTTATATGGAAAGCTCATTTTTGAGCTTTCGCACGAAGGAAGCAAGGCATACTCTTTGCCCGAAAACGAGTTTGGCGATTATGAGTTGCCGTCTGAAATGAGGCGCGAGGCTGATGCTGAGTTGCCTGAATGTGACGAGTTGACCGTAGTGCGCCATTATACAAACATGAGCGGCAACAACTTTGGCGTGGACAATGGTTTTTATCCGTTGGGCAGCTGCACAATGAAATATAACCCTTACATCAACGAGGAAATGGCGGCAGCCAAGGCTTTCTCGGCTGTGCATCCGCTGCAGCCCGTGGATACGTGCCAAGGTGCGCTGGCCGTTTACTACAACCTGCAACGTTCGTTGTGTGCAATCACGGGATTGGGAGAGTTCACCCTCAACCCGTTTGCCGGTGCGCATGGCGAGCTTACGGGGCTGATGATAATCAGGGCTTACCATGAAAGCCGTGGCGACGGCAAGAGATTGAAGGTGATTGTGCCTGATTCTGCCCATGGGACAAACCCTGCGTCGGCCGCGGTTTGTGGCCTTGAGGTGGTCGAGGTGAAGAGTACTGCCGACGGAACAGTGGACGTTGACCACCTGCGCGAGCTTCTCGACGACTCCGTAGCGGCGATGATGATGACCAACCCGAACACTCTCGGACTGTTCGAACCGCGCATCCCGGAGATTGCAGAGATGGTGCACGCCTGCGGTGCGCTGATGTATTATGACGGAGCCAACCTCAACCCGATGCTTGGTGTGTGCCGTCCTGGCGACATGGGGTTCGACGTGATGCACATCAACCTGCACAAGACGTTCTCGACGCCTCACGGCGGTGGCGGCCCGGGCAGCGGTCCCGTAGGCGTAAGGCCGGGGCTCGAGCAGTTCCTTCCGAAGCCCCGCGTGGTGAAGAACGGCGACAGGTATGAAGTTGAGACTGACGGTGACGGCATCCATGTCGGCGCTTTCCTCGGAAACTTCTGTGTTGACGTGAAGGCATATACTTACATCCTCACGTTGGGACGCGAGAACATCAAGATGGTAGGCCCGTTGGCAACGCTCAACGCCAACTACATAAAGGAAAGCCTGAAGGACGTCTACGAACTGCCGATACCGGGCTTGTGCAAGCATGAGTTTGTGTTTAACGGGTTGAAAGACAAGTCTACGGGCGTGACTACCATGGACGTGGCAAAGCGTCTTCTCGACTTCGGTTTCCACGCACCTACAATCTATTTCCCGCTCCTGTTCCATGAGGCTATGATGATAGAGCCGACGGAGAACGAGACGAAAGCTACCATCGATGCCTTCATAGGCGTCATGCGTGAGATTGCCCGCGAGGCTAAGGAGGAACCTGAAACCGTGAAAGGTGCGCCTAATGACACCCCGATAGGCCGTGTTGACGACGTTTTGGCAGCCAAGCAGCCTGTACTGAAATTCTAAACCGCGATTGCAGATGAAGACCGATTTGATTATTATAGGTGCCGGCCCCGGTGGTTATCACACTGCGTCATACGCCGCGCGTCACGGCCTGAGCGTCGTTGTTATAGAGAAAGGCGACGTAGGGGGCACTTGCCTTAACTGTGGTTGCATACCTACGAAGGCCATGTGCCATGACGCTGAGGCCGTTGAGGCAGCAGCGAGGGTTTGCGGCGAACGTCCTGCAGTTGATTTCGGCAAAATCATGGAGCGCAAGCGCACCGTGGTTGACAAGTTGCGCCAGGACGTGGAGACGCTCATGGCCCAGCCCGGCATAACCCTTGTGCGCGGCGAGGCCGTGGTGCAAGGCGTGGGCAGGGTGCTTGTTGACGGAGAGGAATATACGGCCGACAACATCATCGTGGCCACAGGCTCGCGTTCAAGGATGCTCCCCATCCCCGGCATCGACCTTCCGGGCGTGGTGACTTCAACCGGGTTGCTCGACATCGACGCTCTGCCCAATCGTCTGTGCATCGTCGGCGCTGGCGTAATCGGGCTTGAGTTTGCCTCAATCTTCAAGAGTCTTGGCAGCGAGGTTACGGTGGTAGAGTACATGAAGGAATGCCTGCCGCCATACGACCAGGACATTTCGAGACGTGTGCGCAAGGCCATGGAGAAGCGCGGCATCGACTTCGTGATGCAAGCCTCGGTTACAGGTATCAGCCGTGAGGACGGTGCGTTGCGCGTAGACTACGACTGCAAGCGCAAGCCGGGACAGGCCGTCGCTGACGTGGTGCTCGTCGCCACGGGGCGCGCGGCTAACACCGAAGGCCTTGGCCTTGAAGCTCTTGGCGTTGCTATGGAGAGGGGCTGCATTGTTGTTGACGACAATATGCAGACCAACGTCGGCGGAATTTACGCCGTGGGCGACGTCAACGGGCGTTGTATGCTGGCCCACGCGGCCATCATGCAGGGTGTTCGGTGCGTAAACCACATCCTTGGGCGTGCCGACGACATCCGTCTCGACTTTATGCCTTCGGCTGTGTTCTCAAATCCTGAGGCGGCTGCTGTGGGGCTGACCGAGGCGCAGTGCAAGGATGCGGGCATTGAATATTCGGTGCGAAAGACGCCATACCGTGCCAACGGACGTGCCGTGGCTGACGAGGCTGACGGCGGTCTGCTGAAGTTGATAGTCAGCGACGGGCACATTGTTGGCTGCCACGCTTGCGGTTTGCACGCTGCCGACATCGTTCAGGAGGCGTGCGCGCTCATGTCGCTCGGCTGCACCGTAGAGCGTCTTAACGACATTACGCATATACATCCTACAATTGCCGAGTTGCTTATTGGTTAACACTGCGTAAGCGTTTGATTATCAGCGGATTGCTAAAAGGGCATCTTTCGCCATGCGAAAGATGCCCTTTTATTGTATGATATGTGGCCTTTTGCCTTGCAATATGCGTCTTATTGCAAAGCGAAAGGCCGCTGCGTTTATATGAATATTTCGCCGCTGCCCATGCATTTGTGGTGCTCCTCGTCGTAGACGGTGCAGAACTGTCCCGGCGCAACGCCCTGTATCATGTCGTCGGAGTGAACCTCGTAGCATCCTTCGCCGCACGTCTCGATGGTTGCGTGGTGAAATTCCGGTGTATGGCGTATCTTGAACGTGACGCTTGCCGACGTCGTGCCGTCCCACGGGTTGCACGTCAGGTAGTTGAAGTCGTGTATCTTGAAGTCCTTTTTATACGCCGTCAGCGGCTCGTATCCCTTGCTTACGTACAGGATGTTGTTGCCCATGTCTTTCTTCACCGCATACCATGGGCCGCCACCGAAGCCGAGTCCGTGGCGTTGGCCGATGGTGTGGAACCATAGTCCCTTGTGCTGTCCTATTCGCTTGCCGGTCTCAAGTTCAAGCACGTCTCCGGGGCATTCGCCGAGATAACGGCGGATATAGTCGTTGTAGTTGATTTTCCCAAGGAAGCATATTCCTTGGCTGTCCTTGCGTTTCGCGTTAACGAGATGCTCGCGTTCGGCCATGGCGCGTACTTCCTCCTTCATGTATCCGCCTATGGGGAACAGTGCCTTACGCAGCTGCCAGTCGTGTATTTGGGCAAGAAAATCGGTCTGGTCCTTCACCGGGTCGGGACTTGTCGTCAGCCATTTCATGCCGTCGATGACTTCCGTCTGTGCGTAGTGGCCCGTTGCTATAAGGTCATAGTCGTGCCCGGCCTTCTCGTCGAATGCCCCGAACTTTATCAGCCTGTTGCACATCACGTCAGGGTTGGGCGTGAAGCCGGCCTTCACCTTCTCCATCGTGTAGCGCGTCACCTTGTCCCAGTATTCCCTGTGGCAATCGACGACTTGTAGCTTGCAGCCGTACTTTGCAGCCACGGCGGTGGCCATTTCGAGGTCTTCCTCGCTCGAGCAGTCCCATTCCTCTTGCTCCTCCGGGCCTATTTTTATGTAGAAACAGTCAGGGTGAAGCCCGTGGCGCGCCAGCTCGTACACCACCACCGAACTGTCAACGCCGCCCGACAGCAGCACGGCTATGCGCTTGTCCTTTATTAATCCGTAGTCCATCCTTTGTCGTTTGTTATTGCAGTTTGCAGCTTTCAATGTCCCTATAGCCGTTCAGGAAGGCTTTTGCGTCCATGCGTTTCTTGCCGCTAAGCTGTATTTCGTCGAGTTGCAGCCAGCAGTCGGCCGTGGCCACGAGCAGGTTGCCGTTGTTGGCCATTATCGTTCCTGGTTCCCGTCCGTTGCATGGCATGGCTGTAGTCGTGGCCTTGAATATTTTTAGTACGGCCGTCTTGCCGTCATCCGTAGCCATTTCAGTCCATGCTCCGGGGTATGGCGACAGTCCGCGCACGAAGTTGCGCACCCTCTCCGCAGTCAAGTTCCAGTCAATGCGGCAAGTATCCTTGAAGATTTTTGGTGCGGCGTGCAGTTCGGTCCCTGCCTGTATGATGTTTTCCTGGGGTATGGAGTCAACGTGTCCGTCGCCCTCTATGAGCTTGTCTATTGTCTTTATGGCTATGTCCGCGCCTAAGGTCATCAGGCCGTCGTAGACGTTTTCAACGTTATAGTCGTCCTTGATGTCGAACGTTTCCTGCATTATTATGCGGCCGGTGTCGATGTCGTGGTCAAGGAAGAATGTCGTGACGCCCGTCTGTTTCTCGCCGTTAATCACCGCCCAGTTAATCGGAGCTGCCCCGCGATACTGTGGCAGCAGGGCCGCATGGACGTTGAACGTGCCGAAACGGGGCATGGCCCACACCACTTCAGGCAGCATCCTGAAGGCTACAACCACCTGCAAGTCGGCCTTGTATGCCCTTAGTTGCTCAACAAATTCGGGGTCTTTCATTTTCACCGGCTGCAACACGGACAGGCCATGGGCCATGGCATATTGTTTGACTGCTGACGGTTGCAGGGTGTCTTGATGGCGACCTACGGGCTTGTCGGGTTGCGTCACCACCGCGACGACGTTGTATCCGCCCTCTACTAAGGCGCGCAACGTGCCTACGGCAAACTCCGGCGTGCCCATGAATATTATCCTTAAATCATCTTTGGTCATCTTTTGGGGTAGTTAAAGGAGTTAAAGTGGTTATCGCTCGTTTTACTCGCTAAGGAGTTAAAGACAATAGTCTTTTCTTTTTGGAGTTAAGGAGTTAGGAAGTTAAGGAGTTAAGACATTAGCTGTTTACCAATCTCCTCCCCTCGGGGAGGTTGGGAGAGGGCTGTTCATTCCACCGTTACCGACTTTGCAAGGTTTCTCGGCTGGTCAACGTTCAGGCCTTTTTCCACGGCAACATGGTATGCGATGAGCTGCAGCGGAATGACCGACAGCAACGGGGCAAGCGTCGCGAGAGTGGGCGGTACGGATATGGTGGCCTCGGCCAACTTGCTTACGGCTTCGTCGCCTTCGGTCACGATGGCTATTATCCGGCCGTTTCTCGCCTTTACTTCCTCGATGTTGCTCAGTATTTTTTTGTACAGTTGGTGGTGCGTGGCTACAAAAACCACGGGCATATCCTCGTCAATCAAGGCTATCGGGCCATGCTTCATTTCGGCTGCCGGGTAACCTTCGGCATGGATGTAGCTTATCTCCTTCAGCTTCAAGGCACCTTCAAGGGCTACGGGATAGTTGAAGCCGCGCCCCATGTAAAGCGCGTTTTCGGCGTATGTAAGCGCCCGGGCTATCTCCTTGATGTTATCGTCTCCGGCGAGTACTGACTTTATTTTATCGGGTATATTGCCAAGTTCGGTAATGGTGTTTTCGTATTCCTCTTGCGTGATAGTCGCCTTTTCGTGTGCCAAGGCGAGGGCAAACAGCGTCAGCACCGTGACCTGTCCCGTGAAAGCCTTTGTCGAGGCGACGCCTATTTCAGGCCCTACGTGTATGTAGATGCCCGTGTCAGATGCCCTCGCAATGCTCGAGCCTACGGCGTTGACGATGCCGAAGCATAGGGCGTTGTTCTCTTTTGCCAGCTGGAACGCTGCCAGCGTGTCGGCCGTCTCGCCGCTCTGCGATATGGCTATTACAACGTCGCCAGGCAGGATTACGGGGTTGCGGTAACGGAACTCCGAGGCGTACTCCACCTCTACGGGCACCTTTGCCCACTGCTCTATGAGCTGTTTGCCGATGAGCCCGGCGTGCCACGACGTGCCGCAGGCCACGATTATGAACCTCCGCGCGTTGACAAGTTCGTCGCGGTGGAGGTTGAGCGTGCTAAGCACAATGCGCTTCTCACCAAGCAGCAGACGGCCCCTCATGCAGTCGGCCATGCAGCGTGGCTGGTCGAAAATCTCCTTCAGCATGAAGTGCTCGAAGCCTCCCTTCTCCAGCGATTCTAGGTTTATGTCAACCTCCTTTATGTCGTGGCTTATTTCCTTGTTGTCGAGGTTCCTTATCTCCATCTTTTGTCCGACCTTGAGCAGGGCCACCTCGTTGTCGTTCAGGTAAACCATCTGGTTTGTGTAAGGCACGATGGGCAGGGCGTCGGATGCGATGAAGAACTCCTTGTTGCCTTCGCCTACGCCTATGGTGAGCGGACTGCTCTTCTTTGCCACCACTATTTTGTCTGGGTAGGCTTTGTCAATCACGGCTATGGCATAAGCACCTATGACGCGGCGCAGCGCCATTACGACAGCTCCCTCAAGGTCTTTGCCGTATTCGTCTTGCATGAACTGCACCAGCTGCACCAGCACCTCGGTGTCCGTGCAGCTCCTGAACGTGTAGCCCTTGCCCTTCAGGTATTCCTTCAGGCTGGCGTAGTTCTCTATTATTCCGTTGTGGACCAAGGCGAGCCGCCCGTTCTGCGACACGTGGGGATGGGCGTTCACTGCCGACGGTTCGCCGTGCGTTGCCCATCGGGTGTGGGCTATCCCTATGCAGCCCGACGTGTCCCTCTGCGAGGCTATGGCCTCAAGGTTGCTCACCTTGCCCTTCTCCTTGTATATGTTCATCGTGCCCTCGCCGTTGATGAGGGCCACCCCGGCCGAGTCATACCCGCGGTATTCAAGGCGTTTCAAGCCTTCTATCAATATCGGGTAAGCGTTTCTCGAACCTATATATCCTACAATTCCACACATATCCGTTAGTATATCTTTTATGAAGAAAACGCGAACAAGCGTAATGAAAACTTGTTTTCGTATTGCCGAATGCAGCTTAACTTATGCAAAGTTAGTAAATTTCGTTGATATATTGTTTCCACTTTGTGCTTTTGTTTATGAATGTTGGTTATGCAAATGGATTTTAACGTTTAGCCGACTGCTGCGGGGCTATTTTGCAATATGTGTCCTTTCACGTTGTAAAAGGGCACATATTGCAGCGTAAAAGATGCCCTTTTACAACGTGAAAGGACACCTTTTGCAAGGTCGTATAAAAGCAGCCAAGGCCGCACGGGCAATTTGTCCGCACGGCCTTGGCCTTTTATTAGAGAGTGTATTCTGTTAATGAATATCCGCAAACCGCCAACTGTAGGGACATAATTTATTATGTCCGCACGCCACGTATGGGCGTATCTACACGTCAATAACAATGAAAAACGTTCTTGCAGAACGTGCGGACATAATAAATTTATGTCCCTACAAGGGGTGTTGGTTATATGCGTACATTCATTTTTGTGTTAAGGCTTGCTTACGCATCTAAGTTTGTCTATTGCGATGTCGAACAAACCTGAAATGTATTTATCATGTTTGGCAAAGGGGTGTTTCTTCAGTTCTTCAATCGCATCGATGCAAAATTGGCGCTCGCCTGTGCCCGGCAGGTCGCCGTGGTCGTTGCACAGTTGGGCTATTTTTGTGGCAATCATGGTCTGCATGGCGGTTTGCGCCGTGAGGTTAGGATTTATGAATGCAGCCCTTAGGGTACCGAGGCGCTTTACGAAATCTAAGCTCGTCTTTATTTCCTTGTCGGTTTCGATGTCCGTGCTTATCACTTTTGTTAAGCCGGTCAGCCTGTCGTTTATGGCTATCGAGCCGTCAGGGTCCATCGTTATTATTCTTGTGGCGTCGTCATATAGTTTGTTCTCCGTTTCCACTTTATTCGGGTTGAGGCTGTAGTATTCGTCTATGCAGACGTTAGTATAGCCCAAAGGCAGGTCTTTCCACCATGTCAAGGCGTAAGCATGGCGGCGCAGGCTGTCTTGTTCGTCGTGCACGAACATCAGGCGGTAGTTCCTGTTCTTGTATCCCCCGTAGCTTTTCGACCTTTCGAGCTTGTCGCCGTATGCTATACGTGCAAGCGTTTCGTCGCTCATGTTTTCGTTTCGCGAATATATGCGGTAGGCCTTGTCCTTGTCTTTGTCGAATGCGGCTATTACTTTGTCGAAAGCCGGCATCTTGTCGTGTGGCAGACGGAACGTGTATTCACGTGAGAAGGATGACAGCTTGCCGTTGTCGTCGTTGTCTTTTGACTCTGCCGTCGAACTGCAGTATGCGTTAATGTCAGTTGAGTTGACGAAGTTGTTGATGGCTTTCTTCAGGTTCTCCTGTGCGTTTATTGTTGCCGGCAAGGCTGCGCATAACAGCGTTGCGGCCAAAAGTTTTATTGTTTTCATGTCGTTATGTTTTTAGTAATATTCTTCTTCCTCCTCAAAGTCATAGTTCTCGAGGGCGATGGTATAGATGTCGATGCCGATGTCCATGCGCCTGTATTGTTCTTCGAGTTTCATGAGCGAGTCCTCCTGTTGCTGCAGTATTTCGTTGATTTTTTGCTCTGCCAACAGGCTTTCGGCTTCGGTTACGGAGTCGCGCCTTTCGGCGAGGTATGTCTTCGGTGGCATTATCTTGTAAGTGTCGCGCCTCATCCTCGGCTTGCGCCGTTTCGTTTGGGGACGGCTTACGATGGTCGTGTCGGCCTCAAGCGAGTCTGTTGCCGTCGTTGGAGTGCTTGTCTTGTGCGCAACCTGTGGTGGCGCGATGTCGGCAGTGCCGTCTTGTACGCCTTTCGGCCACGCCATGATGATGAGCAGTGCGGCCACTGCGGCGGCAGCCATGGTGCACCAAAGCCACTTGGCGTATGGTCTCGCGCCCCGCTTGCCGTCGGGCTTTTCGGCTTGTTTCCCAGTGAAGGGCATCCCCTCGTCAAACCATGCGAACATCCTTTTGTAGTCGTTCCACTCGTCGGGCACGTCGTGCGTGCGGAAGTATTCGGCCAAGCGGCGTTCCTCGTCGAGCGAGGTTTGCCCCGCCATGAAGCGTTCAAGCTGTTTCCGTATTTCGTTGTCTGTCATGTCAAATCCTCCTTTCCCGTATGTCCTTCAGTAATTTTGCCCTTGCCCTTGCCAGCAGCGTGGATACCGACGTAGGCCGTATGCCCAACGCTTCGGCTATTTCGTCGTAGGTCTTCATCTCCACTTGGCGCAACCGCAGTATCTGGTATTCGGTGGGCGGCAGTTCGGCCAGCCGTTTCTTCAGCCATGCCATGTTCTCGTTGTCCTCGGCAGAGGTTTCGGGGTGGGGTGCCTTCTCGTCGATTACGCCCCTTGCATCGTTAATAGTCACCGTGCGCTTGCGCCTGTGGCAGTCGATGGCCATGTGCCTTGCCATGCAGCAAGCCAGTCTCTCGGCGTGCGTGGCGTCACTGATGTCACCGCGCAGCGTCCAGAGCTTCAGCATCGTTTCCTGTGCGATGTCCTCCGCCTCGTCGCCGCTTACTGACATGGAGAGTGCCGTGCAGTTGGCTTTTTGCCAAATGTGCTTTGCTATGTCCTCAAACTCTGACTGTTCCATAACTGCTTTCTGTTAGATAAACGAACGAAGTGGCGGAATGCAAACGGAATTTAACGTGTTTTAAGAAAATAACGGCTCGTTTTTATATTGGTTTTGACGTAACTTTGCACGGACAAATCTTTTGGGTATGATATTCAACCGTGAAACGTTATTCGAGTTCGTGCGTTTCGGCGTGGTCGGCGTGGTTGCCACCGCGCTGCATTATGGCATATACTGGTTGCTGCACGACTTGATGAACGTGAACTTAGCCTACACCATAGGCTATTTCATCAGTTTTGTGGTAAACTATGTGCTTTCGGCGCGTTTCACTTTCCGCAAGAAAAAATCAGTGAAAAACGGTGTGGGGTTCGGTGGAGCCCACCTGTTCAACTACTTGTTGCAAATCTGTCTGTTGAACTTGTTTATCTGGCTTGGCGTAAGCAAGGCCTTGGCTCCGCTGCCTGTGTATTGCATCGCTATACCGACAAACTTCCTGATAGTGAGACTTGTGTTCAAAAGGCTATAAAAGGGAATTAAGAATTAAGAGTTAAGAAAATATGCATTCGATGTAAACACTCAACAAAGCATATATTCTTAACTCTTAACTTTTAATTCTTAACTTCTTTGCCACCAACGTTTTTTCTTTGGGGCTTCTTGGTATGGGTTAGTGCCCATGCGCTCCATCATTATGTCATAATAAGACTTGTGCTCGCTTATCATGCGGTAGATGGTGCCCCAGTCGGGCAGTCCGCCGATGTTGCGGTCGTCTATGAACATATCGACCTTCAACTTGCGTGAGAAGAAGTTGTTGCTCTCCTTTCCGTTTTCTTCAGGATAGTCCCTGTTGACGGCATAAAACTCAACCCCGCGCTCGCGGCACCAGTTTACTGCATCATCGAGGAGTTTCCCCTCGCGCACAGACCAGAGAATGAGCTTGTGGCGGTCTTTTATCAACATTTTCAGGGTTTCGGTGGCGAAAGGCAGTTCTTCGCCTATTTCGGGATAGCGGTGTTCCACTATAGTCCCGTCAAAGTCTACTGCTATTGTCATTGTTATATCGCTTGTTTTTATGAATTAATATGACGCAAAACAAGCTGGCAAGGACGCAAATGCGCCACTTGCCAGCTTGTTTCAAGCCTTGTTATCTTTTTATAGAGTCATCGTCGGCCTTGCCGTAGTGGCTCTTTGAATAGTCGCCATACCCGTAAGTGCCGTATGACATACCCTTGCCGGAGTAGCCGTAACGGCCGTATTTGCCATACTTACCATAGCCGTAATAGTAGCTGTACTTCTTCTCTGACAGGTCTATACCGTTGATGGCAATGCACGTGTTAGGCAGCTTGTTCTCCTCGGCAAGCGTGTTGATGATGGCAAGGTTTGCCTTCGGGGTATAGTCGGCACGGCAGACATAGACCGTCATGTCGGCGTGCTTGCCGATTTGCAGGGTGTCTGTTACCAAGCCAACGGGGGCGGTGTCTATTATGACGTAGTCGTAATGTTGCTTGAGGTGATTGATAACCTGTTCAAGCGTTGGGCGTGAAACCAACTCTGCCGGGTTCGGCGGAACGGGGCCGGCCATGAGCAGGTCGAGCTTGTCGTTCACTTCAGACGGTACAATCTGTGCTTGTACGTCTTCCCACGTTACGTTCTCTTTCGTGAGCAGGCGTGTTATGCCGCTTGTGTAGTTGTTAATCATGAACAGTTCGGCAAGCCTCGGCTTACGTATGTCAAGGCCGATGAGCACTATTCTCTTGCCGAGCAGCGCGAAGCTGATGGCCAGGTTCGATGCTGTGAACGTCTTGCCTTCACCCGACGTTGACGAGGTGAACATTATTACGTTCTGTCCTGGTTTCAGCATGAACTGTATGTTCGTGCGCATGGAGCGGAATATCTCCTCCATCTGGTTGTTCTGGTTTTCGTGCACTACGATGTCTGCACGGGTCTTGGCCTTGTCGCTCGCAACAAGGATGTCGGCAATGATTGGCAGCTTTGTGATGCTTGCCACGTCGTCGTGCCCTTCAATTCTATAGCGGAAGAAGCGCATCAGGTATATTATGCCGGCTGGGATGGCCATACCGAGGATTAACGCAATGAGCAGGATTATGCTGCCCTTGGGGCTTATTTTCTTGTCGTACTGCGGCATCTCGATGAGTTTGCCCTTGTCTGCCGTGGCTGCGAGTGAAATAGAGTTTTCCTCACGCTTCTGCAAAAGCATTAGGTAAAGGCCTGACTTTACTTCCTGTTGCCTGCCAATCTGGGTCAATATCCTTTCTTGCTCCGGGGCCTTTGTCACTTGGTTGTCGTATGTGCCGAGCTGCTGCTTTATTGCGTCACGCTGGATGATGAGACCCTTGCGGGCTTGTTGCAAGGCTTGCTGGATG
This sequence comes from uncultured Prevotella sp., assembly GCA_944319815.1. Classification (GTDB taxonomy): domain Bacteria; phylum Bacteroidota; class Bacteroidia; order Bacteroidales; family Bacteroidaceae; genus Prevotella. The sequence continues at coordinate 86,609 of CALUEX010000005.1, read as the reverse complement.
CTTGATTGCATATCGTCGAGTTGTGACGTCAGCTCTATTACGACAGGGCTGTTCTCTGAAGCCGTGCGCAGTAACCTGTTGCGTTCAAGCGCAATCTTGTTGTATTCGTTGATGAGGGATGTTGACGCCTCGTCCTGCAGACCGATGTTTGACGGCAATACCTGGTGCTTGTTGCCTGGCCGGTTGGCAAAATTAATCAGGCTCCCGATGAGCGCTATCTGTGTCTCGGCCTCGTTGAGCTTTTGTTCGTAAGTGGATGTGTTTGTGGATGTTGTCGCTGCGTCAAGCTGTAATTCCATCAACTTGTTGCGCCGTTTGTAGCTTTCGAGGGCTTCGTCAGTAGAGCTGAGCTCGGCGTCGATTTTCAAGAGACGGTCGTTGATGAAGGCTTCGGTTCTTGCCGATATTTCGTTCTTGTCCTCGTTGGCCTGGCGGTTGTAGCATATCACTAATTGCTTTAGATAATCAATGCTGCGGTTGATGTTCTCACCGTTCATCTGGAGGCTGAACACGGACGACGTCTTAGATGTGGGCTCTATTGTCAGTTCGCTCATGTAGCTTTGGGCTACACTGCGCGGCGAGTTCAGGTAGATGACGAGAGTCTTGCCGTTTTCGAGCGTATAATTCTTGTTTTTCGTAAGTGTGATGTTGCCTAATTGTGTACGTATTATGGCAGGGAGCCTTGTTATGGTCTTGTTTATTTCGTATTGACCACCCTCGGCAGCATCGTCGCTTGGCACGTAATATTTCCCCTCTATTTGGTAGTTGTCCTGTTCGCGTGTGATTTTCAGCTCTATGGGCTGCATAGGTATGTTGAACTTCTCGATTATGTCGAAGTTCATGTCAGCGTTGATTGGCTGTGTCTTGTATAAGAGTTTTTTCTTTATGCCCCCTGACAGGTAGTAAGTGGCGTAAAGTTTCAGGTCGCGCACGGCTTCTTCCGACACGACGGTGGAAGTCAGTATCTCTTGTTCGTTCTCTATTCCGTAAGAAGTGGTGATGATGCCGAGGTTCGACATACTTTCAAGGGCTTGCAAACCTCCGAGCCCGCTGCCTTTGTTGTTGCCGCTGTTGTCGTCCTTGATGAGGAGCTTGGCGGTGATGTTATAGACGGGGGTGGTGTAGTGCAGGTAAAGCAAACCTAAACCTACGCAGATTATTATTGACAAAAGAAACCATTTCCAGTTAAGGATTATGGCCGTGAATATGGCTTGGAAGTTGAATGAAGACTGTTCTTCTGCCGTTTCTTGGAGGTTTACCTCGTTGTTATACTCATTCATCTATTTTATGTTTTTGTATTGACGTTATTATTCGTTTTCAGATATTAAGCTCATTAAATACTTCCCGTAATCGTTTTTTATCATTGGTTGTGCGTCTTCTATAAGTTTCTCGGCACTTATCCATCCTTGTGTGAAAGCTATTTCTTCAAGGCAGGCTATTTTCAATCCCTGTCTTTTTTCCATTACCTCTATGAATGTTGACGCTTCGCTAAGGCTGTCGTGCGTTCCGGTGTCAAGCCATGCGAAACCGCGTTGCAAGGCCTGGACTTTCAGGCGGCCGGTTTTCAGGTATTCCTGGTTTACGGATGTGATTTCGAGTTCGCCGCGTTTGCTCGGCTTGATGTTCTTCGCTATTTCAACGACGCTGTTGGGATAGAAGTATAAGCCGACAACGGCATAGTTGCTTTTCGGGTGGATAGGCTTTTCCTCTATGCTCAGGCAGTTGCCTTTATTGTCGAATTCGGCCACGCCGTAGCGTTCGGGGTCGTTGACATAATAACCGAAGACGGTGGCTTTCCCTTCGGTCTCGGCAGCTTTCACGCTGTCGTGGAGTATGCTTGAAAAGCCTGCCCCGTGGAAAATGTTGTCGCCGAGGACGAGGCATACATTGTCTTTACCGATAAAGTCTTCACCGATGATAAACGCTTGGGCAAGACCGTCTGGCGACGGCTGCTCGGCATATTCAAAGTTGACGCCGAAGGCGGAACCGTCACCAAGTAACCGCTTGAAACCCGGAAGGTCATGAGGTGTCGATATGATAAGGATTTCTTTTATCCCCGCGAGCATCAATACGGATATGGGATAATATATCATCGGTTTGTCGAAAATCGGTATCAGCTGCTTGCTGATGCCTTTGGTTATTGGGTATAACCTGGTACCTGAACCACCTGCAAGTACTATTCCTTTCATAATTATGGTTATGTGTTTGTGTATGAAATTTGTCGCCTTACATTCTCCGTGTCCTTGTTTATGCGTTATTGCGTGTGTGCCACGCTTCGTTATTGTTATGCAAAGCCCCCGTTGCGGAATTGTTTTTATGCCTGTTGTGGTGCATCTTGCGGTTTGTTGCATTTCGGCGGCTTTTACTTACGGTTTTCACTCGTGTCCGACAGGCTTGCAAAAGGTGTCCTTTCATGATGCAAAAGATTGTCTTTCACGAGGCGAAAGGCCATGTCTTACAGTATGGAAGAGCACCATCTGAAACCGTAACCTTCGCCGTGCAACTCAAAATAACTCCGCCAATGATTTGCAAAGGTATAACAAAAAACGATAATAATCAAATTTTATTTTGATTTTTGGCTCATTTGATGTAATTTTGCACTTGCATTTTTTTTAGGGCTTCGGCTCTTTTGTTTTTACTAACACATTAAAAGATATGGGATTTCTAAGTAAACTGTTTGGAAGAAACAATACGAAAGAACATAAAATCGGCGGAATGGAGGATTACATGACGCTCGTGCGTGTATACTTGCAGGCGGCGATAGCAGAGACTGCGGGTATCACAAATCTGGCCATGCTGCCTGACTTGAGGATGTTCAAGACAACTTTGCACGTTCCGACGGTGAACAATAAACTCGGAGTGGGCGAGAAGAAGCATTGCAGGAAGATGCTTAGCGACTTGTACAAGACGGAGGATGACTTTTTCAAGGAACTTGACCAAAGCATCCGTAAGAATTGTAAGAGGATGCAGGATGTGCAGACCTATCTCATCCAATTCCAGAACTTTACGCAAGACGTGATGATGCTCATGGGCAATTTGATGAAATTCAAGTTGCGTGTGCCGTCGTTCATGAAAAAGGCTATTTACACGATGACGGAAAAAACTGTGGCAGATATATTCACGAAGAACGATTACAAGGATGCCGGAGTCATGAAGGCCGTGGTGGCTATACGCTCTTACAATAAGCGTTTGGGCTTTAGCCAGAAATGGATAACGGATTTTGTGTTCCAGGTTGTCATGTTGGCCAAGAAGGAACCGAAGCCGAACGTGGACGAGGATAAAGGCAAAAAGTAAAATTAACGGAAATGGAATGTCATTGAAGGAAAATCATAACTGCCTAAAAACTTGATTTTTCTTAAAATCCATTGAATATATTTTGCAATGTGATAAAAAAGGTCTACTTTTGTAGACAAAATCCTTGTAATGGCAGGAAATGACAAAATCTTGACGCTTTTTACGACCCGTGTAAGGCAAATGATTCTTCAATATAATGAGTTGAAGAAAGAGAATGATGAGCTTTATGCGATGGTTGACGCAAAAGAGGCGGAAATAAAGCGGCTCGAGGCAAGTCTGGAACAGGCCAGGAAGGATAATGAAAGCCTCAAGATGGCAAAGATGATGGAAATCTGCGACGGCGATATTGAAGCAGCCAAGCGCAGGCTTTCAAGCCTGATTAGGGAGGTGAATAAATGTATTACGCTGCTGAGTGGTAAATAATTAAGTGGCGATGGCTGGAGAGAACGAACAATTACATATAAGATTGCACGTCTACGACATGGATATTCCTGTGAAGGTGATGCCTGAGGATGAGCCTTATTGTCGTAATGCTGCAAAACTTATTACAGACAAGGTCAATGCTTTGTCTGAGAAATATAAGACGTCTCGTAGCGAGAAGGAAATCCTTTATATGGCGATGTTGGACATTGCCATTAACTTGGAGTTTGAAAAATCGAGCAACGATACAGAACCTTATGATAATATTCTCACAAAAATCACCACTGAAATCGAAGACGCTTTAGGCGTCAACAGCTTGGCTCGTGACAAGGAAAATGAGAATATTAACATAAATAAACCAAGCAAATGATATTAAATATTGTGATTGCCGTGATAGCCCTTGTGTTAGGAGGGCTTGCCGGGTATTTTATTTTCAGGTATGTAATTACCGGGAAATATAATGAGATGATAAGTGCCGCAGAGAAAGAGGCGGACGTGTTGAAAGAGAAAAAAATGCTGGAGGTGAAGGAAAAGTTCCTCAACAAGAAGTCTGAACTCGAGAAGGAGGTGCAAAGCCGGAACCAAAAAATACAGCAGAACGAGAACCGTCTGAAGCAGCGCGAAATCTCCTTGAACCAAAGGCAAGAAGAACTGGGCCGCCGGAAGCAGGACCTTGACCAGCAGCAGCAACGTGTTGACAACGAGAAGAAACTCTTGCAGATTAAGCAGGACGAGCTTGACAAGATGCAGTTGCAAGAGCGTGATAAGCTCGAGGAACTGTCGGGCTTGAGTGCTGAAGAAGCGAAAAACCGTCTTATCGAAAGCCTGAAGGATGAAGCCCGTACCGACGCGGCAAGTTATATCAACGAAATTATGGACGAGGCCAAGCTCAACGCCAATGCCCAAGCCAAGAAAATAGTAATCCAGACCATTCAGCGTGTGGCTACGGAGACCGCCATCGAGAACTCCGTTAGCGTGTTCCACATCGACAACGACGAGGTTAAGGGCCGCATTATCGGCCGCGAGGGCCGCAACATCCGTGCCCTTGAGGCAGCAACAGGCGTTGAAATAGTAGTTGACGACACGCCGGAGGCAATAGTCATATCGGCATTCGACCCCATCAGGCGCGAGGTTTGCCGTCTTGCCCTGCACCAGCTTGTTGCCGACGGACGCATACACCCGGCACGAATAGAGGAGGTCGTTGCCAAGGTGAAGAAACAGCTTGACAACGAAATAATAGAGACGGGCAAGCGCACGGCCATAGACCTTGGCATACATGGCTTGCACCCGGAACTCATAAGGATTATCGGAAAGATGAAATACCGCTCAAGCTACGGCCAGAACCTTTTGCAGCACGCTCGCGAGACGGCCAATCTTTGTGCGGTAATGGCATCGGAACTTGGGCTGAACCCGAAAAAGGCAAAGCGTGCGGGACTGTTGCACGACATAGGAAAGGTGCCTGATGAGGAGAGCGAACTGCCCCACGCACTTTACGGTGCCAAGATTGCGGAGAAGTACAAGGAGAAGCCTGACATCGTGAACGCTATCGGCGCGCACCACGACGAGATGGAAATGAACACGTTGCTTGCGCCTATCGTGCAGGTTTGTGACGCCATAAGCGGTGCACGTCCCGGTGCCCGTCGCGAAATCGTGGAGGCCTACATCAAGCGCCTTAACGACCTTGAGGCCATCGCTATGAGCTATCCCGGCGTTACGAAGACCTACGCCATCCAGGCAGGGCGCGAGCTTCGCGTCATCGTCGGTGCCGACAAGATGGACGATAAGGAGACGGAGAAACTCTCAGGCGAGATTGCCACTAAAATCCAGAACGAGATGACATATCCCGGACAGGTGAAGATTACCGTCATTCGCGAGACGCGCAGCGTGGCTTACGCCAAGTAAACAAGGTAACGAACTTCTTTTATCCATGATAGAAAGGCCGTCTTGCGCTTGTCGTAAGGTCGGCCTTTTTTCGTTTGCATGGCGTTGTGTCCATGCTGTTTTACAAGGGAAAACGACAATTAAAACATGGAAATATGACTTTAAAGGATTTTCTTAACGCCCGCGACCGCTTTGCCGCAGGTGCAGGGGCGAAGATTGTTGAGGTGCGTGAGGGCTATGCCCGTGCCGAGATGACCGTCAATCGCGGGCATCTTAATGCGGGGGGTGTATGTCAAGGCGGCGCGTTGTTCACGTTGGCCGACCTCGCCTTGGCCGCCGTGATGAACAGTTGCGGCAAGCTGACGTTGAGCGTGGAGAGTGGCATATCGTTTCTTTGTCCCGCCCTTGAGGGCGATGTGCTTTCGGCGGAGGCCGTAGAGGTGCATCCCCACCACCGCTTGCCCTACCTTGAGGTTAAGGTCTGTAACCAGCGGGGCGAACTTGTCTGCACGTTGACGGCCCACGGATACCGCAAGGACAAGCCATTGGCGTTGGAGTGACAGGCGTAAAAACGATTAACCAATCTGCAAACTTAAAACTTCCAAAAGTAAAGGCATTTGTCTTAATTCCTTTACTTCCTAACCCCTTAACTCACCAAAAGAAAAGGCATTTGTCCTTTAACTCCTTAGCGACCGTAGGGAGCGATAACTTCTTTAACTCCTTTAACTCCTGAAAAGTTCAATACTTGTCAAGCATTTCCTTTATTTCCTTACGCCTCTTGGCGTGCCTGCGTGCCCTGAAATTGAATGTATCGAAGAAATCGAAGTTTGCACCTGAACCTCCCTTGTTGCCTACACCTGCCGTGGCACTCCTTACGACTCCCTTTACGCTAAAACCCGGCTTGGGCTTCATTCCATAGACGACAACCTCGTCAAGACGGCGCGACTTTGGCAACAGCCAAAGCGTGTCGTGCACGGACGCCTTGTCGAGCGCCAAAGGCTCGAAGCTACCGTGCGACAGTGTTATGCTGTTGCAGTCGTCACTGACGGAAAACCGTCCGTATTTATCGGTAACGGTCTTGCCTGAAGGGTTGATGTACACCGTTACGCCCGGGACGCACCGTCGCGTCTCCATGTCGAACACTACGGCGGACAGCTGGGCCCTACACGCAGCAGCGACACAGGTAAACAGTAAAAACGATATGTAACGATAACGGTACATCACGACATAATTGCAACTGCAAAGGTAGTCTTTTATGTCGTGAACAGGCAAGGTATAAAATCCATTTACAGATATTTTACTTTAGTTAGTGGTTTTCTTCAGTAGTTAAAGTTTAAAGGAGTGAACGCTCCATGCGGTCGCTAAGGAGTTAAAGGCAAATACTTTGTTTGGGAGTTAAGGAGTTATGAAGTTAAGGAGTTACGACAAATGCTTTTTCTTTTTGGTAGTTCGTAAGTTAAGGTATTAGCCTTTTGCGCGGATGTTTTTATTGCTAACCGTTGTGGCAGACTTTGGTGCTTGCGCAATATGTGTCCTTTTACGGGCTGAAAAGCCACATATTGCAGCGCAAAAGGGCATTAATTGCAGCGTAAAAGGGCACATATCGGAATGCCGTTCGCCGGCGGGCGCATTGCGTTTGTGTATGTTCGACGTATTCATTGGTTAAGTGTGTTTTTCAATGTCGTAAATATTTTACATCCATAATCTGTAAAAGTGGTATAAACTTCTGTTGTATGTTTATGCGCAGTTTGGCAATTATGCCATAATTTTGCAATGGATAAAAAAATCTTCGATTATGAAAACTATCAGGAAAATCATGACATTGGCCATGGCCGTGGCCATGAGTTCGGGCATCAGCGCTTGCCGACAGGCAGGGCAGGGCGCGCAAAAGGCAGAAGGCAACGACACGAAGACACTCGTTGCTTATTTCTCGGCTACGGGCACTACGGCGCGCGTGGCGCAGCGTATAGCCAACGAGACGGGCGGCGAGCTGCACGAGATAGCCCCGGCGGAGCCTTACACTGCGGCCGACTTGGACTGGCACGACGAGCAGTCGCGCAGCACCGTGGAGATGAAAGACCCCAAGAGCCGTCCCGCAATAAAGGCCGACAGCCTTGACATGGCGGCCTATGACGTGGTTTACATCGGTTATCCCATCTGGTGGGGAGTTGCCCCGAGGGTAATCAACACTTTCATCGAGAGCCACGACCTTAAGGGCAAGCGCATCGTGCCGTTTGCAACATCGGGCGGCAGCGGCGTTGATGAAAGCGTTGACGCGCTGAAAGCCTCCTATCCGGAACTTGACATCGAGAAAGGACGGTTGATGAACGATTAAATTTATTAATGGTCGCAAAGCGACAGTTAATAAGGAGTTAAAGGAGTTTTCTCCAGTAGTTAAAGGAGTTAAGGGGAGTTATCGCTCGTTTCACTCGCTTGGAGTTAAAGGGCAAATGCCTCGTTTTGGAGTTAAGGAGTTAGGAAGTTAAGGAGTTAAGACAAATGTTTTTTCTTTTAAGGACACCCGCAAGCTACCTTGCTACCGTTAGCCCAAGCGTAAACCAACAGGGCATTTGTCCTTTTACTCATCAGCGACCGCAGGGAGCGATAACTCCCCTTAACTCCTAATAAAATTATATTTCGTTAATGTTGACATAGCCGTGCGTTACGGCGTATATGGTGAGAGCCGACACGCTTTTCAGTTTAAGTTTTTCCATTATGTTGCGGCGATGGGTCACGACGGTGGCAAGACTGATGTTAAGCCTGTCGGCTATTTCCTTGTTTATAAGTCCCTTGACAACGAGGCACATCACTTCGGCCTCGCGTGCCGACAGCTGTTTCGCAGCGTTCTGGCCCGTGACTGCGGCCGGGAGGTTGCGCCCCGCGGCGTGTGCCATTTGCTCAAGGGCGAGCAATGACCTTACGAGTTGCTTCTCGGGCACTGACGTGCACAGGCAGTGGAAACCGTCAACAGGCGATTGCTGTGCGGTTGAGGCTGACAGGATGATGGTCTTGCGGCGGTGTTCCACGAAAAAGGCGAGTGCCGCAGTCACCGCGCTCGTTGCCGCGAAGAAGTGGATGTAGCCGTCGGTACCGGCGTCAATAAGCTCGCCTACGGAGCGGAATGTATCGACTGCTACCATCGGCATAACCTCTTGCAGCATCTGCTTCAAGCCGATAGCCGCCAAAGTGTCAGGGTGTATGATTGCGATTTTCAATGTAGACGGAGAATTAAAATAAGAGTTAAGGAACTGTGTGGTAAAGGAGCCAAGACAAATGTTTTGTCCGTAGACGGTTTGTTAACACCCTTCAAGGGTATTGTCTTGACTCCTTTACTCACTAACTCCTTAACTCCTTTTAATCAATTCTTATGAAAGGAAGCCCAACAACGCTCCTGCCGCGACGGCAGAGCCGATTACTCCGGCTACGTTGGGGCCCATGGCGTGCATCAGCAAGAAGTTGTGACGGTCATATTCAAGGCCGATGTTGTTCGATATGCGTGCGCTCATTGGCACTGCGCTAACCCCGGCGTTGCCGATTAACGGGTTGATTTTCTTGGCTTTCGGCAAAAACAGGTTCATGAACTTGACGAAAAGCACGCCTGAGGCAGTGGCTATGGCGAACGCCATGAAACCGAGGATGAAGATGTAGATGGTCTTCATCGTGAGAAACTCGCTGGCCTGCGTAGAGCATCCTACGGTGAGGCCGAGCAGCATGACGATAATGTCGTTGAGCGCGCTGCCTGCGGTTTTGGCCAGTCGCGTGGTCTTGCCAGACTCCTTCAGCAGGTTTCCGAAGAACAGCATACCCAGCAAAGGCAGGCCCGACGGCACGATGAACGTAGTCAGCAGCAGTCCGATTATGGGGAAAAGTATGCGCTCCGTCTGGCTGACTTGGCGCGCCGGCTTCATGCGGATAAGGCGTTCTTTCTTAGTCGTGAGCAGTCGCATCAACGGCGGTTGTATGATTGGCACGAGTGCCATGTACGAGTAGGCGCACACGGCGATAGCTCCCATTAGGTTGGGGCTTAGCTTCGACGACAGGAATATGGCCGTAGGGCCGTCGGCACCGCCGATAATGGCTATGCCGGCCGCCTGGTTAGGCTCGAAACCGAGGGCCAAGGCTACCATGTATGCGCCGAAGATGCCGAACTGGGCTGCCGCCCCGATGAGGATTAGCTTGGGGTTGCTGATTAGCGCCGAGAAGTCTGTCATGGCTCCTATGCCGAGGAACACCAGCGGCGGATACCATCCTTGGCGCACACCTTGGTAAAATATGTTCAGCACTGAGTTGTCCTCGTACAGCCCTATTTCAAGGCCGGCGTCTGTGCGGAACGGTATGTTGCCAAGTATGATGCCGAGGCCTATGGGCACGAGCAGCAGCGGCTCGAAGTCTTTTTTTATCGCCAGCCAGATGAAGAACGCGCCGACGATTATCATGATGATGTTCCCCGCCTCGGCGTTGGCGAAGCCCGTGTAGGTGAGGAACTCATTGAAATTGCTTGAAATGAATTCTGTAAATCCCATGATTTGTTGTCTTTTGTGGTTTACAAGTTTGTCGGTCACCGGCAGACCGTGCGTCTTTCCTTGCTGTGCCGGTCAGCCTTGCCTGTCTGTTTTCACCCGATTGTAATCAGCGCGTCGCCTTCCATCACGGTATCGCCCTTGTTGACGAGTATGGCTGTGACGGTACCGTTGCATTCGGCTTCGATGTTGTTCTGCATCTTCATGGCTTCGAGCACGACAACAGTGTCGCCGTCCTTTACGGCATCGCCTACCTTTACCTTGACTTCGGTGATAGTGCCAGGCAGTGGAGCCGTAACCTTTGTGCCTCCCGCAGGTGTACTTGCTGCCTGTCTCTCAACCTTCGGGGTTACGGTTGTTTGTTGCGGCTTCGGGGCGGCCACGACGGGTTTGTGCGGCATATTGGCCGGGTTGATGGGCTGTTTGAGCTCAACTTCAAACTGTATCCCGTTGACGTTGACCTGGGCAACGTTACCTTCTACGTTGACTATTTCCACGTCGTAATCGACGCCTTGCACTTTATATTGATACTTGTTCATCGTTATTTGACTTTAAGTTTTGTGTTTTACAGTTGTTGGCGAACATGGTTTTTAGTCCGTCTTTTACGTTATTGGTGTTTAGGGGATTATGGTTTCTTCTGGATATATGTTCCAGTTGGTGTGGTGCGGCTTTATTGTTATGATGTTGCTTTCAATGTCATGCACGTTGTCTTCATACTGTTTGAGGGCCATTGCGATTACGGCGATGTATGTCTCCTTGTCAATGCCGCCTGTTTGCAGCCCGTCTTTCAGTATCACTTTTGTCTTGTGCCCTGTTTCCACAATCTTTTCTCCCGTCTTTACCGCCGCTTTAATAGGCTGTATCTTTCCGGCTTTCTTGATGGTTTGCTTGTGGGCCATGAATATGCCGAGTATGCGGAAGAACGCGTAAAGCAACGCAAGGCAGAAGAATACGATGCCCATTGACAAGACCGTGATACCGAAGCCGTGCGGGTCTTCACGTTTAAGTTTCGCGATTTTTGTCTCGTTCGCCTGTACGAAGTTTTCTATTCCAGGAGTCACGCTGCCCGGGCTTTTCACTTCCCAGCGGTCTGCGCCGTCGCGTACCCTGGCGTATGACTGGTCAGCAGCAAGTGCCGGAACGGAGATTGAGTCAATCAGGTCTACTCCGTTGCCGTCGAACAGGGCTATCCACACGGGCTTTCCGCTCTCGGCTTTTGCCTGTAGGTGCAATGTCCCTTGGGCTTTGTTGCCGTTGAGGAAGAATACTACGTGTTCGCGGGCCGACATTGCCGTGCGTCCGTCGCCGTTCGGGATGCAGCTCATGAGGGCTGTACGCTGTGCCACGGTAAGTCCCTTGTCTAACACGCGGCGGTCTGTCGTGATGTACATACCGCGTATGTCGTAAGTGGAAAACGACGTGTTGGCAAGTTCTATCCATGCGTTTCTTTTCCCGTACTCGTCTTGTAGGCTGCCTTCATTGTCGGTGAGCACCTCGTTAATCTTGATGTTCCTGGCGCCTTGGCCGAACGTCAAGACCGTTCCGGCAAGCAGGGCGCAAAACAGAAAAACGGTTCTTTTCATAGATTTTGGTTGATAAAGAGTTGTTGTTGGATTTTAAAATACCGGTTTTAACGTAAAAAAGCAGGCAAGGCAAACCGTTTCCGGATTGCTTGCCTGCCTAATGTCTTTAAGCTCCACAGAAGAACAGCACTATTATCTGGGCCGTGAAAATCCTGAGGAACATACTCAATGGATATACAGTGGAGTAACCTACGGCCGGTGCGTCTTTTGTGCATACGGAGTTAGCATAAGCCAATGCCGGCGGGTCGGTATAAGTTCCTGCCACCATTCCCATGATGGTGAAATAGTTGAATTTGTATTTTATTCTTGCAATCGTGCCTACAATCAGGATTGGGATTATGGTTATCAGGAAACCTGTGTACACGTATTTCAGTCCGTCGCCTTGCACGATGGTTTCCATGAAGCCTGCGCCCGCCTTTATCCCGACGCTGGCGAGGAAAAGCACCAGGCCGATTTCGCGCAGCATCATGTTGGCACTTGTAGTGGTATATGTCACGAGATGGACTTTATGCCCGAAGCGGCCGATGAGAATTGCGATGATGAGCGGGCCGCCGGCTAAGCCTAATTTAATAGGTACCGGTATGCCAGGGCAGGCTATTGGGATGCTGCCGAAGATTATGCCGACCAAGATGCCGATAAATATCGTCGCGATGTTGGGGGCGTTGAGCCTCTTTACAGAGTTGCCCATTACGCTTGCCACGCGGTTGACGGCACCCTCAGGGCCTACGACCATTATTCTGTCGCCCACTTGCAGTGACAGGTTTGAGCTTGCAAACAAGTCCATGCCGTGGCGGGTTATTCTCGTCACGTTCACGCCGAAGCCGCTCGAGAAGTGCATCTGGCCGAGCGTCTTGCCGTTGATTGACGGCCGCGTGACGACGATGCGCTTGCTTACCATGGGCTCGTCCTGCTTCTTCCAGTCTACCTCCACCTTCGGGCCGATGAATGCGATGATGGCCTCGGCGTCGTTCTCGGCGCATACGATGAACAGGCGGTCGCCTATGTGGAACAGGGTGTTGCCTGTAGGTATGGTCACGTGGCCGTCGTGGAGCAGCCTTGAGCATACGAAGTCGCGGTTGAGGAACTCGTGCACCTGGCGTATGGTCTTGCCTTCGAGGTAAGAGTTTGTCACTTCGAGGTTAAGGAAGTGGGGCTTTACCGCACCGTTCTCGTTCTCCTCCTCGTCGAGCGCAGTTTCTTCATTGTCAAGTTTGATTTTGCAGAAGTATCGGATGGCGATTGTCGCACCGATTATTCCCAGCACGCCAAGGGGATATGCGCAGGCGTACCCGTTGGCGATTTGCGGCACTTCACCGTTGCCGAACACCGAAGCCAACGCCTCGTTGGCAGCTCCAAGGCCCGGGGTGTTGGTCACGGCACCGTACAGCGTGCCCACCATCATGGGCAGGTTCATGTTGTTCGACGTATCAAAGAATATGTAGTAACAAGCGAACATCACGAGGATGTTCAGCAGGATGATGGTTGTTGACAGGGTGTTGAGCGTAATTCCGCCACGCTTGAAGCTCTCGAAGAAGCCGGGCCCGACCTGCAAGCCAATCATGAACACGAACAGGATTAGTCCGAACTCCTGCAAGAATGACAATACGTTCGGAGAAGCCGTGAAGCCTATGTGCCCGGCGGCGATGCCGGCAAACAGCACGAAGGTAACGCCGAGGGATATGCCTCCGACTTTTATTTTCCCGAAAAGGACTCCTACGGCTATCACGATAGCATACAGCACAACGATGTGCGCCACGGAGTCAGTTGTTGTGAATAAATTTATAAGCCAATCCATAACACGTTTTTATGACGTTGCAAAAGTAGCTAATTTATTACTCATTCGATAATTTTTGTGCAATTATTTTTCATGAATATTCATAAAGTTCGCCCCCGCCTGGCGGCTTGTGCCGGTTCTTGGTTTGACAAAATGCAACGCTTCCGGCGTGACGTGCTTTCATTGTGCATTGCGCTTTAACATTGACAGTGCTCTCGGCGCAGGTTGTTTGCTTTTTAGTCGTGAAAACGCCAAACTTGCGTGTGCAACCGTATGGTCTTGTTTTTACGTGCATTATCTTTCTTTGCGGGCAAAGTGTGCAGTTCTCGCTTCCCGTGTTTTATGGCTTTTGGGGCTATGGTTTGTGCCTTCTTGGGGTTTCAAAAGCCTTTTTTTGCCCCTCAATATGTGGCTTTTGCACCCTCAAAAGGCCACATATTGAGTTTACAATGATGCCTTGCGTGTGTGCGAAGGGCATCTTTTGCATGGCGGAAGGCCGGTTTATGGCCGTGTCGAATTCTGTTTCGGCATTTCGCGCCGACATTTTTCTCATGACACATTGTTATATATATGGCCTTAAACACCGTCACCATGTTAGTCGGCATTTTTCTGCCGCCAAGTCTTTTTGGGGTGAAGTGTAGTGTCGGCAACGGTGAGCCATGGCGTAAGCGGTGGTTATTAACGTCGGTTAGGCGTAAGGTGTAGGCCGCTTTGCGATAAAAATATAGGCATTTACGGGACGGGATTTGGAACGTTCTACATCCGTCTTATACCGAATTGACATGGTTATTAATGCTGCTTTTACGTCGCCGTAGGCCTTGTCCGCAAATCTGTAAGACATTTTTCATGGTTAAATATCATTTTTTAGCCGATTTTGTCAAAGTGTCAGAAAAATGCCTTATATTTGCAAGTAGGTAGGCGTTCTTGTTCGCTTACCACGATGATTTTTAGGTATTTATATAAATAAAGGTTTATGTCAAACTGTAAAGAAAAGCTCTTTAGCGAGTTTAAGGCGCCTACGAGGCAAGAGTGGCTTGATAAAATTCAGGTCGACTTGAAGGGTGCCGACTTCAACAAGCGTTTGGTATGGAGGACAAACGAAGGCTTCGACGTGCCGCCGTTCTACCGCAGGGAAGATGTGCTGAAACTGAAGACTCCCGAGGCTCTGCCAGGCGAGTTCCCCTACGTGCGCGGCAACAAGAAGGCCTGCAACTGTTGGTACGTGCGCCAGGACATCATGGCCGACGACGCCAAGGCTGCAAACGCCAAGGCTGTAGACCTATTAAAAAGAGGTGTAGACTCTTTGGGCTTCAAGATTCCGGGCGACTGCGTGAGTGCCGAGTTTATCGGCACGTTGCTTGAAGGCATCGATTGCGAGGCCGTTGAGCTGAACTTCAACACCTGCAAGCGCCACACGCTCGAGCTTGCGCAGGTTCTCGCCGCATATTTCGACGGCAAGGGCTGCGACAAGGCGAAGGTGAACGGCTCGCTCGACTGGGACCCGATGGAGAAAATCGTCATGAAAGGCCATGACGCAACGCACATCCTTGCCCTTGCCCCGCGCATAGTCGAGGCGTTGAAGGATTATCCGCGCTTCCGCTGCGTGTCGGTAAACGCCGTGTCGCTCAACAATGCCGGTGCCTATATCGTGCAGGAGCTTGGCTACGCCTTGGCATGGGGTAACGAATACTTGAACCAGCTCGTAGAGGCTGGTGTTGACGTTGACCTTGCCGCAAGCAAGCTGACGTTCAACCTCGGCATTTCCGAAAACTTCTTCATGGAGATTGCCAAGTTCCGTGCCGCACGCCTGCTTTGGGCTGAAATCGTCAAGAAGTACGAGCCGAAGAGCGACGCCTCGTGCATGATGTGCGTCAACGCCGTGACGTCGAAGTACAACATGACATTGTTTGACAGCTACGTTAACCTGCTCCGCTCACAGACCGAGGCCATGAGCGCGGCCCTTGCCGGAGTGCATTCAATAGTCGTTACGCCGTTCGATGCCGCTTATGAGGCGCCAAACGACTTCTCGGAGCGTCTTGCCCGTAACCAGCAGTTGCTGCTCAAGGAGGAGAGCCACTTCGACAAGGTGGTTGACCCCGCGGCCGGAAGCTACTTTGTTGAGGAACTTACCACTTCGCTTGCCAACGAGGGTTGGAAAATCTTTTTGAAAGTGGAGGAAGAAGGTGGCTTCCTCGAGGCTATAAAGAAAGGTGTTGTGCAGGACGACATCAACGCCACGAACGCCAAGCGGCATGATGCTGCCGCCAAGCGCAAGGAGTTCATTCTCGGTACTAACCAATTCCCCAATTTCATTGAAAAGTCAGAAGGCAAGCGCCCGTCGCAGTGCTCTTGCTCGTGCGGCAAGGGCCATGGCCATGCACACGAGGCAACGTTCAAGGCTATCGAGACAACACGTCTTGCCGCCGACTACGAAGACTTGCGTCTCAAGGTGGAGGAAAGCGGCAAGGTGCCGGTAGCCTTCATGCTGACCATCGGCAATCTTGCCATGCGCCAGGCACGCGCCCAGTTCAGCTGCAATTTCCTTGCCTGCGCCGGTTACAAGGTGGTTGACAACCTTGGCTTCAAGACCGTAGAGGAAGGCGTTGACGCCGCCTTGAAGGCCGGGGCCGACATCGTTGTGCTGTGCTCAAGCGATGATGAATATGCCGAATATGCCGTTCCCGCATTCAAGTATCTTGACGGAAGGGCCATGTTCGTTGTCGCAGGTGCACCGGCCTGCATGGACGACCTCAAGGCCGCTGGCATAGAGAACTTCATACATGTGCGTTGCAACGTGCTTGAGACATTGAAAGAGTATAACGCTAAATTGGGAATAAAATGAGAAAGAATTTCAACGACATCGACATATTTTCAGGCATAAAGGCCACTGACGATGCAGCTTGGCAGAAAAGCAACGGCATTAACCCTGACTGGAGGACGCCTGAACACATAATGGTGAAGCCCGCATACACCAAGGAAGACCTTGAGGGCATGGAGCATCTTGACTATACGGCGGGCTTGCCGCCCTTCCTGCGCGGCCCGTACAGCATGATGTATCCGTTCCGCCCGTGGACAATCCGCCAGTATGCCGGCTTCTCTACGGCTGAGGAGAGCAACGCTTTCTACCGCCGCAACCTTGCCAGCGGGCAGAAAGGTCTGTCGGTTGCGTTCGACCTTCCTACCCACCGTGGTTATGACCCCGACAATGCGCGCGTAATCGGTGACGTCGGCAAGGCCGGCGTGTCAATATGCTCGGTTGAGAACATGAAGGTGTTGTTCAACGGTATTCCGCTGAACAAGATGTCAGTCTCGATGACCATGAACGGAGCCGTGCTGCCCATCATGGCGTTCTACATCGTGACAGGGCTTGAGCAGGGCGCGAAACTTGAGGAAATGGCCGGCACCATCCAGAACGACATTCTCAAGGAGTTCATGGTGCGTAACACCTATATATATCCGCCCGCATTCTCGATGAGGATAATAAGCGACATTTTCGCTTACACGTCGAAGTTCATGCCCAAGTTCAACTCTATCTCAATCTCTGGTTACCATATGCAGGAGGCCGGTGCAACGGCCGACATAGAGTTGGCATATACCTTGGCCGATGGCTTGGAGTATGTGCGTGCCGGAGTGAACGCCGGGCTTGACATAGACGCCTTCGCGCCGCGCCTCTCGTTCTTCTGGGGCATCTCGATGAACCACTTTATGGAGGTTGCCAAGATGCGTGCCGCGCGTATGCTGTGGGCGAAGATTATCCAGCAGTTCAATCCGAAGAACCCCAAGTCGCTCATGTTGCGTACCCACTGCCAGACGTCAGGCTGGTCGCTCACCGAGCAAGACCCGTTCAACAACGTTGGCCGTACCTGCATCGAGGCCATGACCGCCGCTCTCGGCCATACGCAGAGCTTGCACACCAACGCCCTCGACGAGGCCATAGCCCTGCCTACTGACTTCTCGGCGCGCATCGCCCGCAACACGCAAATATACATACAGAACGAGACGAAAATATGCAAGCACATCGACCCGTGGGCCGGTTCATATTACGTTGAGAGCCTTACCAACGAACTTGCACACAAGGCTTGGGAACACATCGAGGAAATAGAGAAACTCGGCGGAATGGCCAAGGCCATAGAGACCGGCGTGCCCAAGATGCGCATAGAGGAAGCCGCTGCCCGCACACAGGCCCGCATCGACAGCGGAGCGCAGACAATCGTCGGTACAAACAAGTACCGTCTTGACCACGAAGACCCCATCGACATCCTTGAGGTTGACAACTCGGCCGTGCGCAAGGAGCAGGAGGAAGGCCTCGCCAAGCTGCGTGCCGAGCGCGACAACGCCAAGGTGCAGCAGACTCTCGACGCCCTGACCGAATGCGTCCGCACAGGAGAGGGTAATCTTCTCGAACTTGCCGTTGAGTGCGCCAAGGCGCGTTGTACTCTCGGCGAAATAAGTGATGCCTGCGAAAAGGTAGTAGGCCGTTATAAAGCAGTAATTAGAACTATATCAGGCGTGTATTCATCAGAAAGCAAGAGCGACCCCGACTTCGCCAAGGCTTGCGAGTTGACAGAGGAGTTCGCCAAGAAGGAAGGCCGCCGTCCACGTATCTTCATCGCCAAGATGGGGCAGGACGGCCACGACCGCGGGGCAAAGGTCGTAGCCACGGGCTATGCCGACTGCGGTTTCGACGTAGACATGGGCCCGTTGTTCCAGACTCCTGCGGAGGCAGCCCGTGAGGCCGTAGAGAACGACGTGCACATAGTGGGTGCAAGCTCTTTGGCCGCCGGCCACAAGACGCTCATCCCGCAGTTAATCGAGGAATTGAAGAAGCTCGGTCGTGAGGACATCATGGTAATCGCCGGCGGCGTAATCCCCGCGCAAGACTATGACTTCCTTTACAAGGCCGGCGTAGCCGCAATCTTCGGTCCGGGCACATCGGTTGCCAAGGCTGCCTGCGAGATGATGAACATCCTTCTTGACAAGGAATAAGCCTATAGTAATGGCATAAAAACCAAAAGCGGTTGAAACCCACACGAAGGTTTCAACCGCTTTTTTATATTTATAAAATGTTAACCGGTCTACTTGTCAACTCGTCTACTTGAACATGAAATTGAGTATTCCGCGCATTATTGCCGCCCGCTTTTGTGCTGATGTTATGCACTCGAATGGGAAGCCCATGGTGAACGTGCGGTTGCTCTTGCCGTCGTAAGCCACGCATACGGAGCGGCCGTCGGCGTCGGTAAGGGCGCAGAATGCCGGGGCGAGGGGCTTGATGTGGTCGATTGACGTTGCGGCATAGTGGTCTTCGTTGAGCATGGTGTATATGTTGAACGATGTGCCCATGCCGCTGATGGTGTTGCGGTAGGCCGGGCGGGAGCTGCCGTCAGGCGTGAGGTGCAGCACGTCTTCGAGGAACTTTGTTTCCTTATTTGTGCCCATGTCGCTGCCCACGTAAGCTCCGCTGACGAGCAGGTTGCCGCCGCGGCTGGTATATTCTGACAGCAAGGCTTGCATCATTGGGGAGAAGGTCTTGTAGCGGTGGAGTGACCATCCGTCGTCTTTCTCCAGTCCGAGTATGAGGTCTATGCACCCGTATTTGTCGAGGTCGGTGATGGAACGGCCAAGGGCCGACTTCGCGCAACTCACGATGTTGTATTTACCTGCGCCCATCACGGCTTCGGCATGGGTGGCCACGTAGTTGAACTCGTTGCCCATGATGATGCGGCCGGCCATTTCGTTGCCGCAGTATCCCAATGCGCCTTCGCCCTCCATGCCGGCCTTCGTCTTGTCGAAGCATATTTGCTTGCCCGAAAAGCCCAATGTCTTGCCGTAGCTTACGCCCGGGTCGGCATCGAGGTCGAAGCCTTGGCGCGTGGCGTCGTTGACCACGGCAGGTGACGCCAGGCGGTTGAAGCCGTTGACGATGAGTACGGTTTGGATGGCTCCGGGATTATATGCTGCCGATATAGTCTCGGTGGGGAAGCTCTCGCCGCCCTCGTTAGCGGCGGTAAGGCGGAAGTTGTAAAGCACGCCGGGTTGCAACTTGATTTTGCAAGCCGTGCCGTGGACGGGTATGCCGTTGTCGAAACCGGAGCTGCCCGTTGCCGTATATAATATATAATAGGTGGGCGTGGCGGTTGGCTCGGCGGCGTCGGGCTGTGCGTCCCACCGCAAGACGACCGTGTCGGCAACGGCGAAATCAACACTGAAGTTTACGGGCGCGAGCGGCGTTACGACGTAAGGACGGTCGTGCATCTCGGAATTGAAACGCAAAATTGACTTGTACAGGCTGCGGGCAAGGGCGAAACGGAAGTTTGGGTCGAGGCCGAACTTCATGTCGGGAAAGTTCTGGTGAGACAAGGTTTCGATTATTGCGGCCGGAACGTCGGCGCAGCGCGTCTCGGCGTAGTTCCTGTCATATAGGTATCTTTTGTTCCACCGTCCGTATGTCCGCGATATGTCTTTCGTCACTCCGTCGAGCAAGTAAGAGGCGAAAGTCTTTGAATTGCGCCGCGTAAGGCCGGAAGCCAACAGTCCGTTGGAAGCGTTGGTGGTGCAGATGGCCAAGGAGCCGATGATGGACGAGAAGTCCTTGGCGTAACCTGCGTCGCTGTGCACGGCCAAGGCAAGCTCTATGGGCACGCCGAGACCCTCGGAGTATGGCGCGAAGCACGAGCCGCCCGCAAGCCAGTTGGTCATGTACGGTCGCGAGTAAATGTCTTCCTTGTAATCATCAATGCCGTCTTTAACCCTATAGACACTTTCAGGCGCACCGGCCCATTGGGCGTAATAGCGTGCTCCCTCAAGGCATTTTGGCAGTCCGCTCGTTGCGCCGTTCCTTTCCACCACGCCCATACCGCCGCCAAACCGCACGGCATCGGCGGTGACGACTCCTTGATAGGCACTTGCGTTAGTCAGGACGACACGGTTGTCGCTGTTGCAGCCCGGGGCGAAGTCAAATGTCCCGAGGTAGGTCCATGTCCCTCCGCCCATTCTTTGGTTGACGTTAAAGACGGTTTTGCGCCCCTTGTGGTAGACTATGTA
Source organism: uncultured Prevotella sp. (assembly GCA_944319815.1). Lineage (GTDB taxonomy): Bacteria > Bacteroidota > Bacteroidia > Bacteroidales > Bacteroidaceae > Prevotella. The sequence goes on along the minus strand of CALUEX010000005.1, from coordinate 66,096 downwards.
TTGTGCGTCGGGCACGCTTTCCAGCAGTGTGGCGTAACTTACATAGACGGCGTATCGGCCTCCCTTGGCAAAGCGTGGCTGGTATGATATTTCGCATTCGTTGCCAGGCGAGGCTTCGGTCATGCGCGTCGTTCCGCGCCTGAAAGGGTTAGTCCTGTTGCCGCACGGTTTGTTGTCGGCAGCAAAGCCTTTTGCCTTGGCATCGCGCCATTTGCGGTTGACGTTAATCTCGGTGTAGTATGGCAGTAACACTTTGTCATCATTGTCAACGATAACCTCATATCTCTGCCAGTCGCGTTCCCTCGGGGTGAACACAGTAGCCCCGGCATTCTCAAGCATTGGTATGAGGTATGGCACAACGATGGTTTGGGTGAAGAGGTCTTCGTTGGTGCAGAACAGGTCGGGGCGTTGCCATGTCCAGCGCCCTTTGTTCTTGTTGTAATACCTGCCGTGGCTTGCCCAAACGGAGAGGTGCCTGTTTTGCAGTCCTTTGGTTATGTTGGTTGGGCTTGATACGTTCTCTACCCATGGCAAGCCCTTGTATTCAATGTTGGCCTTTACTTCCTTTACGGGGCGTTTACCCTGTTGTCCCGGTTGTTGCGATATGACGTGCTTATGCGTGCCACAGGCTGACAGAAGAAATACAAGGGACAATATGGATATGTGAAAATGTTTGCGCATAGTTATTAGCCTATGGTGAACTTCTCGGGGTGTCGCCCCTTGAAGTTCTTGAAATAGTTTTTTATTTTGGCCATGTCGGCGTCGATGTCGCCGCTCGGCATGACGCTCGTGGTGCATTGTATAAGTTTCCTGCGATAGTCAAGACCGTACAGAAGGATGGGCATCCTGGCCTTTAAGGCTATGTAGTAAAAACCTTTTTTCCATTCAGGGTTGAGCGCCCTTGTGCCTTCAGGCGTGATACATAGGCGGAAAGTGTCTTGGCTTTTCGCAATGTCGGCGAGCACGTCTGTCATCCTTTTGTGCTTTGAACGCCATACCGGTATGCCTCCGATTTTCCTGAACGCTATGCCGAGTGGCCAAAAGAACCACTCTTTCTTCATCAGGAAGTTAATGTTCATTCCTTCGGCTCTCATGTATAGTTGACCAATCAGGAAGTCGATGTTGCTTGTGTGAGGCGCGAGACAGATTATGAATTTACATGAATGGTCTTCTGTCACGTTCTTTTTCCAGCCCATACGTTTGTATAAGAGCCATTTGCAGAATGCTTGCGGCATTGTCGGTAAAATATGTATGGGTTAGATGTTGGCGATGTTGTCGGTAATTTCAGCTATTTGTTCGTTCAGCCTTTTCTTTAAATCGTTGAAGTAATCTTTTTTCGGCATACCTGGTTCGGGGTGCGATATGCGCTGTATGTAGTTCTGCCTGACCATGGCAATGGCAGTTATAATTGAGTTGACTTCCTCTTTCTTCCTGTTGTCGCAGTACAAAGAAGCAGCGATGCACTCTGAAAACAAATCGTCGCAGATATAGTTTATCAATTTCTTTAAATCACGTTTGTTAGCCATAATGTTGAAATATTAAAAATGTTTTGGAACAAATATACGCAATAATTATTAAACTTCAATGCTTTGGTGGAAAAAAACAATATTAAGTTTCAAAATAATCCATTTATTTTTCAGAATAGACAAAAATTATTAAATTTGCACTTGCCGACGATAACACGGTCGTTAGGTGCGACATCAAAGTAACTAAAAAAATAAAATGTCATGGAAAAAAGTGTATTGCAAAAAGCCAGAATGGCTTATGTGCCACATTTGCCAGAGGCCATAAAAGGCTATGTCAAGGTTAAGGAAGGTGCTCCAACGGAAAGCGCGGACAACAAAGAGGAAATACAGAAGTTGTTTCCGAATACCTATGGTATGCCGATTGTGGAGTTTGAACCAAGCGACAGCGAGAACGGGCAGCTCATGAATGTAGGCGTAATCCTCAGCGGTGGACAGGCTCCGGGTGGGCATAATGTCATTACGGGCTTGTTTGACACGATAAAGAAGATGAACCCGGACAATAAGCTGTATGGTTTCATCCTTGGTCCAGGCGGACTTGTAGACCATAAATACATGGAGATAACCAAGGACTTTATTGATGACTACCGTAATACAGGCGGCTTTGACATGATAGGTTCAGGCCGTACAAAGTTGGAAAAGGTTGAGCAGTTTGAAAAAGGGCTTGAGATAATTCGCGAGCTTGGCATCAAGGCTCTTGTCATCATCGGTGGCGACGACTCAAACACTAATGCGTGCGTGCTCGCCGAGTATTATGCCGCTAAGAATTACGGTGTGCAGGTGATAGGATGCCCGAAGACTATAGACGGCGACTTGAAGAATAGCCAGATAGAGACATCGTTCGGTTTTGACACTGCGACGAAGACATATTCGGAGCTGATTGGCAATATCGAGCGTGATTGCAACTCCGCCCGCAAGTATTGGCATTTTATAAAGTTGATGGGACGTTCGGCAAGTCACATAGCTTTGGAATGCGCTTTACAGTGTCAGCCTAACATCTGTCTCGTTTCCGAGGAAGTGAAGGCCAAGAATATGACATTGAACCAAATAGTTGAGCAAATATGCGAAGTGATAGCCTATCGCGCGTCGAAGGGCGATAATTACGGTGTTATATTGGTGCCGGAAGGCTTGATTGAGTTTATTCCGTCAATAGGTAAGTTGATAGAGGAACTCAATGACCTTTTAGCTTCACACGGCAACGATTATAAGGAACTTGACCCTGTAGCTCAACGTGAATATATAATGAGTCATCTGAGTGACGACAATAAGCAAACGTTCTCTACATTGCCGGATAATGTTGCGCGCCAACTTTCCTTGGACCGCGACCCGCATGGAAATGTGCAAGTTTCTCTTATAGAAACAGAAAAGCTGCTGTCTGATATGTGTGAGGCCAAGTTGGCGCAATGGAAGGCAGAAGGCAAGTATGTAGGAAAGTTTGCTTCGCTCCATCACTTCTTTGGATATGAAGGCCGTTGTGCCGCTCCTTCAAACTTTGATGCCGACTATTGTTACGCTCTTGGTGCAAGTGCTGCTCACCTTATTGCCAACGGCAAGACGGGCTATATGGCTGTTGTAAAGCATACGACACGCCCTGCAAGCGATTGGGTGGCTGGTGGTGTGCCGATTACGATGATGATGAATATTGAGCGTAGGAACGGCGAGATGAAACCCGTTATCAGGAAGGCTTTGGTTGACTTGGAAGGCAAGCCGTTCAAGGAACTTGAGGCCAACCGTGACAGGTGGTCTAAGGATACTTGCTATGTATATCCAGGGCCTATACAGTATTGGGGGCCTTCCGAAGTTTGTGATAGAACCACCAGGACCCTTGCTTTGGAGCAAGACAAGGCCTGATGCTTTTTGAAGATAGTTTTTTAAGGTGTGCCTGAAATGTGTGTGGCTCATTGCAGCACATTGTTTTTAGGCACGCCTTAATTTTATTAATGTAGAATGCCTGAAAACAATAAGACAAGAGTCTCAAGACGCAGAACTTCATCTATGAGAAGAGGCGGTGGTTCTTCATATAACCGTCGCGGTTCGCGTATGGGGAGAAGCGAACGTTTTTTCCGCCGCTACCCGCGTTGGGCGTGGTGGGTAGGCGGCTTGTGTGTTGTGGTGTTCTACGTTTGGGTCTTCTATAACGTATTTGTTGGCCCTTTTGGATTTCGCTGGCGGGCTTTGTATGGTGAGGCTAAGTATCCTGACGGATATGAAATACACGGCATAGACATAAGCCACCATCAAGGGGATATAGATTGGGAATTGTTGCGCAATGCGATGATAGAGAAGTGCCCGGTGCGTTTCATTTTGATAAAGGCAACCGAGGGAACGACCATTGTTGACCCAAAGTTCAAAGAGAATTTCACTCAAGCCCGTGAATATGGTTTCATTCGTGGTGCTTACCATTTCTGGAGTAATAAGTCATCAGCCCGCGACCAAGCATATTTTTTTTTGGACAATGTCATTTTGATTGACGGGGATTTGCCGCCAGTTCTCGATATTGAGAATAAGCCTAAAGACGTGACGGTCGAGGATTTCCAGCGTGATGTGTTGACGTGGCTTCACATTGTCGAAGACAGATACCATGTGAAACCTATAATCTACACTTATTATAAATTCAAGATAAATTATTTGAACGACCCCGTGTTTGACGACTATCCTTATTGGATAGCCCATTATTACGTTGATAAGGTGGAGTATGCCGGCGAATGGAAGTTTTGGCAACATACTGATGCTGGCCGTCTGCCTGGCATCAAGGGCTACGTCGATTTCAATATTTATAACGGTAGTTATTATGACTTGCGCAAGTTGACGATAGGGAATTAGCGTTTAGCCGTTCTTGTTCTCGAAGACGAGAGCGCACCAGTCGTTCTTGCTGGTTTGTTTTTTCAGCTCCATACCGAGATTACCGGCTTTATCTGTCAGCATCTTTGCATCGTCCGTGTAGAAACCGCTTAATATCAGAATGCCGTTTTTAGCCAATGCCTGTTTGAATGTGTCCATATCGGCCAGCAGGATGTTGCGGTTGATGTTGGCTGTCACTATGTCAAATTTCTTGTCGAGCCCGTTTATTATTTTAGCGTCACCGTGCAATACGTTAACGTTAGTTGTGCCGTTGATGGTACAGTTGTGCCTTGTGTTTTCCACGCTCCATTCGTCGATGTCGTATCCTGTGACATTTGCTGCCCCCGCCTTTGCCGCCACGATAGACAAGATGCCTGTGCCGCAACCGCAGTCAAGCACGTTCTTGCCTTTCAGGTCAATATCCAGTAGTTCGCTTATCACCATTGCGGTTGTTTCATGTCTGCCTGTGCCGAAAGCCTGTTTTGTGTCGATGGTCACTTCCATTGCTTCTTCAGGAATGTAGGGCGGAAGGTTCATAGTGTCATGCACAATGCATTTACCGTCTATCGTTATCGGTTCGAAGCCGTGTTCTTCCCATGATGCGTTCCAGTTTTTATCTTCTGAATCAGTCGTGGCATAGGATATTTGTATGTTCTCCAAAGGGAATGTTTCAATGCTTTCACGTAAGTCTTTTTCGTCGTAAAGTCCTTTTTGAACATATCCCGTCACCGTATCGCCGTTGTCTTCAAAGGCTTCGTAGCCAACGTTGCCAACTATGGCGCACAGCAAGTCCTTGGCCGTTTGCAGCAGGTTGGCTTCGTTTATTTTAAGGCCATTTTTGTCGGTAATATTGAATATTGTCTGGAGATATTTCATATACTTGTTAAATTCTTCTGCAAATGTATAAAAAATAGGGGAAAACCTATCAATGTTTAGGGTTTTTCCGTATTTTTGCAATATATTTATTAGTATTTTTGTATCATCAAATTACGTATACGGAGGTTCGATTTATGAAAAGGATTGTTTTATTATTTGCCGTTTTGTTCGGTTTCATGTCATCCGGGGTTTTTGCCCAGGACGATATGTATTTTACGCCGAAGAAAGAAGACAAGGCTGAGCCCGAGCGGCAATATGTGGATACAGACAATGCCGTGGGCACATATTATAATTATGGTTACAGGGACGTTGACGAATACAACCGTCGTGGACGTTTTGCCGATAACTATCTGGGTCAGGGCCTCGACTCGTTGTATAGTGACGTAATAGTCTTGGACAGCGTGGCTTCAGACAGCCTTTTGGCTGACACTGCGTTTGTTTCTGACGACTTCGACTACGCCTATAACCCTGAAGACGACTACACTTACAGTCGTCGGATGAGCCGCTACGACGACTACTATTGGTACGACCCATGGCTTTACGGCGGCTGGTACGGTTCGCCTTATTGGTACGGTTCATACTGGTATGGCAGTCCCTATTGGTATGCCGGTTGGTGGTACGACCCATGGTATGACCCTTGGTTCTATGGTTGGCATAGGCCGTGGGGGTGGTATTATCCCGTATATTCGTATTACCGTCCTTATCGCGGCGTGACCGGAACGACTAACCACGGGCGTCCATACGGGCATCACGGCACGGCAAACAACTTCCGTGGCTACCGAGGCAACAACAGTACGACGCGAGGCAACAGCAGCTTCACTGGCAATAGATATTCAACAGGGCGCAATACCACTAATTATAACAACCGCTTCCGTGGAAACCGCCAGAACACTTATAACAACTATAACAACACCCCAAGCCGTTCGACGTTCAACAACAGCGGTTCGTTCGGCGGCAGCCGTAGCGGTGGCTTCCATGGCGGAGGCTCGTTTGGAGGCGGCAGCCGTGGTGGCGGAGGTGGCGGTGGCTTCAGGGGAAGACGATAGTGGGAAAGTGAGGGGCTGCCCCGAAGCCCCTTATGAAGCCCCGAAGCCCCTCCCAACCTCCCCGAGGGGAGGTGACAGGTGAAAAAGCTAATGTCTTAACTCCTTTACTCCATTACTCCTTAACTCCTAAAAGAAAAAGCTATTGTCTTTAACTCCTTAGCGAGTGAGGCGAGCGAAAAACTCCCTTTAACTACAGGAAAAAGCTATTGTCTTAACTCCTTAACTTCCTAACTCCTTAACTCCTAAAGAAAGAACAAGGCTTCTTAACTCCTTATAAAATTAAGTAAGAACGATTATGAAACGATTAGCAATAATATTCATTTCTGCCTTTGCGGCAGTGTCACTTTCGGCACAAGAGACTTACGAGAACGCCAACATTGCAACGGAAGACCTGAACGGTACGGCCCGCTATGTTGGTATGGGCGGAGCGATGGACGCCCTCGGTGCCGACATCTCTACCATCGGCACCAACCCGGCGGGCATCGGGCTTTTCCGCCATTCGGCAGTCAACCTCTCGTTCGGCTTCGTGTCACAGCAAGGAGGCCAGAGCTTTGCCGACGGCAACAAGACAAACATGAGTTTCGACCAGGCGGGCTTCGTTTATTCGCGGCGCACGGGGCGCAGTTCATTCCTCAATTTTGCGTTCAACTACCATAAGAGTCGCAACTTTGATTACATCCTGTCGGCAGCCGACGCACTCAACGGGGCTTCGCAAAACAAGCTCTCGTACATGAAGGGAGCTGAAGGCGTGTTCAATATTTATGATAACAATGGCACTTTCCTGGCCGACGACAACTCGTTCAGCCAGGTGGATTATCTCTATTATAACGCGCTGCTTGCCGACCAAGACGGGAATTTTTATTATAATGACGCCAACCATTATATGTTCAACCGTGCAAACTCGGGATATATCGGTGAGTACGACTTTAACATCAGCGGTAACATCAACGACCGCGTTTACCTCGGCTTGACGTTCGGCATCAGCGACGTTAACTATCGTGGCTACAGCGAATATACGGAGTCGCTTGTCGGCGGAACTAACGGCGCAGGTGTAGGCAACGTAACCCTTGCCGACGAGCGCCGCATTGACGGTACGGGCTTCAACGTAAAGGCTGGTATAATCTTCCGCCCAGTTGAGTCGTCGCCATTCCGTATCGGCCTGTCCGTTGCCACGCCTACCTGGTATGACCTTACCACGTCAAACAGCACCGTGTTGTATAACAATTCCTCGGTGGGTATGTATGACTCTGGAGAAATTGGCGAAAGCTACGACTTCAAGCTCTACACGCCCTGGAAGTTCGGCGTCAGCCTCGGCACGACGTTCGGCAACTATCTTGCCGTAGGTGCAGGTTACGAGTATGCCGACTACGGAAGCCTTGACAGCCGTGTCAACACGGGCGGCGGATACGATTGGTATTATGATACGTATTATGAAAGTACGTCGGCCGACCACGCCATGAACTCCCATACGGAGCAGACGCTCAAGGGCGTGAGCACGTTCAAGATTGGTGCAGAGCTGAAGCCTGACAGCAAGCTCGCCATCCGTGTGGGGTACAACTACGTATCGCCGATGTACGACGAAAACGGCTATAAGGACGGCACAATTAACTCGCCGGGGTCTTATTATAGTTCGTCAACCGATTACACAAACTGGAAGTCAACCAACCGCATTACCTGCGGCGTTGGCTATAACGTTTCAAATTTCTCATTCGACTTAGCTTACCAGTACACTGTGCAGAGCGGCGATTTCAGCCCGTTTACCAATTATTATGCCTCGGCAGAGGACTCGCCTGAATACGACAACATCTGCAATGCCGTTAAGGTTGACAACAAGCGCCACCAGCTGTTGCTCACCTTGGGCTACCATTTCTGATTACTGCGGTTGCAACCCGCAGTCGGTTGCTCCTTGATGGATAATTTAACGGGAGTCAAGCTCGTATTTACGAACTTGGCTCCCGTTGCTTTTTGTTCTCCGTATTGGTATCAATCCCGTTGTTTTTGTTTGCAGCTGTTTTATTTCAGCAGTGGCAGCTGGGCGAGCATTTCCTTTATCCTTATGGCCGTGCGCGGCATAGGCTCGGCCACGGTCAGGCCTACGATGTCTTTTTCCTTGGCTATGTCGTTGATAACCCTTACCACCTCGTTGATTTTCATGCCGCCAGGCACTACGCCTACGGCGGCTACGATTTCGGCAGGGTCGAGTACGTCCATGTCGAAATGCACCACCACTCTTGACGCTCCGCACGCCTTCAGCCATTCCGCCACGGCGTGGCTGTCGTGCCTTACGTCTTCCGGGCCGAGGTGGCGAATGCCGTATTGCCGTTGCCGCTCCTTTATTTCGTCGCGCTCCCAGTCGCGAAGGCCAACGATGAGGACTTTCGACGGGTCGAGCTTGCTGGGCAGTTCTTTCATTATGTCCTTGTCGCCTTGCCCCATGCAAGCCGTTAAGGCCATGGCGTGATAGCCCGCGTAGGCGTCACCCGGAAGCGTAATGTCAGGATGGGCGTCAATCCACACCATCGCCACGTCGCCCTCGTACTTGTCGGCAAGGTAAGTGAATGGCACCACGCTGGCCGAGCATTCGCCGCCGAGGGTGACAATCCTGTCAGGCCGGGCAATCTCCAAAATGTTAAGAGCCGCCTTCGTCTGCGCTATGATTGCTGCCTTGTCAAGCACGCCGTCAGTAACCTTGCGCTCCACAATGTCCGTGGCCACGGGCACGGTGTACGTCTCCTGTCCGCTGTCAGGCGCGAGGAAGTCGAGCAGCTGCGCCCCTAAGTAGTATCCCCCTTGCCGCCAGTTCGGGGTCTTTTATTTCCGTAATCCAGTGCGTTATGCTCGCTCCCTGCCATTGGGGATATACGAGCCTGATAGTCTTTCCTTGTTTTTCCATAATGTATGCCATTTTTGCTGCACAAAGTTACAAAACTGTTTGCAAACTGCCCAACAATCATCCTTTTATTAACATTACCGCCCCCGTTATGCAAGCCTTGTCCCGCACGTTTCCGATATGCGGCAAACGGCCTTGCAAAACGTGCCCTTTTAGGACGCAATATGCCACCTTTTGCAAGGCGAAAGGTGGCCTTTCGCGTGGCGTGTTGAAATACCACAGCTTATGTAGAGTTAAGGTCACGTCTCCTATTTGCGGCGAAATGAAAATAAAGGCATTAAGACAGGCTATGGTTTTATCGGTTGCATGGTGTGATTTAATAAAATGACGATATAAAAACTAATTGTATTTTGGATTAAACTTTTGTGTAATTTTTTGCAAAGCCGATTTTTTTATTTAACTTTGCGCCTCAAATATAGTGTTGAATTAAAACTTTGAAATAAGATATGTCTGATAAATTCGCCGAGCATAAGGGCCTTGACCTTACAGCCACGAACAAGGCCATCCTGGAGGAGTGGAACAAGAACGACGTGTTCCGCAAGTCGATAACCGAGCGCGAGGGTTGCCCGCAGTTCGTGTTCTTTGAGGGGCCTCCCTCGGCTAACGGCCACCCCGGCATCCATCACGTGCTGGCGCGCACGATAAAGGACACCTTCAACCGGTACAAGACGATGAAGGGATACCAGGTGCACCGCAAGGCCGGATGGGACACGCACGGGCTGCCCGTGGAGCTTGGCGTGGAGAAGGAGCTGGGCATAACGAAAGCCGACATCGACAACAAGGAGTCGGACAAATATATATCGGTGGAGGACTATAACCGCAAGTGCCGAGAGAACGTGATGAAGTTCACCGCCGAGTGGCGCGACCTTACCGAGAAGATGGGTTACTGGGTTGACCTCGACCATCCTTACATAACCTACGACAACAAGTATATTGAGACCCTTTGGTGGCTGTTGAAACAGCTTTACGACAAGGGACTGCTATACAAGGGCTACACAATACAGCCGTATTCACCGGCAGCCGGCACGGGACTGTCGAGCCACGAGCTTAACCAGCCGGGCTGTTACCGCGACGTTAAGGACACTACGGCGACGGTGCAGTTTGCCATGGTTGACCCGAAACCCGAGATGGCGGAGTGGGGCAAGCCCTATTTCCTGGCATGGACCACTACGCCGTGGACGCTCGCGGCCAACTCTGCGTTGTGCGTGCGCCCCGACATAGATTATGTAGCCGTGCAGACATACAACCCGTATAGCGGTGAGCCTGTGACCGTCGTGTTGGCTGAAGTTCTTGTGCCGTCGTATTTCAATACGAAAGGCGAGGGTGCGGACTTGGCTTCTTACAAGAAAGGAGACAAGGTTATACCTTATAATATAATAGCACACTATAAGGGAGCCGACCTCGTTGGAATGAGGTACGAGCAGCTGTTGCCGATGGTTAGTCCGATGACTGACGGCGCGTTCCGCGTAATCCCCGGCGACTACGTTACTACGGACGACGGTACGGGCATAGTGCACATTGCGCCAAACTTCGGTGCCGACGATGCCAACGTGGCCAAGAAAGCCGGCGTGCCGCCCATCGTGCTCATTGACAAGAAGGGCAACCAGCGGCCGATAGTAGACCTCGAGGGCAAGTATTACCTTACGGAAGACCTCGACGAGGAGTTCGTCAAGAAATATGTAAACGTTGAGGCGTGGGGCAGGTACTCCGGCCGATACGTCAAGAACGCATACGACGACACCCTGACCGACAAGGACGAGACGCTCGACATAGCCATCTGCATGGATTTGAAGGCGCGCGGCATGGCGTTCAAGATAGAGAAGCACGTGCACAGCTATCCCCATTGCTGGCGCACAGACAAGCCCGTGCTCTATTATCCGCTCGACAGCTGGTTTATCCGCTCTACGGCTTGCAAGGACAGGATGGTTGAACTTAACAAGACTATCAACTGGAAGCCCGAAAGCACCGGCACGGGACGCTTCGGCAACTGGCTTGAGAACCTTAACGACTGGAACTTGAGCCGCAGCCGTTTCTGGGGTACGCCGCTGCCCGTATGGCGCGACGAGGACGGCAACGAGACCTGCATAGGCTCTTTGCAGCAGCTTTACGACGAGATAGAAAAGAGCGTCGAGGCTGGTTTCATGACTTCTAACCCCTTGAAAGACAAAGGCTTTGTGCCGGGTGATTATTCGCAGGAAAACTATGACAGAATAGACCTTCACCGCCCGTATGTGGATGACATAACGCTGTGCAGCAAGGCCGGCAAGCCCATGAAGCGTGAGGCAGACTTGATAGACGTGTGGTTTGACTCAGGGAGTATGCCTTACGCCCAAATCCACTATCCGTTTGAGAACGCTGACGCAATAGACAAAGGCACGGCGTTCCCTGCCGACTTCATTAACGAGGGGGTTGACCAGACCCGCGGGTGGTTCTTCACGCTGCACGCCATTGCAACGATGGTGTTTGACAGCGTGGCGTTCAAGAACGTCATTTCGAGCGGTCTTGTGCTCGACGCCAAGGGCAACAAGATGAGCAAGCGCCTTGGAAACGCCGTTGACCCGTTCGACACAATCGAGAAGTACGGTGCCGATGCAGTGCGCTTCTATATGCTTACTAACTCGTCGCCTTGGGATAACTTGAAGTTCGACACCAACGGTGTGGATGAAGTTCGGCGCAAGTTCTTCGGCACATTGTACAATACATACTCGTTCTTCAGCCTTTATGCCAACGTCGATGGCTTTGATTGTTCGCAGTATGTAATCCCCGTAAGCGAACGCCCGGAGATAGACCGCTGGATTTTGTCGGAGCTTAACTCGCTGATAAAAGGCGTTGATGCCGCCCTTGCAGACTATGAGCCGACCAAGGCCGGGCGACTGATTGATGCCTTTGTTTGTGACGACTTGAGCAACCGTTATGTGCGCCTTAACCGCAAGCGTTTCTGGGGCAAGGAGATGGATGATGACAAGCTCGCGGCTTACGAGACGTTGTACACCTGCCTTGAGACGGTGGCCAAGCTGCTTGCACCGTTCGCCCCGTTCTATTCCGACCAACTTTACATGGATTTGACACGTGCCACAGGACGTGCCGAGGCAGAGTCAGTGCATCTTGCTAAGTTCCCCGTTGCCGACGAGAGCTTAATAGACGCAGACCTCGAAGCCCGCATGAGAATGGCCCAAAAGCTGACGACAATGGTGCTCGCCCTGCGCCGCAAGGTCAACATCAAGGTGCGCCAGCCGCTCCAGTGCATGGTGATACCGGCAGTTGACGACGCGCAGCGTAGGTATATCGAGGATGTAAAGAAACTTGTCATGACTGAGGTTAATGTCAAGGAGCTTAAGTTTGTTGAAGGTTCCGGCGTCTTGGTGAAGAAAGTGAAGTGTAACTTCCGCACCATGGGCAAGAAATACGGCAAGCTGATGAAGGGCATAGCAGCGCAGATGTCAGCTCTGGACCAGGATGGAATATTGGCATTTGAACAGGCCGGCGAACTCAAGTTGGATGTTGACGGGCAGAGTGTTACCGTTAATATTGACGACGTGGAAATAATAAACGAGGACATACCGGGATGGCTTGTGGCTAACGACGGCAACCTGACCGTGGCGTTGGAGGTAGAGCTTACTGACGACTTGCGCAACGAGGGTATGGCACGTGAACTTATAAACAGGATACAGAACCTCCGTAAGGACTGTGGACTGGAGATAATCGACCGCGTGAATGTCACAATATCGCCCGACAGCCGTGTTGAAGCAGCTGTAGGTTCATTTGCAGATTATATCAAGGGACAAGTGCTTGCTGACAACATAACGGTGGCAGACAATGACGGAGAAGAGGTGGCTCTTGATGAAACGCCCGTTAAGATAAAGGTTGAAAAAGTGTAATAGGCACCGTCCATGTGTAAACCAAGGAATGAATGACTGATTATTAACTTTAAAAAATACATATTATGGCAGAAAAAACACGTTACAGCGATGAGGAACTTGAGGAGTTCAGGGGAATCATCAACGATAAGTTGAAGTTGGCGCGGCGTGACTATAACCAGATGATGAAGACTCTGATGAACGCCGACGGCAACGACGTTGACGACACTTCGCCTACTTACAAGGTTTTGGCAGAGGGTAGTGCCACGCAGACCAAGGAGGAATTAATCCAGCAGGCAGAGCGTTTGCAGAAGTTCATCAAGGGACTTGAGGGCGCTCTCGTGAGGATTGAAAACAAGACTTATGGCATCGACCGCATAACCGGCGAATTGATACCGAAGGAACGTCTGCGCATAGTACCTCATGCAACATTGAGCGTCGCGTCAAAGAATGCGAGGAAAAAGTAAGATAAAAATCATATAAAAAACCGTATTTACTTTTAGCGGTGGTTAGGGATATGGCCCTTGTTTATGCTTGGGCCGGTCTCTAATCATCGTTGTTAACATATCTCCGCGAGGATGAAGGCTTTGAATACTTTTGGGAAAAGAGGACTTGCAGTTATCCTGTTGGTTGTTATTTTGTTGGCGATTGACCAGGTTATAAAGATTTCCGTCAAGACGGGGATGTGCCTTCATGAGAGCATCCGCGTTACCGATTGGTTTTATATCAGTTTCATCGAGAATAACGGTATGGCCTACGGCATGACAATCGTCAACAAATTAGTGTTGAGCCTTTTCCGCATCGTGGCCATAAGCGTGCTCGGCTGGTATTTGTACAGGCAGCTGAAACGTGATGCCAGGCCGTTGTACGTCATCTGCCTCGCTGTCGTTTTTGCAGGTGCGGTAGGCAATTTGGTTGACTGTATGTTCTATGGCTTGATATTCAACGCCTCGTCTCCCTACTACGTTTCTTATTTCGTGCCGTTCGGACATGGATATGCGCCGTTCCTGATGGGTAAGGTGGTTGATATGTTTTATTTCCCGTTGATTGTCACTACGTGGCCCGACTGGATGCCGCTTGTCGGCGGTGACGAGTTCATCTTCTTCAGTCCTGTGTTTAATTTCGCTGATTCTTGTATAACGGTTGGCGTTATACTGTTGTTTATTTTTTGCCGTAAGGAGTTGTCGCAAATATCGTTTTCGAGGAAATGAAGTTTTTTCGTGTCATATCATTTTTCGTTCTATTGGCAATTTTTTCTGCTTGCAAGCCGAAAGTGCCTAAGCAATATCTTCAGCCAGACGAGTTTGAGGACATTCTCTACGACTATCACTTGGCCGACGCAATGGCCGAAAATGCAGGGACGGACGGTGACGCCTCATACGACGCCGTGCTTTACAGGCAGGCTGTTTTCCGCAAATATGGTATAACACAGGCCGAATTCGACTCTTCGTTGGTTTACTATATGCGCCATGCTGACAAGTTCCACAAGGTTTACGAGAACTTAGCAGAGCGTTTTGAAAACGAGGCAATGGCCCTTGGGGCGTCAGCAAATGACATTAGGCGTTACGGCGACATGAAGTCAGCGAGCGACACGACCAATATGTGGGTTGGTGTACCTTCGGCAATGTTCATGCCTGTTGCGCCATATAACGTCATGTCGTTTGAGCTGCCGGCTGACAGCACTTACCACGAAGGGGACAGGCTCATATTGAGCTTTAACTGCAATTTCCTCGACAGGGGTAGTTCGAGGTACGGTGTGGCACTTCTCGCGCTACAGTTCAAGAATGACAGTGTGGCAAGCAATACGGTGCGTATGTCAGGCAACTCTAATTACAGCGTCACCGTAGCCGATGGTGCCGGCAAGGGCATCAAGGCCGTAAGGGGCTTTTTCTACTTAGGCGAGAATAACCGCAGGGAGGATAGTGACAGAGGCATTAACCTGATGTTTGTCAACAACATTCGTTTGGTAAGGATGCGTGGCAGTGTGGCGAAGACCACGGGCTCTGTTCCGCCGTTGCGTCCGGCCGTGCCTGATACATCTTTGAGGAAATCTCCCGATAAAGTGCAGGGTGGCAATGCCCCGATGGAAAGGCGGCTGGTTCCCGTCAAGGGCGGTGTGGCACCCATGAAAGTCAATAACCTGAAGCCTGTGCGCAATGTGCAAGCAAACAGGCCTGAACCCAAATGACAGTGAAGCGCATAGCAGCCAACAGGGTGGTCGTTGACGGCCGGGAGTTGTCACAATGTGCCGTGGAGCTTGATGCCGAGGGGGTTGTGACGGCTTATTACACGTTCACAGGCGAGTTGCCTTTTACCGAGTGGCGCGGAGGAACGTTGAGGCTTGGGCGTGACGAAGGCGGCAGGCTTGTGATTATTGACGGCTGAGACTGTATTTCCCCCATATCGTTTATGCGTGTGGCCATATAGCCCACCTTTATATTCCGCTGTCGTGCAGCCTTTTTTTCAGGCATTGCATGACATCGAGAAAAACTAAATGTTTTTGCCATGAAACCAAACGGACGTGTCCAGCTTTATCCTATGCTGCGCTTGGCAGTGTTTCTTGTTGCCGGTATCGTCGTTGGCGAGCAACTGTATGGTGCGCTTTCTGTCAGTGTTTGGTTCGTGGGGCTTGTCGTGGTGTCGCTGTTTGCTTTTGTTGTCAGGAAGTATTGTTTTTGGCAGACGGCCATGCTGTTCCTCGCTTTTTTCATGTTGGGTGGCTGCGTCACGGTCTATAGCCTTGACAAGGTTAACATGACGCTACCCGAAGGGCGTGTCGGTTATTCGGCCGTTGTGGTCAGCCAGCCGGCAGAAACGGGGAAGACGGTGCGCTGCGACATCATTGTGACCGACTGCGGACGGCCTTTCAAGGTGCGTGCCGCTTTTTTCCGCGACGAAAGGAGTGCTAAGCTACGTCCTGGCGACGGCATCAGGGCTGTATCGGTCTTGGAAAAACCGGCGAATTACGGCACTTCTGACTTTGATTACAGGCGTTACCTGCTTTATCACGGAATAGCCGCCACCACGTTCCTTTATATTGACGATTGGCATGGTGCATCCGTAAGTATGGATGGCCTGACATATCTCGAGCGGACTAAAATAGCGGCTTTGCGGTTTCGTGACGGCTTGCTTGAAAAGTTTGAGGACTTGGGGACGGGCGGCCAAGAGTATGCCATCCTTGCAGCCATGACCCTCGGCGAGCGCGTTGACATACCGGATGAACTCAATGACGACTATTCAGTTTCCGGGGCGTTGCACGTCTTGTCGCTGTCAGGCCTTCACCTAAGCATAATCTATGCCATGCTGCTGCTTTTGTTTTTCCGGCGCAGGCATTCGGTGGTGGCCCAGTCGTTGATAGTCAGTGCCGTATGGGTGTATGTCTTCATAGTGGGCTTACCCGTATCAGCCGTGCGCTCGGCCGTGATGCTCACCGTATATTCCGTCGTGACACTGCTCAACCGTAATTCCATGTCGCTCAACACGCTGGCCTTGGCTGCGCTGGCCTTGCTTGTGGCCAATCCGTTAAACTTTTACGACGTAGGTTTCCAGCTGTCGTTCATGTCCGTGATGTGCATCGTTATATTCTATCGCCCGCTCTATCTCCTGTTACCCCAGGCTGCGAGAGACGTCGCCCCGGTCAGGTGGCTCTGGCAGATGTCGGCAGTGTCCGTGGCTGCCCAGTTAGGCGCAGCCCCCTTGGTGGCTTTTTATTTCGGCAGGTTCTCGTGTTATTTCCTTTTGACCAACTTTATCGTCATACCTGCGTCCACCGTTATCCTTTACGGTGCGGTGTTTGTAGTCCTGTCGGGTTGGTGGGCGTGGCTCCAGCTGTCGTTGGTCAAGTTGCTGTATGCCGTCGTGTCGTTGATGAACACCGTTGTGTCGTTCATGGCTTCGCTGCCTGGTGCGGGCATTGAGGGCATTGAGCTAAACCTGTTACAGCTGGCTTTGGTCTATGTCGTTATATTCTCCGTTTACGCTCTTTCTTTCTATGCACGGAAAATGAGATGGAACAGGATGTGATGCCGCGCAGCTGCTGAAACGTGGCCTTTTGCGTCATGATATGCCGTGTTTTATGACACAATATGTGCCCTTTTGCCTGGCAAAAGGGCACATATTGCGTTTAGGTTAAAGGGGTGGGTAAGAAAATAGCCTTGCTGTTTGCGTGCAAGGCTATTTGATTTTTCACTTTTAACCCAAATCGGTCATTAGACCGCAATGTCTTAAATTCTATAGTTATATTATTGCTTCTTGCCGTCTTATGTCCTTCTGCCGCCGTCTTTTCTTCCGTTCCGTCTCGACGTAGCCCGCTACGCCTTCGACAAAACGGAATAAAAACCGTCTGGCATAAGTACATAATCCGTCTAAGCTCTAATGACCGATTTGGGTTTAACTTTTCGTTCTTCACTTTTTCGTCACCCTGAACCAGTCGGCGTCAAGGCATCCGCGGTTGGCCTTTCCTGCCGGTTCGGCGGCAACAAGGCCTATTTTCGCGCCAATCCACTTGCCTTCGCGCATGGTGAACTCATCCCCGGCTTTGGTGTAACGCTTGCCGTCAAGGCTGTAATAGAAATTGCACCGGCCGCCGCTGACCTTCATCCTGAGGTATATGTCCTCGTGTATGGCGGGCTGGTAGTCAATCTTGTCAACGCTCGTGGGCTTGAGCGTCGCGATTGTTTCAACGGTTTCGGGCTTCCCCTTGTCAGCCTTTAGGCAAGTGGCGCGTTGCAGGAGGAACTCGTCGCCGACGCGCTTTACTATGAGGGCGGAATAGTCGAGTCCCATCATGACTATGCCGCCATACTGGTTTTGGTCCTTTGCCGAGACGCGCACCTTTGCCGTAGCCGTGAAGTCGTCGGCAGGTGTTTTTTGCAACAGCAGGTTGGGGACGCTCCACAGGTTGACGGCCGAACTGTCCATCTTGTGCGTATAAAGCCTGAAAGTGCCGAAGGCCGTCGGCATACCGAACGTCTGTGAATAGTTGGCGTGCCACTGCCATTGCTTGCCGAGCACGGGCGAGTTGAACTCGTCGCTCTCCTGCGGGTTCTGTATAGGCCACGGCGCAGCCGTCTTGGGCTTGCGGAAGGTGGTCACGGGCTCTCCGCAGAGGTCGCCGTCAGGGTCGTTGCCCATCACGGGCCAGTTGTCACGCCAGGTCACGGGCTGAAGGTGTACCACGCGCCCGTAGCACCCCTTGTCCTGGAAATGCAGGAACCAGTCTTCACCCTGCTCGGTATGTATCCATGCACCTTGGTGCGGGCCGTTCACGTTAGTGCCGCCTTGTGCCAGCACAATCTTGTGCTCATACGGTCCGTAGACGTTCTTCGAGCGCATGGCAACCTGGAAGCCCGTGGGCACTCCGCCAGCCGGGAACATTATCCAGTACCATCCGTCGCGCTTGTAGAACTTCGGCCCTTCGCTTGTGCGGCATTCCGTGCCGTTGCCGTCGAACACGATGACGGGCTCTCCTATGGCCCTTGTGCCGTCGGCAGAAAGTTCCCTTACGACGATGATGGATGCAAAGCGCGAACGGCTGTTGGCAAATGCGTATGTGAGGTAGCACCGCCCGTCGTCGTCCCAGAGCGGGGTCGTGTCAATCATGCCCTTGCCCGGGATGACGCAAACGGGGTCAGACCATGTTCCGGCGGGGTCTTTAGTCTTGACCATCATGACTCCGTGGTCAGGGTCGCCCCAGTAGATGTAATACTCTCCGTTGTGGTAGCGTATGGAAGGCGCCCATACGCCGTTGCCGTGCGACGGCTTGTCAAATTCCTCGCGCGGGTATTGCACCTTCAGGGCGTGGCCGATAATCTCCCAGTTTACCAAGTCTTTCGAGTGTAGTATCGGCAGGCCAGGGATGCAGTTGAACGAACTTGCCGTCATGTAGTAGTCTCCGCCTACGGCGCAAGCGTCGGGGTCGCTGTAGTCGGCGTTGATTACCGGGTTCGTGTATGTGCCATCCCCGTTGTCCGGGCACCACACTTCCGACTTGTACTGTGCGCTCGCCAGCATAGGGGCGAACGCCAGTGCTAATAATACTTGTTTTTTCATACTGATATGTTTTGGTAAGTTGTAGTTTGCTTGGTGTATTGCCAAGGCGCGGCATGGGTCAGTACACCTTGACAAAGCAGTTCTCCATCGCCTCGAATTTCAGTTTGTAGTTCACGTCGTGCACTATTCTCATCAGTCGTGCTGGCTCGGCGTCCGTAGGTTTAAGGGCGTTGGCAACGTGCCCCATGGTGCGGCGCAGGTTAAGTTCAACGCATGGGTCAAGCAGGAAGCCGTCCTCGCTTTCGTTTGTCACGGCCATCATGTCTATGCCGAGAGCCCCTTTGTAACCATTGTAGTCACTGTCGGCCAGGTACTGCATGATGCGCACTTTCACCTCGTGCAGCAACTGGGGGCGTATGTACCGGCTGACCATGCGCATCTTTTCGTCCTCGGTTGCTACGACGTTGCCGGAGTAGCTGCTCCCGTTAGTCATGAACAGGGACATCCCGCGGTAGTCGGCCACCCCGTTGTCGATATAAAACTCCATGGCGAAGTCGCACACTTTCCTGTAGTGCGGCTCTACCATTACGCCGCCTTGCCGTTCAATGGTCTTGGCTATCCACCTTGCCGTGGATTCGCCCATGCCTGTGTTGATGTAACGCACTCCGCGCCCGCTGCTGCTCCAAGGCGCTTTTACGACAATGTTGCCATGCTTGCGCATTTCTTCGTGAACCTCGTCGAGCGAGTTGCAGCACTTGCTTTCACCGCAGGTGATGTTTTCGATACCGTCGCGCAGGCGGGCGGTTATGCCGGTGGTGCGCCTCCTGTCTGACAAGTGGCGCAGCTTTTCCACGTATTCATTAGTGGGCATTATATCCTGGCTGACCCCGGCATTGGCAAGCAAGCTGCATATAGCCTTGTCCCAGCCCCAGGGTTCAATATCCGAGAATACAAAGTTTTTCAAGTCGGAGGTTGTCACGAATAATACGTCGGCGTGCCTGACGTGTAGCTGGGCCAGCGCTTTCAGGGCGAACAACACATCGTCAACAAGTACAAAGTCGCCGTCGTCAGCCCACAATGCAGGTAAAAATCCCAGGTTCGTCTTGAATTCCTGTATTGCGTGTGGCAGCGTGAAATGAGCCACGTTGTAAGCCAATGCCATGTCGTGCTCGGCATTAAAAATGTGCAATTTCACTTCAGTCGTAACGTTAAAACATTAATTTATGACTGCAAAGATAGTATATGTCCTGTTAAATACAAAATAAAAGATGGGCTAACGGCTCTTTATTCCAGTTTGTCATGTTTAAGCCTCCATCGAGCGGATTATGGCAAAGCGAGTTTGACTAATGATGAAAAATGATATAAATACACGTTTTTTTGCAATGCGCAGTTTGCAAATAAAGAATAAAATATTATCTTTGCATCTGAAAACTAATATAAAAAGAATGGAAGCCTTCTTTCGTACCCACACATACTTGGTGGAGCATACCAATGCACCCGTGCGTCGCATGTTGATGGACGAAATCAACTGGGATAATAGGATGATTGGCATCAAGGGGACTCGTGGGGTGGGGAAGACTACGTTTCTTTTACAGTATGCAAAGGAGCACTTCGACTCAACCGACCGCCGATGCCTTTACGTCAACATGAACAACTTTTATTTCCAGGGACGTGGCATAGCCGACTTTGCCGGGGAGTTTTGCAAAAACGGGGGCAAGGTGTTGCTTATTGACCAAGTGTTCAAGGAACCCAACTGGAGTAAGGAACTGCGCAAGTGCTACGACTTGTATCCTGAGCTGAAGATTGTATTTACGGGCAGCAGCGTAATGCGCTTAAAGGAAGACAACCCCGAGCTGAGCGGTATAGTGGAAAGTTACAACTTGCGCGGGTTCTCTTTCAGGGAGTTTCTCAATCTTACCTGCAAGACGGATTTCCGCGCATATTCGCTTGATGAAATACTGCACGGACACGAGCATATAACACGACAAATACTGCCGAAAATTTCGCCGAATAAATATTTTCCGTTATATTTGCACCATGGGTTTTATCCGTTTTTCCTCGAGAACCGGAATTTCTCGGAAAACCTGTTGAAAACCATGAACATGATGACCGAGGTGGACATCCTGTTGATTAAGCAAATCGAACTGAAATACCTGACCAAGATAAAAAAACTGTTTTACCTTCTTGCGCTTGACGGGCCGAAGGCTCCAAATGTGAGCCAGCTCGCAAATGACATAAAGACAAGTAGGGCTACGGTCATGAATTACATAAAATACTTGGCCGAAGCACGGTTGATAAATGTTATATACCCTGTAGGCCAAGAGTTCCCGAAGAAGCCGAGCAAGATTATGATGCACAACCCGAACCTTATGTATGCAATATATCCCATAAGGACCGAACGCCAGGATGTCATGGAGACATTCTTCGTTAACTCGATGTGGAAAGACCATACGGTAAACCAAGGCAACAAGGACAGCTATTATATTATTGACGGCAGCCGGAAATTCAGGGTGTGTGACGCGGCGCTGAACGGGAAGATACGCATGAGTCCGGATACGATATATGCACGGTATAATACCGAAATAGGTAAGGATAACCAGATACCTTTATGGCTTTTGGGATTTTTATATTAATATATACATTAACATTAACATTTTATTGAAATGGCTAAAGAAAAGAAGTTTATCACTTGTGATGGAAATGAAGCAGCCGCGCACATAAGTTATATGTTCAGCGAGGTTGCGGCCATTTATCCTATCACGCCGTCATCACCAATGGCGGAGCATGTAGACGAGTGGGCCGCGAAAGGACGTAAAAACCTTTTCGGACAGACTGTATCCGTTCAAGAAATGCAATCAGAGGGTGGTGCTGCCGGAGCCGTTCACGGTTCGCTCCAGGCTGGCGCACTGACGACTACGTTCACGGCCTCACAGGGATTGCTCCTCATGATACCTAATATGTACAAGATTGCAGGTGAGTTGCTGCCTTGCGTATTTGACGTTTCGGCACGTACATTGGCATCGCACTCTCTCTGTATCTTCGGTGACCACCAGGATGTCATGGCTTGCCGCCAGACGGGTTTCGCAATGTTCTGCGAAGGTTCTGTACAGGAGGTGATGGACCTTACGGCTGTTGCCCACCTTGCTTCGCTTAAGACTTGTGTGCCGTTCCTTAACTTCTTTGACGGCTTCCGTACTTCGCATGAGTACCACAAGATTGAACTCCTCGACGAGGAGGACATCAGGCCTCTTGTTGATATGGACGACGTTAAGCGTTTCCGCGACCGTGCCCTTACTCCGGAGCGTCCGGTGACACGTGGTACGGCAGAGAACCCTGAGACATTCTTCACTCATCGTGAGGCTTGCAATGAATACTACGACAAGGTACCTGAGGTTGTTGAGCATTATCTCGGCGAAATCAGCAAAATCACTGGCCGTGAGTATCATCTGTTCTCTTACTATGGAGCGCAGGATGCCGACAGGATGATAATCCTCATGGGCTCGGCTACCGAGGCTGCACGCGAGGCTATTGACTACTTGAACAAGAACGGCGAGAAGGTCGGCATGATTTCGGTTCACCTCTATCGTCCGTTCTCTGTAAAGCACTTGCTCGCTTCTGTTCCTGCAACGGTTAAGCGCATAGCCGTTCTTGACAGGACAAAGGAGCCGGGAGCAGAAGGCGAACCTCTGTATCTCGACGTAAAGAGTGCGTACTATGATGTTGAGAACAAGCCTCTCATCGTTGGTGGACGCTACGGTCTCGGCTCAAACGACACTACGCCGGCTCAAATCATTTCTGTATTCAATAACCTGAAGCTCAATGAGCCGAAGAACCACTTTACACTCGGCATTGTTGACGATGTTACGTTTACGTCTCTGCCCCAGGTTGAGGAGATGGCTCTCGGAGGCGAAGGTATGTTCGAGGCTAAGTTCTACGGACTTGGTGCCGACGGTACCGTAGGTGCAAACAAGAACTCCGTTAAAATCATCGGTGACAACACCGATAAGCACTGCCAGGCATACTTCTCTTATGACTCTAAGAAGTCTGGTGGTTTCACTTGTTCTCACCTTCGTTTCGGTGATACTCCCATCCGTAGCACATATTTGGTAAACACGCCTAACTTCGTGGCTTGCCACGTTCAGGCTTACCTGCATATGTACGATGTTACGCGCGGTTTGCAGAAGAACGGTACGTTCCTGCTTAATACAATCTTCGACGGTGAGGAGCTTGTTAACTTCATTCCGAACAAGGTTAAGCGTTACTTCGCCCAGAACAATATCACCGTTTATTACATCAACGCTACCAAAATAGCACAGGAAATAGGTCTTGGTAACCGTACAAACACCATTCTCCAGAGCGCATTCTTCCGCATCACTGGCGTTATTCCAATCGACCTCGCCATCGAGCAGATGAAGAAGTTTATCGTTAAGTCATACGGAAAGAAGGGTCAGGACGTTGTCGACAAGAACTATGCAGCAGTTGACCGTGGTGGCGAGTACAAGCAGCTAACCATTGACCCGGCTTGGGCTAACCTGCCTGATGATGCACAGGTTGAGGATGACGCTCCTGCATTCATCAAGGAGATGGTTCGTCCTATCAACGCACAGGCTGGCGACTTGCTGAAGGTTTCTGACTTCATCAAGCACGACACTGTTGACGGAACATGGCAGAACGGCACATCAGCTTACGAGAAGCGTGGTGTTGAGGCTTTCGTTCCGAAGTGGGATGCCGAGAATTGTATCCAGTGTAACAAGTGTGCTTACGTATGTCCTCACGCTGCAATCCGTCCGTTCGTACTGACAGACGAGGAACTGAAAGGTTTTGATGGCACAACTATCGAGATGAAAGCTCCTGCTGCCATGAAGGGTATGCACTTCGTTATCGAGCCGAGCGTCCTCGACTGTCTTGGCTGCGGCAACTGTGCTGATGTTTGTCCCGGCAACCCGAAGAAGGGCAAGGCTCTTACTATGGTTCCGTTTGCAGGTGATGACGCAGAAGCTGCACGTTGGGACTATCTCGTTAAGAATGTCAAGAGCAAGCAAGACTTGGTTGACATCAAGTCAAACGTTAAGAACTCCCAGTTCGCACAGCCTTTGTTCGAGTTCTCCGGAGCTTGTTCAGGTTGCGGTGAAACACCGTATGTAAAGCTGATTTCACAGCTCTTCGGTGACCGTCAAATGATAGCCAACGCTACAGGTTGTTCTTCAATCTACTCTGCATCTATACCTTCAACTCCGTATTGCACTAACGACAAGGGTCAAGGCCCTGCTTTCGACAACTCTCTGTTTGAGGACTTCTGCGAGTTCGGTATGGGTATGGTGCTCGGAAACAAGAAGATGAAGGAGCGCATCACGATGTTGCTCAATGAGGCTATTGCCAAGGAAGACACTCCCGCAGAGTTCAAGGCTGCTGCCCAAGAGTGGATTGACGGCAAGGAAGATGCTGACGCATCAAAGGTTGCTGCCGCTAAGCTGAAACCGCTTATTGCCGCAGGTGCTGAGGCTGGATGTGAGATTTGCAATGAGCTGAAGACTCTTGACCACTATCTCATCAAGCGCAGCCAGTGGATAATCGGTGGTGACGGTGCTTCATACGACATTGGTTACGGTGGTCTCGACCACGTTATTGCCAGCGGCGAGGATGTTAATATCCTTGTTCTTGACACCGAGGTTTACTCTAACACGGGCGGTCAGTCGTCAAAGGCTACTCCTCTTGGCGCTATCGCACAGTTTGCCGCACAAGGCAAGCGCATCCGCAAGAAGGACCTTGGCCTCATGGCTACGACTTACGGTTACGTTTACGTTGCACAAATCGCTATGGGCGCAGACAATGCACAGTGCCTGAAAGCCATCCGCGAGGCAGAGGCTTATCACGGACCTTCTGTAATCATCGCTTACGCTCCGTGTATCAACCACGGCCTTAAGGCTAAGGGCGGTATGGGCAAGAGCCAGGCAGAGGAGGCTAAGGCCGTTGAATGCGGTTATTGGCATCTGTGGCGTTACAATCCCGAGCTGGCAGAGCAGGGCAAAAACCCGTTCTCGCTCGACTCGAAGGAGCCTGACTGGAGCAAGTTCCATGACTTCCTCCTTGGCGAAGTTCGTTATCTCTCTGTAAAGAAGGCTTATCCTAACGAGGCTGAGGAACTCTTCGCTGAGGCTGAGCGTATGGCTAAGCTGCGTTACAAGAGCTACATCCGCAAGTCAAAGGAAGACTGGAGCGAAGAAGCATAACGATTAAATCATCCTAAATAAAAGGGACGCATCGATGAGGTGCGTCCCTTTTTTGTTTGTTATGAATAAGTTTCAGCTGAAATCCGTTTCGCCTGTTGAAGCAGTTTTCAGGTATTGTTCGTCTATTGCAATCCTGCGGTCTTTTCTATGAAGTACCGTGGGCGTGCTTTCGACTCAATGTATATTTTTCCTATATATTCGCCCACGATGCCGAGGGCACACAGCACGACCCCGGCAATGAACCACAACGATACGAGCAGCGACGTCCAGCCTTCGATTGTGTGACCGTAGAAGTGGCGGGCGAGGGCATAGATTATTACGCCGAGCGAAACGACGATGAAAGCAAGGCCGATGTATGTAATAAAGCGCAGCGGTTGCGTGGAAAACGACGTTATGCCGTCGATGGCGAAACTCACCATGCGCTTTAGCGGATACTTTGACTCGCCGGCGAAGCGTGCACGACGGTCGTAGTAGACGAAAGCAGTAGGGAAACCAAGCGATGCCACCATACCGCGCAAGAACAGGTTGCGTTCAGGAAACGCCATGAGGGCTTGCAGCGTGCGGCGGCTCATCAAGCGAAAGTCGGCATGGTTATATATCACGTTTGCGCCGAGTGCGTTCATCATGCGATAGAATGTTTGCGCCGTGGTGCGCTTGAATGCCGTGTCAGTTTTACGTTCGCGACGCACTCCGTAGACAATGTCAGCCCCGCCGCAGTGTAATTTCACCATGTCAATGATTGCGTTCTCGTCGTCCTGTAGGTCGGCGTCTATCGACACTGCGGCATCGACATTGTTGGCAGCCCACTCAAGCCCAGCCCACAAGGCACGCTGGTGTCCTCGGTTGTGCGACAGTTTCAGGCCGGCCACGCATTTACGTTCGGCAGCGAAGCGTTCAATCAGTTCCCACGTCTTGTCGCTGCTTCCGTCGTCAACATACACCACCATGCCCTCGTCTATGGTATGGTTCTCTTTCAGCCTGTCAATTACGGCGGTAAGTCTTTGCGTAGTCTCCGGCAGCACTGCCTCCTCGTTGTAGCAAGGCACTATGATTGCTATTTTCATTTTAGTCCAAATAAACTTATCCCTTGTTTGCTCGTTTCTCGTCAGCTTGTTACTTGTCAACTTGTCTGCTAAACTTATACAGCTTATACCATTGTTTTGTGTCGCAGCTTCGGTGGTTATAGTCCGCCACTTCGGCTATGTCATATTCTGGATGCCGTTCCTTGAATGCCGGCATATCGTCGTCGGACGACAATACGTATCCGCTCTTTGGCAGGAAGTCGTCAAACGGCTTTACGCGGTCGTTCAAGTAGAAATTCACCGTGAACGGCCTCATCGGGTCAACCTTT
The DNA here is from genome assembly GCA_944319815.1 of uncultured Prevotella sp. Lineage (GTDB taxonomy): Bacteria > Bacteroidota > Bacteroidia > Bacteroidales > Bacteroidaceae > Prevotella. The sequence continues at coordinate 39,491 of CALUEX010000005.1, read as the reverse complement.
TCTATTTTCTTGCTGAACCAGTATGCGTCGCCAGTAGGCACAACGCGGTTAATCTGCTGTGCCACGCCTATGTCGCTTTTCGTGTTCAGGACGGTGGCCGTGTACCATCCGTCAAGCGAGAAGAACACGGCGAAAGGCACAGCCGTCAATGTGTACACCTGTGCCATAAGGCTGCGTCGTCGAGACATGATGAACACCACACCGGCAACAAGCGGCGCGGCTATGGCAATTATTCCCGTGAAACCGAGCGGCTGCGTCTCCAATGCACGCATGAACGCTATGTTCTCGGCTGCGTGCTTTCCGCTGAATATAGTGTCAGGCACAGCTCCTGCCCTTACGGCAACGAACGCCCCGAACACTACCAAGGCCAGTGCGAACAGCACATAGCCGAACGCGCGCAGCGTGCGCAGGTGTCGCTTGGCAAGGTAGACCATGTATTCGGCCAGGAAGTAAGCCAAGAACGGGTAAATAGGCAGCAGGTAAACGCTGCGCTTGCTCTTTGGTATACAGTAGAAAACGAATATGAGCACTGTTGCAAGCAGCGAGAACAGGCGCACGTTGTCCATCTCCCTGATGTATGTGCGGAACTTCTCCCACCATTCGCGCGGCCGACCTTTCACCTTTTTATATTTAATGACGAACAGCGACATAACCACCAACAGCGTGTAAGGCACATAGCCCGCAACCACCGTTACCACGTTATACCACCACGGGTTCACGTGCGACTCGTAGCTCATCTTTCCCAAGAAGCGCAGCACGTTCTCTTCATATATGAGTTCAAGGAAGGTGTCGCCACCCTGCGTCCATGCCGCAACATACCAGCACACAGGCAGCACGCACGAGGCAATGGCCACGAGGGCAAACTTCCATACCAACCGCAAGAACCCCGCGCCGCGTATCCACATATAGACGAACGTCACCAAGCACGGCAACACCACGCCTACGGGACCTTTGGTCAAGAACGCTGCGCTCATGCACAACACCGCCGCGAGCGGCAGTCCGCGCAGTCCCCTTTCGCTCCAGCGGTACAGGCTGTACAGTGCCAACACCATTGCGGCGCACAGCACCATGTCAACACGGCAGTTCGTTCCGGCGCGGTGCAGCTCGAAGTTCGTCAGCGTTATTATTGCCGCAAGCAAGGCCACGTCGGCCGACGTTCGCCGTGCGTAAAACCTGAAGCCTGTGATGGCGACGGCCGTAAGGGCCAAGGCCGACGGCAGCCGCGCCGTAAACTCGCTGACATACCCCTGCAATAGCGACAGCGCGGCGATGCACCAGTGGAAGAACGGCGGCTTGTAGGCAATGTCAACACCGTTGTTCACGGGTAAAATCCAGTTGCCGTATTTCAGCATCGACACGGCAACAACGGCCTCGCGCGGCTCGCCTTTGGTGTTGAACCATGCGTTGCCGAGAAACACGATGAGCGAAACTACGCACGCCAGCAACAGCAGTAGCGTGTAGCGGTTAATCTGTTTGTGCATAATAGCGTATTCGTTAAGTCTTTATTAAGCGTTAGCAGTGGCACGTCGGCCAAACATAACGGGCGTTAGCTTGTCTCGTTGCCGAATGCGTTTTTTTATCCGCGTGCAAAGATAATAATTAAATTTTAGGAAAATTGGAATATTTCCAATAAGTAATGTAATATGGCCTTATTATCTTAACGTCAGTTCGGTGTAAGGCAATGCCGAAGACCACAACTTAACATCCCGTAAAACCCGATAAAACATGGCATTCATCCTCCGCCACGTTGCCATCCAGCCGGTAGGGACGCTCGGTCTGAGCGTCCGGGTAATGCAGCCCCCTCCCAACCTCCCCGAGGGGAGGGGAATGAAAAGGCTAATGTCTTAACTCCTTTACTACATTACTCCTTAACTCCTAAAGAAAAAAAGGCTATTGTCTTTAACTACTTAGCGAACGTAGTGAGCGATAACTTCCTTAACTACTTTAACCCAAATCGGTCATTAGAGCTTAGACGGATTATGTACTTATGGCAGACGGTTTTTCTTCCGTTTTGTCGAAGGCGTAGCGGGCTACGTCGAGACGGAACGGAAGAAAAGACGGCGGCAGGAGGACATAAGACGGCAAGAAGCAATAATATAACTATAGAGATTAAGACATTGCGGTCTAATGACCGATTTGGGTTTAACTACCTAATGAATGGGAGTCGCTCTTTTGCCGCATGGTCGGCGCAAACCTTGTACTGCAAAGCAAAAAACATGGTCCGGTAGAGACCGGCTTCTTACGCTGAACTCACGTAGTCTTATGTATAACTTGCGCATTTTCGACTTGAGCATTATGTAAGGCAAAGGCTGTGTTTGCTTACATCCTGATTTTGCTTGACGCTCTACCAGTGGCGTTGGTTCGCAATAAAAGTCTGCGGGACGGAATTAAGCACGTTTTTCGTGTGCAATTATAAATGGCTGTTGGTAAGTGCACTTTGCCTTTTTGTGGCTTGCGTGTGCAGTAAATGAGGCTTGTAAATAGGGCAAAAGTAGCTTTTAAAACGGAAAAGACCACTGCTTAGGCCTTCTTTGGTGGCCTTCTCGATGCTGAACAGTGACCTTTGATGGGATGAAAGGTTATCTTTTGCAGTGTGTTTGGCCGTATGTTGTGGCATGAAAGGGCGTGAATTGCAACATTGAGAGATGCTTACGGCATGGACGTAAGCCTATTTTGAAAATTTTGTCGGATATTTTGGGTTTGACATATTGGCGTGTTCACACAGTCTGTTGCTTGCATTTTGACATTTCGCAAGACGCGCATGGATGTTTTACAAGTCGCACGCTGATGCACTTTCTGTGGGTGCATAAACAAAAAAGGCACCGCCTGGGCGGTGCCTCTTCAATCTTTTTACCTCGTGTGTGGATTATACGATACCTTGCGCCATCATGCCTTTGGCCACCTTGAGGAAGCCGGCGATGTTAGCGCCCTTGACGTAATTGATGTAGCCGTCAGGCTCTGTGCCGTACTTCACGCAGTTGTCGTGGATGTCGTTCATTATGCCGTGCAGCTTGGCGTCTACCTCCTCGCGGCTCCATGACAGGCGCTCGGAGTTCTGGCTCATCTCCAGACCTGACACGGCTACACCTCCGGCGTTGGCCGCCTTGCCCGGTGAGTAGAGTATTTTTGCGTCTTGGAACACCTTGATAGCCTCGGGCGTTGTGGGCATATTCGCGCCCTCGCTTACGGCGATTACGCCGTTGGCAACCAGCGCCTTTGCCGCCTCCTCGTTTATTTCGTTCTGCGTTGCCGAGGGCAGGGCTATGTCGCCTTTCTCAAACCACGGTTTCGCGCCCTCTACGTACTTGACGCCGTACTTCTCGGCATACTCCCTGATGCGGCCGCGCTCTATGTTCTTCAGCTCCATGATGTAGTCGAGCTTCTCGCGGTCGATGCCGTCTGGGTCGTAGATGTATCCGTCGGAGTCAGAGCAGGTTACGACTTTCGCGCCCAGCTCGATGCACTTCTCTATGGTGTATTGCGCCACGTTGCCCGCACCGCTGACGAGTACCGTCTTGCCGGCGATGTCGATGCCGCGCGTCTTAAGCATATTCACGAGGAAGTAAACGTTGCCGTAGCCCGTGGCCTCGGGACGGATTAGCGAGCCGCCGAACTGCAGACCCTTGCCCGTGAGCACGCCGCTCCACTCGTGGGTGAGCTTCTTGTACATACCGAACATATATGCCACCTCGCGTCCGCCTACGCCTATGTCGCCGGCGGGGACGTCTTCGTCAGGGCCGATGTGGCGGTAAAGCTCGCTCATGAAGGCCTGGCAGAAGCGCATGACCTCGGCGTCGCTCTTGCCGCGAGGGGTGAAGTCAGAGCCACCCTTGGCGCCGCCCATGGGCAGGGTGGTGAGCGAGTTCTTGAACGTCTGCTCGAAGGCGAGGAACTTCAAGATGCTCTGGTTTACCGACTGGTGGAACCTTATACCTCCCTTGTAAGGGCCGATGACGTTGTTGTGCTGCACGCGGTAGCCCATATTTGTCTGCACCTTGCCCTTGTCGTCAACCCATGTCACGCGGAACTGCACAATCCTGTCGGGGATGCAGAGGCGCTCGATGAGGTTCGCACGGTCAAATTCAGGGTGCTTGTTATACTCTTCTTCTATAGTTCCTAATACCTGGCTTACGGCCTGGATGTACTCCGGCTCGTTCGGAAACCGCTGTTTCAGGTTTTCAATAACATTTGCTGCGTTCATAATCTTTTTACGTTTATTGGTTGTTTAATGTCCTATAAAATTGCGTAATGTAGTTGTTTGTCGGTTGCAAAGATATACCTTTTTGCTTGAAAAACAAATAAAATGACATGAATTTTTATAAAATAATAGCTAAATATCATATTTTCTGCAAAAATATAAACATTTGTCAGCGTTTTGTGCGGCTTTCCACGTCTTGATGGAAAGAATTGCCGCAATGGTCTGCCTGTGTATATTTTTGCTGCGAATTACAATCTTTTAGCATTTTTGATATTACAAATCGTGTTTTTTTACGTTATTATAATAATAACCAAATTTTCGGTACTATGGTATATAATGAACTTGGAAAGACAGGAATGCGCGTGTCAAACTTGGGCTTCGGGGCGTCGTCGCTCGGCGGAGTGTTCCATGACATACGCGAGGCGGAAGGCATAAAGGCCGTGCATACGGCCGTTGACAACGGCATAAACTTCATCGACGTGTCGCCGTACTACGGCCACTACAAGGCAGAGACCGTATTGGGCAAGGCCCTGAAGGAAATACCGCGCGACAAGTATTACCTCTCAACTAAGGTTGGACGCTACGGCAAGGACGGCGTTAACACGTGGGACTATTCGGCAGAGCGCGTCACGGCGAGTGTCTACGAGAGCATGGAAAGGCTCAACATCGACTACATCGACCTGATAAACGTTCACGACGTGGAGTTTGCCGACCTTAACCAGGTGGTGAACGAGACGCTGCCCGCCCTCGTGAAGCTGCGCGAGAAGGGCGACGTAGGCCATGTGGGCATTACTGACTTGCAGCCCGAGAACCTGAAATGGGTGATTGAGCACGTTCCGGCCGGCACCGTTGAGTCAGTGCTTAGCTTCTGCCACTACAGCCTGAACGACGAGATGCTGCTCGACTATCTTGACTTCTTCGAGGCCAACAACGTAGGCGTTGTCAATGCGTCGCCGTTCTCGATGGGCCTGTTGTCGCAGCGCGGCGCGCCCGACTGGCACCCTGCGCCCGAACCGTTGAAGGCCGCTTGCAAGCGCGCCGCTGACTATTGCACTGAGAAAGGCTACCCAATCGAGAAGCTCGCCGTGCAGTATTCAACGAGCAACCCGCGCATAGCCACGACGCTGTTCAGCTCGGCCAACCCGGCCAACGTGCTGAAGAACATCGGTTACGTGAACGACCCGATGGACGCGCAGTTAGTTGAGGAGGTGCAGAAAATAATAGGCGACCAGATGCGCGTGCGCTGGGCGAACACTTAATTGAGTTAAGAGATGGGAATGAAGGGTGAAGAATTTAATTGAATAGGTCGTAAATTCTTTGTCCTTCACTCTTAACCCTTCACTTCGTAATTTGCTGAAATGGAATATACTATTATCGATGCGCACTCGCACTTGTGGCTGCGCCAAGACACGACATGGAACGGAATGCCGATAAGGACTACCGAGAACGGCCGTTCGTTCTTCCTTACGGAGGAGGTGCAGATGCTTCCTCCGTTCATGATTGACGGCGTTAACAGTGCCGAGGTGTTCATTTCTAACATGAATTATGCCCGCGTGGGCGGTGCGGTCGTGGTGCAAGAGTTTATCGACGGCTTGCAGAACGATTATCTTGAGAGCGTGAAGCGCAAGTATCCCGACCGCTTCTTCGTGTTCGGTATGTGCGACTATTTCAAGCCGGGGTTCATCAACGACGCACGAGAGTTGGCCGACCGCGGCTTCAAGGGCATCGCCATACCCGGCCACAGGCTGCTGCTTGACGACAGGCGGGTGTACCTTAACTCGCCCGAAATGATGGAGATGTTCCACATGATGGAAGAACGCGGCATGATACTCTCGGTTTGCCTTGCCGAAAACAACCTGCAAACGGGCGAGATAAAGGAAGTAATCCAGGAGTGCCCGAAGCTGAAAATAGCCGTGGGGCACTTCGGCATGGTGACAGCCCCGGGGTGGGAAGACCAAGTGAAGCTGGCCTTGAACGAGAATGTATTAATCGAGTCGGGCGGAATAACGTGGCTTTTCAACAGCGAGTTTTATCCTTTCAAGGGTGCGGTGAAGGCCATACGCGAGGCAATCGACATGGTTGGGGCTGACAAGCTGATGTGGGGCTCTGACTATCCGCGCACTATCACGGCCATAACTTACAAGATGTCATACGACTTCGTGTGCAAGGCCGACGGCTTGACAGACACCGAAAAACGGCTGTTCCTTGGCGAGAACGCCCGTAAGTTCTACGGTTTCGGCAACCTTCCGTCTTTACCTTATATTAAGAATATGTCAGAGTGACAACTTGTTATACGGCCTGGCATAATGAAACTACTTAACCTGTAAACAATGAAAAAGAATAATTACATCATACCTTTGGCCTTGATATTCTGCCTGTTTTTCCTCTGGGCAATAAGCAGTAACCTGTTGCCCACGATGATAAGGCAGCTGATGAAGACCTGCGAGCTTAACACTTTCGAGGCCTCTTTTACCGAGAGCGCCTATTGGCTGGCGTATTTCATCTTCCCGATACCAATCGCCATGTTCATGAAACGCTACAGCTACAAGGCCGGCATCGTGTTCGGCTTGTTGCTTGCGGCTTGCGGAGGCTTCCTGTTCTTTCCAGCTTCGTTGGTCAAGTCTTATTGGGTTTACCTGTGTGTGCTGTTCATCATCGCCACGGGTATGTGCTTCCTTGAGACTGCGGCCAACCCTTACGTTACGGTGCTGGGCAAGCCCGAGGGGGCTATACGCCGCCTGAACCTCGCCCAGTCGTTCAATGGCTTGGGTGCGTTCATCGCTGCCATGTTCTTGAGCAAGCTCGTCTTGAGCGGCAACAACTATACCCGTGAGACCTTGCCCGCCGGTTATGAAGGCGGCTGGGAAGGCTACATACAGCAGGAGACGGAAGCCATGCGCCTGCCTTACTTGGTGTTGGGCTTGTTGCTTGTTGTCGTTGCGCTGGTCTTCGTGTTTACGAAATTCCCCAAGATTGCCGACGAAAGCGATGCCGGAAGCGGCGGCAAGGATGCAAAGTTGATAGACTTCTCGGTGTGGAAGCATTCCCACCTGCGCTGGGGAGTAATCGCCCAGTTCTTCTACAACGGCGGACAGACGGCCATCAACAGCCTTTTCCTGGTCTATTGCTGCGTTTACGCAGGTCTTGACGAAGCCACGGCAACGACGTTCTTCGGCTTTTATATGCTTGCCTTCCTTGTCGGCCGTTGGGTCGGCACGGCCTTGATGGTCAAGTTCAGTCCGCAACGTATGCTGATGTTCTATTCGCTTATGCTGATAGCCCTTTGCGTCGTAATCAGCGTTTTCGGCGGATATGTAGGTCTTTATGCCATGCTCGCCGTGTCGTTCTTTATGTCGATAATCTATCCTACGCAGTTCTCGTTGGCCTTGCAGGGGCTTGGCGACCAGACAAAGAGCGGTTCGGCATTCCTCGTTATGGCCATAGTCGGCAATGCTTGTCTGCCCCAGTTCACGGCATACGTTATGCACGTCAACGAGCATATATACCACATTGCCTACATAGTGCCGTTGGTTTGCTTCGCGTTCTGTGCTTATTATGGCTGGCGAGGTTATAAGGTCAAGTGACGTTACGGTGCATGATGCTGTGCGGTTTGGCCGCGTTTGTGGCATTGTTGGATGAAAATAACATAGTAAATATAGATTAACCATTAAATTAATGAAAGCAGTTCGTATTGCCAAACCCCTCGAGATGGGTGTGGCCGAAATTGAGAAGCCAGTGTTGAAGGCTGGAGAAGTGTTGGTAAAAATCAAGTATGTAGGTTTCTGCGGGTCAGACCTTAATACGTATCTCGGGCGCAACCCGATGGTGAAAATGCCCGTAGTGCCGGGTCACGAGGTTGGTGCCGTGATAGAGGAGGTAGGCAGCGACGTGCCCGAAGGGTTCACCAAGGGTATGGTTGTGACGTTAAATCCGTACACAAACTGCGGCAACTGCCCCTCGTGCCACAACGGACGCTACAACGCTTGCGAGCATAACGAGACGCTTGGAGTGCAGCGTCAGGGCGTAATGTGTGAGTATGCAGCCCTGCCTTGGCAGAAAATCATACCTGCCGGGGACATTCCCGTGCGCAGTTGTGCCCTGATTGAGCCTATGAGCGTTGGCTTCCATGCCGTTTCGCGTGCAGGAGTCACCGACAACAGCTTCGTCATGGTGATAGGCTGCGGCATGGTTGGACTTGGTGCCGTGGTGCGTTCGTCGCTGCGCGGGGCCAAGGTCATAGCTGCAGACATTGACGACGAGAAACTTGCCCTTGCACGTGAGGCCGGTGCGGAATACACCGTTAACACGATGACGGAAAACGTGCATGAGCGTATACAGGAAATAACAGGAGGACGCGGGGCTGACGTTGTAATCGAGGCAGTTGGCAGTCCTGTGACTTATGTTATGGCTGTCAACGAGGTTGGCTTTACCGGATGTGTTACGTGCATTGGCTATTCACAGAAGGAAGTGGCCTTCCAGACGAAGCTGTTTGTGCAGAAGGAACTTGACATAAGGGGCTCGCGCAACGCTACTCCGTCTGATTTCCGTGCAGTCATCAACAGCATTAACACGGGCAAGTATCCTATCGAGAAGTTCATTACCAAGGTGGTGAAGCCCGAAGACGCGGCTGCAGCCATGAAGGAATGGAGCGAGAACCCCGGCAAGGTGTTCCGCATATTGGTTGAGTTTTAACGTAAATATTTGATTAAAGGCGGCAAGCCGCAATGCGGTTTGCCGCCTTTTTTGTTGCGCTTGGTTAGCGTTTAGAACTCAAACGATGCCTTAACGTTGATTTGGCGGCCTGTCAGGTAGTTGGGCACGGCGTATTGATGGTTTGTAACGTCAGTTACCCAATAATACGAGTTGACGTTGCTTATGCCGAGCAAGTTGAGGCAATCAACCCCAAGCCAGATGTTGCGGAATATTGACTTGCGGCTGCGGTTCTCGTTGTTGAGCAGGCGATAGCTCATGCCAATGTCTACGCGCTTGTATGCCGGGGCACGGAAGGGCATAGTGTCAAGGCTGCGGTGGGGTGCGCCGAACGGCAGTCCGTCGGCAAAAGCCATCTTCAGCGACATCCGCCAGCGGTCGGTTCCGGGGAAATAATCGGTGAAGAAAAGGTTAACGGAGTAGCGTTGGTCAGTCGGCATGGGGATGCTCTTGCCGTTGATGTTGATTTTAGTGTCCATCAGTGACAAGCTCACCCACGAGTCTGTGCCCGGCACGAACTCGCCGTAGAGCTTAAGGTCGAGACCCATGGCGTGCCCGCTGCACTGCTGGCTCGCGTCGTACACGATTTTAACGTTGTCTACCGTGTAGGGTACTATGTTTGAAAGGGCTTTATAATAAGCCTCAGCCGTAAACTTGTAAGGCCTTTCTTTCATCTTGAAACGATAGTCGAAGCCGGCTATGAAGTGTATAGAGCGTTGGCTCTTTATGTCTCGCCGCAGTGTGGCGTGCGTCACCCCGTTTACCGTGGCGGTATCGCGCAGTTCCTTGAAGAACGGTGCCTGGTAGTAGATACCTGTGGCGAAGCGCAGCGTTACGTCGTGGTTGAACGCCGGCACGACGCCGAGCGACACGCGTGGACTGACGATGCTCTCCTTGTTGAAGTTCCAGTGGCTGAAGCGTATGCCGTAGTTGAGCGTAAAGAACGTGTGCCCTCCGCGGCTGGTGAAGCGCCATGTGTCTTGTACGAACGTCTCCAGGCGGTTGGCGTCAAGCTGGTTGCGTGCGTTGAGCGAATATATCATGTACAGGTCTTCGCCCGTGTGCGGAATGCTGTAACCGCTTGAGTCGCGCATCTCGTACTCCTTGCTGTTCTCCTTGATGCTTTCGATTTTATAGGTCAGTCCGGCCAGGATGTCATGTTTGCGCGTCTTGTGGCTGAGGGTTAGTTTCAGGCTTTTCACCGTAGCCTCAAGGTAGTTGCGGGCGTGTTCCATGTAAGTGCCCACGCCGAGGTTCTCGCTTGTCTCGGTCTGCGTCAGCCAGTATTGCCCTTGAATGTCGTATTTTTCCTGCTCGTTGGTGTGGAATGCCGAGGCGGAAAGCGACACCTTTGTACGTTCGCCGAACTTTCTCGTTATGCTTAAAGAGCCGAAATACGTGCGGAAGACGTCCTTCTCCTTTCCGTCGAAGTAGACACGGAACGACTTGACGTTTTCAAGCGTGCCGAAAGAGGTCTCGCGGTCTTCGGGGTAGAAGTTGTAATGGTTCTCCGATATGTCGCCGAGCAACTCTATTGACCACCGCTTGCTTGGTTCGTAAGTAAGGTAAGTCTGGTAGTCGAGGTAGTTCGGCTGGTACTCCCCGTTTGTCTCGAGCGAGCCGAGCAGGTACTTGTTGGTCTTGTAGCGCAGGCCGTTGCTCCACGAAAACTTCTTCGTGCTGAAGCCTACGTATGCGCTTGCGCCAAGAAGGCTTCCCGATACGTTGGCCTCGAACTTCTTTGGCCTCTTGTAAGTAATGTCGAGCACTGACGACATCTTGTCGTCATACTTGGCTTCGAAGCCGCCAGTGGAAAAGCCGACTGACTCCACCATGTCGGGGTTGATGATTGACAGGCCTTCCTGTTGGCCGCTGCGCACGAGGAACGGGCGGTAGATTTCTACGTTGTTGATGTATACGCTGTTCTCGTCGAAGCTGCCGCCGCGCACGTTGTATTGTGACGACAGTTCGCTGTGGGTTGACACTCCGGCTTGCGACTGTATCAGTTCCTCGACGGCGTTGCCCGTAACGCTCGGTGCCTTTTTCAGGTCTTCAACGTCAAGTTGCTGCGTGCTGCCCATCTGGCGACGTTGCTCCGTGACGGTGACACCGGCCAGTTCGTTGTCGCTGTACAGCTGTATGAGCAGCGTCTGCTTGCCCCTCGGACGCCTAAGCACGCGGGTCTTCGTCTTGTAGCCCAGCATGGAGAACCTTACTACCACGCTGTCGGCAGACTGGAGCCTTATGGAGTATTCGCCCTTCAGGTTGGTCATCGTCATCTTGCCTTGCTGTATTACGGCGACGGTGGCCAGCTCGATTGGGTTCATTTGTTCATCGGTTACTTTCCCCTGCAACGTGAAAGATTGCGCCTTTGCGCCTATTGAGGCCAGAAGCAGCGATATGGTTATTATGATGAAACGTATTTTTGCCATTTGGTATATATAACGCTGCCGTGCCTGAAATATTGTGCCCGTGATGTTATTTGACGGCAGTTAAGGGCGGCAAACGGGAAACGGTAGTGAGGGCGGTCGTGGCGGCGTTCATTCACGGTAAATCCACGACAGGATGTTGTTGAGCCATTTGAACGAAAAGCGGAACCACCTGTATGTGCCGACGGGCTTGCCGCCGAAGCCGAGGATGAACTCGCGGAAGCGGTTTTTCCTGAATGGCAGGCCGACGTCCATGAAATATACGTGCCTGTAGCCGTCCTCGTAGGCGTCTTGCATGGCGCCCCAGACGGTAAGGGCGTTGACGCGCCTACGGTGGATTTTGTGTCTTGAGGCCAAGTACCACAGGTAGCAGTTGCCGTCGGAGTAAACGCATAGGCATCCGCTGATGATTTTGCCGTTGTATTTGGTTATGAAAAGTTTGCAGCTGCCGTTGTCCTTTAGCTCGTGGAACAGGCGCAGGTCAGGGATGTACATCCTTATATTGAACGTCAAGTAGTTCTTGATAATCCTGAAAAAGTCGTTGTATTCTTTCTCGGTCTGTGCTATTGCCGTTGTCAGTCCGGCCCTTCTTGCCTTGATGATGTTTTTCCTCGTCCTGTATGTAAGGCGCTTGGCCGGAGGTAGGCTGTGCAGCGAGTTGTGGATTTCCATCCAGTGAACGGGGAAGAAGCCGTTTTCCCTGAACTTTCCGTAGCCGAACATTTTTACGCTGAGGTCGCTGAACTCTACGTACAGGCACAAATCCCGGCGCAGCTTCTTCATTGTGTGCTGCAGTATTTGGCCGAACACTTCCTCCTTGTCGCAGCCCTCCTCGTATTCGCCTTCGCCGTAGACTCTCGCCTGGGTGAACAGGTATGGAGGTATGAGCGACCCCCGTCGGCGCAGCATCACGAGCATATGCCCCACTATCTTGCCGCCGTCGTATGCTATCGCCATGTATGGCCTTTGTCCGGGAGTGTTCTCTATCATCCTGAACAGGGCTTCGCTGTGAAAGAAGTTCTTGCAGCCCATCGGCGGCAAGTCCTTGCCTTTGGTGACGATGACGACGTTGATTTCGTTCATACCGCAAAAATAATAAATCTTTTCTAAAAAAACAATAAGGGTACGTTATTTTCCCTTTTATTGCCTACCTTTGCGCAAGGTTGCCGGCTGGCGGCTCCGAGCCGGTTTGCAATATGTGTCCTTTCAGCGTTTGAAAGGCCATGAATGGCAGTGAGAAAGATGCCCTTTTGCGAGGCGAAAGGCCACGTTTTGCAAGATGGTCTTTTTGCGGCTGTTGCGGCAGCGGTTATATTGATAGGTATATTTGTTTAAGGATGAAAATCGTAATGGTAGGCGCGGGCAACGTGGCCACGAATTTGGGCAGGGCCTTGCTTGGCGCAGGTAATGACATATTGCAGGTGTACAGCCGGACGCAAGCGTCGGCTTCGCGCCTGGCCGAGATGCTGGGCGGTTCGCCAGTCACTGATTTGGAAAAGGTGAGCCGTGACGCCGACGTGTACATAGTGGCAGTGAAGGACAGCGTGCTGGCCGAACTTGTGCCGCGCTTGTGCGAGGGTAGGGAGGAAAAGGTGTTCTTGCATACGGCCGGGAGCGTATCGGCCGGCGTGTTCGAGGGTATGGCCCTGCATTACGGCGTGCTGTACCCTATGCAGACATTCTCGAAGGACAGGCTGTTGGACTTTGGCGAAATACCGTGCTTTATTGAGTGGAGCGACGACTTGTCGTTCGAGACCGTAAGCACGCTGGCGCACTCTGTGTCGGGCCGCGTGGCCCCGCTCAACTCCGAGGGGCGCAAGCACCTGCACCTGGCGGCGGTGTTTGCCTGCAACTTCGTTAACCATTGTTACGCCATCTCGTCGGACATACTGGCGCGGCACGGCGTGCCGTTCGACATCATGCTGCCCCTGATAGACGAGACGGCGCGCAAGGTGCACCACCTGAAGCCCATCGACGCACAAACGGGACCGGCCGTGCGGTACGACCAGAACGTGATACGGATGCAAGCGGAGATGCTCCGCGACAATCCTATTTACAAGCAAATTTACGAAAGCATGAGCCTTAGCATACATCGCGCGGCCCAAGATAAAGATGAATAACCTATGATAAATTACGACTTGAGCAAAATCCGCGCCGTGGTTTTCGACGTAGACGGAGTGTTGAGCGAGGAGACAATACCGTTGCACCCGTCAGGAGAGCCTATGCGCACAGTTAACATAAAGGATGGCTACGCCATACAGTTGGCCTGCAAGTCAGGACTGCGCATAGCGATATTGACCGGCGGCATCACGGAGAGTGTCCGTTTGCGTTATGAGCATCTCGGCGTTGAGGACATAATAATGGGCAGCTCCGTGAAAATCCGCGATTACGAGAGCTTCCTTGCCAAGTATGGGCTGGCCGAGGAGGAGGTGATTTACATGGGCGACGACATTCCTGACTATGAAATCATGTGCCGTTGCGGCTGCCCTTGCTGCCCGTCTGACGCTTGTCCGGACATCAAGGCCGTTAGCAGGTATGTCAGCCACGTGCCCGGCGGTCGTGGTTGCGGGCGCGACGTTTTGGAGCAGGTGCTCCGTGCGCAGGGTAAATGGCTTAGTGACAACGAAGCCTTCGGGTGGTGAAGTAAATAAGTCATGAATGTCAGCAAGGCTTCCATTCATGGGTAATTAAAGTAGTTAAGGTAGTTATGGCTCCCAGCGGTCGCCAAGTAGTTAAAGACGTTTGCCTTGTAGGCTTATGTGTGCGATTGGCGTTGTATGGCGGTTGCGGGCATTCATATAATAATGTGAGTAGATGAAAACGAAATACCATATAATATTAAGCAGCAACAGCCCGAGGCGAAAAGAACTCCTTGCAGGGCTCGACATTGACTTTGACGTGTATGTAATCAATGGCGTAAGCGAGGCTTACCCGCCGGGCTTGCCCGTCATGGACATAGCCGAATATATCGCTTCCGAGAAAGCCGAGGCCTACAGGGATGGGCTTGCGCCAGACGTTCTCGTCATAACGGCCGACACGGTTGTAGTCTTGGGTGACAGTGTGCTTGGCAAGCCGACGGGGCTTGACGATGCCCGCCGGATGCTGAGGCTTCTCAGCGGGAAGACACACCAGGTGGTGACGGGCGTGTGCCTTACGTCGCGCGACAAGCAAAGGAAGTTTTCCGTTGTGACCGACGTGACGTTCAAGGAGCTGTCAGACAGTGAAATAGACTATTACGTTGACCGTTACAAACCTCTCGACAAGGCTGGCGCATACGGCATCCAAGAGTGGATTGGTTATGTCGGCGTCACTTCCATTCGCGGCAGTTACTTTAACGTCATGGGCTTGCCAGTGCAGCGCATATACGAGGAACTGTGCGCGTTTTAGGCGTCAAACCGTTTGGCCGTTGCTTTTCGCTGCGCAATATTCATGGGTGGTTGTGGCATATTTAATGTTTTTAAGTGGCGTATTATTCGTTTCTTCGGCAATAAGTGCGTATCTTTGTGCCGGATTTTAAATAATATTATCAGTCTTAATGGATTCAGCAGAATTAATAAAGTGGGTTCTTGAGAACCTGGACTATTGGGTGGTCGTGATTTTCATGGCCATAGAGAGCTCGTTTATCCCTTTCCCGTCAGAAGTCATTGTGCCGCCTGCAGCATGGAAATCGATGGTTGATGGCGAGATGAACATCTTTCTTGTGGTAATCTTTGCTACAATCGGGGCCGATATTGGGGCGTTGTTCAATTACTATCTTGCCAAGTGGCTTGGCCGCCCCGTGGTTTATAAGTTTGCAGACAGCCGCATCGGGCATATGTGCTTGATTGACCGCCAAAGCGTTGAGCGTGCCGAACAGTATTTCCGCGACCATGGAGCTGCATCCACGTTCTTCGGGCGTCTCATCCCAGCCGTCCGTCAGCTTATCAGTATCCCGGCAGGTCTTGCGGGAATGAGGATGGACCATTTCCTCCTTTACACAACCTTGGGCGCAGGTGTGTGGAACTGTGTGCTTGCATTTATCGGTTATTTGATATACCTGTCTTTCCCGGATGTAGATACCCAAAAGGTATATGAACTGGCTACTCAATACAGCCACGAAATCGGATACGTGCTCTTGGCCTTGGCTGTAATAGTTGTTGGTATATTGGTTTACAAGGGCTTGAAGAAAAAGAAATAGGCGTTTTAAGCCTGTGCGTTGTCGAGGCTACAGCGCTTAATCTTTAGTCTTTCGCCTTCTGCGCAAACTGACAAACGGTTTAGGCAGAAGACGAAAGTTTTTTGTTCTTGTTTCCTATCGACTTTCATTGTGGCGGCAGGAGCGTATTTGTGGATGTGTGTTATAAGTGTAGCGTTTATAAAACGAAAGCTCTAAATCTTTCCGTCTCTCTTTATTTTGTCAACCATATATTTGTAGTAGTCTTTGGGTTCCATTCCTTCAGGAAAAAGTTTCCCGATAAGGAACTTCAGCTCTTTTGGTGAATATTTGGCTGCGGAGTCAAGACTTTGTAGAAATTCGTTCGTTTTGCCAAGGTCGTAACAGCACGCGGCAAAGTAGGCATAGCCATCGGTCCAATGTTTATAGAAGCCATACATATTCTTGAATATGCTGTAAGCGAAAGCCGGGTCGCCGCTTTCATAGACGGTTATGGCGATTTTCGTGAATGTATTTGGTGAATATCCAGACCTTTTGAGCGCTTTCAGGAAAAGTCGCCTGGCTTCAGTATGGTAGCCACTTCCTGCAAGCAGGCAACCGCGGTAGATGAGGATTTCGTCGTGGTCGCAGTCAAGTAGGTTTGTCTTGTCAAGTACGGCCATGCATTCTTCAATTCTTCCAATTCTGCACAATGCGAACGCCCAGTCTTTGTATATGTCGATGAGGCTTGGTGATTGCGGCTCTGACAGCTTCTCGGCTTTTCTGAGATGCTCAATGGCTTCTTCGTAATTTTCTAAGAGCAGACAGCAAAATCCCACCAACATTTCACCGTTTTCATCGTTTGGGCACAGCTTGTTGTATCTTTTGTAATACACTAACGCCTCTTTGTAGTTTCCGAGATTGTACAGGCCGTTTGCCTTGTTGAGCAGTGCTGCAGTGTTGTTCGGGTTTATTGCTATTGAGTATTCACTGCTCTGGATGGATTCTTCTATGTTGTTACTGAAGAACTGCGACGAGGCCAGGGAGTTCCAGTATTGTGTCGAAAACGGGTCGTTGTCAATCAGTTCGTTGTAAAGTTTTTTGCTCTTTTCGTACTCGCCGTTTTCAAGACAGATGCGGGCCGCCTGTTCCTTGTAGTCAATCGAGTCGGTGTCTTCACTGAGTTTCAGCCATTTCTCGGCAGTCCCTATCGCATCATAGTCTATGAACAGGGCTGCGGAATCAATGGCGAAATAGTCTTTATCCTCTTCGTCTGTCTCGTCAAATTTTTCTTTTAAGTATGCATCGGCTTCTTCTGTCTTGCCTTGGTATAGCAAGATTTCGGCTTTCATGTAGAAGTATTCATTGTCCGTCTTGTCTTCAATCATTTCGGTGAAGTATTCAGCTTTTGCCGTGTCTTTATCCTCGATAAGAGCCAGCCGCGCCTTGAACAATAGCGGGGCGGCACTTCCTGGATACACCGAGAGGGTTCTTTCGATTATTTCGTCAGCTTTGTCGGCCTTGCCGTTGTTGTAATAATACTCGGCAATGTCAACAAGCTCGTCAGGGTCGAGCATTGCAAATCGACCTTCATTCTCGGCTTCCTCGAACCGTTTAAGTAAGGTCTTGAAATCGTTTGACAAGAAATAATCTTCAGAATTGTATGACATTTTCGTTCTGTTTCAGGTTGATGCAATGGCAATTAAGGAGCCAAGCAACAATCCGCTTGGCTCCTTAATCGCATGGTGGTTGGCCTTATTTGTTTATCTTAGACCATGTATCTTTCAGTCCGACGGTCTTGTTGAACACGAGTTTGTCGGATGAAGAATCGAGGTCGGCCATGAAATAACCTATGCGTTGGAATTGCAGGTACTCTCCGGGGTGTTTATCTGCGGCGTAGTTCTCTACGTAGCAGTTGTCCATGATTGTCAACGAATCGGGATTTAGCAGTTCCCTGAAGTCCCGCTCGTCGGCTGACGGGTTCTCGACGTTGAACAGACGGTCGTAAATCCTCACTTCGGCTTTCTTGCAGTGGTCAGCACTTACCCAGTGCAGCGTGCCTTTTACCTTGCGGTTGGCACCCTCCATGCCGCTTTTGCTTGCAGGGTCATATTCTGCCTGTATCTCAACAATGTTGCCGTTTTCGTCTTTCGTGCAGCCTGTACATTTTATTATATAGGCATTTTTCAGGCGCACTTCGCGTCCTGGGGTCATGCGGAAAAACTTTTTCGGGGCATCTTCCATGAAGTCGTCGCGCTCTATCCATAGGTTCTTGCTGAACGTTATTGTGTGCGTTCCGTCAGCCTCGTTCTCCGGGTTGTTCACAGCTTCCATTTCCTCGGTCTGTCCGTCAGGGTAGTTCGTGATAACGAGCTTTACGGGATTGAGCACGGCCGACACCCTGATGGCACGCTTGTTAAGGTCTTCGCGCACGGCGGCTTCAAGCAGGGCCATGTCGTTAAGTGCGTCAAACTTGGTGTATCCGATGCTCTTTATGAAGTTCTTGATGCTTTCAGGCGAGTATCCGCGGCGGCGCATACCGCACAGGGTGGGCATACGGGGGTCGTCCCATCCGTTCACTTTGCCCTCGTCCACCAGCGCGTGCAGCTTGCGCTTGCTCATCACGGTGTAGGTGAGATTGAGACGGTTGAACTCTATCTGCCTCGGGCGGAAGTCGCCAAGGTTGTCACCTTCGCCCTTATAGGTCTTCAGCTCGTCGATGAACTTGTCGTACAGCGGACGGTGGGGGACGAACTCAAGCGTGCAGATTGAGTGGGTTACGCCCTCGAAATAGTCGCTCTGCCCGTGGGCGAAGTCATACATCGGGTAAGCGTTCCACTTGGTTCCGGTACGATGGTGGGGCGTATGTATTATGCGATACATGATTGGGTCGCGGAAGTGCATATTGGGGTTGGCCATGTCCAGTTTTGCACGCAGTACCATCGAGCCTTCCTCAGCCTCCGGAGTGTTCATCTTGTGGAACAGTTCAAGGCTCTCTTCCACGGGCCTGTCGCGGTATGGCGAGGGCGTTCCCGGCTGTGTCGGAGTTCCCTTCTGCTCTGCGATTTGCTCGCTGGTCTGTTCGTCAACGTAAGCCATGCCCTGCTTAATCATCCATTCGGCGAAGTCCCACAGCTGCTGGAAGTAGTCTGAAGCGTAGTAGACGTTGGCCCAATGGAAGCCAAGCCACTGGATGTCGTTCAGTATGGAGTCAACATATTCGGTGTCCTCCTTGCTCGGGTTGGTGTCGTCGAAACGCAGGTTGCACACCCCGCCGTAGTTTTCGGCCACGCCGAAGTCCATGCAGATGGCCTTTGCGTGCCCGATGTGGAGGTATCCGTTAGGTTCCGGCGGGAAGCGTGTCTGTATTCGTCCGCCGTTCTTGCCGTCGGCCAGGTCTTTCTCTACTATTTGCTCTACAAAGCTGAGGCTCTTTTTTTCCTCTTCATTCTTTACTTCCGTTGTCATGTTCCTTTTATGTTTTTTTGAGTTGACAAGTGACAAGATGCAAGTTTGCAATGATGTTTACCCTGTTTCTTGTCTGCTCGTCCCTCGTTTCTTGTCTGCTTTATTTTATTCCTCTCTTGTTCAGCGCGGCCGAGTATTTCGCGGCGTTTTGCAGGTGCTCTTGGTAAGTCTCGGCAAAGTTGTGCGTGCCGCTGAAGTCCTCTTTGGCGCACATATATAAATAATTATGGTGTACGTGGTTGAGCACGGCGTCGATGCCGGCTACCGTCGGTATCCTGATTGGCCCCGGCGGAAGGCCCGTGTTCTTGTAAGTGTTGTACGGGCTGTTGACATTCAGCATATTGTGGTATATGCGTCGAATGTCAAAATCCTTCAGGGCGAACTTGATTGTGGGGTCAGCCTGGAGTGGCATATCCTTTTTCAGGCGGTTGAAGTACATCCCGGCAACCATTGGTTTTTCGGCGTCGTTGGCCGTCTCCTCGTCAACGATGCTTGCCAGGGTGATGACTTCCTCCTTGGTGAAGCCCATCGCCTTGGCCTTCTGCGTGCGCTCGAAGTTCCAGAACTTCTTGCTTTCGTCGGCCATCTTGTCGAGCAACTTGCCGATAGACGTATTCCAATATACCTCGTAAGTGTTCGGGATGAACATACACAGCATCGTCTCCGGCCGATAGCCATACTTGGCACAAGTGGCCGAGTCGGTAAGGGCGGCGTATATGGCGGCGCTGTCAGCCATCAGTTTCTTCGACAGAGCACCGGCCAGCTTGTCGGCAGTGCGCACGCTCGGGATGGTCAGCCTGACCGATGACTGCAAGCCGTTCTTCAGCTTCCTGAACACGGTGAATGCGCTGTTGCCTTCCTCAATCTCATAGCGCCCCGTGCGTATGTTGTCTTCATAGGAGCTATGTCTCACCAATGTCTTGAAGCCCGCCAAGGCGTGACGTGACGACATGGTGTCAAGCTGGGCGTAAACGGAGTCGATGTTGTCGTCCTCGTCGATATAGACGAAGCGGCTGCCGCCACCGTTGGTCATTGCCGTGAAAAAGTAGTAATAGCATAAGAAAATTATCACGGCGAGGCAAGCCACGGCTGGAATGATAAATTTCCTTGAGCTTATTTTTTTCATATTGACATTATTTTGTGCGCAAAATTACATTTTATTTTTGAAATAGAGTATGTTCTTCGCTTATATTTTAATGTATGTGCGCTTGGCTAATTCCGTAACGTTTGAGTCTTTATTGTTTCGGTCTGGCGAAAGTCTTGAAATCAATATACGGTTGTCGAAACTGGTTTTTCTTGTGGCTTGTTGCTGAATAGGTCGTATTGGATTACCCGTTTCGTCCTGGATAGGGATACGTCTGTCAGTTCAAAGTTGAATACCAAGGCTTCAATCATGCTATGCCTGTTTTCGATATGTGCGCCTCCATGATAAAAATGCTCTTTAGTCAATACGTTAAACCTGCCCCAATAGCGTGTGAGCATTTCGTTCGAGCGAAACTCGTTATGGTGCCATGTGGATAAAATGAAGTTGGCTTCCGTATTGGATAAAGCCTCAAACAGGTCTTGCTCGTCTCTTTCTGTCCATCCATTGTAATAGTCAACGTACCTTCCGAAATACGGAGGGTCACAATAAATCAAGTCTCCTTTCCTTGCTCTTTTTATTGTTTCGGTGAAGCCTTGGTTGATAAATTCCCATTTTTTCTCCAGTATTATGCGCTGAACCGCATACACTTGGTTGCAGATTTTTGTGATGTAAGCCGGTGAGAACCTGTTAGGTTTCTTGCAAAACGGCACGTTCCATTCGCCTTTACGGTTGAAACGCATCATACCGTTGAAGCCAGCTCTTGACAAGAATATGAAATCAAATGGTGAATGAAGGCTGTTAAACCTGTCTTTTATCTCGCGATAATACGCATAACCTTTTTCGTCGGCTGCAGAAAGTTTCTTGGCTTCATGCTCAAGGTATGTGCGCATATTCGTTGGGGTTATTTCACCCTTTAATATCCTATTGTAGAAATTTATGATGTGCGGATTGGTGTCGCCTACAACAAAATTCCCCTTAAGCGGAGAATTTATCCCTACAACTCCCGTGCCGAAGAACGGTTCTATCCAATTCGCCCTTGCAATATCTATTCCTGAGCGAAGTATTATGTCGTTTATCCAAGGGACAAGTTTTGTCTTTATTCCTTGTGATTTTATCGGAGGTATAATGGTCGGCATGGTTTATTTCTTTAGTTTGTCTAATTTTGCGGCTTGCTGTTCAAGATATTCTTGGTATGTCTTCAGATTATGGTATTTAGGCACTCCGATACCGGCGTTTTTAGCATCTGCATTGTTGAAGTATCCCATCCAATAATCATTAAAGACATCTTCACCTAACGACGAGAAAGGGCCGTTCCCGCTTATTAAGTCCTGTATGTTTGTTATGCCGCCAATGTTTCTCGTATTTCCGCTTCCAGGTATGTCGTTTGCAATTTTCCATTTAGGCTGCACGAAGAAGATGAAATTCTCGATAACAGAATGGATGATTGGCAATTCATCAATGGAGAATATGTTTTTTTCATTTCCGCCGGCAACGCTTTTTTTGTATAATATGCCCAAAACGTTGTGTGAAATATACGAATTATACGTATAATCCATATTTTTCACTGTATCCCTGTCCCGGAAATATCCCCAATACGAGCCAAGCGTTAAGCCGTTAACGCTGTCGCCCGAATAATAGCTTGACTTAAAATCTACTGCAAAAAGATTGCCAGAGTTGTCCTTGAACGTCAAATCAGGGTAGAAGTTTTGCTTTGACGGCAATTCCATCACCAATCCATTGTCGTTGGCGAATTTGTCTAACTTGGGAATGAGCAGTATCTCTATAATCTTGGAAACAACTTTCGTGTCATTCGTTATTGTGTAGACGTTCTTGTTGACGTCAACAAATCCCTTCACAATCCAATCGTGCCCGTCGGTTTCAAGATATGTTTTATATGTCTTGACTTCTTCTGATAGAAGATTGAAAAATTCTTCTTTCGTCATTTGTATGTTACATTTTAATATTATCATTTAATGACGGCGGTTTTTCATGCATTGGCTTTTGGCGTGTCCGTTAAGCCAAGGTAACCGCGTGCAAGTTTCCGTTCCGTGTGTCCCAGATTAAGTTTAAGCCTTGTTGAACCTTCGTAAGGTATGTGTGCCAAGTTGGTTATGGTCGGTACTTTTTGCTTCTGTTGGGCATATTAAGCTCGTGCCCATGACCATTGTTGATTGCAAAGTTACGAATTTTTATTTGGCAAGCTGCGTATGTAATGCAAAAATTCAAGTCTTGCTTCCATTAATTTTGCTGTTTGGCCGCCTTGGGCTTTCATCTGAAGCCTAACTTGTTTTTGCGTCCGCTGTAATTCTCCTTGCGCATAGGCTCAGTAAAGCCGTGTTGAAAAAGGCCACAAATCGTCATGCGAAACGGCACAAATCGCACGGTAAAAGGGCACGTCTTGCAATGCGATTTGCGGCCTTTTGGCAAGGCGTTGATAGCCAGGCGCTTGCCTGCTTGCCGTCATGCCAGCCTGCGCGAACCGTTGGCGCAGGCTGGCGGGGCGATTGTGCCGCCGCATTTAGACAGGGCAGGGCTCGGTTATGAATTTTTCACGCTTAAATATTTGTGCGGTTTGGAATAAATGCTTATCTTTGCAAAACCAAGAGAGAAACAGGCCGTACTTGGTTCGATCGGGATACTCATCAATAAAAAAACGAAAACCGAGATGACTTCTCTTGCTAATGGCGGGCCACAATGCCGCGAGGCATAGCTGTAAAGCCGGTGGATTACAAAGGCGGAGAGCTCTCAAATCTTATATAGCTCGGAGTTTTCATCACATCACCGGTACGGTCTTTACTATAAGGGCAGGACGTGTTCCTGCCCTATATTGTATCATTAAACCATTAAAAAATAGCAATGTTTTCCGGAATAGTTGAGGAAACGGCTGTTGTCAAGGCCGTAGAGAGAAGCCAGGGCAATATCGACCTGACGCTTGAATGCTCGTTCGCGGGCGAGTTGAAGATAGACCAGAGCGTGTCGCACAACGGCGTGTGCCTTACGGTTGTGCGCCTTGGCGACGGCTGCTACACGGTGACGGCGATGAAGGAGACGCTCGACCGCTCGAACCTCGGGCTGCTGAAGGTGGGCGACAGGGTGAACGTGGAGCGCTCGATGATGATGAACGGTCGTCTTGACGGCCATATCGTGCAGGGCCATGTTGACATGACGGCAGAGTGCGTGGCCGTGCAGGATGCCGACGGCAGCACGTATTTCACGTTCAAGTATCCGTTCGACCGAGAGATGGCGCGCCGTGGTTACTTCACTGTCGACAAGGGCAGCGTAACCGTCAACGGCGTTTCGCTTACGGTGTGCAACCCTACAGACGACACTTTCACCGTGGCCATAATCCCTTATACGTTCGAGCATACCAACTTCAGCGACATACATATAGGTTCGAAGGTGAACATCGAGTTTGACATCCTCGGCAAGTACATCGCACGGCTCAACCAGTTTTGAGGTTATGGGGTTATGAGGTTGTACGGTTATGCGGTTATGCGGTTGTGAGGTTATAGGGTTTTAAGGTTGTGCGGTTATAGGGTTTATTATATGGTTTAAGGTGTGCGGTTATTATATTATGCGACCCTGGGTTGTGTAACGTCTCGGATACAACCTCACAACCCAATTACCGTAAAACTGCATAACCCCACAACCTCATAACCGTACAACCTCATAACCTCATAACCTCACAACCGTACAACCTCACAACCGTACAACCCCATAACCCCATAACCGTAAAATCTTAAAAGATTGTTAATCCGTTTTCTTAGTATCGACAAAATGGATATGTGTCTCTACTAATCGGCGACATATATCCATTTCGTTTTATCGGCTGCCATTTTCTGTGTAACTTTGTTTCAGAAAAAGAATTGCAGTAATATGAGAAAACAGGTTATAATGGGCGTTGCCGGACTGCTGCTGTCGTGCGGGGCGTTGGCCGGCACGGGGCGGCAATGGACCTTGAAGGATTGCATTGATTACGCCTTGGAGCACAACATCAGTGTGAAGACGGCTCGCCTGTAGGTGCTCTCGGCAGAGGAAGACGTTAAGGAGGCCCGCGCCAAGCTGTTCCCTTCGCTGTCGTTCTCGACGACACACCAAGGAGGCTATCGGCCTTTTGCCGACGACGGCGGTACGTATGAGGACAAGGGCACCTATTCTGGTGACTATGGGCTAAACGCAAGCTGGACAGTATGGGACGGAAATGCTAACCGCAACACTCTGAAGCTACAGAAAATAGTGGGCCAACAGGAGCAGTTGCAGCTTGAGGAAAGCATCAACAGCATACAGGAACAGATTTTGCAGCTATACGTACAAATCTTGTATGTGGCCGAGGCGGTGGAGGTTGACCGTCAAATCCTCGACATCAGCCGCCAGAACGCCGCGCGCGGCGAGGAGATGTATAAGGTAGGCTCGCTTTCGCGTGCCGACTTGTCGCAGCTTGAAGCCCAGGTGGCAACCGACGAATACAATCTCGTAAATATGCAAGGCCAGCTTGAGGACTATAAGCAGCAAATGAAATACCTGCTCAGGCTTGACCATGACGTAGTGTTCGACTTGGCCGTGCCATCGTCAACCGACGGGCAGGCCCTTGCCGCCGTGCCCTCGGTGAGTGAAGTGCTTGACAGCGCCTTGGCCGTGCGCCCGGAGATAAGGAACGCCTTGCTCGGCGTCGAGAGCGGCAACGTAAGCATCGACATCGCAAAGGCCGGGCGTATGCCCACCGTCAGCTTGAGCGGCGGCATAGGCACTAACACAATGAGCGGGACAGGTACGGCATGGGGCAGCCAGATGAAGGGCAACTTTAACGGTTCGCTTGGCGTGACCTTGAGCATCCCCATCTTTGACAACCGAGCCACGAAGACGTCGGTCAACAAGGCCGAAATCGCCCTGCAACAGTCGAAGGCGGAGGTTGACGATGCCAAGGCCCAGCTCGCGCTTACAATCCAGGGATATTGGATTAACGCCACGACAAACCAAGAACGGTTCAAGGCTGCCGGCGTGAGCGTAAGCAGCGCGCAGGACAGTTACGAACTGTTGAGCGAGCAATTCAGTCTCGGCTTGAAGAATATAGTGGAGTTGACAACGGCCAAGACGACGTTGCTCAATGCCCAGCAGAGCCGCTTGGAGAGCAAGTACACGGCTATACTCTACCTGAAGTTGCTTGATTTTTATAAAGGGGAAACATTAGACATGATATAAAAAGACAGGTATGAAGAAGAAAATCTTTATAGGGTTGGCCGTTGCCGCAGTTGTGGTGCTGTGTTGTTGCCTCGCGTTTTGCGGCAATGACAAGCGTGAAGTGTCATTCGAGACGGCCGTGATAGGCAATGGAGATATATCCAACAGTGTCACGGCCACGGGTACGATAGAGCCAGTGACGTCTGTGGATGTAGGTACGCAGGTGTCGGGTATAGTGGCCAACATTTACGTTGACTACAACAGTGTGGTGAAGAAAGGCCAGGTAATCGCCGAACTTGACAAGACCAACTTGGTAAGTGAGGTCAACACGGCAAAGGCAAGCCTCAACAATGCCCAAAGCCAGTTGACTTACCAAAAGGCAAACTACAACCGTTACAGCACGCTCTACAAGAAGGGACTTGTAAGTGCCGACGAGTATGAGACGGCACTGCTTGCTTACCGCCAGGCACAGGATGAGGTAAAGCAAAGGCGTGAAAGTCTGCAACAGGCGCAGACAAACCTCGGCTATGCCACCATAACATCGCCTGTTGACGGCGTGGTGCTTTCACGTGAAGTTGAGGAAGGGCAGACCGTTGCGGCGAGCTTTGAGACGCCTACGCTGTTCACCATAGCCCAAGACTTGACCGATATGCGCGTAATAGCCGATGTTGACGAGGCCGACATTGGTGAAGTGAGGGAAGGTGAGCGTGTTACGTTTACCGTTGATGCATATCCTGATGACACGTTCAGCGGTACGGTCACGCAAGTGCGCCAGGAAGGCAATACCGAGGATAATGTGGTGACATACGAGGTCGTAATCAGTGCGCCGAACAAAGACTTGAAGTTGAAGCCGGGACTTACGGCTAACGTGACAATCTATACTCTTGACAAGCAAGATGTCCTTAGCGTGCCGAACAAGGCGTTGCGCTTTACGCCTACAAAGGAACTTATAGGCGACGCACAGGTGAAAGACTGCAAGGGCAAGAACAAGGTGTGGACGTTTGCCAACAATGTGTTCACGGCCCACCCGGTGACAATAGGCATAAGTGACGGTGTTAACACCGAGCTTCTCGGCGGGTTGGCGAAAGGCACGCGTGTCGTTACGGAGATAAAGGTTGCCCAGAAAGGTCCCGAAGTGCCTGCTGAAGCTGACGGAGGCGAACAAGAATCAAGTCCTTTTGCTCCCAAAGGGCCTGGACAGAACAAGAAGGACAAAAAGTGATGATATGGCGGAGGATGTTAGAGACGGCAGGAAGGCTGTCATAGAGTTGCAGGATGTGCACCGTGAGTTTCGTGTCGGGGACGAGACCGTCCATGCCTTGCGTGGCGTTTCGTTCAAGATTTACGAAGGTGAGTTCGTCACAATCATGGGCAAGTCGGGTTCGGGTAAGTCAACGTTGCTTAACCAGTTAGGATGCTTGGATACCCCGACACGCGGTGAATACTACCTTGACGGCATCTCCGTGCGCAAGATGAAGAAGCCGGACAGGGCCGTGTTGCGCAACCGCAAAATCGGGTTTGTGTTCCAGAACTACAACCTTTTGCCAAAGACGACGAGCGTGGATAATGTCGAGTTGCCGTTGATGTACAACCCTTCGGTCAGCGCGAAGGAACGCCGCGAACGTGCTATACGCGCCCTTGAGGCCGTAGGGCTTGGCGACAGGCTTTACCATAAGTCAAACCAGATGTCGGGAGGGCAGATGCAGCGCGTTGCCATAGCGCGTGCCTTGGTCAACAACCCGGCAGTGCTGCTTGCCGACGAGGCCACAGGCAACCTTGACACGCGCACGTCTTTCGAAATCCTTGTGCTGTTCCAGAAGCTCCATGCGGAAGGACGCACCATCATATTCGTGACACATAACCCGGACATTGCCGCTTATTCGAGCCGTAACATCGTGCTGCGTGACGGCAAAATCCGCAGCGACACGCTGAACGACAACATCCTCTCGGCGGCCAAGTCGCTTGCCGAACTGCCGCCCGCGAGGGACGATTGAGCCTTTGTGTGCGGTATCCCGTCAAAAACTTTAAACCTTAAAGCAAAGCATGAGCATAGCCAATCTTTTCAAAATAGCCTTGCGCGCCATCGCCGCCAACAAGCTGCGCTCGTTCCTGACGATGCTCGGCATCATAATAGGCGTGGCATCGGTCATCACGATGCTTGCCATAGGGCAGGGCAGCAAGAAAAGCATACAGAAGCAAATCTCGGAAATGGGGTCGAACATGATTATGATAATGCCCGGCCAGGATATGCGTGGCGGCGTGCGCCGTGACGCTTCCGAGATGGAGACGTTGAAGCTGACAGACTATGACGCACTTAAAGACCAGTGCCAGTACATCAGCGCAATAAGTCCCGTCGTCAGCAGTTCGGGGCAGTTTATTTACGGCAACAACAACACTCCGTCAACCATCTATGGCGTCAACGGCGACTACCTCACCATCCGCCAGCTTTCGGTTGAGGACGGCGAAATGTTCACTGACGAGGACATCAAGTCAAGCGCAAAGGTGTGCGTAGTGGGGAAGACCGTCGTAGACAACCTGTTCCCGGACGGCGGCGACCCCGTCGGCAAGGTTATCAGGTTCAACACCATACCTTTCCGCATAGTGGGCGTGCTGAAAAGCAAGGGCTACAATTCTATGGGCATGGACCAGGACGACCTCGTCTTTGCGCCTTACTCGGCCGTGATGAAGCGCATCCTCGCCGTAACCTACTTGGGGAGCATCAACTGCTCGGCACTGACCGATGGCCTTACCGACAAGGCTACGGAGGAAATCACCGCCATACTGCGCACCCAGCATAAGCTGAAGGACGCCACCGAAGACAGCGAGGGCGATGAGGATGACTTTAACATACGTTCGCAGGAGGAGCTCGCCACGATGATGAACTCTACCACCGACCTCATGACGATACTCCTTGCCTGCATCGCCGGCATATCGTTGGTGGTGGGCGGCATAGGCATCATGAACATAATGTACGTCAGCGTGACCGAGCGCACGCGCGAAATAGGCCTTCGCATGAGCGTCGGGGCAAGGGGGATGGACATCCTTAGCCAGTTCCTGATTGAGTCAATCATGCTTAGCGTGACGGGCGGAATAATAGGTGTCCTTATCGGCATAGGGGCTACCTACGGCGTAAACATCTTCGCAAAGTGGCCCGTCTTCATCCAGCCGTGGAGTGTCCTGTTGAGTTTCTGCGTATGTACGGCCACGGGCGTGTTCTTCGGCTGGTATCCGGCGAAGAAGGCGGCGATGCTCGACCCGATAGAGGCAATAAGGTATGAATAAGCATAAGGCAAAGGCAGTCATGACGAGAAACAAGTTCTTTACCATTGTGTTCCATGCCGTGTGCTGGATATTGGTGACCTTGCCGTCGGTGACGTTTGTCCCGATGCACATCGAACAGACCGTCGACATGACGCTTATACACCTGAGTATGCCGCTCTTCCTGTGTGTCATCTTTTACATGAACTACCTTTGGCTCGTGCCGCGCTGCCTGATGCAAAGGCGTGTCAGGGTGTATGCCTGTGTCAACGTCGTTGTCGTGGTGGTGCTGGCCGTGTTTATGCAAGTGCTGTCAAACGTGCTGCATACAATGGAGTTCGAGGCCGGTTTCAGGCCACCTCCTATCCATGAGCCCGACGGCAGCCCGTTAATGTACTTACTGCGGTCGTCGCGCAACGTGATGCCGTTCATCCTGTCGGTAGTCCTTGCCACGCTGCTGCGTATGGCCATGCGCTGGCAGGCCACCGAGGCTGCGCGCAAGGAGATGGAGAAGCAAAAGGTGGAGTCTGAACTGAGGAACCTGCAAAACCAGATTAACCCGCACTTCCTGCTCAACACCCTCAACAACATATATGCCCTAATATCGTTCGACAGCGACAAGGCGCAGCGGGCCGTGCTCTCGCTTAGTGCGTTGCTCAGGCAGATGCTGTACGGCGGCAAGAAGGCATCGGTAAGCATAAAAGACGAGGCCGACTTCATCCGCAACTATGTTGAGCTGATGAAGCTGCGGCTCAACAAGAACGTAAAGATAGACTTCAACGTGCGCATACCTGACGGCCACGACGTCTACATGGCGCCGTTCATCCTAATATCGCTTGTTGAAAACGCCTTCAAGCACGGCGTCAGCCCTACCGAGCCAAGCTTCATCTCCATCAGTATAATGGCGGGCGACGGCAAAATCGAGTGTGAGATAAAGAACAGCAACCATCCTAAAAGCTCGTCGGACAAGAGCGGCCACGGCATAGGCCTCGAGCAGGTGGCGCGACGGTTGGATTTGGCTTATGCCGGGCGTTACGAGTGGCAGCGCGGCGTAGACAGGCAAAATAATGTATATTACTCTAAAATTATAATATATGATACTGACTTGTGCAATCATAGATGATGAGCCGCTGGCAGCGGAACTTCTTGCCTCGTATGCCAAGAAGACGCCCGAATTACGGCTTATCGGCGTGTACGGCAGTGCCGTGACGGCCATGAAAGAGCTTCGCGGCAACCCCGTTAATCTCTTGTTCCTTGACATACAGATGCCTGAACTGAGCGGCCTCGAGTTTGCCACGCTGCTGCCGAAGGAGACGCGCGTGGTCTTCACGACGGCGTTTGACCGCTATGCCGTTGACGGCTATAAGGTCGATGCCGCCGGCTACCTGCTCAAGCCTATAAGTTACGACAGCTTCATAAAGACTGTCGATAAGGTTGTCGAGTGGTTTGGCGCCAAGGAGCGTAAGGACGTGATGTCGCATGACAGGTTCGTTTACGTCAAGAGCGAGTACAAATTGGTGAGGGTGCCTTTTGACATAGTGCTCTATGTCGAGGGCGTCAAGGACTACGTGAAGTTTTATTTCACCGAAAACCGCAAGCCTGTGATGTCGCTGATGAACATGAAGACCGTGGAAGACAGCCTGCCTCGCCCGCAGTTCCTTCGCGTGCACCGTTCGTTCATCGTCAACATGGCGAAGGTTGACATGATAGAGCGCAGCCGGATAGTCATCGGCGATACGTTCATCCCTGTATCTGAAAGCTATAAGGACATAGTGCAGGAATACATCGACAAGCACAGCCTTTGTTGAGTAAAGGCATGGATGCTTTGGCTTGGGCGGTGTCATTGTGCCCCCTGTTCCCCTGTGGTGAAACAAGGCGTTTTATGTAAGGCCACGTTTTGCCTCGTTAAAGGTTATCTTTCAAGGTTCAAAAGATGGCCTTTCGCGAGGCAAAAGGTAATGTTTGGGAAAAACGTTGGTTGCCGGGCCGGAGTATTGCCGTAAACAGGCTTTGGAAAGACAAGTCAGTGAAGCAAGTTTACTGTAAGTACGCGACGGTTTTAACCGTCAGCATATAGTTGCGCACGTAACCGTTGCCTGCGTTCAAGGCTGCAGTGTGGGTAATTGTGCTTCGCATCCCTTTATCATGTTTTCGAGCTGGCTTATGCGTGATGCCCTGTCTGTTCTTGGAAAATGTGTGTAGTAGGCAAGTGCCGACCTGAAATATCCTGATGCATTAGTCCAGTCTTCCTTGAACATATAGCAAAAGCCGAGCCTGAACAGGGCGTCTCCTTTTTCATTGTTGCGGCATACGAGCAGCAGCCGCTCGTATAGCGGTATGGCCTTGTTGTATTCGGCCAGTTCAAAGTGGCTTTCGGCTGCGGCGCTGTAATATACGCTGCGTTCGCTTGGCGAGAAAGCGTCAAGCTCGGGTATGGCTTCGTCCAAATACCTGCACGCTTCCTCGTAATTCCATTCATGGTAATGGCAGATGCCGATATAAGCCTTGAAACGTGGGTTTAGCTTATACTTCTTGTCAAGTTTCAGGAACATCATCAGCGCTTCGTGGTACTTGCCCCCTGCGAAATAATCGAGCGCCATGCCCAATTTGCGCGTGTCCGTCCCCGCGTCGCCTCTTTGCGCATACGATGGATTGAAGACGAAGCATACGAGCATGAATAATGAAAGGATGCGTTTCACTTCGTATAAAAGTCAATGAGGCGTTGCAGGGCCCTGCGGCACACGGGACAAAATTCCGGGTTGTCGTTAGTCCTCATCCTGCAGTCCTGCGCTCCGCGGTAAATGCCTTTAAGGCTGTATCCTGCGCCTTCAAACAGCCCTACCTTGGGCTTGGCACCATCGGGGGTGGCGCTTTCAGGTGTCGGGACGGGGGTGCCCGGTGCAATCATGTCTTCCCATTTTCCGTGAAAGTCTTTCAGTGTCGTAATGTTTGCCTCCCACGGTTCTACGTCATGTGGGTACATCGGGATTTGCTCGAAGTCGTATGCGTATTCGTCGGCAAGTCCGCCGAAACTGTGCCCGAACTCATGTACGACAACCGGCTTGAACTGCTCATTGTGGGTCATTGACAACACGTAGGAGTTAAGTATTCCTCCGCCGCCATATTTATCGGTGTTCACCAGGATGACGATGTGTTCGTAGGGAATGCCGGCAAGTCTGTCGTGAAGCGTGCAGAGGTTCAGCGTCGTAAGGTAGCGGTCGGAATAGAAGGTGTCGAAGTGTGAACCTAATGCGGTGTCTTTCCATACGCCTTTTGAAGGTTCGCTTGTGCCGCTTTCGTTAGATGCCGCTTTTACCGCCACGATGTTGAATTTGCTTCTCGACGACTTAAAAGGCTCATGTGCGAATATAGCTTCCGTCGCTTCTTTTGCGTCGTTGATGAACGTTGGCATCTCGCTTTCGGTGTAGCCTTCGGCCACGAACGCTATGTGTATGCACTTGGTAGTGTCGGCGGCTTGTTGCAGCGTGGTGTATGGCGTAACGCCGCTTTCGCCTGTACGCCGTATCAGGATGTCGGTCGGTATCACGGTGTGCGTGTAGCGGGACTTTACTGTCCTCCGGTTGTCGCGTAGCTCAACGGTGACGTCCACGGTGTCTTTGGGCATGGGGACGAGAAACACGTTCTCAAAAGCCTTGCCCGGGCCGTCAGCATCGTCGTAAGTAAGCCATTCCTGGAATAGGGTAGAGAAGGAGTTTTTGTATATGACAGTGTCGGTCTTGTGCTTCTTCACGGTTATCTGGCCGTTGCCTTCCAACGGGGTTTCGGCAAGCCGCTGGCGCTTGCCGTACCAGCGTGGTGAGGAGTATATGTTTGACAGGCTTATGGCCTGCATTTGCTTGTTGCCTGAGAAAATGTAGTCTATGCGTAATGTGTTGTCGGTAAAATAAGTGTCGAAGTCTTGGGCGTTTAAGTTTGCCATAAAGGCTGTTAAGAACGTGACTATGAGCAAGTGTTGTGCTGTTTTCATATTGCGTTGTGCAATTAAATTGCGTTGTTTGTGTTCTTTTTCGAGATGTGTCCACCAGCCAGGAGCTTGTCCTCCTTTGCTTTTTGCGCGGACGAAGTCCGGCCGTGTGGTTAAAAAGGACTGAACTTCATGAGTTTTATCACGTAATCACGTGTCCAGTCGTTTTCGTGCAAGACTTGTTCACCGTACTTTAATATGTCAATGTCCATCTTTACGATGTTGTTCGTGCGTGCCCGTTTTCTGCTGCCGCACATCTTTTCTATATGCTTAATGGCCTTGGTTACATTCCCGAGGTTGTGCGATGTGTGGGTGAACACAAGGCAGTTAAGGAATTTGTCTGATTCAATTCCTACAGGAGCTGTCCACATCTGTTCGCTGAACACGATGTCCGAACCAAACATATCCTTGAGCCTTGATATGGCTTCATGCATACACGTTTCTTGGTCACAGTTGCTCCCGAGCGCCAATATAAGCTCCTTGTTTTCGGTCATGGTGCCTGCTTTTAGTGCCTTTTTGTCAAGAAGAGTTCGGCTTTTTCCAAGTCGGCCGGTGTGTCTATGCCGATTGTTTCGACATCGGTGATGCCGACTTTGATTTTATAACCGTTCTGTAGCCATCTCAGTTGTTCGAGGCTTTCGGCTATTTCAAGGCTTGACTGTGGCAATTTTGTTATTTCGGCCAATACGTTCCTCCTGTAAGCGTATAGTCCGATGTGCTTGAGGTAGTTGAACTTGGTAAGCCATTCGGCTTTCTCGGCATTGCGTACATAAGGTATTACGCTGCGGCTGAAATATAAGGCAAAGCCGTTGTTGTCGCAAACAAGTTTTGGGGAGTTAGGGTTTTCCAAGTCACTCAATGTGTCGTTTTCGGTAAACGGGCGTCCCAATGTGGCAATCATTGTCTGTGGGTCGGCGAAACATTCACATACCGTGCGTATTTGCGATTCGTGTATGAAAGGTTCGTCGCCCTGGATGTTTATCACGACGTCGAAGTCCTTGTTTATGATGTTGACAGCCTCTTCTATTCTGTCAGTGCCGCTTTTGTGGTTGGGTGACGTCATGACAGCCTTGCCACCGAATTGGGTTACGGCGTCGAATATCCTGCTGTCGTCAGTTGCGACATACACGTATTCCAATACTTTTGACACTTGTTCGTAAACTCGTTGTATTACAGTTTTCCCTCCTAACATGGCCAATGGCTTGCCCGGGAAGCGCGTTGAAGCGTATCTTGCTGGTATGATGCCGACAAAATTCATAGCTTTATTTGGTTTAATATTTTTACAAAGATACTAATATTTCCCAATAAATATGTTTTGCGACTTGATTTTTATTAAATATTTTTGCCGTCTGCTGATTTTTTATTACTTTTGGTGATAAATTTAAAATGACAATCGTGAGAAAATATATATTGCTGGCTTTTATTGCATTGCCGTTGTTTTGTTGCGCCCAGAAGATAACGTTGGGGTCATGCGAGACAAAAGACGGGGGAATGTACCAGGGTGAGCTTGTGTCGGGCAAGCCTAACGGGAAAGGTAAGACAGTTTACAAAAACGGCGACACATACGAAGGCTCTTACGTGAAGGGTAAACGCCAGGGGTATGGTGTATATACTTTTTCGGACGGCGAAAAATACGACGGTGAGTGGTTCCAGGACCAGCAGCATGGCCGTGGCACTTATTATTTCATGAACAACAACAAGTACGTCGGCCTGTGGTTCCGTGATTACCAGCAGGGACATGGGATAATGTATTATTACAACGGCGACAAGTACGACGGCGATTGGTACCAGGACAAACGCAACGGCAAGGGAAAGTACACCTACAGCGGTGGAGCCTATTATGACGGTGAATGGAAAGACGACAAGAAGTGCGGCAAGGGCTTTTTCGATTGGGGTGACGGCACGACTTATGACGGTATGTGGAATGACAACCTGCGTTCTGGGTACGGAACGAATAAATATGCCGATGGCGACGTATACACAGGTGAATGGCTTGAAGACGTGCAGAACGGCAAAGGTATTTACAGATTCCAGAACGGCGACGTGTATGAAGGTGACTACGTTCGGGGCAAGCGCACGGGCGAAGGCATCTTTACGTTTGCCAACGGCGACCGCTATACAGGGCATTTCACCAACGGTGACAAGGATGGCCATGGGGTGTTGCAGTGGAAGAATGGTGACGTTTACAACGGTTACTGGAAAGCTGACAGGCAGAATGGCCATGGCAAGTTGACCAAAAAGAATGGTGATGTGTATGAAGGTGAATTTAAAGACGGAGTGTTCAACGGCGAGGTGATAATACATTTTGCCGGTGGCGGCAAGTTCCGGGGAATGTACCGTAACGGGAAAAGGAACGGCAAGGCCTTGGAAGTTGATAAGGACGGCCGCCGCTTTGAAGGCACATATAAGGACGATTTGCGTGACGGGAAGTACATTGAGAAAGACCACAACGGCAATATCGTTTCCCAGGGAATGTATATCTTAGGTAACAGAGTTCAATAATAATCTTTTAATTTTTAATGTTATGGTAATAGACACGCTTGAGAATTTGGAGAAATATGTATCGCTCAACCCTTTATTCAAAGATGTAGTGGAGTTCGTTAAGTCGAATGACTTAAATGCCCTTGAGGTTGGAAAGCACCAGATAAAGGGAGGCGACCTGTTCGTAAATATCCAGGTTGCGAAAGGAAAGACAAAGGAGGCAGCCTTGCTTGAAACCCACAAGAAGATGATAGATATACAAATACCGCTCAGTGCGCCTGAGACATACGGTTATACTCCTTTGTGCGGTTTGCCTTCGGCTGACTATAATGAAGAAAAGGACATAACTAAATATGAGGGCGCGGCAGACACATACGTTACGTGTAAGCCCGGTGAGTTTGCGATTTTCTTCCCGCAAGACGGCCATGCTCCGTGCATTACTGATGCGCCGGAAATAAAGAAAGCCATATTCAAGGTCTTGGCTTAGTTGACATTGTTCCGTAAATTAATATCTTGAAGACATGGTAACAAGGAAAAACAAATCGGCCGGAACGAAGACCGGAGCGACATCGGGGGCAAGCGAGCCTAAGCATATAGGCTTGGTTGCCAATGACGGTTACCTTGCACCTTACGAAGATGCTATAAAGGGACGTCATGACCATGCAGTATGGAAGATAAACCAACTGACCAAAAACGGGAAGGAAACGTTAAGTAGCTTTGCCAGCGGGCATGATTATTATGGCTTGCATAAGTTGTCGCGCGGATGGGTGTTCAGGGAGTGGGCACCTAACGCTACGGCTATTTATCTTGTAGGAGACTTCAGTAATTGGGAGGAACTTGACCGGTATAAGGCCAAGAGAATAGAAGGCACGGGCAACTGGGAACTGAAAATCTCGGAAAAGGGCATGAAGCATGGCGACCTTTACAAAATGCACGTTTATTGGGAAGGTGGCCAGGGAGAGAGGATACCGGCATGGACGCGGCGCGTAGTGCAGGATGATGCGACCAAGATTTTTTCCGCCCAAGTGTGGAACCCTGCTGAACCTTACGTCTGGAAAAAGAAGAAGTTTAAGCCGAACAAAAATCCTCTGCTTATCTACGAATGCCATATAGGTATGGCGCAGGATGCCGAAAAGGTAGGTACATATACGGAATTCAAGGACAACGTCTTGCCTCGTGTCATAGCCGACGGGTATAACTGCATACAAATCATGGCCATACAGGAACATCCTTATTATGGTTCGTTCGGTTACCATGTGAGCAGTTTCTTCGCTCCTTCAAGCCGTTTCGGTACGCCGGAGGAATTGAAAGCCTTGATAGACGAAGCCCACAGGAACGGCGTAGCGGTGATAATGGACATCGTCCACAGCCATGCGGTTAAGAATGAGGTTGAAGGACTTGGTAACCTTGCAGGCGACCCTAACCAGTATTTCTATCCGGGCGACAGGCATGAACATCCGGCATGGGACAGCCTTTGCTTCGATTACGGCAAGGACGACGTAATACATTTCCTGCTCAGCAACTGCAAGTATTGGCTCGAAGAATACCACTTCGACGGCTTCCGTTTTGACGGTGTTACCTCAATGCTGTACTACAGCCACGGCCTTGGCGAGGCTTTCTGTAATTACGGTGACTATTTTAACGGGCATGAGGATGACAACGCCATCTGTTACCTTACTCTCGCGAACAAGCTGATACATGAAATCAACCCTGATGCAATAACCATAGCCGAGGAGGTCAGTGGTATGCCAGGGCTTGCGGCGAAGTTCGAGGACGGAGGTTTCGGCTTTGATTATCGCATGGCAATGAACATTCCGGATTACTGGATTAAGACCATCAAGGAGAAGAAGGACGAGGACTGGAAGCCGAGCAGTATCTTCTGGGAGGTCAAGAACCGTCGGCCGGACGAGAGGACAATAAGCTATTGCGAAAGCCACGACCAGGCCTTGGTGGGCGACAAGACCATCATATTCCGCCTTATTGATGCTGATATGTACTGGCATTTCAAGAAGGGGGACGAGAACGAGACCGTGCATCGCGGCATAGCCCTTCATAAGATGATACGCCTTGTCACGGCGGCTGCCATCAACGGCGGTTATCTGAACTTCATGGGCAATGAGTTCGGCCACCCGGAATGGATAGACTTCCCGCGCGAGGGTAACGGCTGGAGCTACAAGTATGCCCGCCGGCAGTGGAACCTTGTAGACAACCATGACTTGTGCTACCATTATCTTGGCGACTTTGACCGTGAAATGCTGAAGGTGATAAAGACTGTGCGCAATTTCCAGAAGACGCCTGTACGTGAGATTTGGCACAACGACGGAGACCAAGTGCTCGCTTTCATGCGCGGCGACTTGGTGTTTGTCTTCAATTTCAGCCCGACACGTTCGTTTACGGATTATGGGTTCCTTGTGCCTACGGGGTCATACGATGTCGTGTTGAACACGGATGCAAAAGCATTCGGGGGGAATGGCTTGGCGGATGACTCGATGACTCATGTAACCAACTATGACCCGCTGTATGTGAAAGACCATAAGGAATGGTTGAAACTGTACATACCGGCGCGTTCGGCTGTAGTGTTAAAGAAGAATTGATATGGATAGTTATCACAAGGCAAACAATAGCACATTGCTCCGTTCGGCGTGTGCTATTGTTTTCATTTTGTTTGTTTTCATATACTTATACTTCTTCCAGGCTGACCTATTGTTCATGTTGCAGCACGTCTTGTCCGGCGGCACAACCCGTTACGACAAGACAATAGGTACGGTAGTCATAGGCCTGGTGCTTTACTTGGTTCACGTCGGTGTCAGGAAGATAGGTGGCTTTGGCGGTTCTTTGTATGCGTTGACTTATTTCCCGTCATTGTTGCTGCTTGTGGTCCTGACCGGTGTCAACAGTGATTTTGTCGAAATTCCGTTCCGCAGGTTATGGTTGTGGCTTGCGCCGTTGTTGCTTGCCTTGTATGTGTGCGCGGCGTTGCTGGTAAGGTTCAAGTGCGGCGGCATACAGCCGGGCACAGGCGTTAATTCCACGTTCTTGGGTACGTTATGGAAGAATTTGTCATTGATGGCCTTGATGTTCATTGCCGTGTGCCTATGCGGCAACAGTGACAGGGTGTTCCATTACAGGCTTCGGGTAGAGCGTTTGCTCCTGTCCGGCAATTTCGGCGCGGCGTTGCGTGTAGGTGACAAGTCGGCAGACGCCGATGCCAGCCTTACCATGCTGAGGGCTTACGCCTTGTCCCGTGGCAAGCAGATGGGCGAGCGCCTTTTCGAGTATCCGCTTGCTGGCGGTTCGGACGCCTTGCTGCCTGACGGGAAGACAGTGCGTTGCCTTTTTTATCCTGAACGGCAAATATTCAAGACGTTGAGCATACGCAAAAAAGGCAATATGTCGCCGATGGAATACTTGCGTTACATTGAAAGTAACGGCCTTGCGATGAAGCCGGCCGTAGACTATATCCTTTGCGGATATTTACTTGACAGGGACCTTGACGGATTTGTCAAGACTGTCTTGAGGAAGTATGACGTGTCTTCGCCGTCATTGCCGAGGCATTACAAGGAAGCGTTGACCTTGTATACGCATCTTCGCTCGAACCCGTCCATCGTTTACCATAATGAGGTTATGGATGTCGATTATGCAGATTTCCAGAAACTTGGACGCACTTATGTAGACAAGACCGTGCGCGAGGCGGAGATAAGGGATGTGTATGGCGGAACCTATTGGTGTTATTATTTTTATGGCAATTCGCATGACTGATGCCGCCATGTAGGCGGCGTGATGTCCATGCCGAAAACAAAAGGTGCCCTTTCAGCTGATGAAAGGGCACCTTTTGCGTTGTGATATGTGGCATATTATAATACAAGACGGCCTATTTGGTAGACACAGGCCGACACGACCCATGCGAGCGCGGTGGTATAGCAGGCCGCGAAGGCTGCCCAGCGCCAGCTGCCCGTCTCGCCTTTTATCGCGGCGATAGTGGCGATGCATGGGAAATAAATAAGCACGAACAGGAGGTAAGAGAAGGCTATGAGTGGCGTCACGCCGTCGGCTTCCATCTTCTGCCGCAACACTTCGTATTTGCGTGTGTTGTCGGCAGTGTCGTCGGCCACGCTCTCGTCGTCGGCGTACAGCACGCCCATCGTTGAGGCTACAATCTCCTTTGCACCGACGCCGGCAATGAGGCTGACGTCAAGTTTCCAGTCGAAGCCCTGCGGGCGGAACACCGGCTCTACGGCCTTGCCTATGCGCCCGATGTAGCTTTGCTCCTTCTGTGCCTGGTTGTCAAGTTGCTCGTTGTGCGGGAAATAGCCTAACGCCCAAACAATGATGCTGGCCACGAGGATGATGCCTCCCATCTTCTTGAGGTATTGCTTGCCTTTCTCCCATGTGTGGCGTGCTATGGCCTTGCCCGTGGGGAAGCGGTAGGGGGGGAGCTCCATGACGAATGGCGTGTCGTCGCCCTTTATCATCCACCTGCTGAACAGGCGGCTCATCAGCACGGCCATTATTATGCCGATGGCGTAAAGCGAAATCATCACGAGCGACTGGTATTTCACGGCGAAGAA
>CALUEX010000004.1 GCA_944319815.1 uncultured Prevotella sp. | reverse complement strand
TTACCTTCGTTGGCTCATAGGCCAGCATTTAACGTCTTAATGCAAACAACCTGAAAGGGTAATCATAATTTTCAATTCTCAACTTTCAATTCTCCATTACAGGTAATCATAATTTTCAATTATCCATTTTCAATTCTCAATTAAAACAAACGACATGGAATATACAACATTAAGCAACGGCGTCAAGATGCCGTTATTGGGCTACGGGGTATTCCTCGTCAGTCCGCAGGAATGCGAAAGGTGCGTGCTCGACGCTATAAGCACGGGCTACCGACTGATTGACACGGCCCAAGCATACTACAACGAGGAAGGCGTGGGCGAGGCTATCAGCAAGTGCGGAGTGAAGCGCGACGAGCTGTTCATCACCACGAAGGTATGGATTTCGAATGCCGGGGAGGCAAAGGCCGCGGCCAGCATAGACGAGTCGCTGCGCAAACTGAAGACCGACTACATCGACCTGCTGCTCATCCACCAGGCCTACGGCGACGTCTACGGCTCGTGGCGTGCCATGGAGAAGGCTTACAAGGACGGCAAGGTGAGGGCAATAGGCGTGTCTAACTTCCAAAAGGGGCGCTTTGTTGACTTTGCATTGCACACCGACGTAAAGCCGATGGTGAACCAGTTGCAGTGCAACCCGGCCGTGCAACAGGACGGGTTGCAGCCCTACCTCGCGGAGTATGGCACAAAGATGATGGCCTGGGGACCGCTGGGCGGCCAAGGCGCAGGCGCCGTAGTGGGCAACAAGACGCTCGAACTGATTGGCCGCAAGCACGGCAAGACGGCGGCGCAGGTGGCCTTGCGCTGGCTCGTAGAGCGCGGGATAGTGGCCATACCCAAGAGTACGCACAAGGAACGCATGGCTGAGAACCTCGACATCTTCGACTTCAGCCTGACCAACGACGACAAGGCGGAAATAGCCAAGCTGAACCAAAGCGACGAGGGCACGGTGAACTTCAACGACCCGGAGTTCATCAAGATGCTCATCGAGACCTACGGATAACGCAGGAGCCGCCAAAGCAGTGCGCAGACGGCTTACAGGCGGAACTGACAACAAAGCCGACGTGCCGGCAAGTTAATTTTGCTTGCCGGCACGTCGCAGTCTGCATTCCTTGCGAAAGGGCATCTTTTACAACGCAAAAGGACATCTTTTACAAGCTAAAAGGTGCCCTTTTACGCCGCAAAAGGGCACATATTGGCAAGCGGTTGACTTTCAGTGAGTTACACGAAAGCAAGACACCACAAGACGAATGACGGCCAAGCCATAATCAACAATGCGCAATCCATGATTATGACTGCGCACGGAAGCAAAGACATCAGCCGAACCATGAATTATGAACTGTGAATTATGAATTAATAAAAACGTTTTTCAGGCCAAGCAGCCCGTATGTCGAAAAAAATTAGTATGTTTGCACCTATTATACGACTGTAAGCATCGCAAACAACAATAAAACGACATATAAGGTATGATTCTTTTTTTCAAGACACCGACGGAAAGCGTGATAGCAACCGAGGTTGACCATCAGCTTTCGCAAGAAGAAGTCAAGGAACTATGCTGGCTGTACGGCGACGCCACGCTCATCGACTCCGACAGCATCAACGGTTACTTCGTAGGCCCGCGCCGCGAGATGGTAACGCCGTGGAGCACGAACGCCGTGGAAATCACCCAGAACATGAACCTGAAGGGCATCACGCGCATAGAGGAGTATTTCCCCGTAAGCTCGAAGGATGCCGACCACGACCCGATGCTCCAGCGTATGTACGAGGGACTGGACCAGCAGGTGTTCACCGTAAACCACCAACCGGAGCCTATCAAGCACGTTGACAACCTTGAGGAGTACAACGAGCAGGAGGGCTTGGCGCTGTCGCCCGAGGAAATAGAGTATCTCCACAACGTAGAGAAGCAGCTGGGACGCCCCCTGACTGACTCGGAGATATTCGGCTTCGCACAAATAAACTCGGAACACTGCCGCCACAAGATTTTCGGCGGTGTGTTCATCATAGACGGCAAGGAGATGGAGTCGTCGCTTTTCAACATGATAAAGAAAACGACGAAGGAAAACCCGCACCACATACTTAGCGCATACAAGGACAACGTGGCCTTCTCGGAAGGCCCTGTCATCGAGCAGTTTGCGCCCGAAGACCAGTCAACTTCCGACTGGTTCCGCGTAAAGGACAT
Organism: uncultured Prevotella sp.; assembly: GCA_944319815.1. Lineage (GTDB taxonomy): Bacteria > Bacteroidota > Bacteroidia > Bacteroidales > Bacteroidaceae > Prevotella. The sequence goes on along the minus strand of CALUEX010000004.1, from coordinate 104,437 downwards.
CGAGAGCGTCATCTCGCTGAAGGCCGAGACGCACAACTTCCCTACCACCGTAGAGCCTTTCAACGGCGCGGCAACGGGCACGGGAGGCGAAATCCGCGACCGTATGGGCGGCGGAACAGGCTCTTGGCCTATAGCCGGCACGGCTGTGTACATGACGGCGTACCCTCGCCTAATTGACAATGGAGAATGTAAAATTGAAAATTATGATTTGCAAAACGCAAAAGGCGAAGGTAATCATAATTCTCAATTTGCCGTGACGCGTGACTGGGAGGACATCCTTCCCGTGCGCAAATGGCTGTACCAGACGCCCGAACAAATACTAATCAAGGCATCGAACGGTGCCTCTGACTTCGGCAACAAGTTCGGCCAACCGCTCATCTGCGGCTCCGTGTTGACCTTCGAGCACAAGGAGGGAGACGAGAAGTATGCCTACGACAAGGTAATAATGCTGGCCGGAGGCGTGGGCTACGGCACGAAGCGCGACTGCCTGAAGAAGGAGCCGAAGAAAGGGAACAAAATCGTGGTTGTCGGCGGCGACAACTACAGGATTGGTCTCGGAGGCGGCAGCGTGTCGTCTGTTGACACCGGACGCTACTCTAACGGCATAGAGCTGAACGCCGTACAGCGTGCCAACCCGGAGATGCAGAAACGTGCATACAACCTTGTGCGCGCCCTGTGCGAGGAGGATGTCAACCCCGTTGTCAGCATCCACGACCACGGTTCGGCAGGACACGTCAACTGTCTGTCGGAACTTGTTGAGGAATGCGGCGGCCAGATAGACATGACAAAGCTGCCCATCGGCGACAAGACGCTCTCAAGCAAGGAAATCATAGCCAACGAGAGCCAGGAGCGCATGGGCCTTCTCATCGACGAGAAGCACATCGAGCACGTGCGCAAAATAGCCGAGCGCGAGCGTGCCCCGCTGTATGTCGTAGGCGAAACCACGGGCGACGCCCACTTCAGTTTCGTGCAGGGCGACGGCGTAAAGCCGTTCGACCTCGACGTTGCGCAGATGTTCGGCCACTCGCCCAAGACCTACATGAGGGACAACACGGTGGAAAGGCACTATGAAAACGTGTCGTACACGACCATTGAAAATGGAAAATTGAGAATTGAAAATTATGATTACCAACATAAAGGCGACAAAGGTAATCACAATTCTCAACCCTCAACTCTCAACTCTCAATTAAAAACCGGCGATGGTAATCATAATTCTCAATTCTCAATTCTCAATTCTCAATTAGACGAATACGTCGGCCGCGTGCTCCAGCTTGAGGCCGTTGCCTGCAAGGATTGGCTCACAAATAAAGTTGACCGAAGCGTGACGGGCAAGATAGCACGCCAGCAATGCCAGGGCGAATTGCAGCTACCGCTCTCCGACTGCGGCGTTGTCGCACTCGATTACCGCGGCAATAAGGGCATAGCAACGGCCCTCGGACACGCTCCGCAGGCAGGACTGGCATCGCCGGAGGCCGGCAGCGTGCTCTCCGTCGCAGAGTCGTTGACCAACATTGTGTGGGCTCCGCTTGAGGAAGGGCTCGACAGCGTAAGCCTCTCGGCTAACTGGATGTGGCCATGCCGTTCGCAAGAGGGCGAGGACGCACGCCTCTACAGTGCGGTGAAAGCACTCTCCGACTTCTGTTGCGCCATAAAGGTGAACGTGCCGACGGGTAAGGACTCGCTCTCGATGAGCCAGCAATATCCCGACGGACAGAAGATTATCAGCCCGGGAACGGTCATCGTAAGCAGTGGCGGACAGGTGTCTGACATACGCAAGGTAGTGTCGCCCGTACTCGTGAACGACGGCAAGTCAACACTTTACCACATAGACTTCTCATACGACAAGCTGCGCCTCGGCGGCAGCGCCTTCGCCCAGTCGCTGGGCAAGGTAGGCGACGATGTGCCTACGGTGAAGAACCCCGACTACTTCCGCACGGCCTTCAACACGCTTCAGGAACTGATAAAGAACGGCTGGCTCATGGCAGGCCACGACATCAGCGCGGGCGGTATGGTGACCACTTTGCTCGAGATGTGCTTCGCTAACACCACCGGCGGACTGGACGTCAGCCTCGACAAGTTCGACAGCGAGGACATAGTGAAGATACTCTTGGCCGAAAACCCCGGCGTAATCGTGCAGGTATCGGACAGCCACAAGCTGGATTTCGAAGACTTGATGGACGACAACGGCATCTGCTACGTTTGCATAGGACGCCCCAATACGTCGTCACGTAAGCTCAATATCAGCAAAGGCAAGTTCACGCACGAGTTCGACATTGACGCCATGCGCGACGTTTGGTACAAGACTTCTTACCTGCTTGACCGCGACCAAAGCATGAACGGATGTGCCGAAAAGCGCCGCGACAACTATAAGAAGCAACCCGTCGTGATGAAGTTCAACGACGGCTTCACGGGTAAACTGTCGCAGTTTGGCATCTCGGCAGACCGCCGCGAACCGACGGGAATTAAGGCCGCGATTATCCGCGAGAAAGGAACCAACGGTGAAAGGGAGATGGCTTACTCGCTGTATCTTGCCGGGTTCGACGTCAAGGACGTTATGATGACCGACCTCATCACGGGCCGCGAGACGCTGGAAGACATCAACATGATTGTCTTCTGCGGCGGTTTCTCCAACTCTGACGTGCTCGGCAGCGCGAAAGGTTGGGCCGGAGCGTTCCTCTTCAACCCCAAGGCTAAGGAAGCGTTGGACAAGTTCTACGCCCGCGAAGACACCCTCTCGCTCGGCATCTGCAACGGTTGCCAGCTCATGGTTGAGCTTAACCTCATCAACCCCGAGCACCAGAAACGCGCCAAGATGCTGCATAACGACTCAAGGAAGTTCGAGAGCGCATTCCTCGGACTTGACATACCGCAGAACAACAGCGTCATGTTCGGCTCGTTGAGCGGCAGCAGCCTCGGCATCTGGGTGGCCCACGGAGAGGGCAAGTTCTACCTGCCGGAGGGCGAGGAGAACTACAACGTCGTGGCGAAATACCACTACACGGAGTATCCAGGCAACCCGAACGGTTCAGACTATGCCGTCGCCGGCATCTGCTCGGCTGACGGACGCCACCTCGCCATGATGCCTCACCTTGAGCGTGCCTGCTTCCCCTGGAACAACGCTTACTATCCGGCAGACCGCCAGAAAGACGACATCACGCCGTGGATGGAGGCTTTCGTCAACGCGAGAAAGTGGATAGAGAACAAGAAATAATAACTTTCGGGTAGTAAAGGAGCAAGGAGAGAAGAAGTAAGTGGATATGCCTTATTGGATGTGCAACCTGTTTTCAGCGTATCTTTGAAGCCATTTCTACTTACTCCTTCTCTCCTTTATTCCTTTACTACCTATAAAACAAAACCATGTCCAACTTCTATTTAGACAGTTTCAAGACATTCTTCAAGATTGGCCTGTTCACCTTCGGAGGCGGCTATGCCATGATACCACTCATCGAGGATGAAGTGGTAAGCAAGCATAAATGGCTCGGCAAGGAAGAGTTCGTTGACATGATAGCCATAGCACAGAGCTGCCCGGGCGTCATGGCCATCAACATCAGTGCCTTCATAGGCTATCGCCTGCGCAAGGTGAAGGGTGCGCTGTGCATGGCACTCGGCACCGCCCTGCCGTCGTTTCTCGTCATCCTGGCCATCGCGATGTTCTTCCACCAGTTCGAGGACAACAAGGCCGTTGCTGCCATCTTCCGCGGCATACGCCCCGCCGTGGTAGCCCTCATCGCCGTGCCGACGTTCAACATGGCCAAGAGCGCACGCATCACGCTGACAAACTGCTGGATACCCATAGCCTGTGCGCTTGCCATCTGGCTGCTCGGCGTGTCGCCTATCTATATCGTCCTGGCCGCCGGCATCTGCGGCTTCGTTTACGGAAAATACATCAAACCCACCGAATGAAACGAAGAGTAGCCCCCACCCGGCCTCCCCGAGGGGAGGAGAATAGATGCGGAGCTGCATAGAAACAAAATTTGTAAATAAACATAAGCCAACCTACTCCTCCCCTCGGGGAGGTTGGGAGGGGGCTTCCATCAAACCAGTTCCTCCCCTCGGGGAGGCTAGAATGGGACTTATAAAATATGATATTCCTTGAGCTTTTCATAACGTTTTTCCAAATCGGGCTGTTCGGTTTCGGCGGAGGCTACGGTATGCTGTCGCTCATCCAGGGCGAGGTAGTGCACAACCACGGGTGGCTGACCACATCCGAGTTTACCGACATCGTGGCCATCAGCCAGATGACTCCAGGCCCAATAGGCATCAACTCGGCAACGTATTGCGGATACACGGCAGTGCACAACGCCGGGTTCGGCTACGGAATGTCCATCCTCGGCAGCCTCACGGCTACGTTTGCGCTCGTCTTGCCGTCGTTCATCCTGATGGTATTGATAGCCAAGGTGCTGATGAAATATATGCAGACGCAGACGGTGCAGAGCGTGTTCCTCGGCCTTAGGCCAGCCGTTGTGGGCCTTCTCGCCGCCGCCACGCTACTGCTGATGACGGCGGAGAACTTCAGTGCGCCCGACGTAAACCCCTGGCAGTTCTGGATTAGCTGCTTCCTGTTCGTTGCGTCGTTCGTCGGAACAAAATATTTCAAGGTCAACCCAATACGCATGATATGCTACGCCGGGGCGGCGGGGCTGCTGTTGCTTTATTAGCAGACAAGTGGACGAGTGGCAAGCAGACAAGGGATTTGCATGAAAAAGTGACAAGCGTCAATGTGTTTTCCCATTGTCTGCTTGTCACTCGTTTGCTTGTCTCTATAAAATCACTGCCATGTTATGGGCACATTCTTCAGCTGTATGAATGTAGACAGGTCGTTGTCGTATGAACGGATGCCGTTTATGTCTACGATGTAGTCAACGTAAACAAGTGAAAACATGGTTACTGTAGCCGGCACCTTGGCGATTTTTGCAAGTTCAAACTTCACCGGGATGCCTGCAGGCATGTTCTTTTTGTCTGAGAAGCCGCTGCATTCGTATTCGTTGCCGTCGCCGTCATAAGCTTTCACGTTCCATTTGCCCATGGTCACGTCGTTGTAGTTCAGGTCTTTCGATGTGGCCTTCAGCGTTATTGTCACGGTGTTGCTTGCGGCATTGCCGATGGCCTCTACAAACTCGACATCGAAGTGTTTTGAGGCCGGATTGCCTACGCTTACGCCCGATGTTCCCGTAACGAAGTTCATCGCTGGGGCTTTCGTGGTGGCCGTACTGTTGCTCTCGGTCGCCGTTTCGCCCGTTATGGTCTCCTTAACAACGTTTGCGGCAGCCTCCTTCAATTTCTTGAAAAACTGCGCGTCGGCCTGTTGCGGCATTGCGAACATGGCTATTGCCACGGCGCAAAGGGTCTTGGTTAAATTCTTCATGGCTGTATTGTTTTATGGGTTATTGCTTTCTATCATACCAAACGGGAGCTTCACTTTTTGCAAATTTAACATAAAAAGCCAACCTTGCAATAACGGAAATCCGTGATTTTAGGTTACGGCACATAGCCAACCGACAGCCATGAAGCCACGCAGCGAACGGCATAAGCGCGCTACATCCGCTCTTCACCGTGCAGCGGTTTGCCGTCGATGATGAAGTCGTAGAGCGTGGGCGAATAGTAAACGATGACGGGCTCGATGGCCTCCATCTGGTCGGGCGTGGCGTTCTCAAGCTCGAAGTTGCCCACGCCGTACCGCACCTTGCGGTCGAACACGAGGGCGTTGCCCTCCACCCTGCCACTGTATTTCGTGGTGTATTGCCAGCGCACTTGGCCCTTCGCCTCGTCGAACACGCGCGAATACTCCATGAACATCGACACCACGCCGCCCGCCTTGGCAAAGCTGACCGTCGTGTTGCCCATCTTGTCGGCATCCATTATGTTCCCATTCAGGTCAAAAGCCTCGGCGGGCACGGCGCATTCCGCCACGGCGTCGGCCTTGCCGTCGGCCACATAACCAACCTTTCCGCCGGCAAGCCGCAGACGATACCATCCGCCCTCCATGCCGTCGAGCGCGAACATCATGCCCCGCAGGGCCATGGCTACAGGCGTGCCGTTCACGGGCGAGGACAGCAGGTTCACGTTATTTTCGAGCACTTCCACGTATTTAGCAGCCATGCCGGCGGTGAATTTATACGCCTCGCCGAAGCTCACGGAGCCGTCAGACGGGTTGAACGTGACGTCGGCCGTCTCGTCCTGTCCCGGCAGCCCGTAACGGAGGCTGTAATACTTCACCCTGAAAGTGTTGGCCCGGAGCAGCTCCGCCGCAGTGACAATCCAGTAGTCGGCCACAAAGTCGTTCTCCATCTGCAAGTAGCCGTAGCACGTTTCCGTACCGTCGGGCGTCCTGACGCTCTTGGAGTCGAGACAGAGCTTCAGTTTGTAATAGCCTTCGTCGGTAGAGCTAATCCACACTCCGCCGGACTTTCCAGCACACAGCAAGCACACAAAGGCAAACAGGGCAAGGGTGATTTGTCTTTTCATGATAAATGATTTAAATGTGAACGGCTCTTTAACCAACGTATGCCGTCCGCACCGTAAGAGCCTGACGACCGGCGCGTAAACGTCTGCAAAAATACACATTTTGCCGACAAGGAGCAAAGCCTCACGCAATATCATGGCCGAAAGGGCACGTATTGCACTGCAAAAGGGCACAAAACGGACGGCAAAAGGCATCCTTTCGCAAGCCGAAAGGACACATCCCGCGAAGCCACTGACAGCCAAGCACTTAGCAGTACGCCACAAAAGGGTACGAAAAACGCCCCGCACTGCGTTGCCACAGCACGGGGCGGAGCTACATTATAACATCAAACTAAGACTCAAAACTCTATGACCAGCGTCTGCCTCGGCTCTAACTGGAGGTCGCCCGCGAGGCTTACGCTGTCGCCCGTGATTACGTCCTTGGCCGTTGTTGCGCTGCCGATTACCTCGGCGTAACGCTTGACGGCCAGCGCGGCGGGCTTCCGCGTGCCGTTGACGATGGTCATCACGGTCTTGCCGTTATACTGGCGTGCTATGACGTAGACACCGTTGTAAGGTATGAACTGTGTCTGCTTGCCCTTCGTCACGACGTCGTTGCCCTGGCGCCAGTGCAACAGGCGGCTCAACCACGTGAACATGGCGTTCTCCGCCTTGGTGCGTCCCTCGGCGGTGAAGGCGTTGTGCCCGTCGCCGGGGAAGCCTCCGGGGAAGTCCTTGCGCACGTTGCCGTCGGTCACTTCCTTCGTGCCGTTCATCAGCACTTCGGTGCCGTAATACAGCTGCGGTATGCGGTTGGCTGTCAGGAGTATGGCCAACGCCTGTTTCAGCGCTGTGGAGTCCTTGCCCTTCCCGAGGAAGCGGTCGGTGTCATGGTTCTCGATAAACGCCATAACGCTTGACGGGTTGGGGTACAAGTAGTCATAAACGAAGTTGTTGTAGACGCGGTTCATGCCCGTAAGGAAACCGTCGGTGTCCTCGCGCTTGGCCTGGTTCACCTTGTCGTAGAAGCTGAAGTCCATCACCGTCTTCAGGTTGCTGTTGGTCTTGGCAATCTTGGAGTCCTTCTGCCAGGCCGCCGTATAGGGCGGTTCGGTTACCCAAGTCTCGCCCACGACGTTGAAGTTGGGGTATTCGTCGTTGAGCGTCTTCATCCACAAAGCCATGGCATCGGCGTCAGCGTAGGGGTAAGTGTCCATGCGGATGCCGTCTATGCCTACGGTCTCAATCCACCAGATGCTGTTCTGAATGAGGTATTTCATGACGTGCGGGTTCTTCTGGTTGAGGTCGGGCATTGTCGGCACGAACCATCCCTCCACCGTCTCCTTCTTGTCAACGTCGCTCGCGTAAGGGTCTACGATGGGCGTCAGCTTGTACGACGTCTGCAAATATCTGTCGTTAACCTCAGGTTTTGTCTTGTCCTTGCGTGCTTCAAGCCACTCCGGAGTGTTCAGCCAGTCCTTCGAAGGCATATCGGCCAGCCACGGATGCTCGAACCCGCAGTGGTTGAAAATCATGTCCATGACAACCTTCAGGCCGTTGGCATGGGCTTCGTCGCACAGCTTGCGGTACTCGGCATTTGTGCCGAAGCGCGGGTCAACGCGGTAATAGTCCGTCGTGGCGTAGCCGTGGTAAGTGCTGTTTCCGTTCGAGTCGGGCGAGTTGTTCTCAAGTACTGGGGTGAACCAGAGTGCCGTTACGCCCAAGTCCTTGAAGTAGTCGAGGTGCTGGCGTATGCCTTCAAGGTCGCCTCCGTGGCGCAGGCTCGGCTGCGTGCGGTCGGTCTTGTAGGCGTGCAAACCCTTGATGTCGTTATTCTTCGGGTCTCCGTCGGCGAAGCGGTCAGGCATAAGCATATACAGCACGTCGGCGTTGGTGAAGCCCATGCGCTCCTCCCCGCGCTTCTCGCGTGCCTTCAGGGCATACTTCACCTTCTTTGTCTGCTTGCCGTTCTTGAACTGCAAGGTCATCTCTCCGGGCTGCGCACCGTCGAGATTGAGGTAAACCAGCAGGTAGTTGGGGCTGTCAAGGCGCACGATGCTGTCTACCTTGACCCCTGCATAGTCGGTTGTCACGTCGGCGGAGCCTATGCCTTCGCCGTAAACCATCAGCTGGAGCGACGGGTCTTTCATGCCGACGTACCAGTCGGTCGGGTCGATGCGGTCAACCTTGACCGCCGCGTTGGTCGTCATAACGCTTAAAATCAAACTTAAAGATAAAAGGATTTTTTTCATTGGTGGATGTTTTTTAGGAGTTAAAGGAGTTAAGGAAGTTAAAGGAGTTAAAGGAGTTAAAGACAAATGCCCTGCCGATTATGGGCAATACACATATAATATGTAAACCAACATCATCCTTCAAAACATTTGTCTTTAACTCCTTTAACTTCCTTAACTCCTTTAACTTCCATATTACTACTCATGCAAAATTACCGCCGACTGTGCCGGAACGCTGACCTGGGAGCCCGTTACGGTGTCGAGGCCGGCCTCGTTGATTACCCCGTCGCGGCACACTACGGTGTAGTTGCCATGCGGAATGTCAACGCTGCGCGCCTGCTTGGCGGAGTTCAAGATTACGATTATGTTCTTCCAGGCGTCGCCTCCGGCGTTGCCTTTCAGGCGGAAGGCTACGAGACAGTCAGCCGTGGGCAGGAACTCAAGGTGCTTGCGCACAAGTTCGGCGTCGCCGAGGCGGAACGCCGGGTGGTTCTTGCGCATCGAAATGAGGTTGCTGTAATAGCTGAACACCTGCGGATACTTATCCAAGTTAGTCCAATCGATGCGGTTGATGCTGTCAGGGGAGTTAAAACTGTTGTGCACGCCCTTCTTGTCGCGCAGGGCTTCTTCACCCGCCTGGATGAACGGAACGCCTTGGGCCGTGAACACGGCGGTCTGCGCCAAGAGGTCGAGACGTATTAACTCGTCCTGCGTTATGCCGGGAACGCTGGCGCGGAGGCGGTCAACTAAGCACATATCGTCATGGCAACTGACGTAGCTTATGGCTTGCCAGGGCTGCAAGGCCCAGGCTTCCTTGCTGTAATTCACCTTGGAGTTGTCTATCTGCGGATGGCTTATTGCGCCGGCGATGCCGAACTTTATGCTCTCCTCGTTGCCCGGTATGCCAGCTATGAAGGCACCCTTGTGGTCGTCGTTGAACGGCCCTCGCAGGGCGTCGCGCATCTCGTCGCCGAACGCCGCGATGCCCGGCATACGGCTGATGTTGGCCTTCATGGCCAGCTTTTCAACGGGATAGGCGCACGTTCCGGCACTCCAGCCCTCGCCGTAGATGAACGTTGCAGGGAACTCACGGTCGAACATGGCGCGTATTTGGTTCATTGTCTCGATGTCATGCACGCCCATCAGGTCAACGCGGAAGCCGTCGATGTGGTATTCGTCAACCCAGTAACGCATCGACTGGAGCATGAACTGGCGCATCGGTTCGCGTTCGCTGGCAGTCTCGTTGCCGCATCCCGAACCGTTAGACCACGTGCCGTCGGCTGCCTTGCGGTAAAAAACGTCGGGATAAGTCAGCTGGAAATTGCTGCCCGCAAGGTCGAAAGTGTGGTTGTAAACAACGTCGAGTATTACGCGGATGCCGGCCTTGTGGAGGGCGCGCACCATCTGCTTGAACTCCTTTATGCGAGCCGTCGGCTCATAAGGATTGGTTGAATACGAGCCTTCGGGCACGTTGTAGTTCAGCGGGTCGTAGCCCCAGTTGTACTGCGGGGCGTCGAGACGGGTCTCGTCAACCGACGCATAGTCGAACGAAGGCAGTATGTGCACGGCGTTGACACCGAGCCGTTTCAGGTGGTCTATGGCCTTCTGCTCGGTCAGGGCGAGGAACTTTCCCTTGTATTTCAGGCCCGACGACGGGTCGATAGAGAAGTCGCGGTGGTGCATCTCGTAGATTACGAGGTCGGTCATCTTCACTTTCTGCGTGATGCGGTCGGTCGCCCAGCCCTCGGGGTCGGTCTCGTCGAGGTCAACTATTGCGCCACGCTTGCCGTTAACGCCTACGGCCTTGGCGAACACTCCGGGGCATTCGCCGTGTCCGGTGTCGAACGTATAGAACTTACCTTTAAGGTCGCCGTCAACAGTGGCGGCATAGGCTGTGTTACCGTCAAACGCCATCTTCACCGTGTTGAGCGGCTTTCCGCCCTGCCCTTCGGCATAGATGCGCAGGGTGACGGCCTTCGCCGCGCTCGGCGCAAAGAGCTGGAAGCGAGTGGCTTCGGGAGAGTATTCAACCTCCTTCATGTAGTCTTGCCCCAATGCCTCTTGCACCGTGAACAGCGAAAGCATACCTGTAAGCAACAGATTTGTTATCTTCATATTCGTCATCATTTATCAGTTTCGTAACATCTTGATTTTCAATGTCTTGCAAAAGGGCATCTTTTATCGTGCAAAAGGTGGCCTTTTAGAGGGTAAAAGACGGCCTTTTGCAAGGCGAAAGACCGTCTTTTAAAAAGTCACTAATCGTAATCATAAAATTCACTCGTCGCGCTTCCGCTTTATAGTGTGCTTCAATTTCAACACGGCAAAATTGAGCTCGATTTCCGTTTCGGTCTCATTGGTCTGCATATCGTCGCCAAACAGGTCAGCCATTATTTCTCCGCTCTTCTGCATCAGCGACTTTTGGGCGAACTTGTCAGGGTTTGCCGAAAGTTCACCGATAGTGCGCGACAGTTCACGGAGTTTTGCATAAGCCTCAATAATGGCTATTGTCGTTTCCGTAGCTCTATCGCCTTTCAAGATTGTCGCCAACATATAGAGACCCTTCTCTGTAAAAGCCTTAGGATTGACACGGCTTTTCGAGCTTGTTGCAATCAAATTTTTTGACCGCAAATCTGTAACTTCCTGTCCGTCAAGCTCAAAGACATAGCCTTTGGGAAACTTCTTCGGATTGTTCTTTACCGCCTGGTTGATTTCCCTTGTTTCCACACCATACAGCTCCGCAACGCTGTAATCAAGCATCACATCTTGCTCACGGACATGGATTATTTTGTCTTTTACAGTTTGATATGGCAACATTTTCATACGGTATGAACTGAATTTTTATTTAAACATGCAGCAAAACCGCCGTCACTTCGCGATGAGCGACACGGCGAAACCGCCGCCGCGAGCCTCTTTCAGCTTCAGGGTGTCGCCCTTCTTCACAGTCTTTTTGGTTATTGTGTATGCCTTCGGGTTCTTCTCGTAGTCGGCATCCTTGGCGTCGGCGTAGATGGTGCACTCGTACTTACGGCCCTTGTCGAGGAAGTCGAGCTTAACGACGGCCTCGTGTCCGTTCTCGTCGCACTTGCCGCCAACGAACCAGTTGTCGGTGCCCTTGGCCTTGCGCGCCACGGTGATGTAGTCGCCCGGCTCGGCTTCTATATACTTAGAGTCGTCCCAGTCAACGGCTACGTCCTTGATGAACTGGAAGGCATCCATGTACTTTGCATAGTGTTCGGGCAGGTCGGCGGCCATCTGTAACGGACTGTACATCACGAGGTAGAGGGCCAACTGGCCTACGAGAGTGGTGTGGACGTATGACGTGTTGTTGCTCCAGGCCGAGAGTTGCGTCTCGAAGATGCCCGGGGTGTAGTCCATCGGGCCGCCCTGCAAGCGGGTGAAGGGCAGCACGACGGTGTGGTCGGGACGGCTTCCGCCGAACGCCTCGTACTCCGTTCCGCGCGCACTCTCGTTGCCCACGAGGTTAGGATACGTGCGGCAGAGCCCCGTCGGGCGCGTCGCCTCGTGTGCGTTCACCATGATGTGGTGCTTGGCTGCTTCCTTTATGGCGTGCAGGTAGTGGTTGTTCATCAGCTGTCCGTAATGGTGTTCACCCCTCGGGATGATGTCTCCCACGTAACCGCTCTTCACCGCGTCGTAGCCGTATTGCTGCATCAGCTTGTACGCCTTGTCCATCCAGCGCTCGTAGTTCCATACCGACGACGAGGTCTCGTGGTGCATCATGAGCTTCACTCCCTTTGAGTGCGCATAGTCGTTGAGGGCCTTTATGTCGAAGTCGGGATACGGGGTGATGAAGTCGAAGACGTCGAGCTTCGAGTGGCCGAACCAGTCTTCCCAGCCTTCGTTCCACCCCTCTACGAGCACCTCGTCAAGTCCGTTCTCGGCGGCGAAGTCGATATAACGCTTCACGTTCTCGGTGTTGGCCGAGTGTGTGCCGTTGGGCTTGCACTTGCTGTAGTCAGTCTGTCCGAGATGGACCGACGGCAGGTCGTTCGTGTAGCTCCATGTGCCACGGCCTACAATCATGTCCCACCACACGCCGCAATACTTTATGGGGCGTATCCAGCTTACGTCGTCTAAGGCGCAAGGCTCGTTAAGGTTGAGAATAAGGTTTGACGAGAGCATATCGCGGGCGTCGTCGCTTACGAGAACCGTGCGCCACGGCGTGTTGAAAGGTGTCTGGATGAAGCCCTTGAAGCCCTGTGCGTCAGGCGTAAGCCACGACTCGAAGGTCATCGTCTTGTCATCAAGGTTGAGGTGCATCGTGGCGTAATTGACGCACGCCGCCTCGTGGATGTTGACGTAAAGGCCGTCGGCCGTCTTCATCTGGAGCGACGTCTGCACGCCCGTTGGCGAGAAGGGTGTCTGCGACGAGTTAGGGGTTATTGCGCCTTTCATCAATGAGCGGATTTCCGAGAGCTTCGACTCTACGGTCTCGTACTCCTGCGTGTCATAGTCGCCGGGTATCCACCAAGCCGTGTGGTCGCCGTCCATTGCAAACTGGGTGTGCTCCTCCTTGATTACGAAATAGTTGAGTTCGTCCTGCTGGGGGAACTCGTAGCGCAGGCCCATTCCGTCGTCGTACACGCGGAAACGTATGACGATGTTGCGCTTCGTGGCAGCCTGGTTGAGCGTAACGGCCATCTCCTTGTAGTGGTTTCGTATCGTGGCTGTCTGTCCCCACACGGGTTTCCACGTCTCGTCGAATGTCGCCGTGTCGGTTTTCGTCACCGTGAAACCGTCCATAAGGTCGGTTTCTTCCATTCCCTTGCTGGCATACTTGGTCTTGGCAAGCTCCAAGCCGAGGTGGCTCGGCTTAACTACCGTCTGGCCCTTGTAGGTCATTTCATACGTTGGCCGCCCGTTGTCAAGCGAGAACTTCACGGCCACCTTGCCTCCGGGCGACGTCACCGTCTGCGCCATCATTGCCATTGGCAACAGCAGCAAGGCTGATATAAACTTGATTTTTCGCATAGTTTTTATAAGGTTTTGTCCGTTTTCATGAAGCAATATCCTTGGAGTTAAGGAGTGATGGAGTTAAGGAGTTAAGACAATACCAATGTTTACCACATCCGAATTGGCCAAAGCAGCAAGACATTTGTCTTAACTCCTTAACTCCATTACTCCTTAACTACCCTAATCATAGCCTCCCGCTCTCCTTTATAAGGTCAGTGACGTTCTGGTTGAAGTCATGCCCCGAGATGAGGTCTTCTATGTTCACGTGCATACGGTAACGCCAGTAGTGGCGCGGATTGGCCGGCACGTTGATGCGCTCGGCATCCTTGTCGGCGAGGCGTATGCCCTCGTCAATCGACAGCCAGTCTTGCAACGACAGGATGCAGAGCATCGAAGGACAGAGCAGATTGCGTGATATTATGTCGCGTGCGAGCCATCCCGGCAGCGGATGGGGGGCCTCACCGTACTTCTGGAGCACATTGTTGTAATAGTCCTGGGTGCGCCCGTTGTCCTCGTCCCACCACTGGCGGAGGGTCGGAGTGTCGTGACTTGATATGGTGCAGACCGAGCGGTAAGGGTTGCGCGAGAGGACTCCGAAGCGAACGTTCGGGTCCTTCGGCATCGACTGAAGCTCCAAGCTGAGGATTTTCAGTTCGTTCATCACCCACGAAACGCAGTCGGGCACCATGCCGAGGTCTTCCGCACAGACAAGCATACGGGTAGCCTCTACTATCTTGGGCAGCTTGTTCATGGCCTCACGATACCAGAACTGGTTGTTCCGCCGGTAGTAATAGTCGTTGTAGATTTTATTGAACAGATACTTTTCACTGTCGTAAAGCGACTCGTAAATGAAGTCAAACTGCACCGAGATACGCGGGTGGAACTTGTTTGGGTCGCGGTGGTCGCGGACGAAAAGCACGTCGCTGACCAAGGCGTAAAGCCCGTCGCGCAGGTCGGTGTCGGCCTTGTCGGTCTTTCCGGCGAAAGCCTTTTCTATTTTGCGTTGCGTGCTGTAGGCCTCCTTCATGCGGTAGCGACCGTCGTGGGAAGGCTCAAGATACGTCTCGCGCACCATCTGGGCACGCTCGCCGAACATACGCTCCACAACCCAATCGGTGATGAACGGCTCGGTGAAAAGCGTTTCCTGGAAGTGCAAGCCGTAGGCCTCGATTTCCTCGCGAGTCATGCCGAGAGCCGGCGAGAACTGGCCAAGCAGACCGTGGACGGCCTCAATCGGTATTTCCCAAATGCGGAAGAAGCCGAGCACATGGTCTATGCGGTAAGCATCAAAGAACTTAGCCATATTGGAGAAACGGCGTATCCACCAGCGGCATCCGTCCTTGAGCATCTCGTCCCAGTTATACGTCGGCAATCCCCAATTCTGCCCATTGACAGAGAAGTCGTCAGGCGGTGCGCCGGCCTGACCGTTCAGATTGAAGTAGCGTGGCTCCTGCCAGACGTCTGCCCCGTAACGGTTGACGCCAATGGGGATGTCACCTTTCAGCACCACTCCTTTCGAGCGGGCGTAGTCATGGGCCGCAGCCATCTGGTTGTTAAGCACAAACTGGACGTAATAATAGAACGCCACGTTCTTGAAAGCGACGTTGCGCGGGCCGGAAAGGGCGCTGCGCTCGGCCTCATCAAAGTGGTTATGGTCGGGCCAGGCGGTAAAGTCGGCCGTGCCGTACTTCTCCCGCAGGTAGCAATACTGGGCGTAAGGCACGAGCCAGCGCGACGCTTCGGCAAAGAACTTCTTGAACTCCGCCGATGCTAACACATTCTTACCTTCCTGGCGATAGAGCACGGCAAGATATTCAGTCTTGGCGTTATTCACCCGCTCATAATCCACCTGGGGCAGCGAGTTAAGCTCACGGCGCAGGTCTTCAAAACGTTTGCGCTCGGCCTCGTCTTCTATTTCGGGAAGCGAATTGAGGTCGGCATACTGCGGATGCAGTGCGAATATGCTGATGCAGCTGTACGGATAGGAGTCCGTCCAGGTGTGTGTCGTCGTAGTGTCGTTGATGGGCAGCAGCTGCAACACGCGCTGCTGGGTCTGCGCAATCCAGTCAATCATCTTACGAAGGTCGCCGAAGTCGCCTATGCCGAAACTCGTCTTCGAGCGCAACGAGAACAAAGGCACCTGCGTGCCGGCGCACCTTACGTTGTAAATCGGGAAGAAAGCCTCGTCCAACTCGTAGACGGTAACGCTGTTCTCCTTGACATCAGGCAACGTCACTTGGCGGTTGCCGCCGCCCTCCCACACCACGTCGGCGCGGTCGAACTGGTCTACGGCGATGAACTTGAAGGCGAACGTGCGCCCGGCGAGCTTCGTTGCGTCGAGGTCAACAAGCCACTCGTTATAGTTGTGCTCGGCCATGGGAACAGCCTTGAACACGTCCCAACAGCCCAGCTGCTTGTCGTTACCTACGAGCATCAGCCTCTGCTTACCCGAGAGCTGCGGCGCGCGTACCTTCAGGCGCACCGTCACGGGATAGTCGCTCAGAGGCACGGGCGATGTCTTCCTGCGCCGTATGCAGTCCGTAAAGGCCGAGCTGTAAAGATAGGAGTTGTCAGGTATGTCGAGCCAATGGTCGTAAACGACGATGTTATCGCCGCGCACGGCATTGATTTCAAGGCGGTGCGGCTCAAGAGACCATTCGCGCCTGACAACGTTGTCCTCGCCACGCACTACGCTGTAAAAATAATCTATGTAGGTGCCTTTATGCAAGTCGAGCTTCAGGCTGCACATCCACTCATGGCCGTTGACGGTCCTCATCCTGTAGGGCGTTGACAACCTGATACCGTTTTCGTTTCCTGTAATCAGATTTAAGACAAGCTCCTCACCGAAGCTCGTGCCATAAACAACGTTTAATAGTATATTCATAGGTAAAAGGTCTTTTAGGTTTTCGGTTCAAAGTTAGTAATAATATAAATATGTATGGCCCAAATATTGCATGAAAAAAATTTTTGGACGTGCAAACGTTTACATCCTATTGGGAAATCAAGCGCAAAGAACGTTCACAACCGCCATACGACATTGACGCCGAGGGGACACACGGCCACATCAACATTCTTGCCCCATCCCGTGATTTTGTCGCCGAGCCAATAGCCTGCCTGCACCGACAACCAGCCGATGGCGGCCCCCGCCGCCACGTCGCCCCAATGGTGGCGGTTGCGGCAGACGCGGTCTACGGCCACGAACGTAGCCACGGCATAGCCGCCGACGCTGACCCACGGACTGACGTGGCGGAACTCCTTGTCCAACACCGCCGCGCCGAAGAACGCGAACGACGTGTGCCCGGAGGGGAACGAGTGGCGGTCGGTGCCGTCGGGACGGGTGGTCTTTATCGAATATTTCAGGCCGTAAGTGACGGCGGCGTCGATGGCGAACGACGTAGCCGTGTTCACCAACAGCCGCTTCCACGAACTGCCGCTCTCAACGCCTGCGGCCTTCATGATGTATGCCGAGGCTATCGGCACGAAGCGCAGGTAGTCATCGATGCCGTCGCCGTGGTAAGGTTCATACTGCGCCTTGGCGTTCAGAGAGAACGCCACAGCAATGGCTACTGCCATGATTTTGCGTAACATAAGCAAGTGGTTTTATCTTGCAAAGGTAAAAAGATAATTAAGAAAATCAGTAGTTAAAGTAGTTAACGCTCCCTGCGGTCGCTAAGGAGTTAAAGACATTAGCTTAGTCAATTTATACGTATCTGACAAAGATGTGATAAAAATTCAACTTTTCCAGCAAAGCATTTGTCTTTAACTCCTTAGCGACCGCAGGGAGCGTTAACTACTTTAACTCCTTTAACTACCGATTAATGTCCGCCAAGCCGACATTAATCTCATTTCACCACTTTCTTCCCGCCTACGATATAGATGCCGGGGGCGAGGCCGTCAATGGCTTCGCTTACCGTCGCGGCCTTGCCGTCGCGGCGCACAAGGCGGCCGTCAATGGTGTAGACGTCCATGCGCGAGGGCTGCTGCGGCCTGTCGGCGACAACCGAGCCTATGCCCGTGGAGTGCTGTTCGGTAACGTCGTTGACGAGGTGTTTCGCGCCCTGCATCGACGTGGAGACTTCATAGAACTTATCTGTCGTCACGTTCACCACGTCAACCGTCTGCGGACTGCCCGTGCCGGTGCTGAAAACGAAGTTTACGTAGTCGTCGGCCGTGGCTATGTGGTAGGTCTTGCAGTACCACTCCTTGCCGTCAACCGTCCGCTTCGACGTCACCGCCGCGCCCGGCCACGTGCCGTCGTCGTTAGAGCCGTCGGCACGCCATGTATAGTAGTTTACGCTGCCCCACCCTACGTTGTCGGCGTTTACGTACACCGTGATGTCGTATGGCGTGAAGCCTTCCACCGTGTAATTGCGCGTGATGACGCCCGTAACGGCCCCGCCGATGAGTAAGCCCACCTTAAGCGTCGTGCTGCCCGTGATGCTGACTGTCGCGCCGTCGGCCACGGGGGTGCTTGCCGCCGTGGGGTCAGAGCCGTCAGTGGTGTAGACGAGCTGCGCGCCCTGCGATGCCGTGACGGCACTGAGCGTCACGCTGAACGGCTCGCCGTAAGTGCCCGAGGGCACGCTGGCCCAGGCAGTCTCCGCGTTGCGCGAGAGGTAGTAGGCATAGTTGTCGCCGCCGGAGGCGAGGAAGTAGTCGGCTTGCGAAGCCGTTGACTGCGGCCACGACGACGCGCCCATAAGGATGACCACCGACCGGCCGCCGTCGCCGTTCACCTTTACGGCGTATTGCGAGGCCGAGCGGTTAAGCGTCTCGAACGTGCTCTCGTTGCCCACGCCGGCTGCCGTGCGGGCGTAAATCATCTGCTTCAGGTCAGCCTTGTATGCCTTCCAGTGGGGCAAGAAGATGCAGGGCGTGCCCGGCATGGCCAGTATGAAGGCGTTGGCGGCCACGGCATTAGCCGTAAGGTCGTTGCCGTTGTTGCGCCCGTAGGTGTCGTGATTGTCAACGAAGGTCACGGCGTAGCGGCGATACGTCGGGTCGTTAACTAAGCAACTGCCGGCCAGCGCGTCCCAGCCCGTGCCCGAATTACAGCAGTTGTTGAGCAGGTATTTCAACGGGAAGTCGAAGGCAGCCGACTGCACCGCGCCCTCGGCCCGCGTGCCGTCAATCCAGTTCTTTATTTGTTGCGTGCCGTCCCAGTATTCGCCAACGGAGAACTGCGGGCGGACAGCCGTGTTGTAGATGGCCGTGTAGGCCGGGGCGTAGCCCTTCACCATGTCGTAACGCACGCCGGCATAGCCGAGGTCGTTGAGCAGGAAGTCGAGATACGCCTTGACCATAGCCTGCACGTTCGCGCTCGAATGGTCGAGGTCGCGCGCCCCGCCGAAGTCGTCGCCCGTGTCGGCTGCGCCCGTAGGCTTCACTTCGGCCTTCGCCGCGGTCTCTCCACCGTCGTCGTTAGCGCAGATGTCGGCCGGTGTCATGGTGTAAGTAACGCCCTTATACGTCTCTGCGGGGAAGCTCATCCACGTGTCGGCGAGTGTTGAGCGGTGGTTTATCACGACGTCGGCTATTGTGCCGATGCCGTTGTCCTTGAAGGCGTTGAGCATCGAGCGCAGCTGGTCGATGTTGCCGA
Organism: uncultured Prevotella sp.; assembly: GCA_944319815.1. Lineage (GTDB taxonomy): Bacteria > Bacteroidota > Bacteroidia > Bacteroidales > Bacteroidaceae > Prevotella. The sequence goes on along the minus strand of CALUEX010000004.1, from coordinate 85,192 downwards.
ACGAGCTGTTATAGTCGGTGAACCAGTAGAGGTCGTCGTAACCCATGGAGGGACTTCCGGCCGACCTGCCGCTCTGGGGCACCCACACTAACTTGAAGAACTCGCCCAGCTCGCCGGCCTGGCTTTCGAGGTTAGTCCACTGCGTGTCGGCGTAAGAGTCCCAGTAGAACCCTTGCAGCATCACGCCTTTATACTGCTGCGGCCAGCCCTGCGCCATAAGCTGCACGGCGGCCAACATTGAGAAAAATAGAGTAAAGATACGTCTCATGATTTTAATCGTTTAGGTTTGCGACAATAAAGTTACCGCTTTTATCCACGCCTTGTATTTTGATATGCGAAGAAACAGCACAAACAGCCATGCAAACGTTTGCAAGTAAAGGCCTTGTCTCACGTCGTGGCACAGGCTTTCAACCACGTCCGTCATTCCAATATAACCCATTCTGTATCAACGTATTACATCTGCCACGGCACGCTTAACGCAGAAACACAAAACAAAAGGGCATCTTTTACGCTGCAAAAGAGTACGTTTTACAGTGCAAAAGGTGCCCTTTCAGAATGCGAAAGGCCGTAAATTAACGTGAGTTAGGCGTAATCCGCTGCATTATATTCATCGTTCCGTCCCGTAAAAATACGATAAAAAACGGCATTCGTCCTCCGCCACGTTTCCATCCAACCTGTAGGGACGCTCGGTCTGAGCGTCCCTACAGATTGGATGGAAACGTTCTTATACCGAACTGACGTATAGTTATATTATTGCTTCTTGCCGTCTTATGTCCTTCTAAGCTCTAATGACCGATTTGGGTTAAACACTGTTCAAAGAAGCGGGCGGCACTCACATAACAGCAAATACCCACAAAAGAGCAATCCCTTGCGAAGCTGTCCTCGCAAGGGATTGTTTCATTTCAAGAGCCAACGCTTTACTCTGCGATGAACAGGTATTGGCCTGTTATGTCGTTGAAGTAAATGTTGTATGTACCAGCGGGAACGTTGAGGTTGGGCGCGTTGTTGGTGTCGCCCGTACCGTAGTTACGGTCGCCGATGTTGTTGCCCTCGCCCCAGCTTACGTCCCATGCGTCGTTGGCGCGGAACTTCAGTTCGGTGTCGGAGCTGAAGGTGTAGCGCAACGTCCAGTTGTGGGGAGCGCCGGCAACTTGCGCCATGTCGATGTCGGCATCGGCGTTCCAGTTGTTGAAGCCTCCGATGATGCCTATTGTGGAATACGAAGCAGGTGTGTCAAGTTTCGTCCACGTGTAGGTCATCGTGCCCATGTCGACAGTGAACGTGTAATACTCGTTAGCCGTAGGCACTTTGATAGAACCTGCACCGCTGTTGACAAGCTGGCCGGAAGCGGAAGTGTCGTCGTTAGTCGGCGAACCGTAAGCTACGTCCCAGTTGCCGAAGGCAGATGCTTCCCATATTTTCAGGTTGCCGTCGCCCGTCCACTGCGTTGTGTATGTGTGCACCGTCGCAGAAGAAGGATACATCGGGCAGCTCCTGTCAGAGTCTGACCATCCCTGCAATGCGCCTACAAGGTAGTATGTTCCGGCTACGGCCTCGATAGTGTAGGTGTAGTCGAGCATATTGATGGTCATGCGGTAGAAGCCGGCGTTCTCTATCTTGCCGGCTCCGGCCTCGCCGCCGTTGGAGCTTTGGGTAACGAGAGTGCCGCTCAACGACGTGTCGCCGTCCTGGGCTACGCCCACAACGCCGTCTGTGCCACTATGCCACAAGTCGCCGCTGTCGATGTTGCCCTGCGGTATGATTTTCCAGCAGTTGCCGGCCGCAGCGTTGAACGTAACGGTGAACACTGGGTCTTCGTAAACGTCGGCTCCTGAATGGGCGAAGCTGACAACATGGGCAGCGTCCCATCCGCCGGTAACGTCGCCTACGAGATAGTAAGCCGAGGCGATGTAGGGAGCCACTGGCGTGGCCGTAACGGTGATTTGGCCGGCGTCAACGAGGAAGGCCTGGCCGCCCGTAACGATGTTCGAGTAAACCTGCGTGGACAGGTCGCGGGCCGTGGGGCGCTTGCCGTAGTAAGTCTCGATGGCCGACTGGAGCTCGGCAACGGCTATGCGGCCTTGGCCGTCAACGTTGATGGTAGTTGCCTCGGTTGACGAACCGTCGGCCGGAAGCACCTCTATGCGCGTGTTCTCAACGACAGCGCCCTCGGGCAGCGTCACCGATGACAGCGACAACACCTGAACGCTGTCGCCCGTAACGGCGGCAAGGTCGATGGCCGCCACTGCGCTTGCCTGGTATCCGGGAAGGGTGATGGCCTCTTCCTGCGGATTGCTCTGCGGGCTTGCCCAGTCGGCAAAGTCGTCGTCGCAAGAGACGAATGTCATCGCCGAAAGCATCAGTCCGCCTAAAAACAATATCTTTTTCATGATGTTTAAATTTTTGGTTTTAGGTTTTGAGGGTTTACGGTTATGGGGTTTTAGGTTTTTTGAGGTTATGGGGTTGCAAGGTTTTGAGGTTTTACGGTTTGGTCTTGAGGTTTGAGGTGTCAAGGGCTTAGGATATTACGGTAGGCCGTATAACCTTAAAACCGTATAACCCAATAACCTTAAAACCTCATAACCTTAAAACCCCATAACCGTATAATAACTATTCTACACGACCTGTGTCATAGTCGAAGTTGACGTAGAGCCTTGCACCGGCCTCGCAGCTTACAGAGTAATCACTGCCAACGTTTTTAGCCCAGTTGTCCGGTATGTCAACGTTACGCCAATACAAGTTGCCTTGGTACAGGGTGAACTCCGTGCGCCACCAGTCGAGACCTGGCACCTTGATGTAGGCGCGAAGCTCGCCGCCGGCGATGAACGCAGGTGAAACCCACTCTCCGCTTGCATCGGCAGGAGCCGTCAATGCCTTGCTGGCATCACCGTCAAGCCAGTCACCTTCACCGTATGACGGTGCACCAGTAGTATAAGCCGCGCCCGGATAAACCGTAAGCGTTGAGTTAACAGCGTTGTTGGCTACCGAGATGTTGAAGTGGAGCACGTACCAACCTGCATTTGTGAACTCGATGCCGCCGTCGGCTGCCTCGTGCGTTTCGGCATTAGCCTGGTCGTTTACGGCTGTTGTCAGGGCGTAACCGTTGGTCTGGCTGTCGGCGTCGCCCCATGTCAGCGATGCTCCGGCTGCCATGTAAACCATACCGTACCACTGGCCTTCCATACCGTAGACGGGAGCAAGGGCCTTGCCCTCCGTGCCGCCGTGGATTGAAGAAGCCGCAACGTAAACCTCGGTAGGCATCGTGGCGCGGTAAGACACGACAACGGGCAGGGTGATAACGTTAGAGTAGCAATAGCTGTCGTCAACGTTGGCCACGTGGGCGGCAAGGCGCACATAGGCGTTGAGAACCCTGCCTGACGGGTCGGCACCGCCGTTGTCTGTCTGGTACAACGTAACGATGGCGTTGTTAAGCTCCGTTGCACTGACGTTCATGTTGGCCTGGGGGTACGAGCTCATGAGCGTAGTGTAGTTAATTCCTTCGGGAACTTCTGCCCCCGTAACCGATGTGAAGGCCTGGTTGAGCGACACTTGAACCTCGTATGTCGTTACAACAGGAAAACCGTAGTCAGGTTGCGACGTCGTAAGATTGACGCTCTCAGAGTTGGCCAAGTCATAGACGTTGCTCGTGGCGTATGCCGGGGTGTTGAGCACGAACGATGTCGGGTGCTGCAACGTCGGGTTGTCGTCAGTGTCCGTCTCGCATGAAGCCATGAACGGAAGCACCGCCAAGGCCAACGCGGGAACACACAGACTCTTAATTATATTTTTCATGTTCGTTTCTCGTTTTATTGGTTATTGTTTTCTAAGAGGCGGGAGGGATGGAAACACCTGGAGATATGGGAGGAATGGGAAGTGTACGTGAGGCGTACCTCCCCACCCTTTCGTATTCTCACCTTTTCACTTTCTCACCTTCTCACCTTGTTGAATACCCTTCGTTCTGCGTGAGGTTCCCGTTGTTAAGAAGCTCATCGTAAGGTATCGGGAACACATTGTAGTGTGGGTCAACAGACGTTCCGTTGGCTACGCCACCCTTCCAGTCCCACAGGTAAGTGCTGCCAGTGAAGCGGTTGAAGCGCACGAGGTCGCTGCGGCGACGGCCTTCAACGTAGAACTCACGGCACCACTCGTCAAGGATGTCTTCCTCGCTGGTGATGGTCAGCGGGTCAGCTCCGGCACGGTTGCGGATTTCGTCGATGTCGGCCTGGGCGTCACTAAGGTTTCCGCTCAAGCGCCACTTTGCCTCGGCACGTGTCAAGTAAGCCTCTGCAAGACGGAACAATGGGATGTCTACATCGGGATATTCAGTCTGGTCGTGGGTCGGCTGACCGTCAGAACGGTGGTTGTCCCACTTCACTATTGATGCACCATTGGTGAAAGCGGTGATTGCCTCGGGGTAAAGCGTGCGAACGCCGCCGCCGCGTCCTGCGTAGAACAATGCGCGATTGTCACGCGCCTTAGCTACAATCTGGGCCGTGGAAGAACCGTCTTGCTGGTCGAGAGCCATGATTTGAGCCTCCGTTGAACCTGCGGGAGCCTCCTCGGTGGATATTGGGAAGTCGGACAAAGTAGGGAAGAACTTTTGAACCAAAGCCCTGCGGGCGAACAAACATTGCCAAGCGTTAGTTGTACCTAAGTTAGGCATACCGGCCGCACGCATGGAGTTGACCACGTACATCGCACCACTGTGGCAACGTGTCCTCTGCCCGTCCTGGCGGATTGGGAGGATTATTTCCTGCATTGCCTCTGCATTCTCGTCGTTGTCGGCCATGAACAGCTGCTGATAACCAGAGTAACCGTTCTTTGCCTGCCGTGAAAGTCCATAGTTGCTGTTGCCGATAAGGAGGTCACAATAGTCTATTGCCTTCTGGTAATCCCTTACCGCTCCCTTGGTGTAAACAGCCGAGTTGAGGGCAAGGCGGGCGTGCAACATATAGGCTGCACCACGGTCGGCACGTCCGAAGTTCTGCGAGTTGCAGAACGAACCGGCCTCAGCCATGAGAGGCTCAATCTCAGTAAGCTCCTGGTCGAGCCACGTATAAAGGTCCGGGCCGCTGATTTCGGTCGGCAGTTCGGTGATGTTGAACTCCGTCTTGAACGGTGACTTGCCGAAGAGGTCGAGCAAATACCAGTAATTCAAGGCGCGGAGAAAGCGCACCTCAGCGCGGTACTGGCTGTTCTCGGCGTTGTCGGCCACTTGGCTCAAGTAGCTGTTGAACAGCGTGATGTTGTACGTCAGGCGGGTGTAAACCCAAAGAGTGCGCACGCTGTTAGAGTTCCACGTCATATTGGTGAACGGCGCAATGTCCGGGTTGTCCTGCCAAGCCCAGGCGCATTCGTCAGTCATGAGTTCCTGGCAGTTGAACGTTGTACGGTAGAAGCCCGACTCTCCCTCGTCCTCGATGCCGGCGAGGTCGGCATTGCCGGCGGGTCCACTCTGTCCCGTTACGCCAAGGGTGGAGTAACATTTAGACAGAAGCTCCATGTCCGTGGCACCGGTCGATGTCTGCGGGTCGATTGAACTGATGTCCAAGTCGTTGACGCAGCCGGTCAAGCCGATGGTCAGCGCAGCCGCAGCTATTGTATTTAATAATGTACTTTTCATCGTTATGCTTTTTAAATTTTACGGTATGTAAAAGCGTTAGAAATTCAGGTTAAGTCCGAGCTGGAAGCTCATTGGACGCGGATACGGGTTCTTGTCTACGCCGCTCGAAACCTCCGGGTCAAGTCCGTCATACTTGGTTATGATGAACGGGTTTTGCACGGTGAAGTAGATGCGGCCAGAGAAGTAGTCCTGGTTGTTGTACTTCAGCAACGGCTGGAACGAGTAGCCGAGCGTTATGTTGGCACACTTCAGGTAAGAAGCGTTGCGAACGAAGTAGTCGCTCAAGGCGATGTCTGCCATACCCGTGAAGCCGAGGTCAACGGCGGCCTGCGTCGTGTTGGTGTAAATATTGTGGTGGTGCAAGCCGGTCGCACTTACGTTCGCCTTGTCTGACAGGAAGTCATAGTAAACGTAGTTGCCTATGGCAGCGCGGAACGATGCGCTCAAGTCCCAGTTCTTGTAAGTGAACTTCGTTGTCAAGCCCATGTACACGTCGGCTGCGGGGCTGTGATAGAAGTAGCGGTCGTCGCTGTCGATTTGCCCGTTGCCGTTGCGGTCAACGTAAACGCCCTCGATAGGCTTGCCGTTGTCGTCGTAAACCTGCTGGTAAACCCAGAACGAGTTGGCCGGCTGGCCTACGGTGTGGGCCTGTACGTATGTGGCGTTACCGCGCGAGGCCGTCGTTCCGGTCGGAACCAAGTAGCCGTCATCGCCGCCGATAAGCTCCGTAATTTCGTTATGGTTCCATGTTACGTTGTATTGGATGTCCCAAGTGAAGTCCTTTGTGACGATTGGCTTTGCGCCGAGGGTGAACTCAACGCCGTAGTTCTCGAGCGAACCGATGTTCTGCTTCATACGTGAAGCGAAGTTCATCAATGACGGCAGACGCACATCCTGGATAAGGTCGGTGGTCTCGCGATAGTAGGCGTCGATGTTAGCGGTGATGCGGTTGTTGAGGAATGCGAAGTCAAGACCGGCGTTCCACGTCGTCGTTGTCTCCCACGTCAAGTCTGGGTTATAGGGGTTCGGGCGCATGGTGTAATAATATGTGTCGCCGAACGGATACTGTGCGTACTGGTCGCTGACGGTGTAAAGCGGAACGTAAAGGAAGTCGCCTACGCTGTCGCCGAGGTCCTGCTGTCCGGTCTGTCCCCAGCCGAGACGGAGCTTAAACTCGTTCCACCACTTGAGGTCCTTCATGAATTTCTCGTCGTTGATGCGCCATGCGAGGGCTACCGACGGGAAGTATCCCCACTTGTGTCCCTTCGCGAAGCGTGACGAACCGTCGGCACGGAACGTTGCGGTGAGCATATAGCGGTCGAGCAAAGTATAGTTCAAACGTCCGAAGTAAGAAACGAGCGAGTTGTGCGTAGCCCACTCCTTCTCAGACCTCAGCGTGCGGCGGTAAGACGTGTCGCCCGTAGCGGGGTCAACACCGTTACCGAAGCTGAAGCCGCTGCGGTGGTAGTGGGACTCCTCGGCGCCGGCCATGATGTCGATGTTGTGAGCGCCGAAGGTGTGCTGGTACTGCGCATAGACGTTAGCCGTGATGCTGTACTTGAAGTAGCGGGTCAAGCCCGTGTAGCCGAAGTAGTTGTCGTTGTACGAGTAAGGCGAGCTTTCCTCGTTCCGCTGGGTGTCAGTGTACTGTCCGCCGTAGCTTGCATGGATGTGCAAGTCTTCGAAGCCATGAATCTTATAGTCCATCTCAACGTTGCCGGTGAAGTCATACGAACGGTCTATGCAGCTTACCTGGTTGAGGTAAGCCAGCGGGTTCTGTGGCGAGTTGGGGTTCTTTGTGTATGCCCAGTTAGGATATGTAGCCTCCTGGCCGTTCTGGTAGAAACCGCCGAAGAACTTTCCGTTCTGCTCGCTGTCATCGTAAACGGGGCGCGTGGGGTCCATAGCGAGGGCGCCGCCGATGGCCGAGCCGCTGTCAACGGAGCGGTCTTTCTCGGTCATGAACTTGGCCGTCACGTTGAAGTTGAGGTGGTCGTCGAGGAACGACGGGGCGAGGTTGAGCGATGCGTTAAAACGCTTCATGTAAGAGTTCTTGATGATACCCTCGTCGCTTTGGTAGCCTACAGACACGCGGTAAGGCATATTCTTCAGTCCGCCCGTCATCGAGAGGTTGTGCGATGTGCTGACAGAAGTGCGGAATATCTGGTCCTGCCAGTCAGTGTTGGCGCTTCCGAGGCCTCTAACGGCATCCTCGCCCTCAACCTGGCGGATGAGTTCGCGGTACTCGTTGCCGTCGAGCACGTCGTAACGCTTCTGCGTCGTCGAGATGGTAACGTCGCCGTTGTAGGCGAACTTAGGCCCTGTGCCCTTGCGTCCCTTCTTCGTGGTGATGATGATGACGCCGTTAGAAGCGCGCGAACCGTAGATGGCCGTGGCCGAGGCGTCCTTCAGCACGGTGAAGGTCTCGATGTCGTTAGGGTTAATCATGGCCATCACGTTACTCATGCCGGTAGCCGTGTGCCTGTCGATGGTAAGTCCGTCAATCACGATAAGAGGGTCGTTGCTGGCGTTGAGCGACGAACCGCCGCGGATACGGATTTGCGCTCCTGCGCCCGGCGCACCGCCGCTGGTGATTACGTCAACACCGGCAACCTTGCCCACGAGCATATCGGACGCACTGCTGGTGATACCCTTCGACATATCGTCGGGCTTGATGGCCGTAACCGAACCCGTCAAGTCTTCCTTCTTGGCGCGGCCGTAACCGATTACCACCACGTCGGAAAGCACCTGGGTGTCGTCCTCCAGGGTGATTACCATGTTCGCCGAAACGGGCACTTCCACCGTCTTGTAGCCGATGTAAGACACCTGCAACTTCGCCCCCGGCGCGGCCTTGACCGTGAAGTTACCGTCAAAGTCAGTTATTGTGCCGCCGTCCTGGCCTATGACACGGATGGTGGCGCCGATAATTGGCTCTCCGGAAGCATCTTTAACAACGCCCTTGGCATCATTCTGCGCAAAGGCTCCCACAGATAGGAAAAGCCCCAACAATAGGGACAAAATCCTAAAAGAGGTCTTAAATCTTACCTGCTTCATCATTTTGTACTTTTAAAGTTAACATTAATACATACACATTAAAATTCTATTTTCATTCAAAACGTCACAAAAAATGCTGTTCAAAGGTCAGTTTTCACAGTTGCAAAATTATAGTTATATATTACAATTTGTTTTAATTTTAACAAAAAAGAGTCTCGGTCTTTGCGCAATCGGTTGCACAAACAAAGGCTCATCGACGTGTAATTTTATTCGAGCGGCAAAATTGGTTAAAAGCCGTTAACGCCAGCTTCGCGCACCAAGGAGCTAAAGACAATAGCTTTTTTCTTTAGGAGTTAAGGAGTTATGTAGTAAAGGAGTTAAGACATTAGCCTTTTCATTCCCCTCCCCTTGGGGAGGTCGGGAGGGGCTGCCTTTTCATTCATTCCTCTCGTGTTACGAAAGGGCATCTTTCAGGGCGTAAAAGATGCCCTTTTGGGCTGCAAAAGATGCCTTTTCATGTCGCAAAAGGTGGCATATTGAAACCTTGCCGGCCGCTTGCCATAAATGCGCTTGCCGGTTCAGGCTTAGCCAGCGAGCACCTGCCGACAGCCATCGGGCAACTTTCCAAGCGGCGTTCGCTGTGCAAACGGTTGCACAACGAAAACTTTAAATAGTGCGATGTCTAAACTTAATAATCTGTAACCATTACGTAATTTTGTCATATAAAAGGTGGCAGAATGCCTGAGAAGAACACACCCATAACGATGAAAGACATTGCCAGGGAACTTGGAGTTTCCGTGGCAACGGTTTCGCGCGCGCTTAAAGGAAGCCACCGTATAAGCGAAAAGCGGCGCAACGAGATTGTTGCATACGCACACGAGCACAACTTCAGCCCCAACCTCATGGCCGAATCGCTACGCGCCAACAAGACCATGAAAATCATCGGGGTGATAATACCGCAGTTTACCCACTTCTATTTCTCGTCAATACTTAGCGGCATAGAGGACGAGGCCCTGCGCCACGGCTACAGGCTTATGGTAGCCCAGAGCGACGAGGACTACCAGCGCGAGGTTGACACCTGCCGTTCGTTCTATGAAAATAAGGTGTGCGGCATCATCGTGGCCCAGGCAAAGGGCACTTACAGGTACGACCACTTCCAGCAACTCATCGACAACGGCGTGCCGTTAGTCTTCTACGACCGCATCTGCACGGGCGTTGACGCCAGCCGCGTGACCGTTGACGACTACATGGGGGCATTCTCCGCCGTGGAGTACCTGATAAAGACGGGCTGCCGCAAGGTGGCCTTCTACGGCTCGTCGATGAAGCTCGAAATATCCAAGAACCGCTTTAACGGCTGGCACGACGCCCTGCTGAAGCACGGCATCAACCCCAACGAGTGCGTCACGAAGCTGTGCGACAACCGTGAGGAAGCCGAACGGCTGACGCCCGAGGTGCTGCAAAGCGACAACCGCCCGGACGCCTTCTTCGCCATCAACGACGACACGGCAATAGGCATAATGTACACGGCCAAGCGCATGGGGCTGCGCGTGCCCGAGGACATTTCCGTCTGCGGCTTCACCAACGGGCAGCGCGCCGTGGCTTGCGACCCGATGCTCACCACCGTGGAGCAGAACGGATACGAGGTGGGCAAGCAAGCGGCTGACATCCTAATCAGCAAGGCGGAGGGCCTGACGCCCGTAGAGAAGGTGGAGAAGCGCGTGGTAAGGACCAAGCTGATAATAAGGGGAACAACGAAAAAAATATGATACCCACCCCTGCCCTCCCCAAGGGAGGGAGCCGGGGCACCATGTCTTACCATACCCTTGAAAACATATCAAGCTCCCTCCCTTGGGGAGGGCGGGGGTGGGTTTAGTCTGATTAAACTAATTACCTTAAACAATGAATACTGGATTAAAGAACAAACCTGACTTGAGTTTTGCCAAACTCTGGAACCTGAGTTTCGGCTTCTTCGGCGTACAGATTGCCTACGCCCTGCAAAGCGCCAACATCAGCCGCATCTTCGCGACGCTGGGCGCTGACCCGCACAACCTTAGCTACTTCTGGATACTGCCCCCGCTGATGGGCATCATCGTGCAACCTATCGTCGGAACGCTCAGCGACAAGACGTGGTGCCGCTTCGGGCGGCGCATCCCTTACCTGTTCGTGGGCGCGTTGGTGGCCGTCATCGTGATGTGCCTACTGCCCAACGCAGGGTCACTGGGCATGACCGTTTCGACAGCGATGGTGTTCGGCCTCATCGCGCTGATGTTCCTCGACACGAGCATCAACATGGCGATGCAACCGTTCAAGATGCTCGTAGGCGACATGGTCAACGAGAAGCAGAAGGCCCTGGCCTACTCAATACAGAGCTTCCTCTGCAATGCCGGCTCGCTCGTGGGCTACGTTTTCCCGTTCTTCTTCACCTTCATCGGCATCAGCAACGTGGCGGCCAAGGGCGTAATACCCGACTCGGTTATCTACTCTTTCTACATTGGCGCGGCCATACTCATCCTCTGCGTCATCTACACGTCGGCCAAGGTGAAGGAGATGCCGCCGAAGGAATACGCCGAATATCACGGCCTGGCCAAACCGCTCAACGAGGAGAAGGCCAACTGGTTCCAGCTGCTGCGCAAGGCTCCGTCGGCGTTCTGGACGGTCGGACTGGTGCAGTTCTTCTGCTGGGCGGCATTCCTTTATATGTGGAACTACACCAACGGCACCATAGCCGAGACGTGCTGGCAGACGACAGACCCGAAGTCGGAGGGTTTCCAGGCTGCCGGCAACTGGGTGGGCATACTCTTTGCCGTGCAGGCCATAGGCAGCGTGTGCTGGGCCATGCTGCTGCCGCGCTTCAAGGGGCGCAAGACTGCCTACGCCCTGAGCCTCGTCCTGGGCGGCGCGGGCTTCCTGATGGTGCCTTTCATACATGACCAATACGTGCTGTTCGTGCCCTACCTGCTCATCGGCTGCGCATGGGCTGCCATGCTGGCAATGCCTTTCACAATAGTGACCAACGCCCTCGACGGCAGCCACATGGGTGCTTACCTCGGACTGTTCAACGGCACCATCTGCATACCACAGATTATTGCAGCCGCCCTTGGCGGCGTAGTGCTCAGCCTCGTTGGCAGCGTGCAGAGCAACATGATGCTCGTGGCTGGCGTGCTGCTCATAGCCGGCGCAGCCACAGTGGGCATAATAAAAGAAAGCGTAGGGGAAAGGCAGGACAAAGCGTAAGCAAAAAGTGAAAAATGAAGAACCACAAACCGCCAACTGTAGGGACATAATTCATTATGTCCGCACGCCACGAAGGGGCGTATGTTAATAAACTAACAGCGTAATACGTTTCTGCGAAACGTGCGGACATAATGAATCATGTCCCTACAGTTGGCGGTAAAACAAAATGTGATTTGCCACAAAACGCATAGTAAAAGGCCACAAAACGCAACGCAAAAGGGCATCTTTTGGAGACCAAAAGATGCCCTTTTACTATATCATTGAATATCAAAGACTTACATTACTAAATGAAAAATTAAGAATGAATAATGAAAAATCAAAATGCCAATAGAATTTAAATACACGGTAACACATGAATTTTTCATTATTCATTCTTCATTTTTCATTTCCTTGCACATGGATTTTTCACTTTTCATTTTTAATTTTTCATTTACTTGCACATGGATTTTTCATTATTCATTCTTCATTTTTCATTTAAAAACTAAGCTGTTTCCCGCGGTAAAAGTCTAACAGGCTGGTGCTGTACATATATTCATACTTGGCGCGCACGAGCTCGCTCTCCGACGTCAGCCAGTTGTTCTTTGCCTCGTTGAACTCGGTGATGTTGGCCTTGCCGTACTCATATTTAGCCGACATCAGGTCGAAGGCGGCCTTGTTGCTGCGCGTTGCCTCGCGGCTGCTGGCATACTGCGCGCGGGCGGCCACGGCGTTGTAGTAGGCCTGTTGTATTTCCTTGTAGAGCGTCTTCTTCACGTTGTCAAGTTGCAGTTGCTGCGTTTCGTGGTTCAGGCGGGCGGCACGTATGCTGTTGCGTGTCTCCAGGCGGTTGAAGATTGGCACGTTCAGGCTTAGCCCGATGTACTGGCTGAAGTTGTTGCGCATCTGCCGGCCGAAGCTCTCCGCGTCGAAGCCGCTCGTCTTGTAGTAGTTTGAGCCGAGCCCGGCGGTCAGCGACAGCGTTGGCCACAGCGCGCTCTTGGCTATGCCGATGCCCACTTCCGCTCCCTTCAGGCGCAGCGTCTCGGCCCTTACCTCAGGCTTGAAGGCCAACGCCTCTTGGTAGATTTCGTCGGGCACGGGCAGCCCGTTACCCTCGCCGATGGCTATTAAGGCCGTGTCGGGGCGCACTATGGAGAAGCCTTCGGGCGACGGCAGCTCAAGGAGTTGCGCCAAGTCGAGCAACGCCAGGCGGTAGTCGTTGTCTGCCTGAGTGTACGTCAGCCGGCTCTGCGCGAGCGTTGCCTCCTGCTGGGCCACGTCAACGCCGCTGGCCTTGCCCGTGCGGTACATCTCCGCAAGACGCGCCACCTGCATCGAGTCGATGCCGATTTGGCGCAAGGCGACGTCGCGCAGCTCCATGTCGTACAGGATTTGCACGTAAGCCTGTGCCACCTGCACGCTCACGTCGTCGCGGGCCTTGCCGAGGTCGGCCGTGGCAGCCTCAAGGTTCAGCCTGTTCTGTTCGATTGTGCGCGGTATGCGGAAGCCCGTGAACAGTGGCACGCTCGTGCCGAGAGAGAACGACGTGCTGCTCGTGTTCTGGTTGGAGTAAGTGTTCTCCGCCGTCAGCCCTCGCCCGAACGACCAGTTTTGCGACGCTGAAACGTTCAGGTCGGGTAGCCGGCTGTTCCTTGCCGTGCTTAGTTCCACCTCGCCCTGCCGTCTCGTCACGTCCTGTTGCTTCACGGTTATGTTATTCTCCAATGCGTAGTCGATACACTCGCGCAGCGTCCACGCTCCCCGCTGCTGGGCCAATGCGGCCAATGCAGCCATGAGGAATGCCAAGGTATATATTATGCGGTACATTGTTTTGAGGTTTTAACCCACCCCAACCCTCCCGAAGGGAGGGGGCTTAATGAGCCTTGTTGGATGAGGGTTGTTATTGATATGGATGGGAAGTCAAGGGTTACATTCTTGCCAAATTATTCCCGTTATAATAAATATTCTTCAAGACTATCTAAGCCCCCTCCCTTCGGGAGGGTTGGGGTGGGTACTATTCACCCTTCACTTTCTGCGGCCCTCTTACCTTCTCGCCCTTCTTCAGGCCGCTCTTTATCTCGATGTTGATGCCGTCGCTAAGTCCCGTAGTCACCTTGCGGCGCTCGTATGTCTTGCCTTCGCCCGTGCCTTTCACCACGTACACGTAGGTGTCTTCGCCGCTAAACTCTATTGCGCTCTCCGGTACCGTCAGCACGCCCTTGGCACTTGCCAGCTCAATCTCGGCGTTCGCGCTGTATCCAGAGCGTATTTCGCTGCCATGGGGCACGGTCACTGCGGCCTTTATTTCAAACTGGTTGGCCCCGTTGTTGTCTGTTGCCTTGGGCGAGATGTATTCAAGCGAGGCGTCAAACTCAAGGTTCTCAAGCGCACCGATGGTTATTTTCATGGCCATGCCGGTGACGAGCCGTCCCACTTCAGTTTCGTCGATGTTGCCCTTGAAAATCAGGTTGCCCATGTCGGCGACGGTCGCTATCGTCGTACCGTCATTGAACGTGTTGCTGAGTATCACCGAGTTGCCCACCTTCACGGGAACGTCGAGGATTAGTCCACTGATGGTCGAACGGATGAGCGTGCTGCTCGCGCTGGCATTACTGCGCGAAACTCCGTCGCGGACAACCTCCAATGCGTCCACGGCAGCTACCTTCTCCTCGCGTGCTTGGTCGTAAGCCTGGCGCACGTTGTCATACTCCTCCGCGCTGACGAGCTGCCTCTCGTATAGCTGTTTCTCGCGGCTTAGGTTCACTTCGGCCTGCTTCAGGTTGATGTCGGCAAGCCTCACGCGGCTCTCGGCCGAGCTTAACTGCCCCATGTCGGGTATGACCTTCACCTTGGCTATTACCTCCCCAGCCTTCACGTTGTCGCCGGCCTCCTTGTAGATTTCGGTTATGATGCCGCTGATTTGCGGCTTCACCTCCACTTCGTCGCGCGGTTCTATCGTGCCGGTCACGACGGTTGTCTTGCTGATGTCGGCCACCTTAGGAGTAAACTCGTCGTAAACGACGGGCTGCGGCTTCGACTTCATGTAGAGGAACACGAACGTCCCGACAAACACGAGGGCAACAAGTGCCGCAACGATGATTTTCAAATACTTCTTCATATCTTTTAAGTTGACAAGTTACAAGTAAACAAGCAGACAAGCGGATTTATCCACCCAAAGGCCGCGTCCACGGCGTCTGCCCAATTATGCATTATGAATTGTGAATTATGAATTGGCTATTCGTCCCTCATTGCGTCAACGGGCTTTATGCCCATGGCGCGCATTGCGGGGGCAAGACCAGCCAGGACACCGAGCAAGGCCAGCAGGACGGTTGCCCCGACGGCCGTCTGGAACTGCACCTGGAAGTGCGCCGTGACTATGCCGTCGGCCGTGTTGCCCAGCTCGAGCATCTCAAGCACCATTACGGCGAACATTATTCCGCTCATGCCAGCTACCGCCGTGAGGACTATGCTCTCGGCTATTACCTGCCCGAGGATGTTCGCCGGCGTGGCGCCGACGGCCCTTCGGATGCCTATTTCGACAGTCCTTTCGCGCACGGTTACCATCATTATGTTGCTGACTCCTATTGCCCCGGCCAGCAAGGTGCCTATGCCGACGAGCAGGATGAGGAAGTTCACGCCGGAGAAAAGGTTGTCGAGCATACCGAACATCACCTCGGTGTTGAACACGGTGACGGCCTTTTCGTCCGTAGGGTCGATGCTGTGGCCCTCCGCAATGACTGCCCGCATCTTCTGGGTGATGCTGCTCATGGTGACGCCGGGCTTCGCCGTGACGCATATAAGATGCACGCTGTCGCCGAGGTTGTATGCTTTCTGCATCATGGTGAGAGGTATCATGACCGACTCCTCGCCGCGTCCGTTGACGTTGAAGTTGCCCGAACTGTAGTCAACGCCTACCACACTGTAATAAATATCGTCCACGCATATTCTCTTGCCGCAGGGGTCGCCGCCCTCGGGGAACAAGTCCTTGTACACCTTCTTGCCGATGACGCACACCTTGCGGTTCATCTTCACGTCCATGTCGTTTATGTAACGGCCGTAATACAAGGTAGGAGTCTCCACCTCCTGATAGTTCGGCAGCAGTCCCTTCATTATGCAGTTAGTCTTCTTGTCGCCGTTGATGGCGTTGCCGCCCCAGTGCGACAGCGTGGGCGAGACCGTCGCAAGCTCCGGCACATACTGCCTGAGGCGCTCCACGTCGTCATATACCATGCACCAGGGCCTGCCCTTGCGGAAGCCCGCGTATGGCTTCGTGGTGTTCTGCGGGAATATGATTGCCGCGTTTGTGGCGAAGCCTTCGAAGTTGTTTTGCAGCAACTCCTTAAGCCCTTGGCCGCCACCGAGCAAGGTGACGAGCATGAACACGCCCCAGAAGATGCCGAAGCCCGTCAGGAAACTGCGGCTCTTGTTCCTCGTAATGGTGTCGAGTATTTCGCGAAAACGGTCAATGTCGAATTTCATTGGATATTGTTTTTTATGGGATAATGGGCCAAATAAAGCCAATAAGACCAATAATTCTTCCTGTTTGTTGAGCTTATAGGGCATATCAGCCCTATTTGCCTTATCTCCGGTTCTACTCCGCCCTCAACGCCTCTATGGGCCTGATGCGTGCGGCCTTGCGTGCCGGCACGAGTCCGGCGAGCGTGCCCGCAATCACCATGACGGCCGTGGCTGCCACGCAGACGTCGATGCCTACGGTGGGGTTATAGAACATCGTGGCCTCGAACAGGCCGCTGTTTACCTTCATCCGGCCTATTGTGGCATCCATGTATTCGTTCGCCGCCACGCCGAGCACCATGCCGACGTAGCCGAAGAACGTAGTGATGACGACGCTCTCTATGATGATGAGCCTGAGGATTGACAGCGGCTTGGCGCCTATGGCCTTGCGTATGCCGAACTCGCGGGTGCGTTCCTTGACGGTGATTAGCATGATGTTGCTCACGCCGACGATGCCGCTGAGAAGCGTGAACAGGCCGACGACCCACAGGGCGGTGCGGATGACGCCTATGCCGGTGTTCATCTGCAGGTTCTGCGTAAAGCGGTTCCAGAGCCAAACGGAGCGTTCGTCGTCGGGGGCGGCACGGTGGTTGCGGTTCAGCCGGGCGCGGTATTGCGCCTCGAAGGCGTCATTGGCCTCCTGGGTGTCAAGCCCCTTGAACGAGAACAGGATGGTCTCCACCTTGTCACCTTTATTATATATGGTGCGAAGGGTGGTGAACGCCGTGTAGGCCGACGTGTTCATGCCGCTGCGGTCGGCCTTGTAGACGCCCACCACGCGGAAGGCCGTGCTGTCAACGTCAACGTAACGCCCCACGATACGCTCCGTGCCGAGCGGCATCAGCTCGCGGGCGTCGTCCTCGCTCAGTACGATAACCTTGCGCTTCTGGCTGATGTCTATGTCGTTGACGAAGCGTCCGTAGAGCATCGTCTTCTTGTTTATTTTTATCTCGTTGGGATATACGCCCGTCAGCGTTCCGCTCACGTAGTTGGCGCCGTGGCTGAATGTCAGCCCGTCTTGGCTATACGTGGCGCCGGTCTGCTCAACGTTCTCGCTGAAGTTGTTGCCGGTCACGGCCATGTCCCTGTCGTTCAGCTCTATGGAGCGCCCCTCCTTCAGGCCGTCGTAAGGCTTCGACGTGCGTCCGCCGCCCACCTCCATCGAGCTGTCGAGGAACTCCTCGCTCTGCAACAGCATGGCGTTGATTAGTCCGTTGCCCGCCCCCAAGAGGAAGATGAGCATGAAGATGCCCCACGCCACGGCAAAACCCGTAAGGGCGGTGCGCAGCTTGTTGCGCCTTACCGTACTCCATATTTCGGTTATCAATGCATAATTCATAATGCACAATGCATAATTATTACCCTTGTTGATTATCCTTATTTATTCTTTTCCGAGAACGTTGTCTTGACAATAGACGTGAGAAGGCGCAGCAATTCAACACAGTCGGCAAGCAGACTTTCCGTCATCCGCTCGTCAAGATAACCCGTTTCGCCCAAAAGCTCAATCCAGTATTCGGTCTCGCTGGCCTCCTTCAGGGCTATATTCATCTTCGCCCCGAAGTCAGGCTTTGTCTGCCCGCGTATGGCTTCCTTCACGTTTGCGCCTATGCTGGTGCCGCTTTTCAGCAGTTGCCTTGACATAACGTATTCATGCTGTTGTTCCGAAAGGAACTTATAGGCATTGACACACCTTACGGCGAAGTCCTTGCTTTTCCTTACTATGGTTTTTCAGCAGTCATTCTTATATGCGTTTATTTCACTTGACGTAAATACTTGATATTCAAAAGTTTACCTTTAGCTTTGCAAAAGACCGCCTTTTAGGCCGTAAAAGGTATCCTTTTACATCGTAATATGCCACATTTTGCAATGCGTTTCATGGCTTATTAAACCATAGACGTCACAACCATACGTCTCAACACACCGCCAACCACACTCCAAGGCGCAGCCTTATTATGCATTGTGCATTATGCATTGTGCATTGGTTATTTCATAAAGCCACTCCCGAACGGCGATGCGTGGTGGTCGAAGTTCTCCTCGATGTTGCCGATTACGCCGTCGCGGATGTGCACAATCTTGTTGGTCTCGTTGGCAACGCCGCTCTCGTGGGTCACCACCACGATGGTCATGCCCTCCTGTTCGTTGAGTTGCTTCAGCAGCTTCATCACCTCCACGCTGGTCTTCGAGTCCAATGCGCCCGTAGGTTCGTCGGCGAGGATGATTTGCGGGTGGGTGATTAACGCCCGCGCTATTGCCACACGCTGCTTCTGTCCGCCCGACATCTCGTTGGGATAGTGGCCAGCCCAATCCTTCAGCCCAAGCCGTTCGAGGTATTCCATGGCCCTGCGGCGGCGCTCGCGGCGGCGCACGCCCTGGTAGAACAGCGGCAGCTCGACGTTCTCCACGGCCGTCTTGAACGATATGAGGTTGAACGACTGGAAGATGAAGCCTATCATCCTGTTGCGGTACTCGGCGGCGCGCGTCTCCGAGAGGTTCTTGATGAGCGTGCCGTTAAGCAGGTATTCGCCCGAGTCATAGTTGTCGAGGATGCCTAATATATTCAATAATGTGGACTTGCCGGAGCCTGACGCGCCCATGATTGAGACGAACTCGCCCTTT
The DNA here is from genome assembly GCA_944319815.1 of uncultured Prevotella sp. GTDB lineage: Bacteria > Bacteroidota > Bacteroidia > Bacteroidales > Bacteroidaceae > Prevotella. The sequence continues at coordinate 66,231 of CALUEX010000004.1, read as the reverse complement.
TCAATGTCGAGGTCTATGCCCTTGAGCACGTGCAGCGGCTGCCCGTTGTCGTAAGTCTTGTTTATGTCGCGAAGATGAATCATTGGTTTGTTGTATTTAAGCACCCACCCCAACCCTCCCGAAGGGAGGGAGTTTAGAATGCCTTGCCGGTTGTGGTTCTATGTCTATTATCTGTCAAATAAGACGGTCTTAGTATGCAAAATGTTGCAGGCAATGTTGTCTTTTTATAAGTTTAATATGTATTTTCACCATGAAACCACCCTTCAAGGCATATCAAGCTCCCTCCCTTCGGGAGGGTTGGGGTGGGTGTTTAGGTGCTCATGTGTGTTTTCTCCACTCCCTTTCCACTTCTTCCAACCCTATGCCGAGCATCCGCATCTGGCGGAACATCTCGGGGAGGCGCGTCTCCATAAACTCGCGGCGGCGCTCCTCAAGGATTTTGTCCTTGGCGCCGGCGGTGACGAAGTAGCCAAGTCCGCGCTTCTTGTATATGACTCCCTGCTGTTCAAGGAGGTCATACGACTTCACGGCGGTGTTGGTGTTCACCTCCAACAGCACGGCATACTCGCGCACGGAGGGTATGCGCTCGTCGTCAACGAACTTCCCCGTAAGTATTTCGTCACACAGGCGGTCGGCTATTTGCACGTATATCGCTTTTTCTGTCGTAAAGTTCATAAGTTAATCCATTTGTTGTTAATAACCTGCATTCGGCTGAACACCTTGTAGCCAAGCCACCAGTTGAGCAGCGCAATAACGGCGAACACCGTGCCTACGGAACAGAACAGCCCGCCGTTCCGTTCGTCGGTGACGAACAAGCCGAGGTCGTCAACGGTGAAAACAACCGCAACCGACATCACGACGAACAACACTGCGTGCACCGCCGAGGTAACTGCAAACTGGTAACGGCGCAGCAGCGTGCCGCCAAGAACGTAGAGCGACTGCGCCCAGAAGCACCAAGCCCACCCCAAGAAGTTAGTTGCCGCAGGGTAATGTCCCGCACCTCCTGCCACGGTGTCGGGCACGTCTGCATTGGTAAAAAACATCGCCAAGAAGTCAGGCAGGCAAAAGGCCACATAGTCAACGCCTACGATGAGGCACACCACGATGCGCATCGCATCGGCCAGGAGAAACGCCACGATACCTGCGGCGAGCGCGCCCAGCGTGATGGAAAGCAGCCTGACGAGATACTTCTCAAGGTCGGTTGCGGGCAGCATCTTCAGCGTTATCAGCTTGCCCTTGCCGTTCATGTCGGCGAATATCCATGCCCCAGAGATGACGATGGTTATCAGGTAAACCAGCGTACACATCTCAACGGTGCGCATCAGGCTGGCGTAGCCTTCGCCTACGCCGCCTTTCAGGGCCGGATAAAGCCACGTGAAAAGCAAGCCGAGATAGGCGAACGACAGGCCGACGGTAAAGGACAATACATTCTTCATGCTCATCCTGTACTGCCACAGCGCCACACTTGCGAAGCGTTTTATATCGAAATTGCTCATGGTTCGTTGCTTTTTGTTTTTTAGAAGTTAAAGAAGTTTTCTTCAGGAGTTAAAGGAGTTAACGGGAGTTATCGCTCGTTACACTCGCTTGGAAGTTAAAGCCGTATGCCTTATTCAGGCACATGGATTTTTCATTTTTCACTTTTCATTCTTCACTCAACATCAAAGGTTCACCCATTTGTTGTTCACCACCTGCATACGGCGGAAGATTTTGTAGGACAGCCACCAGTCGAGCACGCCCAAGGCGAACAGCACCGCCGCGACAGTCCATGCCCATGTGGTGGCCCAAAATTCCACCGTGTCGCGGTCGAAGCCGTCAACGATGTCGATAATCAACGGCGTGAACACCAGCATGAGGACAAAATGCGCCACCGTGGTGAGCACGAACTGGCGGCGGCGGAAGAACGCCCCGCCCAGTATGTAGAGCGAATGCACCCAGAAAACCCAGGCATACAACGTTACGATGAAGGGCAGGACGTTGCCGAAACGACCGTCGTTAATCACGACACGGTTGTCCCCGTCAGTGCCGAAAAGCATCGAGAGGAAGTCGGGGATGGTGCTTCTCACCACGTCGGTGCCCACAATCAGGCTGACGAGCATACGGAAAACATCGGCCGCGCAAAACGCGACGATGCCCATGAGCCACCACACCAACGTGACGTAAAGCACGCGGACGGCGAACTTCTCGGCGTCGGTTGCCGGCAGCATCTTGAACGTTATCCGCTGCTCCTTTGTCTTCATGTTGTTGAATATCCAGCATCCGCCAATCATGGAGACGATGATGTAGATGCCGAGGTCTGTCGCCACGGCGGAGTTAAGGTTTTCGGCCACAACGTGCCAAGCCTCACCGCGGCAACCGAGTACTGCCACCACGAAGGGTATGCACATGGCGAAAAACATGGCGGCGGCGTTGGTCAGGATTTCCTTTTTAGTCATTTGGGCAGACCAACGGAGGACGCTGCCGAAACGTTGTATGTTGAAATTAGTCATGGTTGATGGTTTTTATGAAGCCCCTCCATGCCTCCCCGGTGGGGAGGTGAAGCAGCTTGTTATTATTGAATGATAGGATGAATGGGACGAATGAAGCTGATAAGGCCGATAACCCGGCAAGAGAAATGGGCCAGCCACACGCCCCTCAAGGCATATTAAGCTCCCTCCCTTCGGGAGGGTTGGGGTGGGTGTTTACCTTATCGCGCGCTTCGTCACTGCGTTAAAGAGCAGCTCAAGGTTGAGCTGTGTGTCGCCGTCGCCCTCTTGCTTGCGCGTGATGACGGCGTTGCCCTGCACCGACGGCTCGGCATAGAGCACATCGTCGGCCGGCTCTCCGAGCGAACGGAACTCAAAGTTGTACTTGTTGCAAATGTCGGCGACGGACGCATCGAGGAGGAGTTCGGAGCGGTCGAGCATCACGATGTGGTCGAGCAGGGTCTCAACGTCGTGCACCTGGTGGGTGGATATTATGAGGGTGCGGCCTTCGTCCATGTTGTTTGCCACGACGCGGCGGAACTGGCTCTTCGACGGTATGTCCAACCCATTGGTCGGTTCGTCCATAAGCAGCAACTTGGTGCCGGCGGCGAGGGCGAAGCTCATGTACACTTTCTTCTTCTGCCCCATCGAAAGCTCTTTCAGGTGGATGTCTGGCGTAAGCTCGAAGTCGCGCAGGCAGCTCTCCAGCACCTCGCGGCTGAATCGCGGATAGAACGGCTGGTTCATCTTGACGTAGGCGTCGAGAGTTACCGGGGCGAGGTCGAACTCCTCGGGCACGAGGAACGTCTCGGCCAGCGTTTCGGCCCTGTGCTGCACCACGTCAACGCCGTCAACCATCACAAGGCCGCCGGTCCGCCGCAGCAGGCCGCTGATGAGGTAGAGCAGGGTTGACTTGCCGGTGCCGTTCTTGCCCAACAGTCCGTAGATGTTATTGTCCTCAAGGTCAAGGCTGAAGCCGTCGAAGACGTATTGCTTAGCGCCCTGGTACTTGTATTTCAGGTTTTCGATGTGTATCATTTTATTCTTGTTTTGATGTTATTCTTTTGTTGGGAGTTAAAGGGGTTAAGGGAGTTAGAGGAGTTAAAGACATTACCCTTGCCGGTTGTTCGGGAGAGAGAGTATAAGGAAGTAAGACTGCCATCAAGGCCATTGTCTTTAACTCCTCTAACTCCCTTAACTCCTTTAACTCCTAAAATTCCGCCATCATCCCCTCGCCTGCCGGCACCAGTGCCAGCACGTCGTCAACGAGCGTGGCCACGGAGCCGTCGGCCGAAAGTTCGTAAGACGTCACCGAGACGAGGCCGTCGCCCTGTGCGGCGTAGCAGGTGCGGCTGTCTGCCGGGTCGAAGGCGCGGCGGCGTTCGTTCCATCGGCTGTGCTCCATCGTGTAGCCGCCGGCCGTATAGGCGAAGTCGTAGCGGCAGTCAGGCACCAGGCGGCCCGTTGCGGCGTCGCGCTTCATCACCGTCTTCGAGGCCACGCGCCCCTCGGCGTCGTATTCGTAGCGGTACTCAAACTTTCCGCTAAGGCTTTCGCCCTGCCTTTCATACACGTACATTGTGGTTACCTGTCCGTTTTCAATGTCTGCATTGTAGCAGTACTGCGAGTTCATGTTACCTGTTGAGTTAAGGTACATTGCCATGATTGTGGCGGCTGTGATAATTGTTCCCATAATCGTTAAAGTCTTTAATTTGTCAATATTGTCGTTTCCGTTTTATTGTTTCGTAGTGTACTATTGTTGTAGTACACTGCAAATGTAAGGCAATATCACATCACTTGCAAGTTTTTCGGCAAGAAAATGCAAGAAAAACCGCGAATTTAACTTATGTTTACAGAAACAGACTGTTACCCAAGCTGCATTAAACAGATTTTAAGAATACGGCAAACAAAACCACCGACGGCCAACAGCGGAAGGGTGCCTCGCGGCAAGGCAAAATACAAAAGGGCACAAACCGCAGGGCAAAAGGGCACGTATTGCAGCGTAAAACGTGTCCTTTTGCAGCGCGAAAGATGCCCTTTTGCAAAGCCCTGACAGCCAACACGTTGCGCAAGAAGGCAAAGCCCAAGGGCGCAAAGGGCAAAAACAGCGTAATTTATTTTGCCGTGAACGCCAAAAAACGTAACTTTGCAAACACATTAATACCGCGCGAAACGCGCATAAAATGCCACATATTATTATATAAACAAGCATAAAATCCTAAAATATGGACACACTGAAAAGAGCATTGGCATCTAAACTGCTGAAAATAAAGGCCATCAAACTGCAACCCGACAACCCCTTCACGTGGGCTTCGGGATGGAAGTCGCCCTTCTATTGCGACAACCGCAAAACGCTGTCTTACCCCGACTTGCGCAGCTTCGTGAAGCTGGAGCTGGCGCACGCCGTGCTTGAGCACTTCCCCGAGGCTACCGCCGTGGCCGGCGTGGCGACGGGAGCTATAGCACAGGGCGCGCTCGTGGCCGACGAGCTGGGCTTGCCGTTCGCCTACGTGCGCAGCAAGGCCAAGGACCACGGCATGGGCAACCTAATAGAGGGCGAACTGCCTGAGGGCGCAAAAGTGGTGGTGATTGAAGACCTTATCTCTACCGGCGGCAGCAGCCTGAAGGCCGTAGAGGCCCTGCGCGCGGCGGGCTTCGAGGTGGTGGGTATGGTGGCATCGTACACCTACGGCTTCCCCGTGGCCAAAAAGGCGTTCGAGGATGCCGGCGTGACGCTCGTCACCCTGACAGACTATGAGCACGTGGTGGAGGAAGCCGCCGCCACGGGATACATCACCGAGAAGGACGTGGAACTGCTGCACGAGTGGCGCAAGGACCCGGCAAACTGGAAGAAGTAAAAGCCCCTCCCAACCTCCCCGAGGGGAGGTGAATGGCAGTGGCAGATGGTAGACATCAAATTTATTGAAAAAGTATTATTTAAATAAAGCGTATCCTGTCACCTCCCCTCGGGGAGGCCGGGAGGGGGCTTAAAGTTATGAGCAAATACGAAAGCGGCGTTAAGCAAATACCGCATCCGCAGACGGCGGTGTACAACACGCTTAGCGACCTGAACAACATAGAGAGAATAAAAGACCGCATCCCGGCCGACCAAGTGAAGGACTTGGCGTTCGACCGCGACTCGGTAAGTGTCAACGTGGCGCCCGTGGGCAGCATAAAGCTGAGGATTGTAGACAGGGACGAGCCTAAGTGCATCAAGTTCGAAACGGAGAACTCGCCCGTGCCGTTCAACCTCTGGGTGCAGCTGTTGCCTGTAACCGACACCACGTGCAAGATGCGCGTGACGGTGAAGGCCGACATTCCGCTGTTCCTGAAGCCCATGCTCGGCAACAAACTGCAAGACGGCGTAGACAAAATAGCCGACGCACTGGCAATGCTGCCGTATTGATTTTTAGCAGACGAGCAAACGAGGGACGAGCAGACAAGAGACAAGGGACAAGCAAACGAGGAACAAGCAAACGAGGAACGAGCCACAAGCTAATAAGCAACAACCGACGAGCACCCTCCCGTCACGCGAAGCCCATTAGGCTCATCAGCCTTATTTGTCCTATTCCGCTACTCACAATCACGCAAGCCTGTCCGCCAACTACAATAAAACAAACAATGAACAAACTCTGGGAAAAGAACTTCTCCATAAACAAGGAGATTGAACGCTTCACCGTTGGCCGCGACCGCGAGATGGATATGTACTTGGCCAAGTATGACGTGCTGGGCAGCATGGCGCACATCACCATGCTGGAGTCAATCGGACTGCTCGAAAAGGACGAGCTGGCGCAGCTGCTTGCCGAGCTGAAGGACATCTACGCCACGTGCGAGAGAGGCGAGTTCGTAATCGAGGAAGGCATAGAGGACGTCCACTCGCAAGTGGAGCTGATGCTCACGCGCAGCCTTGGCGACATGGGCAAGAAAATCCACAGCGGACGGTCAAGGAACGACCAGGTGATGGTTGACCTGAAACTGTTTATCCGCAACGAGATAAAGGAGATAGTGCAGCTCGTAAAGAGCCTGTTCGACGAACTGCTGCAAAAGAGCGAGCAATACAAGGGCGTGCTCATGCCCGGCTACACCCACCTGCAGGTGGCCATGCCAAGTTCGTTCGGCCTGTGGTTCGGGGCTTACGCCGAGAGCCTGGCCGACGATATGCTGTTCCTGCAAGCCGCATGGCGCATGGCCAACCGCAACCCCCTGGGCAGCGCGGCGGGCTATGGCTCGTCGTTCCCGCTCAACAGGACGATGACGACGGAGCTGCTGGGCTTCGACTCGATGAATTACAACGTGGTGTACGCACAGATGGGACGCGGCAAGACCGAGCGCAACACGGCCTTCGCAATGGCCTCGGTTGCCGGCACGCTGGCCAAGATGGCGTTCGACGCCTGCCTGTTCAACAGCCAGAACTTCTCGTTCGTCAAGCTGCCGAAGGAGTGCACGACGGGCAGCAGCATCATGCCGCACAAGAAGAACCCCGACGTGTTCGAGCTCATCCGTGCCAAGAGCAACAAGCTGCAAGCTCTGCCCGTGCAGGTGACGATGATAATGAACAACCTGCCCTCGGGCTACTTCCGCGACCTGCAAATAATCAAGGAGGAGTTCCTGCCAGCGTTCGACGAGTTGAAAGACTGCCTGCGCATGGCGGCATACATCATCAACAAGATGGAGGTGAACGAGCACATACTCGACGACCCGCGCTATGACCTGATGTTCTCCGTCGAGGAGGTTAACCGCCTCGCAGCCGAGGGTATGCCCTTCCGCGACGCATACAAGAAGGTGGGACTGGACATTGAGGCCGGCCGTTTCAAGCCCTGCAAGGACATTCACCACACACACGAAGGTTCAATCGGCAACCTCTGCAACGACGAAATCAACGCCTTGATGGGCAATATAATCGACGGTTTCACGTTTGACAAAGTAGAAGAGGCGGAGAAAAAGCTGCTGGGACGATGATGCCAGCGGCGTTTCCCGCCATGGCGCATCAGCCCCATCGGTCCAACAGTGCCTTATTTGTCCTATTTTACCAAGCAAAAAGATGAAACGCTACACCTATTATATAATAGCGATGCTCGCCATATTCACGGCGTGCGGCAACACCGATTATGAATACAGCAATTATCCGTGCTACTTCATCTTCGAAAACGACGCAAGCCGCAGCGCGGCCCTCGCATCGGCAATGAACTCCATGTCGCCCGGAATTTTCTGCCGCATCACGACATCGGGGGAAAACCATTTCCTGTTCGAGAGCAACCAGGGACTGTCTGACCGCCCCGTACTGACCGCCATCGACCAACAAAGGACGGTTAGGCTCGGCACATATAATGAGACGGGAATTATCGTGGGATACGGCAACCTGAACAATCCCGCAACGTTCTACGCCTACGACAGCCAGTGCCCTAACTGTTACAAAAACACAAGCCTGCCACGCTACAAGCTCACGATGAATACCGACGGCACGGCAGAATGCGGAAGTTGCAGCCGAAAATACGACATGAACAACGGCGGAATAGTGGTAAGCGGCGACAGCGGCGACAAACTGATACGTTACCACGCAAGCACAACCGGGCCGCAAGGAGTGCTTTCCGTAACGAATTAAGGCACATTATATTAAAAAATGTGTAAATTAATTTGCACTTTCGAGAAATACGCTTATCTTTGCATAACATTTAAGCGGCAATAGCTCAGTTGGTAGAGCGCAACCTTGCCAAGGTTGAGGTCGCGGGTCCGAGTCCCGTTTGCCGCTCAAGCAGCGCCGCAATGGTGGAATTGGTAGACACGAGGGACTTAAAATCCCTTGGCCAGAAATGGCTGTGCGGGTTCGAGTCCCGCTCGCGGCACCACACATTTAAAACCTTTCAACATGAAAAAAAATCTTATCCTTTTCATCTCGGCAGCATCAGTGCTCGCGCTGACGTCTTGTTCGTCCAAATTGGGTGAACTGTCTGCCGACAACTTCAATGTCGTTCCCAACCCATTGGAGTCAAAGGGAGGCCAGGTGGCTGTGACCATCAACGGAACGTTCCCTGAGAAATACCTGAAAAAGAAGGCTGTCGTGACCGTTGTTCCTGAACTGCGTTACGGCAACGACCAGGCTGCACAAGGCCAAGCCGCTACATTCCAAGGAGAAAAAGTAGAAGGCAACGACCAGACTATCTCTTACAAAATGGGTGGTAACTATACGATGAAGTCTAACTTCAAGTATGTACCCGAAATGCAGAAGAGCGACCTCTACATGACTTTTGACGCCTACTATGGCAAGAAAAAGAAGAAAATCGAGGTGCCCGCAGTCAAAGTGGCTGAAGGCGTTATCGCTACATCTGAACTTTACAAGAACACTCTCGCCGGAAGCGGCGCTTGCATAGCTCCCGATACATTCCAGCGCGTTCGTGCACAGAGGCAAGAAGCACAAATCAAATTCCTCATCAACCAGGCTAACCTGCGCAAGCGCGAACTGAAGAACAACTCTGTACAGGAGTTCGTAAAGCTCCTCAAGGACATCAACAACGACAAGGAGAAACTCAACCTGAAGAACGTAGAGGTTCTCGCATACGCATCTCCTGACGGTGGCGTTAAACTGAACGACAAGCTGGCAAGCAAGCGCCAGAACGTATCAGTAGACTACGCTGAGGGTCAGCTCAAGAATGCCGAACTCAACGGTCAGGTTACCGGCAAGTACACCGCACAGGACTGGGACGGCTTCCAGAAGCTCGTTGCCGCATCTAACATCCAGGACAAGGACGTTATCCTTCGTGTCCTCTCTATGTACCAAGACCCAGAGGAGCGCGAACAGCAAATACGTAATATGTCTGCCGGCTTCCGTGAACTCGCCGACGGCATCCTTCCTGAACTCCGCCGTTCACGCCTCATCATCAACTATGAGACAATCGGACGCAGCGACGACCAGATTAAGGAGCAGTACAAGGCTGACGCTAAACAGCTGAGCGTTGACGAACTTCTTTACGCCGCTACTCTCGAGAACGACATCAACACTCAGGAGGCCATCTACAAGAAGACCGCTGAAATCTATCCTAACGACTACCGCGCTTACAACAACATTGCTGCCATCGAGTTTGCAAAGGGCAACGACGCCGAGGCTAAGAACTATCTGGCTAAGGCTCAGGCCATCAACAGCAACGCAAGCGAAGTAAACGCAAACCTTGGCCTTATCGCCTTGAAGAGCGGTAACATAAGCGAAGCTGAGAACTACATCGCAAAAGGCAACACCGCCGGCGACTACAACAAGGTACTCGGCTCACTCAACCTTGCAAAGGGTGACTATGCTACAGCTGAACAGAACCTGAACGGAATTAACTGCAACACTACAGCTTTGGCACAAATTCTGAACAAGAACTACGCCGGAGCAGCAAACACCTTGAACAGCATTGAGAACAAAGACGCCATGACAGACTACCTGCAGGCTATCCTCAACGCACGCCAGGGCAACAACGACGCTGCATCTTCTTACCTGAAGAGCGCTTTGCAGAAAGACCCGTCACTCGCTACTTACGCAAACAATGACTTAGAGCTGTCAAAAGTCAGCAAATAAAATAAGCTGACGCATGAAGCGGCTCACTTATATCTTGACACTCACCTTGGTTTTGGTTGCCTGCAGTTCACGCAGGGGTTACTTCAGTTTTGAAGGCCGTTTACTCAACCTTAACCAAGGTGAGTTTTATGTTTACAGCCCAGATGGCTTGTTTGAAGGGTTCGACACGATAAAGGTTGAGGGCGGACGTTTCACGTTTGAAACGCCATGCAAGGAAAGCGGCACAATCATGATTGTGTTCCCGAACTTCTCGGAACAACCCATATTCGCAGAACCAGGCAAGTCAGTAACCATAAAAGGCGACGCATCTCACCTCAAGGAAATCGTAATCGAAGGTACGAAAGACAACAAGATGATGAACGGCTTTCGCCAGCAAATAGCGAAAGCATCGCCCCCAGAGGTGATGAAATATGCAGAACAATTCATCAGGAACAACCCCAAGTCGCCTGTAAGCATTTACATACTCAGGAAATACTTTATCGCACCGGACAATAACGGCACTGCGACAAATGACAAGAAAACGGAGGAACTCGTAAACCTCGTCTACAAGGAACAACCTAAGAACGGACAGGTAGCACGAATGTCGCGGTATGTCAGCGCAATGAAAAACGGTGCGCCCGGGGCAAGGCTGCCACAGTTCACGGCACAAGACATTAACGGCAAAAACGTCAGCGACGCCAATTTAAGGGGCAAAGTGTCTGTCGTACTGGCATGGGCGAACTGGGATTACGAAAGCCGTAACCTCCGCGACAGGCTCAGCAGACTACAAGGAGAATACGGCAACAGACTCGCCGTCATGACCGTAAGCCTCGACGCAAGCAGGCAAACCTGCAAAAACGCGCTGCGCAACGACTCGACCGCAGCAATAAACGTATGCGACCAACTTATGTTCGAAAGTCCGCTAATCAGGCAATTTGCGCTTGACAGAGTGTCAAGCAACGTGCTCTACAACGCACAAGGACGCATCGTTGAACGCAACCTGAAACCCAACGAAATAGAATCAAGGATTAAAACACTACTTAACTGACGCGAGCCATGCTGGTGAAAACATTTTGCGCAGCGGTCAACGGCTTAGACGTTACAACGGTAACGGTGGAGGTCAGCATAACAAAAGGAGTGAACTTCCACCTTTCTGGACTTGCCGACACCGCCGTAAAAGAAAGCCGCGACCGCATAAAGTCAGCCTTGAACAACAACGGGATAAAGCTGCCCGTAACCGACACTACCATCAACATGGCACCGGCCGACCTGCCCAAGGAAGGCAGCGGATACGACCTGCCAATAGCCATCGGCATCCTTGCCGCCTTAGGCAAGGTGAAACCCGACCACCTATCTGAATATATGCTCGTCGGCGAGTTAAGCCTCGACGGCAAGATACAGCCCGTAAGAGGCGCCTTGCCCATAGCCATAAAGGCACGCAAGGAGGAGTTCAAGGGACTGATTGTCCCCAAACGCAACATCCGCGAGGCCGCCGTAGTGAACAAGCTCGACGTCTACGGCATGGACAGCATCCTCGACGTAATCCGTTTCCTCAACGGCGAAACCGATTTCCAACCCACAATCATAGACACGAGGCGAGAGTTTTACGAGCACCAAAGCAACTTCGACCTCGACTTTGCCGACGTCCGCGGACAGGACAACGTCAAGCGCGCAATGGAGGTTGCGGCTGCCGGAGGACACAACCTCATCATGATTGGCCCACCGGGCAGCGGCAAGTCAATGATGGCCAAGCGTCTTCCCTCCATACTGCCGCCACTCTCGCTGGCCGAAAGTCTCGAGACAACACAGATACATTCGGTTGCCGGTAAGCTCGGCGAAGGGATGTCGCTAATATCCCAACGGCCGTTCCGCGCCCCTCACCACACCATCTCCCAAGTTGCCCTCGTAGGCGGCGGGGTGAACCCAAGGCCGGGGGAAATATCGCTGGCGCACAACGGCGTGCTGTTCGCCGACGAGTTGCCGGAGTTCAACAAGACCACGCTCGAGGTGCTGCGCCAACCGCTTGAAGACCGCAAAATCACCATCGCGAGGGCTAAATACACGGTGGAATACCCCTGTTCGTTCATGTTCGTGGCATCAATGAACCCCTGTCCCTGCGGATATTACAACGACCCTACCCACAAGTGCGTCTGCACGCCTGGGCAAATACAGCGTTACCTCAATAAAATCAGCGGCCCGTTGCTCGACCGCATCGACATACAAATAGAGATAACGCCCGTGCCCTTCAACGACATATCCAAGGCAACGCAGGGCGAAAGCAGCGCTACCATACGCCAGCGGGTAATAAAGGCAAGGCAGATACAGGAGGAACGCTTCCGCGAGCACAAGGGAATACACTGCAACGCGGCCATGACAGAGCGCATGATACACCAGTACGCCGAGCCTGACGCCGAAGGAATAGAGCTGCTGCGCACGGCCATGGCGCGCCTTAACCTGTCGGCCAGGGCCTACAACCGCATACTGAAGGTTGCGCGCACCATAGCCGACCTCGACGCTTCGCCCGCCGTCTTGCCGCAACACTTGGCCGAGGCAATAAGTTACCGCAACTTGGATAGGGGCGACTGGGCGGAAAGATGAGAATGAAAAACAGCATCAAAAACACCTAAACACCCACCCCAGCCCTCCCGAAGGGAGGGAGTCTAAAATGCTTTGCTAATAAAAAATGTCGTGAACTTGCAAATTGCAAGTTCACGACATTTAGCTTTTTTATACCATTCCTTCTTGCCTCAAAGCTAATCAAACTCCCTCCCTTTGGGAGGGTTGGGGTGGGTACTTAGTTGGCTTTTATCCCTTTTTAGTGCATCAAAGCTAATCAAGCTCCCTCCCTTCGGGAGGGTTGGGGTGGGTGTTTAGGTCGTTCATAGCTTCACAACAGCCTCTTTGCAAAATACCTTACGGGATACCACACCGAGGCGAAGCCAACGGCGACGACCGTAAGGAACACTATTATGATGTCCTCCGGGTGCACGCTCACGGGATAAGCGTCAACTACGAACGAACCGCTGCTCTCGCCGAGGGCCACAAGGCCGTACCGCTGTTGCAGCCAACAAAGCAACAGGCCGAGCAAGATGCCCACCACGGCACCTATGGCCGAAATCATGCGCCCCTCAAACAGGAAGATGCGCGTTATCTGCTTGTCCGTCGCGCCCATGTTGCGCAGCGTCACCACGTCGTCCTTCTTGTCGATGATGAGCATCGAGAGCGAGCCAATGATGTTGAAGCACGCCACGGCGAGGATGAACGTAAGGAAGATGTAGGCGATGAACTTCTCTATTTTCATTATCTTGAACGTGTCGGCCTGTTGCTCCATGCGGTCGAGCACGTGGTACTTGTCGCCGGCAATCTCCCTCATCTCGGCCTTCACGGCGTCGAGGTCAGACCCCGGCTTGAGCCTGAACTCAAGCTGCGACAGCATACCCTGCTGGCCGAACAGCCTACGGGCGAAGCCTATTGACGTGAGTATATACTCGCGGTCGTAGCGTCCGTTCCTCACCGAGAACACCACGCCGGGCGAAATCAGTGAGTCAACGACGAAGCCCTCCGTAGGGTTCATCATGTCGAGCTGCCCCTCGCGCTTGGGCGCATAGATATAGAGCGAGCCCGGCCAGTCGGCCGACATACCCAGCTGGTCGGCCAGGCGTATGCCCACCGTGCCGTATTCCAGGTTGGCGGCGTGCAGCGAGAAGTCGCCTTCGCCGTAAAGAATGTCGCCGATATGCGTCAGCTCGCTGAAGTTATCGTCAACGCCCTTCACCACCACCATTGCCTGGTTGTCGCCATACACGGCCAGGGCCTGGTCCTCCACGCTCTCCGTCACCACGTCAACCTCGGGCAGCGCACGGAGCTTCGCCAGCACGGGGTCGTCGGCCGGGGCCGTCTTGCCGCGCGCCGGCACCACCTCTATTTGCGGGTCGAAAGCCGTAAGGAACGACGCCACGAGGTCGTGGAAGCCGTTGAAGACGCTAAGCGTCACCACCAGCGCCATCGTGGCCACGGCCACGCCAACGGCGCTTATGCCGCTGATAAGGTTGATTACGTGCGTGCTTTTCTTCGAGAAAAGGTAGCGGCGCGCTATGTAAAAGGGGAAATTCATTTCTTCAGCAGCTCGTCAATATGCGCAATGTAGTCGAGCGAGTCGTCCACGAAGAAGCGCAGCTCGGGTATGATACGCAGCTGGTTGCGCACGCGCGTACCCAGTTCGTAGCGTATTGTCTGCGCGTTCGCCGTGATGTTCTTCACCAGCTCGTCGGCCCTTTCTGAGGGGAAAATGCTCAAGTAGGCCGTGCAGATGCTCAGGTCGGGACTGATGCGGCAGCGGGTAACGCTTATCATCACGCCGTGCATCGAGCGCGTCTGCGACTGGAATATTAGGCTTAGCTCCTTTTGCAGCAGCCTTGCTATGCGGTTTTGCCTTGTTTCCTGCATCGTTTTTCAGTGTTATACATTAATAAATATGCGCCAACGGGCGCAATAAACCTAAATTAAGTGCAAACTTACACATTTTTTCCGACATTGCGAAATAAATGAAATATGAATAATAAAGAATGAATAATGAAAAATGAATAATAAAGAATGAAAAATGAAAAGTGAAAAATCCAATACTCCCGTTGCGGCGGATTATGCAATCATAAGTGACTGCAAATCCGCCAAGTTCATTGCACCAGACGGCAGAGCCAACATAACCGCCGCCCCGTCGCATCACTCCCCGTTCTCCCGGTTGTCCCAAATCGCCAGCCAAAAGGGCACAAACGGCACGACAAAAGGGCATCTTTCAACGGGTGAAAGATGCCCTTTTGCAAAGTGGCTGACGGCCAGGCGGTTACGCAACGGCTGTCATTGGCGTTTCTTCATGGCTATGGTCAGGCCGTCGCGCAGGGGCAGTATGACCTTCTCCACGCGGCTGTCGCGCGCCACGAGGTCGTTGAACGCCTCTATGCCGGCCGTCTGGCGGTCGGCCGGGCGCGGCTCCTCGAGCACGTGTCCGTCCCAGAGCGTGTTGTCGGCCAGCAGGAAACCTCCGGGGCGCAGCACGCCGAGGGCCATCTCGTAGGCTTCGTCGTAAGTGCGCTTGTCGCCGTCGATGAACACCATGTCGAACTCCACGCCCAGGCGCGGGGCTTCCTTCACGGCGTCGCCGATGATGAAGCGGATTTTGTCGGCCACGGCCGAGCCTTCGAGCCACGGGCGGGTGAAGTCCTCCAGCTCGTCGTTTATCTCGTAAGTGTACACCATGCCGCCCTCGTCGAGCCCCTCGGCCATGCAGATTGCACTGTAGCCGCTGAACGTCCCTATTTCAAGTATGTTCTTCGGGCGCACCATGCGCACGAGCATCTTCAGCAGCCTGCCCTGCAGGTGGCCGCTGGCCATGCGCCCGCGCAGCAGGTGTACGTTTGTAGCCCGCCACAGGCGGTAGAGATAGTCGCCCTCGGGGTCGATGTGGTCAAGCAAATATTCCTCTAATTCATAATGCATAATTCATAATGCATAATTATGGCTGACGCCGTTAAACAAAACATTCTTATAATGCATAATTCATAATGCATAATTCATAATTTAGGCCTGTGGCAATTCATAATGCATAATTCACAATGCATAATTATGGCTTACGCCGTTCAGCATAACCCACACATAATCCCGGGAAACAGCCAAGCGCCCACTCCATTGGGGCGTTACGGCGTATGCCCTGATTATGCATTGTGAATTGTGCATTATGCATTATAAAAATTATGCATTATGCATTAATATAGCGCTTACGGCCAACCGATACGAGTCAAGGCCGAAACCGCAGATTACGCCGAGGCAGGCGCACGAGAGCATCGACTTGTGGCGGAACTCCTCGCGCTTGTGCACGTTGGATATGTGAACCTCCACCACGGGGCACTTCAGCGAGCGTATGCAGTCTTGCAGGGCCACGCTGGTGTGCGTGTAGGCACCGGCATTGAGCACGATGCCGTCATACGTGAAGCCCACTTCCTGCATCTTGTCAATCATCACGCCCTCGACGTTGCTCTGGAAGTATTCAATCTCTACGCCGGGGAAGGCCTCGCGCAGCCTCGGCAGGTAGTTGTCGAACGAGCTGCTGCCGTAGATGCCCGGCTCGCGGGTGCCCAATAGGTTCAGGTTCGGTCCGTTAAGTACCAATATTTTCATAATCGGATAAATTTGTTTAACTTTGCCGTGACGATGCCGCGAGACTGTGCAGACCGGCATTACGGCTGCCACAATAACGCGCAGGCACGCTCACTACGGTGCAAAAGTACGAAAATATATGGAAAACAAGAACAAAACGCCAACCAACATGGTAAATGCCTACCGCCGATACATGAAATTGCAGCGCAACTTCACTCCCAACACGCTCGATGCCTATATGCGCGACATAGGGAAACTGCTGCACTACCTCAAGACCGAGGGCATAGAGCCGCAAGACGCAAGGCTGCAAGACCTGCAGGCATTCGCAGCATCGCTGCACGACCTCGGCGTCAGCCCGCGCTCGCAGTGCCGCATACTGAGCGGTGTGAGGACGTTCTACCGCTTCCTCCAGGCCGACGGCTACATAGCCGACGACCCCACGGAGCTGCTTGAGTCGCCGCAGACCGACGACCACCTGCCCGAAGTGCTCACCACCGAGGAGGTAGACCGACTGGAGCAAGCGGTAGACCTAAGCAAGTGGGAGGGCCAGCGCAACAAGGCCATCATCGAGGTGCTCTTCAGCTGCGGGCTGCGCGTCAGCGAACTGGTGACGCTCCGCCTCTCAGACCTCTACCTCGACGAGCGCTTCGTCCGCGTCATGGGCAAGGGCCGCAAGGAGCGTCTCGTGCCCATATCGGAGAGCGCAATAAGGCAGCTGCGCCTGTGGTTCGACGACCGTTGCCGCATGGACATCAAGCCAGGCGAGGAGGACTACGTGTTCCTAAACCGCCGCGGGGCACATCTCACACGCACGATGATACTCATCATGATTAAGCGCCTCGGCACGGAAGCCGGCATAAAGAAGACAATCAGCCCGCACACCCTGCGCCACAGCTTCGCCACCGCACTGCTCGAGGGCGGCGCCGACCTGCGCGCCATACAGGCCATGCTGGGGCACGAGAGCATCGGCACCACCGAAATATACACCCACATAGACACGTCCGAGCTGCGCCGCGAAATCCTGGAACACCACCCGAGGAACTTGAAATAACCAAGAGTAAGAGTAAAGGATTAAGGAAACAACACTTCGCGAATTAAGAATTAAGAGCCAAGGGTTAAGAAAATATGTAGCAGTGCGCAGACTAATGCCCTATGGACGAAAGCGTATTTTCTTAATCCTTGACTCTTAATTCTTGATAAAAAGAGCCCTCCCGTGGGGCTTTTTATCGTTTTTCGATAAATTTTTATTGAAAACATTTGGCAGTTCCAAATATTATCCATACCTTTGCATATCGATAAACGATAAATAATATCCAAATATCAATAAAGAGCCAAAGTAAAAAGCAAATACTCTCTAAAAACAAGCAAGACCCGAAAAGCGGCTGCCGTAAGTAAAAAACGGCAGCCGCCAGTAAGGGGAAAAAACACCAAGGCTATGAAAAAGAAACTCAACCTGTTCTGCGCATTAATCTTCGTGGCCATAGTCTGTGACCTGCTGGCCATGTCGAACGCCGCCGTCACGGGCTTCTCTGCCGGCATGAAGCAAGGCATGGAGAAGCGCGCCATACACGAAACGTCGCTGAGCAACTACTGCAACATATCGCTGCTGCCGGTAGAAATCAACGAGGCCAACGCCGTAACGATGACCGGCAACAGCTCCGGCGAAAGCCGGGAAGCGTGGCCCACGCAACTGATTGTGCCGATGAAGGAGCACGTAAGCCCGTTTGTCGCCATGTTCAAGCTGCTCTACACGCTGGCCCTTGCCGTCGTTGGGGTGGCCGCCCTCGTGGCGTTCATCATCTTCGTGCGCAACATCAACAAGAGCATCATCTTCAGCCGCCGCAACATCAGTCTGCTCCGCGTCATGGGGTGGTGCCTCGTGGCGGCAGGCGCGATAGCCTCGGCCGACGGCTGCTACGACACGTACATAGCCCAACAGGTGTTCAGCCTCGAAGGATACGTGGTTGACTACAGCTCTGCCGTCAACATCACAAGCATCATCTTCGGGCTGTTTTCGCTCGTAATGGCCGAGGCATTCGCTATCGGGCTGAAGATGAAAGAGGAACAGGAACTGACAATATAACCAAGAACGCAGCGCCGCACACTCAACAAATGCGGACAAAGAGGCACCGAACTGAATATGGGAAAAATAATAGTAAACCTGGACGTGGAGATGGCCAAGCGCAAAATCTCACTCGGCGAACTGGCCGAGCGAGTAGGCCTGACACAGGCAAACCTGTCAATCCTGAAGACAGGCAAGGCCAAGGCCGTGCGCTTCACCACACTGGAAGCCATCTGCCGCGAACTCGAATGCCAGCCTGGCGACCTGCTCGAATACCGCGACGAGCCGTAAGCCGGCAAGCCGCGGATACCGACGGAAAAGGCATTTTAAGCCGGGAAACATATAAATTTTATTAAATATAACAACCAATCAACTGTGTTAAAACAATAAACAACTATTTTTGTGAACCATTTAAAACCGTAACCTTATGAAAATAAAACATCTTTTTGCCGCAGCATTGCTGTTCATTGCGAGCACGGCTGCGGTCATGGCGCAAGGTATGCAGATGCCGCCACTCCCGGTAGACTCTGCCGTCAGGATTGGCAAACTGCCCAACGGACTTACCTATTACATCCGCCACAACGGCTATCCGGAGCATCGTGTCAACTTCTACATCGCCCAGCGAGTGGGTTCGATACAGGAAGAGGAGAACCAGCGCGGACTGGCACACTTCCTTGAACACATGGCTTTCAACGGCTCGGACAATTATCCGGGCGACAAGCTGCTCAGCTACCTGCGCTCCATCGGCGTGGAATTCGGCCGCGACCTCAATGCCTACACGTCCATCGCCGAGACGGTTTACAATATCGACAACGTTCCCTCGAACAACGTTGCATCGCTCGACTCATGCCTGCTCGTGCTGAAAGACTGGTCAAACGGCCTCACGCTCGACGCTGACGAGATTGACAAGGAGCGCGGAGTAATCGAGAGCGAATGGCGCCTGCGCTCGTCTCCCGACCAGAGAATGTTCGAGCGCAACCTCGAGAAGCTCTACCCGGGCAGCAAGTACGGCCGCCGTATGCCCATTGGAACGATGGAGATAGTAAAGAACTTCAAGCCGGAGGTGCTGCGCCAGTATTACCACAAGTGGTACAGGCCGGACAACCAGGCCATCATCGTGGTAGGAGACATCGACGTTGACCGCACCGAAGCCAAGATAAAAGAAATGTTCAGCGGCATCAAGCTCGACCCCAACGCCGCACCGGTAGTGGCCGAACCCGTGCCTGACAACAACGAGGCAATCATCGTCGTTGACAAAGACAAGGAGCAACAGGTAAACATCGTGCAGATAATGTTCAAGCACGAGGCAGTGCCCGACAGCCTGAAGAACAACCCAATGTATCTCGTACAGCAGTATGCCACCAACCTTTCGACCCAGATGCTTAACGCACGACTCGCCGAAGTGGCGCAAAACGCAGACTGCCCGTTCGTCCAGGCTTTCGTAGGCGACGGCGACTACATCTTCGCCAAGACAAAAGACGCCTTCACTGTAGTGTGCGTTCCCAAACCCGGACAGACCGACGCAGCCATCTCCGCTGCACTACGCGAGGTTATTCGCGCCACGAAGTTCGGCTTCACCCCTACAGAGTTCGTCCGTGCGAAGTCTGACTACATGAGCCAGCTCGAGAAGACATACACCAACCGCAACAAGCGCGAGAACGGCGTTTACTGCCAGCTCTACACCAGGCACTTCCTCGACAACGAGCCAATACTTTCAATCGACGACGAATACATGATGATGCAACAGCTCTCACAGGCCATTCCCGTAGACGTAATCAACGAGAACCTGAAGCAGCTCGTCAGCCTTACCGACACCAACCTCGTGGTGCTCAGCTTCAACACCGAGAAGGAAGGAGCCGTCTATCCCACGCCCGAAGGCATCAAGAAGGCCATCGACAGCGTGCACGGAGAGCAGCTCACGGCGTGGGTTGACAACGTAAAGCAGGAACCGCTCATCGCCAACCTGCCGGCAAAAGGCACCATCACGAGCGAAAAGGAGAACAAGGCGCTCGGCTACAAGGAGCTTACCCTCTCTAACGGAGCGCGTGTGTTGCTGAAAAAGACCGACTTCAAGGACGACGAGGTTATACTCAACGCATCGTCGAAAGGCGGCTCATCATTGCTCGGCGACGAGGACATCGTCAACGCAAAGGCCTTCGACATGGTGATAGCATCAAGCGGACTCGGCAACTTCAGCGTAACCGAACTGCAGAAAGCGCTCGCCGGAAAGCAGGCGAACGTCAACCTCGTGCTCAACAACTTCCATGAAGGGCTCAGCGGACAATCTACCCCGAAAGACCTCGAAACGCTGTTCCAGCTCACTTACCTCTACTTCACCGACATAAGGAAAGACGAAAAGAGCTACGGCCAACTGATGACCACGCTCGAGACATTGCTCAAGAACCAGGAGCTGTCTCCCGAAGGAGCAGTCAGCGACTCACTGATGGCAACGCTCTACAGCCACAACAAGCGCTTCATGAACCTGAAGCTCGAAGAGCTCAAGGACATCAACTATGACCGCATACTGCAAATCGCCAAGGAGCGCACAGCTAACGCCGGCGACTTCACCTTCACCATCGTAGGCAACTTCGACGAGGCTGCCATCCGTCCGCTCATAGAGCAGTACATAGCATCGCTGCCGTCGAACGGTAAGAAGGAGAACTGGAAGAAGGTGTCAACTTACGCCAAGGGGAACGCCGAAAACAAGTTCACGCGCAAGATGGAGACACCGAAGGCCACAGCTTATATGTACTGGTACAACCTCAACGTGCCTTATTCGCTTGAGAACGCGATAACCGCAAGCGCTGCCGGGCAGGTGCTCGAGATGATTTACCTGAAGAAAATCCGCGAGGATGCAGGTGCAGCCTACTCGGCCGGAGCACAGGGAAGGGCCAACCTCGGAGGCGACACGCCGTTCACTTACCTCATCGGCGTATGCCCGATGGACCCGTCAAAGAGCGACCTCGCGCTGCAAATCATGGACGAGGAGGCGCACAAGCTCTGCACTACCGTTGACGCCGATATGCTCAACAAGGTCAAGGAGCTGATGCTGAAGCGTGCCGACGACGAGGCCAAGACCAACAGCTACTGGATTGGCGTGATTGACAACTACAGCGAGTTCGGCGTTGACAACTACACCGACTACAAGAAAATCGTGAACGCACTGACACCGGAAAAGGTTGCGAAGTTCGTCAAGGACGTAATCTTCGCCGGCGGAAACAGCGTCAAGGTGGTAATGCTGCCCGAAACGGCAAAGAAATAACACCAGGCCTGACGGCCTCAACAGTAAAGCCCCTTTCCTGCGGACGACGCAGGGAAGGGGCTTTTCCGTTACCTAACTGGCTGACAGCGGCAAGCCGACATACGCATCAATATATCGTGCAGGCATATAGCCGGCGTAAACCCCTGACAGCCAAGGCATTGCAAAAAGCCGTCAATCGCGCTGCGATTGACGGCTTTTTACGTTGCGTTTGACGGCCTTTCGCACGGCAATTCATGCCCTTTCGCATGGCGGGAAGGCACAGGCCGCACTGCCGGGAGCACCGGCCAGCACGAAAGCGGTAAGCAAACGACAGTTGCATTACCCCAAACAAGAAACAAAGTCAGGATATTTCGCCGAAATACGGCAGGTTCTTGCGCAGGGCCTTGAGCCTCTGCCAGAGCATGGAGTATTCGCTCTTCGAGCAAGCGGGGTCGTCATCTATGATTTTTGAAGCCTCGTCGCGTGCCAGCTGCACGAGCTGCCCGTCTTTCGCCACGTTGGCGATTTTCAGGTCAAACGCCATGCCGCTCTGCTGCGTTCCCTCCAGGTCTCCCGGCCCACGCAGCTTCAGGTCGGCCTCGGCTATCTTGAAGCCGTCGTTCGTGTCGCACATTATGTCGATGCGCTTGCGCGTGTCCTCGGTCAGCTTGCGCTTGCTTACGAGTATGCAGAAAGCCTGGTCGGAACCACGGCCCACGCGCCCCCTCAACTGGTGGAGCTGCGACAGGCCGAAACGTTCGGCGTTGAGTATCACCATGATTGAGGCGTTGGGCACGTTCACCCCTACCTCGATGACCGTCGTTGCCACGAGGATTTGCGTCTCGCCGCTGACGAAACGGCGCATCTCCTCCTCCTTCTCGGCAGCCTTCATGCGGCCGTGCACCTTGCCGAGCCTGAACTCCGGGAACACTTCGCACAGCGACTCGTATCCTGCCTCGAGGTTCTTCAGGTCGATTTTCTCGCTTTCCTTGATTAACGGGAACACGAAATACGCCTGGCGACCGGCGCCGACCTGGCGGCGCACACCGCTGTAAAGGCTCACCGTCTGGTCGTCATACTTGTGCAAGGTGACGACGGGTTTGCGCCCCGGCGGCAACTCGTCGATGACGCTTACGTCAAGGTCGCCATAGATTGTCATGGCCAACGTGCGCGGAATGGGCGTGGCCGTCATCACTAACACGTGCGGCGGAACGTCGCTCTTGCTCCACAGCTTTGCCCTCTGCACAACGCCGAAACGGTGCTGCTCGTCGATTACCACGAAGCCGAGACGGGCAAACTGCACACTGTCCTCTATCACGGCGTGCGTGCCGACGAGTATGCCGACACGGCCGTCAGCCAGTCCTTCGAGCACCTCGCGCCGCCTCTTGCCCTTCACCATGCCCGTAAGCAGCTCCACGCGGACGTCCATGCCGTTGAGAAAGCTGGCTATTGTGTCGAGATGTTGCTCCGCGAGGATTTCCGTCGGGGCCATGATGCACGCCTGGAAACCGTTGTCCAACGCGATGAGCATCGACATCAGGGCCACCAAGGTCTTGCCGCTGCCCACGTCGCCCTGCAGCAGCCGGTTCATCTGCCGCCCGCTGCCCATGTCATGCCGTATCTCCCTGATTACGCGCTTCTGCGCCCCCGTGAGCGGGAACGGCAGGTAATTGAAGTAAAAATCGTTGAATTTAGCGCCTACGCTCTTGAACACGTAGCCGCGGAACTTGCGCTTGCGGTCGCTCGCATAGCGCAGTATGTTAAGCTGTACGTAGAAAAGTTCCTCGAACTTAAGCCTGTATTCGGCCCGCGTTATGTCGTCGTGCCGCCTGGGGTCGTGTATTTTCCTGAATGCCTCGTCCCTCGACATGAGGTTCAACGGGGCGGTTATAAACGGCGGCAAAGTCTCCGCCAACGGCTCTTTCAGGCCCTCAAGCAGGGTCTTCACTATCTTTTCCACGGCCCGCGAGGTCATCCCGGACTTCTTCATCCGCTCCGTCGTGACGTAATAAGGCTGCAAGCCCATCTGGGAGAGCTGCAACTCTGAAGCGGGGTCGATGTCGGGATGGGCAAACTGGAAGCGCCCGCCGTAGACCGTCGGACGGCCGAAAATGATGTAAGGCACACCAACCTTCAGGTGCTCAAGCATATACTTGGCCCCCGAAAACCATACGATGTCGGCCACGCCCGTGCCGTCCGTGACGTGGGCCACGAGCCTCGTGCGGTGCCTCCCCGCGTCGAACGTCTCGAAACTCAGTATTTTAGCGCATACCTGAACGAACTGCGTATCGGCCGACAGCTCGCCGATGCGGTAGACACGGCTGCGGTCAACGTACTTATAAGGATAATATTCAAGCAGGTCGCCGTATGTCCTTATGCCCAATTCCTTCTCGAGCAGGGCCTTACGTCGCGGCCCCACTCCGGGCAGGTACTGTATGTCTTGGTTAAGGACGTCGGGCATTGTCAGTCTTTGCGGTTATTAAACGTTGCGCCGGACAGGCCGCCGCGCCGTTCCGTCAGTCGAGCACGCGGGCCACGCGGAGGTCGGCCGGGGTCGTAATCTTTATGTTCTCACGGTTGCCCTCAATCAGGGTTATTTCCTGTCCGAGGTTGTCTACCACCGAGGCATCATCAGTGAAACTGTCTTGGTAGTCCTGCTTGTAGGCACGCTTCAGCAGCTGTATGTCAAAGGCCTGCGGCGTCTGCACCAGCCGGTAGTCATCGCGCGGGACCGTGTCGGAACCTCCCCGGCCGTCAAGATGTATCAACGTCTCCACTATCGGAATAACCGGAACCACGGCCTTGGCCTTACGCGCCGTCTCGAAACAGTTTCTGATGACCTCGATTGACGGGAAAGGGCGCACCCCGTCGTGCACTCCAACCACACCCTCCGTATCGTCGGGGATTACGGCAAGCCCGTTCCTGACCGAATGGAAGCGCGTCTCTCCCCCATCGGCCACGGCATACGCCGCCGTAAAATGATAGTTCTTGCAAAGCTCGTTCCAGTATTCGTGCTGCTCCTTGGGCAACACCACGATAATCCTAATATCGTTGTCATACTCACGAAACCTCTTGATGGTGCGCATCAATACCGGCAAGCCGTTAATCGGCAGGAACTGTTTAGGCACACTTGAGCCCATGCGCAGCCCTTTGCCTCCGGCTACAATCACGACATAATCCATGTTATTTTCTTTATTTAGCAGACAAGTTACAAGTCACGAGCAGACAAGTCACGAGTGACGAGCAGACAAGCCTAATACTAAGGGCAGCGGGACGGAGGGCCATTAACAAGTAAGCCACCGCCCCGCTGCCCGTCGGTTTTACTTAAGCATCAGGTGCTTGTACATCATGCCGTCGGCTATGCTGTCGGCCGTCTGCCTGTCGGTAAGGGCCTCAAGCAGCGCGTAAGCGTATGGCAAGGTGGCGGCAGGGCCTTCACCCGTGGTGATGTTGCCGTCCACGGTGTACAGTTCGTTGGTGTATTCGGCGCCCTCCAGGTACTTCTCGAAGCCAGGGTAGCACGTTGCGCGCTTACCCTCAAGCATACCGAGGCCGCCCAGCACCATGGGCGCGGCGCAGATTGCGCCTATCATCTTGCCCCTGGCGTTCTGCTCTACGAGAGCCCTGCGCACGCCTTCATGTGCGTTAAGGTTGGTAGCCCCGGGCAGTCCGCCGGGCAGCATAATAAGGTCTGCGTCGCTGAAGTTTGCCTCCTCAATCAGCAGGTCGGCCTCGAGCTTCACGCCGTGGGCGCTCTCTACGAGCCTGTCGCCCGTCACGCTTACGGTCTTGAAGTCAACGCCGGCACGGCGCATTATGTCTAATGGTATGAGGGCTTCAATGTCCTCGAAGCCCGTGGCCAGGAATTCATATACTTTTGCCATAGTAAAATAAGACTTATTTGGTTAATGATTATTATTGAAGACATTTAAGGTAGGCCTTCACCGTGGCATCGAGCCCCATGTAGAGGGCATCGCAGATGAGGGCGTGGCCTATGCTTACTTCGTCGAGCCAAGGAATGTTTTGGTGGAAGTAGTACAGGTTTTCAAGGCTAAGGTCGTGACCGGCGTTAAGCCCGAGGCCAACCTCGCGCGCAGCCTCTGCCGCCGCTATGAACGGCTTTATGGCCTCTTCACGGTCTACGGCGTAACCCGATGCGTAAGGTTCGGTATAAAGTTCAACCCTGTCGGTGCCGCACCGTGCGGCCGCCTCGACCATTCCCGGCTCGGCATCGACGAAGATAGACGTCCTGATGCCTGCCTCCTTGAAACGCCCGATGACGTCGGTAAGGAAGCCGCAGTTGGCCTTGGTGTCCCATCCGTGGTTGCTCGTCAGCTGGTTGTCGGCATCGGGCACAAGCGTAACCTGCGTCGGCTTCACCTCGAGCACGAGCTCTATGTACCTGTCGATAGGGTTGCCCTCGATGTTGAACTCGGTCTTGAGCAACGGACGTATTTCCCTTACGTCGCTGTACCTGATGTGCCTCTCGTCGGGACGGGGATGCACAGTTATGCCTTGCGCGCCAAACTTCTCACAATCAAGGGCCGCCTGCAACACGTCGGGATTGTTGCCGCCGCGGGCGTTGCGCAGCGTGGCCACCTTGTTGATGTTAACGCTTAATTTCGTCATTTTTCGCTTTTTTATTTATAATACAATGTAGGTTATCGGGCAAAATGTGTAATTTTGCGGCAGGTTTTATCAATCGGCAAAATTACAAAATGTTTGGCATTTCCAAGCATTACATAGGTAAAAAGAAATATAAAAGCTATAAATTATGGCACCACGCAAATTGAAATTCGCCCTGTTCGGCAACATATACCAAAGCCGCAAATCCGAAAACATACGCAAAATCATGGACACGCTTGCCGCCCACGGGGCCGAGGTGTGCGTGGAAAAGGAGTTTTACGACTTCCTCGTTGACTGCGGCAAGCTCGACGGGCACAGCGTCGGAGTGTTCAGCGACGGCGACTTCACGGCCGACTTCGTCATTTCGCTCGGCGGCGACGGCACACTGCTGCGTGCCGCGGGGCACGTTGGCGACAAGGGCACGCCCATCCTCGGCGTCAACATGGGACGCCTGGGCTTCCTCGCCGACATAGTGCCATGCGAAATAGAGAGTGCCATCGACTCGCTCTACAGCGGCCAATACGCCATAGAGGAGCACACGGCCATCTGCGTAGAGACCGACGGCACGCCCCTTGCCGGCCACAGCCTGGCCCTCAACGACATAGCCGTGCTGAAGCGCGACACGGCCTCGATGATTACAATCCACGCCAGCGTAAACGGCGAATACCTGATGACATACCAGGCCGACGGCCTCATCGTATGCACGCCGACAGGCTCGACGGCCTACTCGCTGTCAAACGGCGGCCCCATCATAGTGCCGCGCACGGCCACGCTCTGCCTCACGCCGGTAGCCCCGCACAGCCTCAACATACGCCCCATAGTAATCCCTGACGACTCCGTAATTGAACTTACGGTGGAGAGCCGCAGCCACAACTTCCTCATTGCGGTTGACGGGCAGTCGGAGAAATGTGCCGAGGAGACCAAGCTGACCATACACAAGGCGGCGCACACGGTGAACATCGTAAAGCGCAGCAGCCAGCGTTACTTCTCCACACTGCGCGAGAAGATGATGTGGGGGGCTGACACGAGGACGGCGAAAAGTTAAATTTTCAGTAGTTAAAGAAGTTAAAGGAGTTATCGCTCACTACGTTCGCTAAGGAGTTAAAGACAATAGCTTTTCCTTTTGGAAGTTAAGGAGTTATGGAGTTAATGAGTTAAGACGATAGCCTTTCGTCCATTCTCCTCCCCTCGGGGAGGCTGGGAGGGGGCTTTGGGGAAGCCGGGAGGGCTGCCTTTTTCCATCATTCCCTGCAAATACCAACCCTAAAAATAACGACAATGAACATTAAACGAACAATCACCTGTGCCCTGGCGGCCATCGCCCTGTGCACGGCCGCACCGGCGCAAGACGCCGACTCACTTTACGCGAAAGACCTGTTACAGCCAGGCACCGAAGCCCCCGACTTCACCCTGGCCTCGCCCGACGGCACCGAGCACACGCTGTCGGCCATGCGAGGCAAGTACGTCGTGCTCGACTTCTGGGCATCATGGTGTCCCGACTGCCGCAAGGACATACCCGAAATGAAGCAGCTGTACGACAAGTATGGCAGCAACATCCGTTTCGTCAGCGTCTCCTTCGACGACAAGCGCGAGGCATGGACATCCTGCATCGAGCAGAACAATCTGCGTTGGCTGCAAGTAAGCGAACTGAAGAAGTGGAAAGAGACGAACGTCTCCAAACTGTACAACATCAAGTGGATACCCGCCATGTACCTCATCGACCGGCAAGGACGCATCGTCCTCTCCACCGTGATGATAGAGAAGCTCGCCGCCAAGCTGAAGGAACTGCACGAACTGTAACAGCCACGCCGGCGAAACATCGTGCCAAGCGCGGCCAACAACTTTCCAAAAGGGCATCTTTCGCATTGTGAAAGATGCCCTTTTGCGTCCTCGTTTGCCACATATTGCAAGGCAAAAGGTGGCCTTTTGCAATACACTGGGACACAGGCCGTTACGCTGTTGGCATTAAGCGTTAGGACGGAAGGCACGGGCGGCGCGGCAAGCAGTGGCAGTGACGGCCGACGGCGACGGTGTATCGCGTTGCGGGAGGGCTGCCGACGCGCCGCAAGCGGCAGGTAAACACTATTTAAAGAAATGCGCGTACTTTGTTAAAAGGTAAATAAAGTTGTTAAACACAAAAACAACGTAATGATTTTTTTATTACCTTTGCAACTGATTTTATGAACGGGCGAGAGTTTCACATTTCACAAACCCTCCGATTAATATCCCTGATATTACCCGTGCTTTTATCTTTATCTACAACTAATTGGAATATGCGTTTTATAAAAACAATACGGACATTAGCATTTACGGCATTGATGGCGACGACGTCGATTACGGCGGCAGCCCAAGACCTTTTGGCAAGACAAGCACCGATAGACAAGAAAATGAAGGCAGTGGACACGCTAACACTGCGCAACCTCATAAACCGGGAACAGGCCGGCTCACCAGCGGCACAGCTCTACAAAGACTGGGACAACCGCTACGCACACCGCGCGACAGAGCTGCCTGACTCGTTCCTCATCAACCTTAAGAACTTCTGTATGCCCACCGACAACAAGGTGGTGACTTCCAACTTCGGCCGCCGCTGGGGACGTATGCACAAGGGCATCGACGTAAAAGTATACATCGGCGACACCATCCGCGCAGCTTTCAGCGGCAAGGTAAGGATTGTAAAATACGAGGCGAGGGGCTACGGCAACTACGTCGTGATACGCCACTACAACGGGCTTGAGACAATTTACGGCCATATGTCAAAGCATCTGGTCAAGGAAAACCAGGTAGTCAGGGCGGGCGACCCCATTGGGCTCGGCGGCAACACTGGCCGCAGCACGGGTTCACACCTGCACTTCGAGACACGCCTCTGCGGCGTTGCGCTCAACCCGGCCCTCATGTTCGACTTCAAGAACCAAGACGTAACGGGCGACACCTATATGTTCCGCCGCGACACCAACGACCGCGAGTCGGCCCAGGCTAACCGCCTCAGGGGCAAGGACAGCAGCGAACTGGCATCAGCTTCGGAGAGCGAAAGCAGCAGCAAGGCACGAAAGGCGACGGCAAGCTCTGCCGGAGACGTTCGCTACCACAAGGTAAAGAAGGGCGAGACGCTCAGCTCCATAGCCAAGAAGCGCGGAACCACCGTGGCGAAACTGTGCAAGCTCAACCACATAACAAAGAGGATGCGCATACGCCCGGGACAAATCTTAAGATACTCATAATTGTTAAAGTCAATAATTTGTCAAGGCGGCTGTCAGCGTGAGCTGGCAGCCGCCTGTTTTTTTTGGCATTAATGAGTAGTTAAAGGAGTTTTCTTCAGTAGTTAAAGGAGTTAAAGTAGTTATCGCTCCCTACGGTCGCTAAGGAGTTAAAGACAATAGCTTTTCATCTTAGAAGTTAAGGAGTTAGGGAGTAAAGGAGTTAAGACATTAGCCTTTTCACCTATCTCCTCCCCTTGGGGATGTCGGGAGGGGCTGCCTTTCCATCATTCCCCTCCCCTCGGGGAGGCTGGGAGGGGGCTCAAGACAATTAAACAAGAGCGGCAAGGGCTATGCCCCTGCCGCTCTGTTCATAAGCGTGCGACCTTCATCGGTACACCGTCAACGGCGACGGTAAACGTCATCGCCCTTATGGCTGTTATACCACTCGGCACAAGACGGGCACAACTCGCCATTACGGTGGCAGTCGGCCGACGTGCAACGGTCATAATGGCACGCCCCGCATTCCTGCCTGTAGTCGCAACAATCATATCCTCCGCGACGGTCACGATAGCGTTCCCTGCCGCAGCATCCTCCGCGACGGCCGTGGCGGTGGTCGCCGTCGTAATGGCCGTAGCAGCCGTGGCGCTCATATCTCAGCTCCCTGTCACGCGACG
The DNA here is from genome assembly GCA_944319815.1 of uncultured Prevotella sp. Classification (GTDB taxonomy): domain Bacteria; phylum Bacteroidota; class Bacteroidia; order Bacteroidales; family Bacteroidaceae; genus Prevotella. The sequence continues at coordinate 36,288 of CALUEX010000004.1, read as the reverse complement.
GCGGCTCGTCATTCCCTTTTTCAACGAAAGCCATCGTACCTACGCTTACGAGTCCGAGCAAGGCCAAGACAATCATTGTCTTCTTCATTTTACCTCCTGTCTTTTTAACATTCAACAAAATATTCTCACTGCAAATATATGGCTAAACCGCCCAATAACTACATTTTTTTAGTTATTAAAGCCTAAATCCGACAAAAAATCTTGACAAATGGCAATATCCCAAGCCATATACTTCATTTCTTGAGCACAGCCCTCACCACGAACCAAGCGTGCATCGTAATGGTGGCAAGCAGCCCGTAATGGCGGCGCATGATGTCAAACCGCTCGAGAAGGGAGGCCCGATGGTACTCGGTTGACTGCCCTTCGCGCTGGTAGTCGGCCACGGTGGCATGGGCGTTGACCAACGGCAGCCCCATCCTCTCGGCCTCCTTCATCACCCGTATGCACCAATCCACGTCGGCAGAGTGGCGGTAACGCAAGTCGTAAGGCGTGCGCACGGCTATGTCGGCACGCGCGTAGAAAGCCTGATGGCACACCAACATACCTTGGCGGAACGAACGCCAGGTGAGCCGTTCAGGCGGTGCAAGGCGGCGGCGGCGCAAGTAATTGCCGTCGTTGTCCACCAAGTCGGTATCGCCGTAGACAACTGCCGGCAACGGTTTGCCACCTTCCAAAAGAGCAGAAAGGCCTGCATTGGTGCAGATTGTGGCAAGGATTGAGCCGTCAGGGAAGAAGTCGCCCGCGTTCATGAAGCACACGTAATCGCCCGAAGCCAGGCGAAGCCCCTTGTTCATGGCATCGTAAAGTCCCCTGTCAGGCTCCGAGACGATGCGCACTTCATGGCCGTTGGCGGCCTCGTCTGACATCTTCTTATACCTCAAGGCCAGCTCTTTCGTGCCGTCGGTTGACGCCCCGTCGATTATAAGATGCTCCACGCAGGGATACCCCTGGCGCATGACGCTCTCGGCGGTACGCATGAACACGCGCGCGGCATTGTACGTAATGGTGACTATCGTGAACTTTATCATAACCTGTAATGCCTGTAGGCAAGGGCCTGGTTGTAGACTTCGATGTACTTTATGGCGACGCTCTGCTGCGAATAAGATGTCGAGACCTTGTGCACGGCGTTGCGGCTAAGGCCGGCATAGTCGGCCTCGCACAGCACCCAGCGCATCCCCTCGGCCAGGTCGTCGGCATCCTTGTAGGCTGCAACGTAGCCGTCCTTGCGGTGGTCAATCATCTCCGGCACGCCGCCCGTGTTGAAGCCGACGCACGGCACGCCGCAAGCCATGGCCTCCATGACGGTGTTCGGCAGGTTGTCTTCAAGCGAAGGCAGCACGAACACGTCGGCCGCATTGTAGACATCTATGATTTTCTCCTGCCCGCTGACGTAACCTATAGGATACACATCTAAGGGCAACCGGCCTACGAACTCGTCCGAATGGCCCCCGAGAATGACTACCGCCGTGTCGGCTTTCGCCTCCGGGCGCACCTCGGCCAGCCGCTCGCAGGCCTTCAGCATATAGTCCATGCCCTTGCGCTTGTCCGTGGTGCGCTGCGAGACGAACAACACCAGACGCTTGTCGAGCGGCAGCGAGAGCCTCGTGCGGGCCTCGGCCTTGTCGGCAGGGTGGAAGTCGCGCGTGTCGATGGGGTTGGGTATGCTGACCACCTGCTTGCCTGTCATCAGTCCGCTGCCCTTCACCTCGGAAGCGAGCCAGCGGCTGCAGGCCACGAAGATGATGTTGCGCGAACGCCAGATGCGCTCCTTGCGCTTCCACACACGGTGCGCAAGGTCGTGGCGAGAGCCATGGCCAGGGAGATACTGGCAACTGTGGCAGCCCTGCGACAGGTAGGCCTTGCAGCCGTGCGGGTAATGGCAGATGGCCGTGGCTGGCCAGAAGTCGTGCAGGGTCCACACGACGGGCTTGCCGCTGTCGAGTATCTTCTTGATACCGGAGAGCGAAAGCATCCCCTGGTTGACCCAGCTGAGGTGCACCACGTCGGCCTCGCGAAACTCCATCGTGCCTGTAATGTCGGTACCGGCATTGGCGATGTCAATCTCGAAAAGATGTTTCCGTGAGAAATGCAGACGGCAGAATATGCACCATCTTTCCCACAAGAAGTGCCACCGCTGGCGCAGGCCACCGCCGATGCCGGCCACGGTCAGGCTGTCGGTCTCCTTGTCGCGCACCATCATCTTGGCCTTGACGCCGTTGTTGTTCAGGGCTTCCATGAGGCGGTTGGCGGCTACGGCCGCCCCGCCCGTCCTCTCGCTTGTGTTAACTATAAGCACCCGCATCCTTGAATACGTTTTACCTTTTTATATATGCCACCACGACTGCCGTGCCGGCATGGCGGAGGCCATGCGTAGGCAAGCCCTCGGCGGCTGCTGACGCAAAGTTAAGACAAATTGCGCATTTATCCAAACATAAGGCTGTTTTAATGGCTGTTAACGCACACAATTTATTGATTTGCATCAAGAAAAGCACAAAAACTGTCAAAAACACACTTCCAACTATTGACACAGACGCGATTTTGCAGTATCTTTGCATCGTCAAAAGGTTAATAAATTGTTTAGGTTAGTAAATAGTATTAGTTTAAGGTAAAGTTTTCATGATTATTTAGGATGACAAAGGGAGCCGTGAGGCTGTCTTTCGAATCGAAAAGGTTTTTTAGTTAAACATATTTTTTATACGCTGTAGCTCGTGAAGAGTTGCAGCGTATTTTTTATTTGCATAAATGTCCGCTTGCGAACATTTATCAGTAGTCAAAGGAGTTAACTACTTTAACTTAACGTGAGTTCGGTATAAGCAACCAGCCTTTGCCGTGCCATGGTTTTTGCCCTGCGGTATAATGTTTACGCCGACCCTGCGGTAAAAAGAGTTACTCCCATTCGTTCTTATCGATGCTACCCAGCCTGTAGGGACGCTCGGTCTGAGCGTCCGGGTAACTATGAAAACAGCCAACAGCTACCATGCTAAACGCCAACAGCTATATGTTTACGACATTACCCGGACGCTCAGACCGAGCGTCCCTACAGGCGGGGTGGCAACGTGGCGGAGGATGAATGCTGTGGTTTATCGGCGTTTACGGGGCAAACTTTGAATATCCGTCACTGCCTTATAACGAACTGACGTGAACTTAATGAACGTGAACTTTGCGAACATTCATTCCCGAAAATGCGAAAGGGCACCTTTTACCACGCAAAAGGGCGCAAACGACACGACAAAAGGCCATGTTTTGCAACGCAAAACATGGCCTTTTAGCATATAGCTGGCAGTCAGCGGGTTACGCAGCGGCGGCAAACCGTGATTATTGCGCTGCCAAGTAGTCGGCCATATTGGCCATCACCTTGGCGGCAAGCCTGTGGTATGACTGGCTCGTGAGCCCTGACGAGACCCTGACGCAGCGCATATTTGGGTGGTCGAGGAAACGCTCGCCACCGGCCGCGCCTACGGTGTCGCAGAAACAGATGTTGTCGCCGTCGAGCCAACGGGCGAACGGCTCTTCGTCCCACGCAGGCGAAAGTCCCGTGTTGAACAGCAGCTTGTGGCTGCCGAGGCGCGCGAACTCGGCCTCGTGCAACAATACGGTGTTGCGGTTAAGGCAGCAGAACACCACGTCGCTGCGCTCAAGCAGGTCGCCGAGCGGCGTGAAGCGGTAACCCTTCTCCTCGGCCCACGGCTTTGCGCTGCGCGCGAAATAAGCCACGTCGGCACCAAAGAACTTCATTGCGTCGGCTATCATCCCGCCCGACTTTCCAAGCCCGACGATGCCCACCTTGAGCCCCGTTATCTCGCTCGGGGCGTCGAACCACGCCTTCTGCCCGAAGCCGTGGAGGCAGCGCACGAGTTCGCTTACGACGTACTCGATTACGCCCTCGTCGCCATAGTCGCGTATGCCTTTCACGCAGATGCCGCGGCTCTCGGCATAGCGGATGTCAACGTTGGCGCTCTCGGGCGAATAGAGGGAGCAGCACATACCAACGTATCTCAATCCGGGGCAACGCTCCATCATGTCGGCCGTCAGCCTTGAAGTGAAGCTGAGCAGCACGGCGTCGGCGTCGCCGATGCGCCCCACGATTTCGTCGGCACCCGATGGGATGTCGCGATACACCTCCACCTTGTCGGCATACGCCGCAAGGCGTGCCTCGTCGTCGGGCACCATGTTGATTGGCTCGATGGCCACCAATTTCCTGAACTTATCCATATCTTGCGTCTTTACTTGTTACGTTTGCCCTTGCCTGGGTTCCCAACGAGGCGTATGCAGCCAGGTTCAAGCGTTATCAGCCGGCGCTTGTAGAGGTCGCCAATGGCCTTCTTGTAGCTTTTCTTGCTGGCGTGGAACTCCTGGTAGATGTCTTCGGCCGGACTCTTGTCGGTCAGCGTGCACACGCCCCCGTTCGAATAAAGATACTCCATCACCGCATCGCCAAGGCCCTTGGTCATGCGCCACCCCGTAGGCTGCAGCATGACGTCTATCTTGCCGTCCTCGCGCACGTTGTCGATATAGCCCGTAAGGCGGTCGCCCGTGCGTATGTCGCGGAACACCTGGTTGGCGTAGATAAGGCCGGGGAAGCGGTTGTCGATGATGACCTTGAAGCCGAGGTCGGTCTTCTGCCACACCAACAAGTCAACCTCGTCGCCGTGGCTATACGGCGGGAACGACGTGTCGAAATAATGCTCGACCTTTGCCGACGCCACAATCCGGTAGCTCTCGTTGTCGAGATGCACGTGAACTATGTATCCGCGGCCCTTCTCCATCCTCATCTTCTGCTCGCGGAATGGGCAGAAAAGGTCTTTCATCAGTCCCCAGTCGAGGAATGCCCCGTACTCGTTTACCCACGCCACCTCAAGGTAAGCGAAGTCGCCCACCCTGGCCAATGGCGTCTGCGTAGTGGCAACGAGCCGTTCCTCACTGTCCAGGTAGACGAAGACGTCAAGTTCGTCGCCCTCCTGCACACCGTCGGGCACATACCGTGCCGGCAGCAACACCTCGCCTTCGTCGCCGCCGTCAAGGTAAACGCCGAAATCCACCAGCCTGACCACGGTCATGCGGTTGTAGTCGCCTAATCTTATAAAGCTCATGACATAATACTTTAACCCACCCCAACCCTCCCGAGGGGAGGGAGCCTGAATGCTCTTGCCGTATGCTTTTGGGGACGGGTGTGATTGTTTAATAAATGAGAAAAAACTTATTCTTAATTAATGTCCGCAAAGCTCCCATTCATCAGTAGTTAAAGGAGTTAAAGCAGTTAACGCTCGTTTCACTCGCTAAGGAGTTAAAGACAAATGCCTTGTCACTTTATTTACGATTAACTGTCATTGGGATGTTTGCGTATATTCATATATTCTTATAAAGACGTTGCACCGTTACTGCCGCCATCTTCGGTGTCCAAGCTCCCTTCCGTCGGGAGGGTTGGGGCGGGTGTCTGTACGGTTTCGTCTCCCGTTTCCAGCATCCCGTCCTTCATCTTGATGGTTCGGTCGGTAATCTTTGCCAAGCTCTCGTCGTGCGTAACGATGACGAACGTCTGCCCGGTCTTGTCGCGCAGGTCGAAGAACAGCTGGTGCAACTCGGCCTTGTTCTTTGAGTCGAGACTGCCCGAAGGCTCGTCGGCAAGGATTACCGCGGGGTCGTTGACCAACGCGCGGGCCACTGCCACGCGCTGTTTCTCGCCCCCGGACAGTTCGGCAGGCTTGTGGCCGGCGCGGTCTTCAAGGCCCATGAAGGCAAGAAGCTCCATTGCACGCTTCTTCGCCTCGCCCTTAGAGCTGCCCGATATGAGTGCCGGCAGCATGATGTTCTCCACCGCCGTAAACTCCGGCAGCAGCTGGTGGAACTGGAACACGAAGCCTATGCGCCTGTTGCGGAACTCCGACAGCTTCTTCGAGTTAAGTTTCCTGACGTCTGTTCCGTCAATTATTATTTCGCCGGAGTCTGGCTTATCGAGCGTGCCTATTATCTGCAAGAGCGTCGTCTTGCCGGCCCCGCTTGGGCCTACGATGCTCACCACCTCGCCCTTGTCAATGTGCAGGTCGATGCCCTTGAGCACTTGAAGCGGGCCGAAGCTCTTTGTTATGCCTTTGATGTCTATCATTATTTACGGTTTTACGGTTGTACGGTTATGAGGTTGTACGGTCTTTCAACCATTGACTCCTATTGGTTTTTGAGGTTATACGGTTATGTGGTTATGAGGTTTTACGGTCTTGTTTGAGGTTATACGGTTATGTGGTTATGAGGTTTTACGGTCTTGTTTGAGGTTATACGGTTATGTGGTTATGAGGTTTTGCGGTTTCGATTATGAGATTTTACGGTCTTTCGAGGCGTGCAATGACTGTGCACATAGTTTGAAACCGCATAACCTCATAACCGTAAGACCGCATAACCTTACCCAAAATGCTTCCTGAACCACGTCATCAGCACGTCGTAGGCGCTGCGTTGCTCGTGGTGCTGCGGCTCGGCAAAGGTCATTACGCCGACTGGCTCGCCGTATTGGTCGGGGAATATTATCATCAGGCTCTTGCCCGAGAAATATCTCGTAAGCTCCTCGGGGAGGCGCTCAAGAGCAGGCTTGTACGATATTGTGCCCTTACGGGCGGTGATGACGACGAACAGGTGGTCGTCGTTCACCTCGCCGGCAAGGCGCGGCATATCAATCCAATGCGCCATATAAGAGTATTCGGCGCGGACGCTTGGGTGTCGGTCTTGCACGTATCGGTTGATGAGCGACAGCGTCTCGCGCTTGGCATGGAAGCGGATGCGGCAGTCGAGGTTCTCCGCCATACGCGACAGACGCTCCAGCCAACGGTAGAAACCGGGCTCGAACTCGGCACGCGAAGGCACCGCAACGTGGATAAGGCGTATCGTGTTGAGCGGCCTTAGGCAACGGACAATGGATATTTGGCGGTTCAATCCGGAGAAAAGACCGGGTATGAACTCGCCCCAGAACTTGCCGGCGGCCTCGTCGCCGGTGTGCATCCCCATGACGATTTCAGAGGCGTTGAACTCCTGGAAGGCGTGCTTTATGCCGTTGATGATGTTCGTCGCAATCCTCACTTGGGTCTGCACCATCACCCCGGAGTAGTTGGCCACCTTCGTGACGTGCTCAAGCAAGCCCCTGCCACGCTCCTGGTACTTCAGCCGGTTGACGTCGTCGTAGACCACGGTGAGCGCGACGATGCCGCGGTTCAGCACCCTGTTGCGCATCAGGAGGGCAAGGCCGACCAGGTTGTCGGCGGTAGACGAGTGCTTCAAAGGCACAAGGATTTTCTCGTCGTCGCCGGTTTCTTCTTCAGGCATGGCAGCCTGGTTCTCGAGCGCGATGTGCTTCGAGGCGCGCTCGGTCATGAACGAGCTGAAGATGCAGGTCACGAGAATGAGCAGCACCGTGCCGTTGAGCACGTCGTCGTTGAGCAACCGCTGGCCGTCGGGAAGTATGAGGTTGTAGCCCACCATGACGGCTGCAAGCGTTGCGCCGGCCTGTGCGTTGCTAAGGCCATATATAAGTTCACGCTCTACGCCGCGCATCCCAAAGAGCTTCTGGGTGCAGAGCGAGGCCACCCACTTGCTCACAAGAGCCACCACTATCATGACGGCGGCCACCTGCAGGGTACCGAGTCCGCCGAAAAGCAGCTTGACGTTGACGAGCATACCCACGCCGATGAGGAAATAAGGTATGAAGATGGCGTTACCCACGAACTCGAGATGGGTCATCAGGGGAGACACGTTGGGCACGTAGCGGTTGAGCACAAGGCCCGTAAGGAACGCCCCGAGGAGGCCCTCCATGCCGATAAGCTCCATCAGCCCGGCGCCGAGGAAGGTCATGGCGAGCACGAAGATGAACTGCGTAACGTTGTCGTCGTAGCGGTGGAAAAAGAAGCGCGCCACGCGCGGAAAGAAGTAAATGATGACGAAGAACACTGCGGCGATTTTCAGGAACAGCATGACCCAGAAGCCGCCCGTTATTTCGCCCTTGAACATCCCGCCCACGATGGCGAGCACGAGCAGCGTCAGCGTGTCGGTGATGGCGGTTGCCCCGACGGCTATGGTGACGCTGCGCTGGCGGGCAAGGCCGTAGCGCATGACTATTGGGTAGGTGATGATGGTGTGCGAGGCGTACATACTGGCCAGGAGCACGGAGGTCATCACGCTGTACTCAAGCACGGCGCGGTTGATTATGAAGCCCATCAGCATAGGTATGACGAAGGCCATCAGCCCGTGGGTGAACGTCCGCACGCGGTTCTTCATGAAGTTGGCCATGTTCATCTCGAGGCCGGCGAGGAACATGATGTAGTACAGGCCGACGTGCCCGAAGAGGTCGAACGAGTCGTCCTTGGCCAGGATGTTGAGCCCGTGCGGGCCGACCACAACCCCCGCGAGCACCATGCCGACGATGTGCGGGATGCGCAGCTTGCCCATGACGATGGGCGCGAACAATATGATACATAGCACGACGAAGAATATCACCGTGGGAGACGTTATGGGGAAAAACTGTGACAAGTCGTGCATAAAAATCGTATGAATAATGTTTTTGTATGCAAAATTGCAAAAAAAAATCATGATTTTGGAACATTTAGCTCAAAAATTGTACTTTTGCATACGAAAAATGAATTATCGGGAGTTAAAGAAGTTAATGGAGTCAAAGGAGTTAAGGACAAATGTTTTGCCATTGTCGGCATAAGCATACACGTGAAACCGAGGGACGGCGAACTTCCCGTTAGCGACGAGGCATTTGTCCTTAACTCCTTTGACTCCATTAATTCCTTTAACTCCAAACATTAAATTAAAGTACATAATAATATGAACGTAGCTATTGTAGGAGCGAGCGGAGCCGTAGGTCAAGAGTTCCTGAGAGTGCTCGCAGAGAGAGATTTCCCCATTGACAACCTCGTGTTGTTCGGTTCAGAAAGGTCAGCCGGCACCAAATACACATTCAAGGGCAAGGAGTATGAGGTGAAGCTGCTGCAGCACAACGACGACTTCAAGGACATAGACATAGCCTTTGCGTCGGCGGGAGCCGGCACGTCAAAGGAGTATGCGGCCGACATCACGAAGTACGGAGCCGTAATGATAGACAACTCGAGCGCCTTCCGCATGGACGACGACGTGCCACTGGTGGTGCCGGAGTGCAACGCCGAGGACGCCCTCAACCGTCCGCGGGGCATCATTGCCAACCCTAACTGCACGACAATCATGATGGTCGTAACGCTGCAGCCGCTCGAACGGCTCAGCCACATACGCCGCATCCACATCGCAAGTTACCAGAGCGCAAGCGGCGCGGGCGCCGCGGCAATGGCAGAGCTGCAAGAGCAGTACCGCCAGTTGGTCAACGGCGAGGAGGTGACCGTCAGCAAGTTCCCCTACCAGCTGGCATACAACGTCATCCCGCAAATCGACGTCTTCCAGCCCAACGGCTACACCAAGGAGGAGATGAAGATGTTTAACGAGACGCGCAAAATAATGCACAGCGACGTGAAGTGCTCGGCGATGTGCGTGCGCGTGTCGTCGTTGAGGGCACACTCGGAGTCGGTCTGGATTGAGACCGAGCGCCCCATCAGCGTAGAGGAGGCCCGCGCGGCGCTGGCGGCAGCCCCCGGCGTCACCGTGGAGGACGACCCCTCGAACCTCGTCTACCCCATGCCGCTCGACACTGCCGGCAAGGACGACGTTTACGTAGGCCGCATACGCAAGGACTTGGCCGACGAGAACGGCCTGACCTTCTGGCTCAGCGGCGACCAGATACGCAAGGGAGCGGCACTCAACGCCGTGCAAATCGCCGAGTATCTCGTAAAGGTAGGCAACGTAAAATAACACTCACTCATAACCCGCTGGCCTTCAACGGGTTTGCGAAAGGGCATCTTTCACGCGCTGAAAGATGCCCTTTTATCGTGCAATATGCCGCAAACGGCAAGGCGAAAGGGCACGTTTTACGGTTCGGCCGCACACAAGCCGTACCGGCGACGGCGGCAAACAAGGGTTAAACCCAAATCGGTCATTAGAGCTTAGACGGATTATGTACTTATGCCAGACGGTTTTTCTTCCGTTTTGTCGAAGACGTAGCGGGCTACGGCGAGACGGAACGGAAGAAAAGACGGCGGCAGAAGGACATAAGACGGCAAGAAGCAATAATATGACTATAGAAATTAAGGCATTGCGGTCTAATGACCGATTTGGGTTAAAAACACCGCTTAATCTTTTTTAGCCATCAAAAATTGCCCGTTCAAAAAATAAAGGCTATCTTTGCAGCCAGATATTAATGAAATAACATAGGGAACAAACAGGGGATTCCGACATTGCTAAAAATGCCGGAATTCTCTTTTTGTCTATCCTCGAAAAAATAATAATTAAAACCTTTACATCACTATGGCTTATATGTCACAAGAAGGCTACGACAAGTTAGTGGCCGAACTAAAACATTTGGAGTCGGTAGAGCGGCCCAAGGCGTCAGCCGCAATCGCCGAGGCGCGCGACAAGGGCGACCTGAGCGAGAACTCCGAGTACGACGCGGCGAAGGAGGCGCAGGCACACCTCGAGGACAAAATCAACAAAATCAAGCTGGCAATATCCGAGGCGAAAATAGTTGACACGTCGCGCCTGAGCACCGACTGCGTGCAAATCCTCTCGAAGGTGGAGATGACCAACATGGCCAACAAGGCCAAGATGGCCTACACCATCGTAAGCGAAAGCGAAGCCAACCTGCGCGAGGGAAAAATCTCAATCAAGACCCCCATCGCGCAAGGACTGCTCAACAAGAAGGTGGGCGACGAGGTGGAAATAAAAATCCCACGCGGCACCATCAAGCTGAGAATAGACAAAATCAGCGTTGAATGATGTTATGCGGTTGTGCGGTTATTGGGTTATGAGGTTGTGCGGTCTTGGAGTTATGGGGTCGTAAGATTATATGTTTTTACGGCTACAGGTTATTATAACCTTGGCCGAAAACATAATCAAAAGAAACCGCATAACCCCAAGACCGCATAACCCTACAACCACATAACCCCAAGACCGCACAACCGCAAAACCCAATAACCCAATAACCCAATAACCGTAAAACCGCAAACAAAATGGACATTTTCTCGAAAATAGCCGCTGGTGAAATCCCCAGCTACAAATGCGCCGAGGACGACAAGTTCTACGCATTCCTCGACATCAACCCGCTGGCCAAGGGCCACACGTTGGTAATCCCGCGCCGCGAGGTTGACTACTTCTTCGACCTTGAAGACGGCGAACTCGCCGAGATGATGGTCTTCGCCAAGCGCGTGGCAAAAGCCATCAAGGCAGCCTTCCCCTGCCGCAAGGTGGGCATGGCCGTGCTCGGCCTCGAGGTAGCCCACGCCCACATACACCTCGTGCCCATGCAAAGCGAGGGCGACATGAACTTCGCCAACCCGAAGCTCAAGCTCACCCCGGAAGAGTTCGAGGAAACGGCAAGGAAGATAAGGGAAAACTTTTAAGGGCAAAAAAGTAAAAGGGTAAAAAGGTAAAAGCGCTGACGCGGTAAACAGCCGACAGCATTTTCACCTTTTTACCCTTTTACTTTTTTACCCTTCCTTTAGATAAACTCCTCTCCGTACTTCACCTGCACCTCGTTGATATACTTGCGGATGAGTGCGGACGAGTCCTCTTTCCTACAGATTAACAGCACGTTGCCCTTCTCGGCAACGATGTACCCGTCAAGCCCGTTGATGATGCCAAGGTGGTCGTCAGGCAGCTTTATGATGTTGCCGCGGCTATCGTCAGCGATTACGCGGGAACCTATCACCACGTTGTCGCCGTCGCCCTTGCTCATGCTTTCGTAGATTGAATGCCACATACCGAGGTCGGCCCACCCGAAGTCGCACCTCATCACGTACACGTTCTCGTTCTTGTCAAGTATGCCGTAATCAATGGAAAGGTTGGGGTAAGACGGGAAGTTATCCTTGATGTACCTCAACTCTGCCTCTATGTCGTAAGGCTTACCCTCCTCGTCCTTGAACTTGCGCAACACCGGCGGGAACACCTTACCCAACGCCTCGCGCAAATACTTGACGTTGGCAAGGAACAATCCCGTGTTCCAATAGAACTCGCCGCTCTGCATGAACATCTTGGCAAACTCGCGGTCGGGCTTCTCCGTAAACGACTTAACCTTGAAAACGCCAGGGCACCCGGCGTCGTCGCCCACCTGTATGTAGCCGTATCCCGGCTCTGGACGCGTGGGCTTGACGCCCATTGTCAGCAGGCAGTCACGCTCGCCTACGAACTCAAGCCCGCCGAGCACGTTGCTCCTGAACTCCTCCTCCTTGAACACGGCCTGGTCCGACGGCACCACCACGAGCCTCGCCGAGGGGTCTATGTGCATTATCCTGTGCGTGGCCCAGGCCAGGCTCGGCGCCGTGTTCCTGAAAATCGGCTCGCTCAGGATGTTCAGCCTCGGCAGTTCGGGCAACTGTTCCTCCACGAGATGCGTGTAAATCTTGTTGGTGCTTACGTAAATGTTCTCCCTTGGGATGAAAGCCGACATACGGTCATAAGCCTGCTGCAACAGCGTGCGGCCCGTCGAAAAGAAATCAAGAAACTGTTTCGGGCGGTCTTCCCGGCTACAAGGCCATAACCTCCGGCCCTTGCCCCCAGCCAGGATGAGGCAAAAATTATTCTTGTTTTCAGCCATAGTATCTTTAGATTTATATCACGATACGAAGATACGCATAATTGTCTTTACGACCAATTATTTTAAGTTTTTTCAATTAAAAATTTGTCAATTCGGATTTTATACTTATCTTTGCACCCACATTAAGCCCAGATGGCGGAATCGGTAGACGCGCTGGTCTCAAACACCAGTGGGGTAACCCGTGCCGGTTCGACCCCGGCTCTGGGTACTGTGGAAGGTTGACAATCGACTGATTGTCAACCTTTTTTGTTTTAATTGACGCTCGAGACGTGGCAAAACGTGGGGTGTTTTTCGCCATGATGAGGAACGGGCGGACATGGGCTAAACTCCCGAAGGATACATATTGCAGCTCTGCCTTCCATACCTTGCCGGCCAAGACATGGCCTTTTACGCCATGAAAGGTGCCCTTTTGCCTTCCCGTTTGCCACCTTTTACACGCTAATTGGGCACCTATTACAGCACGTCAAGGGAACTACCTGACTGTCAAGGCGATACGTAAGCGGCGACGGGGAGCATATCCGGGCGCGACATGATGCCATGCACACATCCAGAAGGGTACTTGGCGCACATACGGAAGATGGCTTGCGCACATACAACAGATGTAACGCGGGGGCATCATACACTGCCCGGCATGGCTGCAACGAGCCGCTTATTCCATGCTACGCGGCCTGTTTCACGACGCATCTCGCGCTGGCACAACCATCCAAGGGCGATGCGCCGAAGCCTGTGCTGCATGGGGCTATCCTGCCGCTTGCATGATAAAAAACAATTTTATGCGTAAAAAGTACGCATAAAAATTTGGCCGTGTAAAAAATACGCATTATCTTTGCAGCGTAAATTTTACGCAATAGCTTTCATGGAAGAACTGATGTATCATTACAAATACCCCCATCCGGCCATAACAACTGACTCTGTAGTGTTGGGGTTCGACGGCAAGACTCTCCACGTCTTGCTTGTGGAGCGCGGACTTGAGCCCTACAAGGGATGCTGGGCGCTGCCGGGTGGTTTCTTGAAGATGGACGAGACGGCCGAGGAATGTGCCGCGCGCGAACTGCGCGAGGAGACGGGCGTGGAAGACGTATATCTCGAACAGTTCCATACGTTCAGCGGTGTTCACCGCGACCCACGCGAACGTGTGGTGACGATAGCATTCTTCGCGTTGGTGAGGAAGTCTGACTACAGGCTCATCGCCGGCGACGATGCCGCCCGCGCAAGCTGGTTCGAGCTGGACGAGCTGCCGCCACTGGCCTTCGACCACGAGCTTATCATCCGGATGGGACGCCGCCGGATACAGGAAGTGTTGCGCGACCGCCCCATAGCGTTCAGGCTGCTCGACAAGAAATTCTCTATGGCGGAGCTGCAACGGCTGTACGAGTCCATCAACGGCACGACCTACGACAGGCGCAACTTCCACAAGAAGATGACCTCGAGCGGCTTCCTGCACGAGGAGAGCGTCAACGACGGCGAGAGCGCGTACCACAGTCGTGTGTCGTGCCTGTTCAGCTTCGATGACAAGGCATTCAAGAAAGTCATGGACGATGACGGGAAGAGGCCTGCCAAGAAGCGCAATCCGTTTAACCTATAACAAAAGAGAAAAAATGAAGACATCTATTTACAACCTAATCATCCTCGACGAGTCAGGCTCGATGAGCGGGGTAAGGCAACAGACCATCAGCGGCTGCAACGAGACGATAAACACCATCGTGTCGGCACAGGAGAAATACAAGGACACGCAAGAGCACTTCGTCAGCATATACGCATTCCAGGACAACGACAAGTGCCCCTCGCGCTATCTCATCAAGAACCAGCCGGCAACCGAGGTGGGGCACATCAACGAAGAGCTTTACAAGCCATGGGGAGCCACGCCGCTCTACGACGCCGTAGGCTCAACCCTGGCCGACCTCAAGGCCGTAACCAAGGGCGAGGAGATGGCCGTAGGCAACGTCACCATAATAACCGACGGCATGGAGAACGCCTCATGCCACTATTCTTACGCGAAGGTGTTGCAGATGATTGACGCCCTGAAGGAAATGGGATGGACGTTCAACCTCATCGGGGCCAACTTCGACGTGGAGGCAACTGCATCGGCCATGCACATCGACAACTCGCTCGCCTTCGAGCAAAACGCAGTAGGCACGCAGGCCATGTTCGAAACCGAAAGAAGCAGCCGACAGCAATGGTTCGCCAAGATAAGCGAAAGCCTAAAGGACGAAGACGGGGACGGCAGCGACAAGAAGGACCTGCGCACGCGCTTCAAGGAGGCGGCACGCAACTACTTCAAGAAGAACATAACGGATAATTGACGACATTTGCGCCGTCCGCGGCACTGAAGGGTGCAGTGCCGCGGACGCTCGCAGGAACGCCGACACCCGCATCACCGACGCTCGCATACGCTATTTTAACCCCAATCGGTCATTAGACCGCAATGTTTTAGTGTCCATAATGTCATCATTGCTTCTTGCCGTCTTATGCACTTCTGCCGCCGTGTTTTCACCCGTTGGCACAATCATTCGTGCCCCTCGCGCCGGCGCTTACGGCTTGTTGCATTTCGGAGGCTTTTCATTACGGTTTTCACTTGCCCACGACAACGTTGCAAAAGGTATCCTTTTATAGTGTAAAAGGTTACCTTTCACGATGCGAAAAGCCACGTATTGCAGGCTGAAAAGCCGCCGTTTAAACCCAAATCGGTCATTAGAGCTTAGACGGATTATGTACTTATGGCAGACGGTTTTTCTTCCGTTTTGTCGAAGGCGTAGCGGGCTACGTCGAGACGAAACGGAAGAAAAGACGGCGGCAGAAGGACATAAGACGGCAAGAAGCAATAATAAGATTATAGAAATTAAGACATTGCGGTCTAATGACCGATTTGGGTTAAAACCTTAACCATCGCCGTACCTCCCCAAAAGGCTCCGCCAACGGGCGGCTATCGACTAAAAACGCAGGTTACTTACGCGCACTGGCGAGCAACCGGAGTGCGGGTAAGGAAGCATTGCCGATGCCAACCCGTCGCGCCACGGTTTTTGCCTTGCATGGTGGCGGCAATATGTTAAGGCGGGCACGAGTGGCCGTTAATATGGAAATAAGTTATACCTTTGCAGAAATTTTCAACAAACAGATAATTTAAAAGGACAATGAAACATAAGCATTCTTTACGCGACTGGCTTACGGCCGTGCGCCCGTGGTCGTTCCCGGCGTCGGCAATGCCCGTTGTGGCGACCCTTGGTTACCTGTTCGCCATGCACGACGACGTTGACTGGGTGAACGGCGTGTGGGCCTTGGTGAACATCATCGTGTTCCACGCCGCCGGCAACACATGGAGCGACTACTTCGACTACAAGCGCGAGGTTGACGCGGGCGACACGTTCGGCGTGCGCACGCTGACGGCGGGACAGTTCACCCCGAAGGAGATTTACCGCCTTTCGGTGTCGCTGCTGGCCGTTGCGCTGCTTGGCGGCGTAGGCCTGTTGCTGCGAACGGGACTGCCGCTGCTTTACATCGGGATAGGCGGACTGCTGTGCTCGGTGCTCTACCCACCGCTGAAATACAAGGCTTGCGGCGACTATGTCATCTTCATGGCCTACGCGCTGCTGCCCACCATAGGCACGGTTTACGCCACGACGCTGCACTTCGACTGGCGTGTGCTTTACCTGGCCGTGCCCATCGGACTGATTACCGTTGCCATCCTGCACTGCAACAACCTGCGCGACATCGACACGGACAGGCGGGCGCACATCAGCACGCCGGCCATGCAGATGGGCGGACGCGCCTCGGTGTGGGTCTATTGCCTTGAAGTGCTGCTGCCGTTTGCCTGGCTCGTGGGCTGCGCCGTGGGCGGAGTGCTGCCGGCATGGTGCCTGTTGGCGTGCGTCGCGGCCATCCCGGCCGTAGCCAATGTCCGCGTGGCCGTGAGCTATTTCAGGAATGGGGCGGCGGCAATAGCCAACCTTGACGAGGGCACGGCCAAGCTGCAACTGGCCTTCAGCTTGCTGCTCGCCGTGGCGTTCACCATATCGGGGGTAGTGTCATGAGGCGGCTGGCAGTTACGTTGGTGCTCGCCGCCGTGCTGTGGACGGTGATGTTCTCGCCCGCAACGGCCCCGCGAGTCAACTTTTGGTTGATGATGACGTGCTCGGCCGTGGTGTTGAGCACGCTGGCTACGTGGTTCAACTACGGCTGGTGGCGCCAGACGAAGTGGAACTTGCCCAACCTTGCGGCCGGAGTTGCAGTGGCCGCCGTGCTGTGGGGCGTGTTCTGGACGGGCGACAAGGTGTCGGCCATGCTGTTCGACTTCGCCCGTCCGCAGGTGGATGCCATCTACGGCATAAAGCAAAGCGCTTCGCCGTGGCTGCTATCGGTGCTTATGGTGGCGCTAATCGGCCCTGCCGAGGAAATATATTGGCGCGGATACGTGCAGCGCACGCTGTCGGCGCGCCTCGGGGCGAACGCAGGTTACGCCGTGGCGACGCTATGTTATGCGCTCGTCCACGCCGGGTCGTGCAACTTCATGCTCGTAATGGCGGCCTTGGTGGCCGGCGTAGTGTGGGGCGGACTTTACCGCCTGTTCCCCGAACGGTTCTCGGCCATCGTCGTGTCGCACGCCCTGTGGGACGCCGCCGTGTTCGTATGGTTCCCAATCTGACGTAATATTAATGAATGCCCGCAAAGCTCCCATTCATTAGGAGTTAAAGGAGTTCCCTTCTGGAGTTAAAGGAGTTAAGGAAGTTAACGCTCCCTGCGGTCGCTAACTTCCTTAACTTCTTTAACTACTAATAAAAATTACTTTCGCTGCTCAAAGCGTGCTTTTGCTTTGAAAGTTCAGGCAAAAGCCCTATCTTTGTGCCCATGTTTAACATTTAACTAAAACCGTAACAACTATGGAAAAGAACAGAATAACCGAACTTTTCGGCATAAAGTATCCTATAATACAAGGCGGAATGGTATGGTGCAGCGGCTGGCGGCTGGCCTCGGCGGTGAGCAACGCCGGCGGACTCGGGCTGCTCGGGGCAGGCTCGATGCACCCCGACACGCTACGTGAGCACATCGCACGTATGCAGGAAGCCACCGACAAGCCCTGGGGAATTAACGTCCCGCTGATGTATCCGGAAATAGACACGCTGATGAAGCTAATCATCGACAGCGGCGTAAAGGTCGTTTTCACCTCTGCCGGTAGCCCCAAGAAGTTTACGCCGATGCTCCACGAAGCCGGTATAAAGGTCGCCCACGTGGTGTCGAGCAGCAAGTTCGCCCGCAAGTGCGAAGAAGCCGGGGTTGACGCCGTTGTCGCCGAGGGCTTCGAGGCTGGCGGGCACAACGGCCGGGAGGAGACTACGACGATGACGCTCATCCCCCAAGTGCGCCGCGCCACGGGCCTTCCGCTCATCGCCGCGGGCGGTATTGCGTCGGGCGAGGCCATGCTTGCGTCGATGGTTCTTGGCGCCGAAGGGGTGCAAATCGGCACTTTGTTCGCCCTGACGGAGGAAAGTTCGGCAGCCGAAGCCTTCAAGCAGAAGTGCGTTTCGCTGCAAGAAGGCGACACGATGCTGTGCCTGAAGAAGCTCGCACCTACCCGATTAATCAAGAACTCGCTGTATGACAAGGTAAAAGAAGCCGAAGACGGAGGGGCATCGGCCGACGAATTGCGCGCCATACTGGGCCATGCGGCATCGAAACGCGGCATCTTCGAGGGCGACATCGACGGCGGCGAGCTCGAAATAGGGCAAGTGGCGGCAGCCATAAATGCCGTGAAGCCCGTGGCCGAAGTGATGAGAGAGCTCGTCGAGGGCTTTGAAAAGGCAAAGGAAAAAATCAGGAATTAAAAACCCACCCCAACCCTCCCGAAGGGAGGGAGCTTAATTACCTTATATATTATATTATTGAACAAGAAACTAAAGGCATATCAAGCTCCCTCCCTTCGGGAGGGTTGGGGTGGGTGTTTCCTTTTCTATTTTATCCCGTTCTTCATCCACTTGCCGCGGAAAAGGCGGATGAGGAAGATTGTACCACGGAACGTCAACTCCACGGCCATTGCCGTCCAGACGCCGCGAAGGCCGTAAGTCGGGGCGAGATATGCCGCCAACGTAAGGCGCACGAGCCACATCGAGGCAAGGTTCATGCAGGCCGGGCGCAGGGTGTCTCCTGCCCCGAGGCACACGCTGTAGGTAACTATTGCGGCGGCAAACATCGGCTCTGCAAACGCCTCTATGCGCAACGACTGAGCTCCCAAGAGCCTTACCTGCTCGTCGGGGGTCATCACGCCAATCATCTCAGGCGCGAAAATGTACATCACCATGCCCATGAACGCCATGACACCCATGCCGAGGAACACCGTGCGGTAGGCGAAACTGCGGGCCAACGATGCACGACCCGCGCCTATGCTCTGCCCCACGAGCGTGGTGGCAGCGTCGCCGATACCGTAGCCCGGCATATAGCAGAGGCTCTCGGCGGTGATGGCCAGCGTGTTGGCGGCTATGGCGATGTTGCCAAGCGGGGCTACAATCATCGTGCTCACGATTTGCGCACCGCTCATCATCACATACTGCGCACCCATCGGGAGACTTATTTTCGCGGCGTTGCGGAGGTATTGTCCCATGGGCTTAAACGACCATTTCTCGGTGTTCAGCCTAAGTTCGGGCGACTTGACCGTGGCGAACCATATAAGCATAACGCCCGTAACGATGTATGCCATGGCCGTGCCGAGGGCCGCGCCGGCCACGCCCATACCTACGCCGGGCATCACGACGTCAGTGCCGAACAGCGTCATGGGGCGCGTCTCGTAAATAAGGAAGTAGTTGAACACCACGTCGAGCACGCACATAAGGATGCTCATGAGGCTCGGCACGCGCATATTGCCCGAGCATTTCAGCATACTCGACGACAGGATACCAACCTGGTAGACCGGTAACGACAGGCAGTAAATGGCGAAATACGCCGTGGCGTCGGCCTGAATGTCGGCCCCGCCGCCAAGCCAACGCGGCAGCGGGCCGGCTATGGCCAGGCAGATGGAGGTTAGGACGATGGTGAACAGCGCCGTGGCCATAAGCCCCTGGCGGAACACCTGGCGCGCCTTCTCGAAGTCGTTGGCACCGATGAAATGCGCGGCCTGCACCGAGAAGCCCAGCGCGGCGGCCGACGTGAGCCCCCCGAAAAGCCATGTGGTAGACTCTACTATGCCGATTGAGGCTGAAGCCCGCGCCCCGAGGGCACCGACCATTGATGCGTCGATATAGAACATGACGATGGTCGTAAGCTGGGCGAGAATTGACGGCACACTGAGCTGCACTATCAGGTTCAGCTTCTGGCCGCCGCTCATGTCCTGGCCGTTGCGAATCATCGCAAGCAGCGCATTGTTCTTTTCATTTGAAAACATCGCGCGAAAATAATATATTTGCGTTAAATATACAAGCCTTGGCCGATAAAAATAATTCCTCAAGGAGTTAAAGACAAATGCTTTTCCTTTTAGGAGTTAAGGAGTTAGGGAGTAAAGGAGTTAAGACATTAGCCTTTTCATTCATTCTCCTCCCCTTGGGGAGGCTGGGAGGGGCTTCGGGGAGATTGGGAGGGGGCTGGCTTATACCCACGAAAAAGGCACTCGTCCGTCAACGGAGGAGCGCCCTGAATATAATGTCGATTTTGAAACGTTGTCATAAAAAAATTCGGAGGCCGTGTTTAATGCTTTCCCTACCCCCGAAACCTGTTGCTGTATTCACAGCAAACAGGGTTTTAACATCTGTTACCTAAACATATCTTTTCACCTTAAACATAATCGCCATCGCCTCACGGCGCAGGCATCATCCTTGAAATAACAATCTACACTTAATACCTTATAACTTAAATACCTATTGAACCTAATACCTATTTGTCTTGTTTTGACGTTGCAAAGATACGGCTGTTTGCGCACACAGCAAAATAATATGACACATTTTTGCATGAAAGAGCTATGTTTTTGACATAAATCAAAACTTTGGCCGACATAACAAAAATGAATGTCCGCAAAGTTCCCATTCATTAGTAGTTAAAGGAGTTCTCTCCAGTAGTTAAAGAAGTTAAAGGAGTTATCGCTCCCTACGGTCGCTAAGGAGTTAAAGACAATAGCCGTTCCTTTTAGGAGTTAAGGAGTTATGTAGTAAAGTAGTTAAGACAATAGCCTTTTCACCTACCTCCTCTCCTCGGGGAGGCTGGGAGGGGCTGCCTTTTCATTAACCTCCCCCTCCCTTCAGGGAGATTGGGAAGGGGGTTTGTTCCCGCTCGCTAAGGAGTTAAAGACAAAACGCGGAAACACTGCAGTACGGCGCGGGATGAGCGGCGGCAGGGAAGCGGCTGCGTAACACCTTGAGCCATAACACATTGCAAAAGGGCACGTTTCGCAATGCGAAACGTGCCCTTTTAGACTGCCGTTTGTGCCCTTTTACAACGCGAAAGGGCACAAACGGGAAAACGGGCGACTGCACCCCGTGGCGCAACCTGCCGCAAACGGCGGACGCACAGGGCTACAGCGAATTGTAACGGCTTACCAGTTTGCGGCGGAAGAAACGGGCCACCTTTACGTCGGTGATGCCGTCGAACGGCGGGTAGAAGCTACAAACGTTGTCACGAACCTCAAGCAGGTAGTTGACGTTGATGATGCACTTCTGGCTCACCTGCACGAAACTGTCGTCTATGGCAAGTATGGCGTCCTTGTTGACGCTGCGCTTCAGCCGCAGCGGACGGTCGCACCCGGCAGCCACGACAGTCCACACGCGGGCGTCATGGTCGTACCTGAACACACAGATGTCGCGTATCTGCACCAGCCTGAAGTCAACGGCATTGGTGTAAAACAGCAGCTTGCCGCCGTTAACCTTGGGCTGGCTGCCACCCGGCGCCGCGGCCCTGCCGGCGTCACGGTCGGCATAAAAGCGGTTCATGATGGTGTCGAGCTCGCCGTCGTCAATAGGTTTCAGCAGGAAGTCGAACACCTTGTTCCTGAAAGCCGGCAGCATATAATCGTCGTAAGCTGTATAGATTACCACGTAGCACCAATAGTCTGACACCTCCTTCACCCGCTCGAGGAAGCCTATCCCGTTCATGTCAGGCAGCTCCATGTCAAGGAACAGCAGTTCGGGCTTGTACCTCAGCACCTTGTCGATGCCGTCCTCGCCTGTCATTGCGGTAGCCGAGAGCGTCACGCCGGGATACCTCTCCAGCTTGGCGGCGAGGCAGTCGATGGCAGCCTTGGTGTCGTCTACTATCATTACGTTCATAAGGTCAGCAGTTGTTTGTTTTCAGTTCATTAAGACGGGCTTCAGCCCACGGGGCACGACGAGCGTAACCTCGCACCCCTTGACGCCACCGCCCGGGGCGGGCACGTTCCTCACGCCAAGCCTGATTTTGCGCTTGTTGGCATGGTTGAGCATACTGATGGTGTTCCGCACGACCTTCAGGCCAGTCTTCGTCGATGACGGGTCGCTGCGCCGGATGTCGAAGCCCGGCCCGTTGTCGGCCACCGTCACGCGGCACTCGGCGGCATCCACCTCGACAGCCAGCCGCAGCCTCTTGCTCCCCTCGCGCCCTTTCAGGCCGTGCTTGATGGCATTCTCCACGAGGATTTGCACCAGCATCGACGGCACCTGCACCGCTTCGAGCACGCTGTCGGCAGGTGCCGACACCTCGAACTCGAAGCCATCGCCGAGCGAGGCGCGCTCAACGGCAACGTAGCTGCGCACGAAGTCGAGTTCCTCCTTAAGCGGGACGAAGTCCTTGCCGGACATATTCAGGTTGGCCCTGATGAGCTTCACGAGCGACATCAACTCGCCGGCACCCTCGGGCGAAGCCTCGGCCACCCTGCGGTTGAGCACGTTGAATATGAAATGGGGCGATATTCTCGACCTCACGTTGAGCAGCCTCAGCTGCATTAACTGCATCCGCAGCTGCAGCCTCCGCTTCCGCGCGAAGGTCAACCCGTAAAGCAACGTGAGGACAAGGGCCACAATCAACAGCACGCCAACGTATATCCAAAGCCGCGCCGTGCGTATGTCGGCGTCCTTGGCCTGCATATACATCTCGTAGTGAAGCCTCAACGTGTCCTGCGAGTAGCGCATCATTATTTCCGAGGCGCGCATATTAGCCACGTTGTGTTTCAGCGAATCGTTGCGCGCTATGCTGTCGCTGAGGTTGCGGTAGGCAGCCTCGTAGTCGCCGCGCCGCACGTAGTAGTCGCGCAGGTAACGCTGGCGTATGTTGACGATGTTGAAGTCTATTGGCGCGGTAAGGTGTTCGGTCTGGAGGATATTGCCCACCGACGAGGTGTCGCCGGCCTTCAATGCAAGGCCCATACGTATGGTGTGGCAGTAATAGATGGCCGTCTCGTCGCCGATTTTGGTGAAAAACGCCTCGGCAGGAGCAAGCGCACGCCGCGCCTCGTCAGGCTTGCCGAGGTTTAGGTAGAGGTCGGCCATATTGACGAGGCATAGGTACATCTCGTAGCTTTCACGCATATCGTTGGCCTCGACCAGAGCCTTCATGCGCTTGAAGACCTTGAGCGAGGCGGCGTAATCACCTGCATAATAGTAATAGTTGCCGTAGTTTGTCAGGAAATAGTATTTCATGTTGAGCGGCATCAGGCCGAAATTGCTGTCCGCATTCTTGTAACACTGCAAGGCGGAGTCAAAGTCTCCGAGGTTGAGATAAATCCTCCCGAGCCCCATGTACAGGCTCACCGAAGCCTCGCTGGGCAGCTTCAGCGAGTCGGCAAGGAACAACGCGCGGCGATACCAGTAAGCGGCGCGGGGCATATCGTTGGCCGACACGTATGCATCACCAAGGTTGGCACACACGTCGGGAAGCCTGTCCTCGGCGTCACTGCCGAACAACCGGGCGTAAGCCTCGCCGTAGGCACGTATTGCCTTGGACGGTTCGTAGTGCAGCTTGTAATAATAACTGCCCTTGGTGTTGAGCAATACGGCCATCATGCCGTCAACCCTCGGGGTGCGTTCCTGGGCCGCGAGATAGTCGTAAACCTGCCCCCAGCGCAGCTTCGTGGTGTCGGGCACGTCGCGCTGCACGCTGTAACGCATGATGCGCAAGTACCAGTCATAATACTCAAGGCTGTCGGCTGCACTGTCAATACCGGCCTCAAGCATTGCCAAGGCACACGGCGAATTGGCCGCCAACGAATCGTCGGCAGCGGCGAGGGCGGCCGTCAGCCTCTCGCTGCGGGCGTCGCCATACCCTTGCCCGCCGCCGCACGAGACGGCAACGATACACGGCACGACAACGAGCACGAGCGGGATAAGCCACGCTATGCGCCTTACGACCACGCCAATCCGCCAAATGCAAGATGGCGCCTCACTCCATTAAGACAAGAATGTCCGAACTCTACAACCATTTTCCACGGTCGGCTACAGCTGCACTAACGAGCGGGAAGCGGGCTTAGACGCGATTGCCCGGGTGCAGATAGCCTTATGCAAAGATAAGGAAAAAAGTCTAAAAATACGCTACGGGGCAAGGCCAAAATGCAGAAATAGCAATATTTTAAAATGCTATACTCTCAAAGTGTAAACCAAACGTTTACAAACGTTGGTGGCAAGCGTGCCTAAAACCGTGCTCAACCGACGCTGAACAGGCGGTCGATAATGCCGTCACAGGCATCTTCAATAAGGTCAAGGGCCAGTTCAAAGTCGCCGTCGCCGCCGTAATATGGGTCGGGCACGGTGTCGTACTGCGGATGGCGGGTCATGAAGTCGGCTGCACACATCACCTTTGCACGCTCCGCATCGGTGCGCGCAAGGCGGCGCAGGTCGGCCATGTTCTCGTGGTCCATGCCGAAGATGTAGTCGAAGCGCGCGAAGTCATCGGGCCTTACCTGCCGCGCTATGCTGCTGATGTCGTAACCACGGCGCGCGCCATGGCTGCGCATACGGCGGTCGGGCAGCTGCCCTTCGTGCCAAGAGCCTATGCCGGCGGAGTCAACCTGCACGTCGGCGCACAACGGCCAACGGTCTTCCAGCTTCTTTTTCATTATCGCCTCGGCGGCCGGTGAGCGGCAGATATTCCCGAGACAGACAAACAATATTTCCATATTTATAAATTAAGGATTGAGAGTTAATGATATAAGAATTAATGATTAAGAGTTAAGGAAATATGCCCTGCCGTTGCCAGCAAAGCTATTTTTATTAACCCTTAATCCTCAATTCTTTATTTTCTTGATAACCCTTGCGGGGTTGCCAACGGCAACGCAGTCGTCGGGAATGTCTTTCGTCACCACGCTGCCAGCCCCGATGATGCACCGCTTGCCTATGGTGACTCCTGGGCATACGATTACGCCGCCGCCGAGCCACGTGTCCTCGCCTATGGTCACGGGGTAAGCCGTCTCGACGGTCTTGCGCCGCAGCACGTGGTCAACGGGGTGATGGGGCGTGTAGAGCTGGCAGTTAGGGCCTACCTTGACATTGTCTTCAAGGGTTATCAGGCCTCCGTCGAGCATCGTGCAGTTATAGTTGACGAAGACGTTGCGCCCGATTTTAAGGCCGTTGCCGTGGTCGCAGTGGAACGGCGGGCAGATTACGCTGTCTTCAGGAATGCCCGGTACGAGGTCTTCGATAACCTCGCGGTATCCGTCAGAGGTGATCGTCATCGTCTGCAACCGCGTGCAGACCTCCTTGGCGTGCTCCAGGCTCGCGAAAATCTCCGGGTCGGAGAAATCGTAGAGCTGCTGGCTGCGCATCTTCTCAAATTCAGTCATTTCTTTATTGGTTTTATTTTTTAGGAGGGAAGGAGTAAGTAGAGAAGGAGTAAGTAGCTTACTACTTAAACATACCTACTTACTCCTTCTCTACTTACTCCTTCCCTCCTTTATTATCTCCGCCGGGTTGCCGGCCACGGTGCACCCTGGGGGCACATCCTTGCGAACCACCGTGCCGGCGGCTATTGTGGCGTTGTCGCCGATTGTCACCTTGCCGAACACCGTTGCGCCTGTGTAAATCCTTACGTTGTCGCCTATCGTGGGACGGCCGTCACGCCCGTTGCCGAGGGTGACGAGGTGCAGGCAGTAGAAGTTGCGCCCTATGCGGTCGGCATTGAGGTATGTGGCGTAAGTGTGCTCAAGGTGGCATCCCGGCCCGATGTCGGGGCAGGTGATGTGCATCGTCGGCTCTTCGGGCATGAGCCACTTTATGAACACCGAGCGGTATTCGCCCAACCGGTAGTAGAACAGGTTGCGGAACACCTTTTGGCGTGTGCACACCTTGATGAACGTCACTACCGAGCCGCGCCCCTCACCGTATTGCTCGAGGTCGGCGTCGATGGTCTTCCTGAACCGCAGGTACCACAATATGTGGGGCAGCATACGCAATGTTGACGCCGACAGCAGGGCGAATTGGGTGTACTTGTTCATTGCCTGACTATTTTTACCGCTGCAAATTTACTGAAATCTGCCATAAAAAACGAATGATGCCGCCACTTCTTGTCCGTCGCCGTGCAGCAGTTTGCACAGATGCCCGTCCGCGGCTTGTCGGCAGCTTACGGCGGGGCGCAGGGCAAAAGGTGGCTTCACGCACCGCAAAAGGGCACAAAACGCCGTGCAAAAGGGCATCTTTCACGGCACGAAAGGTGGCCTTTTGCACGGCCGCCCGTAACCGACTGGCTGCCAGCGGGATACAGGTAGGCACGTGAACGGTGAAACAACGGCGGCACGCTCCTTAGCCTGGCAACGCCACGCCAATCACGCTTTTTGGGTAAAAAAAGTCGTCACTTGATTTTACTTTACGCCCTTTATCGTGTCATATATGTAAACCGTCGTCAAAATCGACGCGAAAGAGAGACTTTTAACATATTAACATGACAAGAAAAACAAGAGACTATGAAGACTGTTGCTCACCTTAAAATCATGATAGTGGCCATCATAGGGGCATTGCTCTGTACGGGATGCGTGGTCCACCGCGACCACCCGAAGCCGCCGCACCACAAGAAGCACAAGCCCAAAAAGAAGAAACCGCACAAACGTCCGCCGCATCCGCACGGATGGGCTGACGCCTCGCAGCCGGGCGGGACGTTCTACCATGACGGCTGGCTTACTGCGTAAAAACAACTAAGAATTAAGGGTTAAGGATTAAGGAAAATAGCCGTGTTGCATATTTTCTTAATCCTTAACCCTTAATTCTTGACTACCCTACTCTTAAACTCTTAATTTCCCGCTTTTTTCATGTTCACGTTCAGCTGGTAAATGGCCGGCAGGAGTATGAACATCGAGAATATGACGGACAGCACCATGTTATTGGTGTTGCCGCCGAAAATCTGCTGCAGGCTCGCATCTGCCATATACGGGTACAGCGTATAGACCACATAAACCACGGTGTTGTTGACCCAATGGAGCACGACGCCGGGCAGGATGCTGCCTGTACGGTAATACATCCAACCGAGAAGCAGCCCTACGAGGAAGGCATGGGGCATCTGCACGGGGTTGCCGTGAACCACGGCAAAGAACACGGCGGATATGGCTATGGCAGCCCAATGGTTCCTGAACGAGCCAAGAAGGGAGCGAAGCACTGCACCGCGGAACGCTACTTCCTCTGCGAAGGGCACGAGGAGGCACAGCACGAAGTAGCCGTAGCGGTTGTCCATCATGGCCTTGAACGTGTCGCCGGACAGGTCTGGAAGTTCCGGCAGGAGCTCCTGCAGCCACGCCGACGGTATGATTGTGCCCAATGAGGCTACGGTGCACCAGAAAAACACGCCCCACTGGCGCGTGCGCAGGTAGACGGGAGACATGGGGGCAAAGCGCCTCCATGCGAACAGGCCGATGACCGCCGCACTTGAAAGGGCCGACGCCGCCACTGTCATGGCCGGTGTTATGGCCGCCGCGTTGCCTCCGCCGAACACACGGAGCACGTCGTCAACACTGCTGCCCGAGGCTAACATCCACACGAAATAGACAGCCCACTGGGCAACGAACATAACCAATATGAAATAAAAAAGATACAATAAGGCTTTCTTCATCTTTCCCTTTTATGTCGTAACATTGTTTTACAATCATCATTAAAGTTGACGCCCCGAGGCCTCAAGGGCTGCCATGGCGTCGGTGCGGTCGGCCTCGAGCTGCTCCGCCAGCTTGGCCGCAGAACTGAACTTGCGCTCGCCGCGCAGCCGCTTTACGAACTTCACGCTGACCTCATGGCCGTAAAGGTCGCCGCTGAAGCCGAAGATGTTGACCTCAAGGGTAGTCTCCGTGCCGTCGAACGTAGGCCGGTTGCCGATGTTCATCATGCCTCCGGCAAGGCGCGCGCCGCCGTCAATCGACACCTTCACGGCATAAACACCCGTCTCCGGGACGAGTTGCAGCCTGTCGGCCAACTCGATGTTGGCCGTGGGGAACCCTAACTTGCGGCCCTCATGGTAACCGCCCACCACCCTGCCGGCCAACCGGTAATGGCGGCCAAGGCACATCGCGGCCATCTCTACCTCGCCGGCCGAAAGGAACGAACGTATGACCGACGAACTTACCTGCACGCCGTTGAGCACGAAGGCGTCGGCACGCATAACGTCGATGCCAAGCTCACGGCCGTAGCGCACATAGTCGTCGAAGCCCTCGGAGCGGTTATGGCCGAAGCGGTTGTCATATCCCGTTATCAGCTTGCGCACGTTCAGGCGGTCGCGCAGCACGTCCTTCATGAAGTCGTAAGCCGAAAGCGACGCCAGCTTCTCGTCGAAATGCAGCATCACGCAGTTGTCTACGCCCGTTGACTTGATTAACGCAGCCTTCTCTTCGGCGGTGGTCAACAGCCTCGGCTGGAACTCCTTGTGGAGCACGAGGCGCGGATGGCGGTCGAAAGTGACCACGGTTGACTGCATACCACACTTGGCTGCACAGTCCATTACGGCCTTGATGAGGTATCTGTGGCCGCGGTGCACACCGTCGAAAAAGCCTATTGACGCTACTGATTGGTTGTACATTGTCGAGAGATTGTAATATGTTTGGCCAAGCCTTTGCCCTGCCGGGGCTACACCTTTATATTATAGCGCCGCACGGCTGATGCCATGAAGGGCGGCAGTTCACAGCCTATTGAGCCACTCGTCGGGGCGCACGGCATGGAGCGTGGCTATGCCTAAAGCGGAAGCGGCGGCACAGTTGGCGGCTGAGTCGTCGATGAACAGCGTGTCGCCGACAGCCATACCCGACTCGTCAAGCACCCTGCGGAAGATTTCTTCTCCCGGTTTCAGCAGGTGCATCTCGTAAGACAGGTAAGCCGTTTCAAAATAGTCGCCGACGGTGAGGCCGCCTTGCGTGAAATAGTCGGCGGCGGCCTTGCGCCAGTGTATTGGGTTGGTGTTGCTCAAGAGCACAAGCCTGTAGGCCTGTTTAAGCTCCGACAGCTTGTCAAGACGCCGCTTCGGTATGCCTGCAAGCAGTGCGTTCCATGCTTCGCAGATGGCGTCGTCCGTGGCCGAACAGCCGGGACAGGCGCGCCGCACGGCGTCGCAAAACTGCCCTATGCCGGTGTTGCCAACCTCAAGGTCGTGGAAAAGGTCCTCCTGGCGGCATTCATCAACATACCCGGCAATGGCACCTGCACCGATGCGCGTGAACGCATCGATGCAGCGCTTGCGGTCAAGGTCAACGAGGATGCCGCCAAAATCGAATATTATATTACGCATTCCTGTTCTTCAGACGTTTCACGGCGCGCCACAACTCGCCAACCCACATCACAAGGGACGTGCTGGCTATGATGACAAGCCACTCCGCAAGAGATAACGGCTCGGTGCGGAACATCTGGCCGCCGAAGGTCACGATGAGCCACTGTCCGCCCAAGATGATGAGCAAGACGAGCAGGAGGCCGTTGTCATGGGTGAAGGCATGGAAAGCCGAATGGTTCGAGCCGAACGCCTTGGCGTTAAACAAGTTCCAGAACTGGAGCATCACGAACGTGGTGAAGAACATCGACAGCTCGTGTACGTGCAGGTCGCCCTCCGACTGGTTGCAGTGGATGAGGAAGGCGAACAGCACGGCGAAGAACGCCACGCCGATGCCTATGATACCCTGCGCCATGCCCTTGGTGATGATGAAGTCGCTCTGCTTGCGCGGCTTTTCCTTCATGACCTCGCGCGACGGTGGCAGCGATGCCAAGGCAAGGGCGGCGAATGTGTCCATTATGAGGTTTACCCAAAGGATTTGAGTGACGGTGAGCGGAAGCTCCGTTCCTATCATCGAGCCGCCCAGGACGAGCAACAACGCCGTGACGTTGACGACGAGCTGGAAGAAGAGGAAGCGCTGGATGTTCTTGTAAAGCGAGCGTCCCCACATCACGGCATTTACTATGCTGCGGAACGAATCGTCTATGAGCGTCATGTCGCTGGCCTCCTTCGCAACCGACGTTCCGGAGCCAAGCGAGAGCCCTACGTGGGCATGGTGAAGGGCGGGAGCGTCGTTGGTGCCGTCGCCTGTCACGGCAACGACGGCGTTGTGTTTCTGCAACAGGTTGACGAGACGTTGCTTGTCGGTTGGCCTTGCACGGCTCATTACGCGCAATTTGGGCACGAGCTCAAACGCCTTCTCGTCAGAAAGGGCCGCGAAGTCGGGTCCGGTGATTTGCGCCTCGGCTGGCGTAGCCTTGTCCCAGATGCCTATTTGGCGGGCTATCTCGATAGCTGTTGCCGACGTGTCGCCCGTCACAATCTTGACCTGTATGCCCGCATCGATGCACTGGCGCACGGCGTCGGGCACGTCTTGGCGGATGGGGTCGCTTATGGCCGTCACGGCCTGGAAGGTCAGTTTAGGCCCTGCGGCTATTGAGCCGAGGTCGGCCGTCTCTCCTTCGGCCAGCACACGGTAGGCAAAGGCAAGCGTGCGCATTGCCTGGTTCTGGTATCCGCGCAGGCGTTCGCCTATTTCCTTGCGCTCACCTTCTGACAGGTCGCACATCGAGGCGATGATTTCGGGCGCGCCCTTGACCATCAGCACGCGCTTGCCGGCCACCTTACCGACGGTTGCCATATACTTGCGCTCGGTAGAGAACGGCAACTGTTCCTCTATATCCTCTTCCCGGCGGAGCGCACGGTAGTCAGTGCCGTTCTTCTCAAGCCACAGCAACAGGGCTATTTCCGTAGGGTTCCCGATGCCCTTGCCGCCCTCCGTGTCGAGGTGGGCGGTGGTGTTCAGGGCTATGGACGAGCCGAAAAGCGTGTCGTCATCGACGTATTTCTTCATGTCGGCCACCTGCATTTTGTTCTGCGTCAGCGTACCGGTCTTGTCGGTGCAGATTACCGTCACGGCTCCCATCGTCTCGCAAGCGTGCAGCTTGCGCACGAGGTTGTTGTTCTTCAGCATACGCCTCATGTTGAGCGCAAGGCTAAGGGTGACGGCCATGGGCATACCCTCGGGCACGGCCATCACTATCAAGGTGACGGCCATCATGAAATAGTTGAGCACGACAATCGCCATCTGCAGCCAGTCGCCCGACGCCCAAACGCCGTTGGTGTCGAGGATTATGTCACGGCCGAGGAATATGACGAAGGCGGCAACGGATATGCCGATGCCGAACTTGCTGATGAGCTTAGCCAGCTTGTCGAGCTGCATATTGAGGGGTGTCTTCACCGAGGTCATCTCGGTGCTGGCGCGCGAAACCTTGCCAATCTCGGTGGCGTCGCCGACCTCGGTCACCTGGAACGTGCCGCGGCCGTTCATCACCATCGTGCTGCGCAGCACCTTCGACGAGGGGTAAGTAGCCTCGCCGTCGTTCTTCTCCGGGTCGGCGTGCTTGGTGATAATCGGCTCGCCGGTGAGCGACGACTCGTCAATCTGCAAGTCGGTTGACTCGACGAGCGTACCGTCGGCAGGTATTTCGTCACCTACCTCTATAATAACGACATCGCCGACAACGACGTCTTTCCTCGCAATCTCAACCACCTTGCCCCCACGGCGCACCTTGACGGGCGACTCCTCGCCCAGCGCCGTAAGCACGTTGAACTTCTTTGCAGCGTCCATCTCGAACCAAAAGCCGATGGTCGTGGCCAGGATGATGGCCAGGATGATGCCTATAGTCTCGATATACTCGCCCTTGATGCTGGCCAAGGCAAGCGACACAACGGCAGCCACAAGCAAAATCTTGATGATGGGGTCCTTGTATTTCTCAAGGTAAAGTTTCCACAGCGGGGTCCTCTTTGGAGGCGTAAGGGTGTTTTCGCCGTGCTCCTGACGGCTCTTTGCCACTTCGTTATCCGTCAACCCATGCAGGTTGCTGAATAACGGGTTAATCTCGTTGCTCATTTATCAATTAAGAAATGATTAAGTTAATATCGGTTGCAAATTTAGTACAAATAGTCGATATTAACCACCGCCGACGCGCATTATCACGCAAATTTAACGTATCTTTCCATATTTTATGCAGCCGACGGCAATGCGTCCCCACATCCGCGGAAACGCAAAAGGGCAGCTTTCATCCCGCAATAAGCCATCTTTTACCGCCTCAAAGGGCATCTTTTGCAGCACGATTTGCGGCAAACGGCGAACCGTCTGGCAATCAGCCATTTACAAGAGCACCGCAATCGCCCCGGGATACGCGCCAACACACGCCTCCACAGCATCCACGACACGCACGCCAACACCCAACCGACAAGGCGCCCGGAAGCATCCGTAGACACAGGCACACCGACCGCCCATGCCACGCCAACGCCACAGATGGGAGCACAGAGGCCGTCCCGTCCACGATGCACCACTCCGTCATCCTCCGTTGACTTCCCCAAAAGCCCAGCAAAACGGTCGCGCCACACCCATCCCCCACGAGACGAAAGAACAATTACAACTCCCCAAAAACCTTATAAACACCGTCAACAACCGCCCGAACACCGTTTTTTCATGTTTTTTACGCACATTTTACAAAAAAAATTTGGCAGTTTGCCCAAATAGCCGTACCTTTGCACACGAAAACTTGACCACCTATGGTCTGAGTAGGGCTTTTAGCTCAGTTGGTTAGAGCAACAGACTCATAATCTGGAGGTCCCAGGTTCAAGCCCTGGATGGCCCACATTGAAAATCAAGCAGTTACGAAGTTCGTAACTGCTTTTTTCATATCCTTTGCGAACACCATGCGAACACCGAACATTCTTGAAATGCAATGAAATCCAGACACAATCTTTATCTTTTCAAGCAAGTTGCATTAGATTGGATTTTGTTTTTCTGGGTCAGCGGATATTCCCGGTTGGTAGCCCCGACGTATCAGGCATATTGTGTTGCAAGTCTGAACATAAAGAACTTGATATCTCCTACGCCTCTGAACTGCGCGCGGAAAGCCTTTATCTTGGCGTTGAACGATTCGGCCGATGCGTTTGTCAGCCTTTCCTCGAAGTAATTGATGATAGTCTTATTATGGTTCTCAAAGGTTTCCAGTACACGCGCGAATTCGTTTTCTCCGAAAGTCTCCACCTCGTTATACCATCTTGCAAGGTTCAGACGTGCCTGGGCAGGAGTGGATTTTTTGTTGAACAGTTCCGTCAGTCTCATGCTTAGCCCGTAAGCTTCCTTCAGCTTCGGGAAGCGTTCAAAAAGCACCTCCGCACGTTTCTTCTGCTGTCCGTTCCATTTGGATTTGTGCTTGAGGATGACGTGCCGGCTTCTGGCCATGACCTGCGGCATGGTTTCACCGTTGGCCATGCGGCATGGCTCCCATTGTCCTAAAGCCTCACGTTCTGCCCTGCTTTTGGCAGCCTTACATCCGGCACGGTGTTCCCTTAGTGCTTTGTTCTCTTCTTCAAGCACCTGCCAGCGTAGCCGTATCCTCAGCTGGTCCACGGCCTCGGACATGAGCTGCTGCACATGAAAACGGTCGTTTATAAGCGTGGCATGAGGGGACACCTTCTTGACGGTCAGCATCATGGCTGAGGATAGATCCGTGGTGACAGTTCTCACGACACGGCGGATGGCGGAAGGCAACTTGCGCAGGAGACTGCTACCATGTCTGTCGCCACGCCCCGTATCATGGCCACCAGCGTACCCTTACGTCCATGCGCAGCCTTGTTGGTCAGAAGGGTATATACCTCTCCGTTGCTCAGACAGGTCTCGTCAAGGCTTAAATCCGCACCGATGTTTTCCGGAAAAAGGATGTACTCCTCTGCGTGTCCAAGTTGGTCCCAGACACGGTAACCGCTGATGACATTCTTGTACTGTTTGCGCAGGGTCTGGCCGTTCAAGCCGTTACGCGCGGCCAATGTGGAAATACTTACGGGAGTGGACTCAATCTCCTTCTTTTAAAAAAGCGACAAACTCCGCGTTCAGACGCGTGCTGTCATACTCGGACAAATCCCAGTCATAGCTGAATATCTCGCCGCTTGACTTGTCAAGCCATTTCCGCTTGCGGACATGCAGGTAAGTGGCACGTCCGCGGATGGGAAAATCACGGATCTCATGGTACTCACCGAAGCCATAGGCTATAATACCGCCCTTCCACCTGTCTTCTTTCAGCTGGACTTTCTTCTCGTCGAGCCATATGTCAAAACGGGAATCGGTTTTCTCAAAGTTTACCACATCAAAATTGTCTATCAGCACATCCGGAAGGATGGCGCGAAGTAATTGTTCTGATTTCATGCCACAAAGATAAGCAATATGCCTGATACATCGGAGATACCAACCGAGAATATCCGCTGACCCGTTTTTCTGCTTATTGTCAACGTTTCCTTTTACAAAATAGTTTGATTCGTGAATGTTCATATTCCTAAAATTCGGGATTAAAGAATCTAAGATTAAGCTATGACATGACAATAGGGAAAAGATTTGTCGGATTACAGATTTCAGACATTTACGTTTCTTGAGTTTGAGTACTCTCAACATTCAGAATAGGGTAACTCAGATTACTTGATTACCTGATTTCAATATTCGCGAAGTCATGGGATTTGTTGGCCATGTAATCAAGAGATATGGGTCCCGAAGAGTTGAAAACACGTAAAATCAACGCAAAATACATTCCTGATATATTGTCACGGTTGCAGGATTTGTCAAGCAAGTTGTACTTTTGTGGTCACAAAACTTCGTTCCGTTTCCTCAAAAGTTACTTGCCGACTGCTTTGCATCGGGGCGTTTTCACCGCCGTTTCGCCTTGCGAAAGAATGTTTGGAACACAATCAATAGCATTCTAAGATAACGAGAGTTCAAATACAATATGTATTAAAATATAAAAATACAGAAAGAGATTTATCCTTAAATATGAAAATGCAGAATTCTAAGTTGTCTGAATCTTGGAAGTAAAAGAACTGGTATTTTCAGACTTCAGAAATAAGTAATAGTATTATTTTAAGAATGCATATTTTGCATGTGCAATACCTGCAATATAAGCGGTTAAGATGTTGAGCAAATTACAACATCTCTTGGTAAGAGTTATAGTTATATTGCAAAGGTATGCAAAATATCGCAAATTCCATGAATGGTTTTCGATTATAATATGATAAGCATATGGATTTGTTTAGCAAAACAGCTTACTCATATTTGATAACGCTCTGATTTATAGGATTTATGTCTTTTACGTATATCTCTTACCAAGAGAAAATGGCGAGGATATACGACAATATAGACATAAAGTTTACGGACGGGCTTCGCGGCATCATCGAAAACACAGGTGTGAAGCGTGTCGATTTTTGCGTGGGATATTTCAACCTGCGCGGCTGGAACCTGATAGTGGAGCAGGTGGACAAACTGCCCGGCGGTTATGTGTACGAGGATGACAAGTGCAGGATGAGGTTTTGCCGCCTGCTGATCGGGATGCACCGCCCGGACGAGGACTTGATACGCAGCCTTTATTCGCATCAGGAAACCTTGCCCGATTCGGAATACGTGCAACGCTGCAAGAGACAGATTGCTGAGGATTTCAGGAGACAGCTTCTGTTGGGATTGCCTTCCGCTGCCGATGAGCGGACTTTGCGCCGCCTGTCCGTGCAATTGAAGGAAGGCAAGGTGTGCGTGAAGCTGTATTTGAAAGAGCCGTTGCACGCCAAACTCTACCTTGCCCACCGTCCGGATGACAACTTCAACAAGATACAGGCCATCATGGGCAGCAGCAACCTGACGTATGCGGGGCTGACCCGGCAAGGTGAACTGAATGCAGAGTTTGCCGACAGCGACAGTGCGGAAAAGCTGGCACGGTGGTTTGACGACCGTTGGAATGAGCGTTTCTGCTTGGATATCACAGAGGAACTGGCTCGGATAATTGACGAGAGTTGGGCAGGTGACAAAATAATACCGCCTTATTATATCTATCTGAAAACCGCTTACCACCTGAGCCAAGAGGCACGAAGCGGCATCAAGGAGTTCACGCTTCCTCCGGAGTTCCGGCATGACCTGTTCGACTTCCAGCAGACTGCCGTAAAGATAGCGGCGAAGAACCTGAACAACGACAAGCGTGGCGGGGCTATGATTGGCGACGTGGTCGGCTTGGGTAAAACCATCACCGCCTGCGCCATTGCCAAACTGTATGAGATGGCCTTCGCCAGCAGCACGCTGATTATCTGTCCGGCAAACTTACAGGATATGTGGCGGAAATACATTAAGAAGTATGACTTGAAAGCGGAGGTGCAATCCATGTCAAAACCCATAGACGTGGATTCGGCACGCTCCTGACTTCATCACTTTTTTGCGCCATCATATAGCGCACAATGATAATCAGCGAGTTACGTAAAATTATTGGGTG